>NZ_NPGB01000015.1:0-320410 GCF_002259345.1 Rhodococcus sp. 06-156-4 | reverse complement strand
GGTGTGGGAGAGTAGGACACCGCCGAACACACTTTCACAGCACACCCCCGGGAACCACACGGTCCCCGGGGGTGTTCTGCATACCCGAACCAAAAACACCCCACCATGCAGGACCCCCACGAGCCACAGGTCGAGCACACCCACCGGAAAACACCCCCCGAATGTGCGCTGACACCACCCCCACACGCACAACACGAGGGTGAATCCACCCTTCCGGACCCGGAGACTCAGTACGAAACCAGAGGTCCGAACCAGGACGAGTGGATGCGTCTACGTTCTGGTCGGTGAGCATGTGTAGTTGCGTAACCCACATCGGGGCTCTGCAATTTTCAGTTTTCAACCCATTCTCTGTTTGGATGAACGGTGTCGGTCGACCGACGCAGAGCTTTATCTCTTTATAGAAAGGACCCGTTGTGCCGGAAGACAGCAACGACCGCCGCTCCTTCCGTGGCGACGGAAACCCTCGCTCCAACGATTCGCGGGGCCGTGCCGGCGGTGGTGCAGGCCGTTCGGGCAATCCTCGTCGAGGCGAGGGCGGTGGAGGTAGGTCCGACGGGCCTCCTCGTCGTCGAGGCGGTGAAGGCGGATTCTCGGGCGATCGCAGGGGAAGCGGACCCGCGGACAGGCGTCCGCCGCGTCCCGAGGAGCCGGATCTGCCCGACGAGGTCGAGGCCGGTCAACTCGAGCCTGCGATCCGTCGTGATCTGTTGAGTCTCGACAAGAACAATGCCACTGCTGTTGCACGGCATCTCGTGATGGCGAGCCGTTTGCTCGACGACGATCCGCAACTCGCGCTGCAGCACGCACGTGCTGCGCGGCAGCGAGCGGGACGTATAGCCGTCGTCCGCGAGACTGCTGGTGTGACTGCCTACCACGCCGGTGAGTGGGCGGAGGCTCTGTCCGAGCTCCGTGCAGCTCGTCGTATGGCCGGTGGACCGGGCCATCTGGCGGTGATGGCGGATTGCGAGCGCGGCTTGGGTCGTCCGGAGCGAGCTATCGAACTCGGTCGAAGCGACGAGGCGCGGGAGCTGACCGGTGAGGCGGCGTCGGAGCTGCGTATCGTCGTTGCCGGTGCGCGTATGGATCTGAGCCAGTTCGATCAGGCAGTGGTGACGCTGCAGACTCCTGATCTCGATGCATCGCGTTCGGGCACCGCGGCTGCGCGGCTGTTCTACGTGTACGCCGACGCTCTGGTGGCGGCAGGCCGCGTCGAAGAGGGCGTCAAGTGGTTCCTCAACGCGGCCGCAGCCGACGTCGACGGAGAGACGGACGCCGAGGAGCGCGTCGAGGAGCTGTCCGGGCAGTGACCACTGATTCGGTTCTGAGGTCTCAACACGACGTTCTGTTGCTCGATCTGGACGGCACCGTCTACCAGGGCAAGGATCCGATTCCGGGAGCGGTGGAGTACCTGCGCGGTCGTTCGGAGGACTCCGGGCGTATCGAGAAGCAGTATTTCGTCACCAACAATGCGAGTCGGTCGCCGTCGGATGTTGCGCAGCATCTCGTCGAGCTCGGGTTCGATACGTCGGAGGAGTTCGTGGTGACCAGTGCCCAGGTCGCTGCTCGGATGCTCGCTGAGCGTGTCCCTGCCGGCTCGACGGTCGTGGTGGTCGGCACGGATGCATTGTCGGCGGAGATTTCACTGGTGGGTCTGAGTCCGGTTCGTCGAGCCGAGGGCGAGCCTGCTGCCGTCGTTCAGGGGCACAATCCGGCGACGGATTGGGGAGTTCTCGCCGAAGCCGCGTTCGCCATCCGCGGAGGAGCTGTGTGGGTAGCCACCAACACCGACGCGACCCTGCCGACCGAAAGAGGTCTTGCGCCCGGCAACGGATCGATGGTCGCTGCCGTTCGAACGGCGACCGGCAGCGAGCCGCTGGTGGCAGGAAAGCCGGCGGCGCCCATCATGCAGGACGCCATTCGATTGAGTGAGGCTGCGAGCCCGCTGGTCGTCGGCGACAGGTTGGACACGGACATCGCCGGTGCCTGCACCATCGGCATTCCGTCGCTGCTCGTGCTCACCGGCGTCAGCAGTGCGTTGGATGCGGTGCGTGCGGTGCCGTCGGAGCGTCCGACGCACATCGGTTTCGACCTCGACGTGCTGAATCTGCCCTCCGACAAGTCTCGGGTCGGGGCGAAGCAAGGTTGGTCCGCTGAGGTCCGGGACGCTGCGCTGGTGGTGACCTACAGGGGAACCGACGCACCGGATACCGTGGACGGACTCCTGACAGCAGCCGACGCTGCGTATCGTTCCGATCGAGAGTGGAACACCGTGACGGTCGACGGGGTCGGCACCGAGGTGCTCGCTCGACTGCTTACGTAACCGGCGCGGCGTCGGGCGCTCGGGCACACGTCGGACCTATCCGATAGCGTTAGCGTCGATGAGCACGTCGATTCCACTTCCAGGGCAGCACCGCCCGCAGGATTCAGCGACCCCCGATGTCGACCCGAGCGCCGTCGTGTCGGAGGTCGACGCTTTGCTGGACCGGCTGCCGGGTGAGGGCGACGCACCGATGGATCTGAACGTTCAGGCGCAGATTCTCGGACGGGCGCACGACGTCCTCGTTCATGCGCTCTCCTCCGTGGACAAGAGCTGACATGGCACGACGCGCACGCGTCGACGCCGAGCTCGTTCGTCGTGGCTTGGCGCGCTCGAGGGAACACGCTGTGGAGCTGATCGCTGCCGGGCGGGTGAAGATCTCGGGAACGGTAGCAACCAAGCCTGCGACGGCCGTGGAGGCCGGTACGCCGTTGCTGGTGTCGGAGGCCGAAAACGAAACTCAGTGGGCGTCGAGAGGTGCACACAAGCTTCTGGGAGCACTCGAGGTGTTCGAGCGAGATGGCTTCTCGGTCGCGGGCAAACGGTGCCTCGATGCAGGGGCGTCGACGGGCGGGTTCACCGATGTTCTGCTGAGCAAGGACGCGAAGGAAGTCGTCGCTGTCGACGTCGGGTACGGCCAACTCGTCTGGCGCTTGCAGTCCGACGAGCGGGTTCATGTCGTCGATCGAACCAACGTGCGTTCCATCGATGCGGACACGATCGGAGGTCGTGTCGAGGTCGTGGTCGCGGACCTGTCGTTCATCTCGCTCAAACTGGTGTTGCCTGCATTCGTGGCGTGCACGGCGCCCGATGCGGACTTGGCCTTGATGGTGAAGCCGCAGTTCGAGGTCGGCAAGGACCGTGTCGGTTCAGGCGGTGTGGTTCGTGATCCGCAGCTGCGCATCGAGACGGTCGTCGACGTGGCACGAGCCGCTGCCGAGCTGAACTTGTCGCTTCGGGACGTGACGGCGAGTCCGCTTCCCGGTCCCTCGGGCAACGTCGAGTATTTTTTGTGGCTACGATCGCACTCGTCCGCGCAGGAAGCTGCTGCGGATGCCGATGTGCAGGCCTTGGTAGAACGCGCGGTCGAGGAGGGCCCACAATGACTTTCGTTCCGGCGACTACTCCGGTGCGCGAGGTCTTGCTGGTCGCTCATCCGGGTCGTCGCGAGATAGCCGACACCGCCAGACGGGTCGCGAAGGTGCTGGGCGAAGCGGGCATTCGCCTGCGCGTGTTGTTGGACGAGGTGGACTCGTCGCGTATCGAAGCCGTCGGCCCTTCCGGTACCGACGTGACACTTGGTGCAGATCTGGAACTGTCGGTCGTCGAGTTCGGTCCCGACGTCGCTGCGGGTTGTGAGCTGGTGCTGGTGCTGGGCGGGGACGGTACGTTTCTGCGGGCAGCGGAACTTGCACGCAGCGCGGACATTCCGGTGTTGGGGATCAATCTCGGACGTATCGGGTTCCTTGCCGAAGCGGAGGCAGAGAATCTCGAAGAGGTACTCACCCGAGTGGTGAGTCGGGAGTACCGCGTCGAGCAGCGAATGACGCTGGACATCGCGGTGCGCGTCGGCGACCGGGTTGTCGAGCGAGGCTGGGCCTTGAACGAGGCCAGCATCGAGAACGGTTCACGCCTCGGCGTACTCGAGGTCGTGTTGGAGGTCGACGATCGTCCCGTCTCGGCGTTCGGCTGCGACGGGGTGTTGATTGCGACGCCCACAGGGTCGACGGCGTATGCCTTCTCTGCCGGCGGTCCGGTGGTGTGGCCCGAGTTGGAGGCGATTCTGGTCATCCCCAGCAATGCGCACGCGTTGTTCGCGCGTCCTTTGGTGACCAGTCCGGAGTCGTTCATCGCCGTGGAAACGGATGCCGCCGGGCACGACGCGTTGGTGTTCTGTGATGGACGTAGAACCATGAAGTTGCCTGCCGGCGGCCGCGTCGAAGTCATCCGTGGGGGCACGCCGATTCGGTGGGTTCGCCTGGATTCGGCGCCGTTCGCCGATCGAATGGTCACCAAGTTCGCGCTACCTACATCAGGATGGCGGGGGAGAGCGAGGTAAGCATGCTCGAAGAGATTCGAATCGACAGCCTCGGAGTCATTTCAACTGCAAGCGCACAGTTCCACGAAGGACTCACAGTCCTGACCGGTGAAACGGGTGCGGGCAAGACGATGGTCGTCACGAGCCTGCACCTGCTGTCGGGTGCCCGCGCCGACGCAGGCAGGGTGCGCCTCGGCGCCGATCGTGCAGTCGTCGAGGGCAGGTTCAGCACCGAAACCGCGTCGGCGCAAGTTGTCGACGAGGTCGAGCGTGTACTCGAATCGGCCGGGGCTCAGCGCGACGAGGACGACTCCATCATCGCGTTGCGGACCGTCAACGCAGACGGACGATCGCGCGCCCACCTCGGGGGCAGAAGTGTCCCGGCAGCAATTCTGTCCGGCTTCACCGATTCGTTGCTGACCGTCCATGGCCAGAACGATCAGTTGCGGCTGCTCCGCGCGGACCGTCAGCTCGATGCGCTCGACCGGTTCGCAGGTGACTCGGTCGCCACGCCGCTGAAGAAGTATCGCACCGCACGCACCGAGTGGCTCGCTGCCAGAACCGAACTCATCGACCGCACCGAGCGCAGCCGCGAGCTGGCACAGGAAGCCGACCGGTTGCAGTTCGGCCTACAGGAGATCGATGCCATCGCGCCCGAGATGGGCGAGGACGTCACCATCGCCTCCGACGTGCGACGGCTCGGCGACCTGGATTCGCTGCGCGAAGCCGCCGAAGGTGCCGGCGCAGCGCTGGTGGGGGCTGCGGACGACGTCGGCGACGGCATTTCGGCTCTTCATCTTCTGGGCGAGGCCAGAACAAGGCTTGAACAGACCGACGACACCACGTTGACCGATCTGCTGCCCCGGCTGAACGACGCGTTGGCGTTGGTCACCGATATCGGCGCGGACATCACGAGCTACCTCTCCGACCTACCGTCCGATCCGTCCGCGCTCGAGACGATGCTCAACCGTCAGTCCGAGCTGAAGTCGTTGACGCGGAAGTACGCAGCGGATGTCGACGGTGTCATCGCGTGGGCCGACGATGCGCGTGATCGTCTGTCGAAGATCGATGTGTCGGCCGACGCTCTCGCCGAATTGTCCGCGAAGGTCGAATCCGCTGCGGTCGAGGTGTCCGCGGCAGCGAGCAAACTGACGGCTGCGCGAGCCAAGGCAGCCGCGAAGCTGGCCAAAGCCGTCAGCACGGAGCTGGCGGGTCTGGCGATGGGCAAAGCCAAATTGCAGCTGGATCTGCGCACGATCCCCGCCGGACCCCAGGACTCCGCGCCGCTGTCGGTCGACGGTGCAGAGCTTCATGCCGGTGCCAGCGGTGTCGACGAGGTCGAGTTCAAACTGTCGGCGCACGACGGGGCTCAGGCGCTACCCATCAGCAAGAGCGCCTCAGGCGGCGAACTGTCCCGCGTGATGTTGGCGCTCGAGGTCGTGTTGGCAGGGTCCGACAAGGGCGCCACCATGGTCTTCGACGAGGTCGATGCCGGTGTCGGTGGTCGCGCAGCGGTCGAGGTCGGACGACGGCTGGCTCGCCTGGCGAGGACGCACCAGGTCATCGTCGTCACTCACCTGCCTCAGGTAGCTGCATTCGCCGACACACATCTGGTGGTCGACAAAGCGGACACGAGGAAGGGCGCTGCCAACAGCGGCGTGAAAACACTGTCCTCGTCGGAAAGAGTCGTCGAGTTGGCCCGAATGTTGGCAGGTCTGGACGACACCGAAACCGGTCGGGCCCACGCAGAAGAACTACTCGCCACCGCCCGCGCAGACCGACAAAAATAACCGCCGCAGCTTCGATCCGGTCATCCCTGCAGGCTCCACTCCTGCTGGTACAGATGTGACCAGTGTGGTAATTGGTTCGGCGCGCCTCCACCGTCGGGCGTGTCGTCGGCGTCATCATGGGTGCCATGAAGATGCCGGCTCTGCTGTCACGCAATCAGGATTCGCTGCCCGGAATCAGTGGTATCGCCCGGGTCGATCGCAACACTGCCAAGCTGCTGAAACGCGTCGGTCCAGGGGACATCGTCGTGCTCGACGAGCTCGATCTGGACAGGCTGACGGCGGATGCGCTCGTTTCGGCGGGTGTGCTGGCGGTCGTCAACGCCTCCCCGTCGATCTCGGGAAGGTATCCCAATCTCGGACCCGAGGTGATCGTCGCGAACGGCATCACCCTGATCGACTCGGCCGGCGCCGAGGTGTTCAAGAAGATCAAGGACGGGTCGAAGATCCGCTTGAACGACGGCGGCGTCTACACGGGCGACCGTCGCCTCGCCAAAGGTGAGGAGCAGAGCGAAGCCGAGATCTCCGATCGGATGATCGAGGCCAAGACCGGTCTGGTCGACCATCTGGAGGCGTTCTCGGGCAATACGATCGAGTTCATTCGCACCGAGAGTCCGTTGCTGATCGACGGTGTCGGCGTGCCGGACATCGACATCGTGTTGCAGGATCGCCATGTCGTGGTGGTGGCCGACGGTCCCGGTCACGCCGAGGATCTGAAGAATCTCAAGCCGTTCATCAAGGAGTACCAGCCGATCATCATCGGTGTCGGCGCCGGCGCGGACACGGCGATGAAGGCGGGATACCGACCCGATCTGATCGTCGGAGACCCCGAGGAGATCACGGCGCAGACCCTCAAGTCCGGCGCGGAGGTCGTTCTTCCTGCCGACTCCGACGGTCACGCCAACGGTCTCGAGCGCATCCAGGATCTGGGCATCGGCGCGATGACGTTCCCGGCGACGGGCGCGCCCGCCGATCTGGCACTGCTGCTGGCCGACCACCACGGGGCGTCGTTGATCGTCACCGTCGGTAGTCCGGCAAGTCTGGACGAGTTCTTCGACCGCGGTCGCCGCAATACCAATCCCGCGGCGTTCATGACCCGACTGAAGGTGGGCGCGAAGTTGGTGGACGCCAAAGCCGTTGCGACTCTGTATCGCAGTCGCGTCTCCGGCGGGGCCATCGCTCTGCTGATTCTTGCGGCTCTGGTTGCGGTGATCGTCGCTCTGGTGGTGTCCAACATGGGCGGCGACGTGCTCGATTGGGCTGTGAACCTCTGGAATCAGTTCGCGACGTGGGTTCAGGGGCTGCTCGCGTGATTTCGATGCGTCAACATGCCATTTCGATCGCGGCGATCTTCGTTGCTCTCGCGATCGGAGTGGTTCTCGGTTCCGGGTTGCTGTCGAGTGGCCTCGTCTCGGGCCTTCGCGACGACAAGACCGATCTCG
This sequence comes from Rhodococcus sp. 06-156-4, assembly GCF_002259345.1. Classification (NCBI taxonomy): domain Bacteria; kingdom Bacillati; phylum Actinomycetota; class Actinomycetes; order Mycobacteriales; family Nocardiaceae; genus Rhodococcus; species Rhodococcus sp. 06-156-4. The sequence continues at coordinate 312,826 of NZ_NPGB01000015.1, read as the reverse complement.
AGAACGAAGTCGGTGCGCTGCAGGACACCAACAATCAACTCGGTGAGCAGCTGAACTCCGCGGACGGTTTCGACGCCGCGGTGTCAGGCCGCGTCGTACGCGACGCGTTGCTGGACAGGAGTGTCGTCGTCATCACCACTCCCGACGCGGACCCAGGCGACGTCGACGGCGTGACGCGGTCCATCGAGGCGTCGGGCGCTGCGGTGACGGGCCGAGTGTCGCTCACCGATTCGTTCGTCTCCGCTGCGAGCGGCGACGATCTGCGGACGCGGCTCACCAACGTGGTGCCTGCCGGAATTCAATTGCGCACGGGTGCAGTGGATCAGGGCAGCATGGCCGGTGATCTGCTCGGTTCGGTGTTGTTGCTGAACGCACAGACCGCAGAGCCTCAGTCGACGCCGGAAGAGCTCGCGTTGGCTCTCGAGACGCTGCGCAGCGGCGGGTTCATCGCGTACGACAACGGTGCTGTTGCACCCGCTCAGCTCGCAGTGGTCGTCACCGGTGGTAGTTCCGAGGACGGTGACGGCAATCGAGGTGCGATCGTCGCGAGGTTCGCCGGCGGACTCGACGCCCGGGGAGCGGGCACGGTTCTTGCCGGTCGCACCGGAGCCGCGAACGGGAACGGGCCGGTCGCCGTCGTGCGGGCAGATCCGGCGTTGTCCACGGGCGTGAGCACGGTCGACAACGTCGACCGTGAGGCGGGACGGATCACGACAACCCTCGCGCTGCAGGAGCAATTGGACGGTGCTGCGGGGCGGTACGGCACCGGGGCCAACTCGACGGCAGTGACGGTGGGGGCCCCCGCGCGGTAACTCGCAGCACAGAAGTGGCGAGTCGTTCGCGTGAACTGCCGTAGTGGTGTTACCGTGAAGACCCGTGGGTAGCAGGCCCATTATGGACGTTGTACCTCTCTTGTCAGCTCTCTGGCAGGAGCAAGCCCTGCAGATTGGTCACGGGAGCATCATTGTCACGCCTTCAGTCGCGATCTGACACCAAGCACATCTTCGTCAGCGGAGGCGTTGCGTCTTCGCTCGGCAAGGGCCTCACGGCGTCGAGCCTCGGGCAGCTACTGACCGCACGTGGCCTTCGCGTCACCATGCAGAAGCTCGATCCCTATCTCAACGTGGATCCGGGCACCATGAATCCGTTCCAGCACGGCGAGGTCTTCGTGACCGAGGACGGCGCGGAGACGGACCTGGACGTCGGCCACTACGAGCGGTTCCTCGATCGCGATCTCTCGGGGTTCGCGAACGTCACCACCGGTCAGGTCTACTCTGCCGTGATCGCCAAGGAACGCCGCGGTGAGTACCTGGGAGACACCGTTCAGGTCATCCCGCACATCACCGACGAGATCAAGAGTCGCATCCTTGCGATGAACGGGCCGGATCTGCAGGGGCATCAGCCCGACGTCGTCATCACCGAGATCGGCGGCACTGTCGGCGATATCGAGTCGCAGCCGTTCCTCGAGGCCGCTCGCCAGGTCCGTCACGACGTCGGACGCGAGAACGTCTTCTTTCTGCATGTGTCGCTGGTTCCGTTCCTCGCCCCGTCGGGCGAGCTGAAGACCAAGCCGACGCAACACTCCGTCGCGGCGCTGCGCAGCATCGGTATTCAGCCGGACGCGTTGATTCTGCGCTGCGATCGGGAGGTCACTCCGGGCCTCAAGAACAAGATCGCGCTCATGTGCGACGTCGACGTCGACGGCTGCATCTCCACCCCCGACGCGCCGTCGATCTACGACATCCCGAAGGTCCTGCACAAGGAAGGCCTGGACGCGTACGTCGTCCGCAAGCTCGGACTTCCGTTCCGTGACGTCGACTGGACGGTGTGGGGCGGTCTCCTCGAGCGGGTTCACGAGCCCCGCGAGACGGTGCGTGTCGGCCTCGTCGGCAAGTACGTCGATCTACCCGACGCTTACCTGTCGGTCACCGAGGCGCTTCGTGCCGGAGGTTTCGCGCACCGGTCGAAGGTCGAGATCAAGTGGGTGCCGTCCGACGAATGCGCGACGCCTGCCGGTGCGCATGCTGCCTTGGGCGATGTCGATGCGGTGCTGATTCCCGGAGGGTTCGGTATTCGCGGTATCGAGGGCAAGCTCGGAGCTATCGAGTTCGCGCGGACACGGAAGGTTCCGCTGCTGGGGTTGTGCCTCGGGTTGCAGTGCATGGTCATCGAGGCGGCGCGCTCGGTGGGCTTGACCGACGCCAATTCGGCCGAGTTCGAGCCGGACACGAAGTATGCCGTCATCTCGACGATGGCGGACCAGGAGGATGCTGTCGCCGGTGAGGCCGATCTCGGTGGAACGATGCGTCTGGGTGCCTACCCGGCGAAGTTGAACAAGGGATCTGTCGTGGCCGGTGCGTACGGTTCGACGGAGGTGTCCGAGCGTCACCGTCATCGGTACGAGGTCAACAACACCTACCGTGACCGAATCTCCAAGAGCGGCTTGGTCTTCAGCGGGACTTCACCCGACGGCCACCTCGTGGAGTTCGTCGAGCTGCCCGCGTCGGTGCATCCGTTCTTCGTCGGTACGCAGGCTCACCCCGAGCTGAAGAGCCGCCCGACGCGTCCGCATCCGCTCTTCGCGGCACTGATCAATGCGGCGTTGAAGTACAAGGCCGCCGAGCGCCTTCCGGTCGATGTGCACGGTGAAGAGGCCACCAAGGATTCCGAGTTCCCGGTGTCCGGTGCCACTACCGAAAGCGTCGGATGACCACTTCGGAATCCGGCTCGGGTCCGCAGGACCGCCACGAGTTCACCACCGTCGCAACCAAAACCGTGTACGAGGGTGCAATTCTGGCGCTTCGGCTCGACCAGGTCGAGATGCCGGGCGGACGTGTGGCCGAGCGTGAGGTCGTCGAACATCACGGCGCTGTGGCGATCGTGGCACTCGACTCGTCGGACCGCGTGGCGATGATCGAGCAGTACCGTCACCCGATCGGTCGGCGCCTGTGGGAGCTGCCTGCCGGTCTGCTCGACGAGCTCGACGAGCCACCTGTCGACGCCGCCAAGCGCGAACTGGCCGAGGAGACCGGTCTTGCCGCGGACACGTGGTCGGTGCTCGTCGACGTGACGGCGTCGCCAGGCTTCACCGACGAGTGTGTGCGGATCTTTCTCGCGGAGGATCTGTCCGAGGTGGACCGCCCGGAAGCACGGGACGAAGAAGCGGACTTGGTGCTGCAATTCGTCCCTTTGACCGAAGCCGTCCAACGCGCCCTGTCCGGCGAGTTCATCAACGCCTCCGCGGTGTCGGGGATCCTCGCCTTGGCAGCGTCCAGGGCTGGGTCGACGCCGCTGCGGCCCGCCGACGCCCCGTGGCCGGATCTTCCGACGACCTTCGAGCTGCGGAAGCGTTCTCACGGATAGGTCAGGGGTGCTGGCGAAGCAGATATCCGCGTATCTCGATTACCTCGAGGTCGAGCGCGGTGCTGCGAAGAACACTCTTTCTTCGTACCGCCGGGATCTTCGGCGGTACGAGGCCTTCCTGTCCGGGCATCACATCGACGATCTCGGAGCCGTCGGCGAACAGGACGTCACCGCGTTCGTCATCGAGCTCCGACGTGGGGGAGACGAGTTTCCACCTCTCGCTGCGAGTTCCGCCGCGCGCACCCTCATCGCGGTCCGCGGGCTGCACAAGTTCGCGGCACTCGAAGGCTTCACCCGCGTCGACGTGGCGAGGGCGGTCAAGCCGCCGACGCCCAGTCGTCGGTTACCCAAGTCTCTGCCGCTGGATCAGGTCATCGCGATTCTCGACGCTGCGACGACGGATGGCGCCGACGCTCCGAGAGGGCTGCGGGACAAGGCGCTACTCGAGTTGCTCTATTCGACGGGCGCTCGTATCTCGGAAGCCGTAGGCCTCGACGTAGACGACATCGACACCGACAACCGTGCGGTACTGCTGCGCGGCAAGGGCGACAAGCAGCGCGTCGTACCGATCGGCCGTCCGGCGGTAGACGCCGTCGACGCGTATCTCGTGCGGGGTCGACCGGCGCTGGCGAAGAAGGCGACACCTGCGCTGTTTCTCAATGCTCGGAGCGGGCGGTTGTCACGGCAGAGTGCGTGGCAGGTGCTGCACACGGCGGCGGAACGGGCCGGTATCGCCACCGCGGTCTCCCCGCACACATTGCGGCATTCGTTCGCTACGCACCTGCTCGACGGTGGTGCGGATGTGCGCGTCGTTCAGGAGCTTCTCGGGCACGCATCGGTGACGACGACGCAGATCTACACCCTTGTCACCGTCAACACGCTTCGTGAAGTGTGGGCCGAGGCGCATCCGCGCGCCCGGTGACATGCTTTGCGCGTGTCCGGCGAAGGTGTCGACCGAGCACGCGGTAGCGTTGGACAGCAGTCGCGAAGGAAGAATCGCACAGTACGAACGGACAGGGGAGCGCTGGAGACGTGTCGACACCGTGGCCGCCAGCGGCGGAGTCTGGTTCGGAGAAGACCTGGGAAGAGTCGACCCCTACGCCTCCCGCTCCACCGGCACCGCAGGGCCCGGCCACGCACTCGGCTCCGGCGAGTGACTCGTCCTATCGAAGCTACGAGGCCACTCCCGACGGCCTCACGCCCCAGCATCCGCACAACGAAGGCGCGTTATTCCATACGCGTCAGCCCGACACCAGCCGTGAGACGAGAGAAACCATTCCTGCGGCAACCGAATTAGGCCCGACCGGTCGCAAGACCAGGGAGGTTCCCGATCCCCAGCCCTTGGCGAAGCACGGTCCCGCGAAGATCATCGCGATGTGCAACCAGAAGGGAGGCGTCGGCAAGACGACGTCGACGATCAACCTCGGTGCGTCGCTTGCCGCCTACGGCAGGCGTGTCCTGCTCGTCGACCTCGACCCTCAGGGTGCGTTGTCGGCCGGCCTCGGCGTCGCGCACCACGAGCTGGATCTGACGGTCTACAACCTGCTCGTCGAACCGAAGATTTCCGCCGACGACGTCCTGATGCGCACGCGGGTGGAGAATCTCGATCTTCTGCCGAGCAACATCGACCTGTCGGCAGCCGAGATCCAGTTGGTGACCGAGGTGGGCCGCGAGCAGACGCTCGGTCGGGTTCTACATCCGGTGCTCGATCGGTACGACTACGTGCTCATCGACTGCCAGCCGTCGCTGGGTCTGCTCACCGTCAACGCACTCACCTGCGCCGACGAGGTGCTCATTCCGATGGAGTGCGAGTACTTCAGTCTGCGCGGTCTCGCGCTGCTCAACGACACCGTCGAGAAGGTGCGCGACAGGCTGAATCCTCGGCTGAAGCTGGCCGGCATCGTGGTGACGATGTTCGACGCGAGGACGCTGCATTCGCGTGAGGTCATGACTCGTGTCGTCGAGGTGTTCGGCGACGTCGTCTACGACACGGTGATCACTCGGACGGTCCGGTTCCCCGAGACGTCCGTCGCCGGCGAGCCGATCACCACCTGGGCGCCCAAATCATCTGGTGCACAAGCCTATCGGTCGTTGGCCCGTGAGGTCATCTACCGTTCCGGTCCGTAACCGATGACCGACACCGCCACCGAGACCCCGCCGATCGAAGTACCCGAGAACGAGGACCCGTCGCGTTTTCGTGTTCGGCTGCTCAACTTCGAGGGGCCGTTCGATCTCCTCCTCACACTGATCAGTCAGCATCGCCTCGACGTCACCGAAGTCGCGCTGCACACTGTCACCGACGATTTCATCTCCTTCACCAAGAGCCTGGGCAAGGAGATGGGCCTCGATCAGACGACGGAGTTTCTGGTCGTCGCGGCGACTCTGCTGGATCTGAAAGCGGCGAGGCTGCTGCCGTCGGGTGATGTCGAGGACGCCGAGGATCTTGCCCTTCTCGAAGTGCGCGATCTTCTGTTCGCGCGGTTGTTGCAGTATCGGGCGTACAAGCAGGTTGCTCAGCTCTTCGGCGAGCTCGAGGCAGCAGCCCTGCGTCGGTATCCGCGATCGGTCTCTGTGGAGGACCATTACACCGACCTGATCCCCGAGGTGCTGTTGGGCGTCGATGCAGCTCGCTTCGCGGACATCGCCGCGGCTGCCTTTCGTCCGAAGCCGATCCCGAAGGTCGGTCTCGATCACATTCACCAGCACTCGGTGTCGGTTCCCGAGCAGGCGAAGTGGGTCATGGAACGGCTGGAGAGCAAAGGCGAGGGCGCATGGACGCCGTTCTCGGAGCTGACCGAGGGATGCGAACACACCGTGGAGATCGTCGCGCGGTTCCTTGCGCTGCTCGAGTTGTTTCGCGAGCAGGTTCTGGCGTTCGAGCAGCCCGAGCCGCTGGGTGAGCTGTTGGTGACGTGGACGGGTAAGGAGAAGTCGGGGCAGGTTCTGGTCTCGGCGGTGGATTATGGATGAGCAACAGCCGCTCGACGTGGAGTCTGCGGAGGAGACGGACGAGCTGGACGACGCCACGCTCGTCTCGGCTCTGGAGGCCGTCCTGCTGGTGGTGGATTCGCCGGCATCGAACGAGCAGTTGGCGTCGGCCGTCGGGAGCGATGTCGGACGCGTGAAGCCGATTCTCCAGAGGATGTCCGCGGATCTGACCGAACGACGCAGCGGAATCGATCTCCGATACGCCGGTGACGGCTGGCGTTTCTACACGCGCACGGTGTACGCGCCGTACGTGGAGAGGCTGCTTCTCGACGGCGCTCGGTCCAAGCTCACACGCGCGGCATTGGAGACTCTCGCCGTTATCGCATATCGTCAACCGTTGACCCGCGCGCGAGTCAGCGCCGTGCGAGGGGTCAACGTCGACGGAGTGATGCGCACGTTGCTCGCTCGCGGACTGATTTCGGAAGCTGGAGTGGATCCGGAATCGAACGCAACCATGTACTCCACAACCGAGTTGTTCCTCGAACGGCTCGGTCTGGCTTCGCTCACGGATCTGCCACCGCTGGCACCGTTGTTGCCGGGAGTGGACCTGATCGACGAGATCAGTGACAGCATGGATACCGACCCGAGAGTCACCCGCTCCACCAAGAACCGCGGATCGAAACCCGATCCGGTAGCCGAGCTCGACTCGGACGACTGATAGGTAAAGAAGTGAACAAGCCCGCTCGCCGTGATGGCACACCGGACAGGAACAAACGACAGGCTCCGCGTAGGAAGCCGACGACCGGACGGTCGGAGGATCCGCGCGAGAACCGACGCAGGGACGATGCACCCCGCGCCGGAGGACCCCGCAAGGCCGTCCCGCGCAAAGGCGTCGACCAGCGCAAACCCTTCGAGAACAAGCCGGTCGACAGTGGCATCAACGATCGCAGCAACGACGCAGTGCCGCGCAAGAAGCCCTCTCGGCCCAAGCCACCGAAGCCGCAGAAGAAGCAGGCTCCGTCGACCACCATTTCCAACGCGAAGCCCGCGAAGCACCAGTACATCGAGCCCGACGCCAAGCGGCGTCACGTCCCGCGCGGTGAGGGTGTGCGTCTGCAGAAGGTGCTCGCTCAGGCCGGTGTCGCATCGCGCCGGGCTGCCGAGGAACTGATCGCCGACGGTCGCGTCGAGGTCGACGGCCGCATCGTCACCGAGCAGGGAATCCGGATCGATCCGGACGTCGCGATCGTCCGCGTCGACGGCACACGCATCGTCGTGAAGGAAGAACTCGTTCACCTCGCGATGAACAAGCCGCGTGGATGGCAGTGCACCATGTCCGACGATCTGGGACGCCCGTGCGTCGGCGACATCGTCTCCGAGCGCGTGCAGGCAGGGCAGCGACTGTTCCACGTCGGACGTCTCGATGCCGACACCGAGGGGCTTCTACTCTTCACCAACGACGGTGATCTTGCTCACCGCCTGATGCATCCGTCGTACGAGGTGTCGAAGACCTACCTGGCCACGTTGTTCGGCGCGATCCCGCGTGATCTGGGCAAGAAGCTCAAGGCCGGTGTCACCCTCGACGACGGTCCGGTGAAGGTCGACGGGTTCGCGCTCCTCGACATCTCCAACGGCCTTTCACTCGTGCGCGTCACGCTGCACGAGGGCCGCAAGCACATCGTCAGGCGCCTGTTCGACTCGGTCGGATTCCCGGTCGGTCGCCTCGTGCGCACCGACGTCGGCAACGTTGCTCTCGGCGACCAGCGTCCCGGCACGTTGCGTGTGCTGGGACGCGGCGAGGTCGGCAAGCTCTACGAGTCGGTCGGTCTGTGATGGACGATCTCGGCATCGACGGCCTGGTCATTGCCATGGACGGGCCGTCGGGAACCGGTAAGTCGACGGTCTCGCGCAAGCTCGCCACGGCACTCGACGCTCGGTACCTCGACACCGGTGCGATGTACCGCGTGGCGACGGTGTGGGTGCTGCGCGCCGGGATCGATCCGACGGATTCGGAGAAGGTGGCCGACGTCGTCGCGACGCTTCCTCTGGACATCGGCACCGATCCCGCGGCGGAAGCAGTCACTCTTGCAGGTGAGGACGTCTCGGAAGAGATTCGAGGCGAGGCCGTCACCAAGGCGGTCTCTGCTGTGTCGGCCGTTCCTCGGGTGCGGGAGCTCCTGGTGCAGAAGCAGCGCGACATCTCGGCGTCGTTTCCGCGGATCGTCGTGGAGGGTCGCGACATCGGGACCGTCGTGTTGACCGACGCCGACGTCAAGGTCTTCCTGACGGCGTCGCCGGAAGCACGGGCGGACCGACGCAACAAACAGAACATCTCTCAGGGACGGGTCGACGATTACGAGGCAGTTCTCGCCGACGTCCAACGCCGCGATCATGCGGATTCCACTCGCGCCGTATCTCCGTTGCGGCCTGCCGAGGATTCCGTGATCGTGGATACCAGCGATCTGGGCATGGACGGCGTCATCGACGCGTTGCTCCAGGTTGTGCACGACAGAACTGGAGTGAAGCAGTGACCGAGGAATTCTACGCAGGCGAGGTCGCAGGCGACGGCACGTGGAGCGAAGAGGGGGAGTGGGACCTTCTCGATTACGTCGACGGTGACGATGCAGAGGCAGCGGTCGCAGTCCCGACTCTCGCAGTCGTCGGACGGCCCAACGTGGGAAAGTCGACTCTCGTCAACCGCATCATCGGCCGACGCGAAGCAGTTGTCGAGGACATTCCCGGCGTCACGCGTGACCGAGTGTCCTACGAGGCCAACTGGGCCGGACGTCGGTTCCTGGTGCAGGACACCGGCGGGTGGGAGCCCGACGCCAAGGGACTGCAGCAGTCCGTTGCGCGCCAGGCCGAGTTGGCGATGAACACCGCCGACGCGATTCTGCTCGTCGTCGACGCACGCGTCGGGTCGACGACGACCGACGAAGCGGTTGCGCGGGTGCTGCGCCGCTCGAAAACCCCGGTGCTGTTGGTGGCCAACAAGGTCGACGACGGACGCACGGAGTCCGAGGTTGCATCACTGTGGTCGCTCGGCCTCGGCGAGCCGAATGCGGTGTCGGCGACGCACGGCCGCGGCACCGGTGATCTGCTCGACCGCGTTCTCGAAGCGCTCCCGGAAACTCCCCGCGAAGGTATTCCCGGCGGCGGTCCGAGACGAGTTGCCTTGGTGGGTAAGCCCAACGTCGGCAAGTCGTCGCTGATCAACAAGCTGTCCGGCGACGAGCGATCCGTTGTGCACGACGTTGCAGGCACCACCGTCGACCCCGTCGACTCGCTCGTCGAATTAGGCGGTAAGACATGGCGTTTCGTCGACACAGCCGGCCTGCGCAAGCGAGTCAGCCATGCCAGCGGCGCCGAGTTCTACGCGTCGCTGCGGACGAAATCGGCCATCGAAGCCGCCGAGGTCGCAATCCTGCTCATCGACTCGTCACAGGTCATCTCGGAGCAGGATCTCCGAGTTCTGTCGATGGTCGCCGACGCGGGCCGTGCGCTCGTGCTGGCGTTCAACAAGTGGGACCTCGTGGACGAGGACCGTCGACTGCAGTTGGAGAAGGAGATAGATCGCGATCTCGCTCGGGTGCCGTGGGCGCAGCGTGTCAACATCTCCGCGCACACCGGCAGGGCCGTGCAGAAGCTCGTTCCGGCCCTCGAAACAGCTCTCGAGTCCTGGGACAAGCGAATCCCCACCGGCAGGCTCAACAACTGGCTCAAGGAGGTCGTCGCGGCGACACCTCCACCGATGCGTGGTGGGCGTCTGCCGAGAATCATGTTCGCCACCCAGGCGACCACCCGTCCGCCGACATTCGTTCTGTTCACCACAGGCTTCCTCGAGGCCGGCTACCGACGGTTCATCGAGCGGCGTCTGCGTGAAGAGTTCGGCTTCGACGGCAGCCCCGTCCGTGTCTCGGTCCGTATCCGCGAAAAGCGCGAGCGGCCGGGCAAGGGCAACAACCGCCGATAGATTCTCCGCCCACCCCTGACCAGGCGATTTCGTGTCAGGGGTGGGGCTGGGGTAATCTCATCGAGCGCCTTAACCGGCGCGGCGGGCTGTGGCGCAGCTTGGTAGCGCACTTGACTGGGGGTCAAGTGGTCGCAGGTTCAAATCCTGTCAGCCCGACATCTATTTGTGCAGTTCGAAGGCGGCTTTGGCGAGATCCGAGGCCGCCTTTTTCGTTCGAAATAGAGCCTCAGTGTCACGAGTTGTCACAACTCGATCGGAACTCCCATTTTGGGTCCACATGGATTCATGTCTACGGTTAGCGCAAATCCGCGCGTCCGACAGTTCCCGCGCGGCCCGCGCGGACACTACCAACCCGCTGCGGACATCTCTGGACTCAGCAAGACCTAAGAGTTGCTGAATATTTGCTAGCGGTCTGCCAGCCTGGCCAATTTTGCATTAAGAGAGCGGTCGGATGTTGTCGCCGTAGAGTGCATTTTCCGCACCATCTAGGTCGAAAAGCCAGTTCAGCACAGGTCTGGTTGCGGAGACGCGATGGTGACCTGCGCTAGGCTGACGATATGGACTTTCGACCGGCCCGGACGCTCGCGTCGGGCGCCTCTGGGGCACCGCAGGGCTCGTGTCGACGGCAGTAGAGCCCGAGATCCCGCCCGCGGTCGCGGGCGGATCGCCAAAGCGATCGAGTCATCGCGGTCGGAAGGCACCCGCAAGACCTACGCCGTCGCATGGCGACGCTTCACCGGCTGGTGCAACCGAGAGCGCCACGTCGCATTGCCGACGCACCCGGTGACCGTCGCCGCATATCTCGTCGACGCCGCCGACACGAGCACCGAAACGGGGGAGCGGGCCTACGCCGTCGCCACCTTCGGCACCTGGATCGCGGCGATCAACCACCAACACCGCACCACCGGGCATCTGTCCCCGACAGCCCACGAGCTCGTGACCGCGACCCTATCCGGAATCAGACGGGAGTACGCCGCCGCAGGGGACCGGCCCCGCACCCCGCGAGACCCACTGCTGGTCGACGATATCCGCGTCCTGGTGTCGACTGCGAGGGAACGTAGCCGCGGGTGGGCCGACGAAGTGCTCGAACGCCGCGACTCGGCGATCCTGCTCCTCGGGTTCGCCGGCGCATTCCGTCGCAGCGAACTCTCCGACCTCCTCCTTGGCGACGTCTCACTGCATCGCCTCGACGGCATTCATGTGCGGTTGCGCAAGTCGAAGACCGACCGGGAGGGTAGGGGAGCGGTGAAAGCCCTGCCTTACACCGAGTCCCATGCAACTTGTCCACCCTGCGCCTACGTCCGCTGGACACAGGTCGTCGCCGCGTTCGATGCCGGTGGCAGGCCCTTGGCCACTCCTCCGCAGGAAGGAACCGTTCAAAGGACATGTGTGCCGCGGGGGAGGGCCCCGCACTGCAGCCCGGTCACAACTCCTGCGGGCGGTCGCGAAGAACGGCAACCTCGGCTCGACACCGCTGTCCGGAGCTGCGATCCACTAGACCATCCGCCGCCGCGCCGAACACGCAGGCTACGATCCCACCGACCTGACCAAGCTCGGCGGACACTCCCTGCGGTCCGGCTTCGTCACCCAGGGCACCCGCAACAGCGCCGACGGATCCGCCATCGCCCGTCAGACCGGCCACGCAAGCCTCGACTCCGTAGAGATCTACCGACGTGAGCATGCGCCTCTCGTCGGCAACGCCGTCACCGACATCGGGCTCTGACGATTCACCTCTCGACAATCACGTGTGTCGAGAGGTGGTCATCACTCTGCAGCACCTCGTGTATTGAGGAATCGGCTATCGCCGCATGTGTGTACGGACGGATTCGAGAACGCGGCGCGCCAACAGCGGCGGTACAGAGTTACCAAGCTGAGCTTGGACGCTGCCGCGGCTACCCACTAGCTCGAAATCGTCTGGGTACGTGAACAGCCGTTTGACCTCACTCGCTCGAAGTCGACGGTTGTCCCAATGGAACGGTCCTACGTTCGGACCGGGTTGTGCCTGAATGGTCGGTGACGGCTTGTCAGGGGAGAGCTTGAGTAGGAACGACCAGTATCGACTGCGCCACTTGAATCTCGGGTCGGGGTGGCCCTTCTCCTCTGTGTAGTGGAGGTAGTTGCCTCCAGGTGGGATTTCCGGCAGCAACGGCCCGTACTGCCCACCTACCGTTTCTTCAGGCTCTGGATCGCTGATGAGTCCAGCCAGTGCTTCGCCCGCCGTCACGTACTTATTGGATACGTTCCCGCTGGCGCGCCGTTCCCATTGGCCACCGTGGGTGGGTGATGGGTGAGGTGGCAGAGGTTTGCCCTTCGGAACTCCGATTATGAACAAACGGGGACGCGCCTGCGGAACACCAAAGTCTGCGGCGTTCAACACTTCCATGTGATGGTTGTACCCGGCCTCTTCGATCTCACGAAGGAGTCGTTCGAGGGCAGGTCGGCTTGCTTTGTTGTTGTACGTCAGTGCATAGACATTCTCAAGGACGAACGCACGTGGACGCGATTCGCGCAGCACTCTGGTGTACTCCTGTAGCAGGGTTGCATCAGGGTCCAGACCCGACCTCTTCCACTCTAACCAGAACCCACTCTTGGAAAACGGCGTACACGGGGGGCCCCCGATCAACAGATCTGGTCGCTGTCCTTTGGTCAGCCCTGCAGCGCGGCAGATCTCTTCGGTGCTGGTGTCAAGGATGTCCTTTTGGATAACGGGTGACGCCAGCTTCGGAAAATTCTTTTCCATGGTCAGAGCTGCGTCACGGTTGCGCTCGACAGCCGATCGAACGTCAAACCCTGCCTGTTCAGCGCCCAAGTCCAGTCCACCTGCACCGGAGAACAGCGAGATAGCTACTCCGTGGGTACTTGCCATACCCGTAAGCTTCCCATGTCTACACGCCGGAGCACGTATCGGATGCCCTCGCGTCGCGAATATCTCACCTGCCGTCTTAGTGTGGATGGTCGGCGGTGCCAGGCCAGCGAGTATCCGAGGAGAAGAGGAGATGTCCGTGACCTTTCTCGCAGGTCGTCACTATCCGCGGGTTTACAACGTAGTTGGCCGTCAGGACATTCACGAATTCCTCCTCCAGTCTATAGAGCGAGCGGGAGGCCAGGTCCTCTATGCTAGCGATTACACCAGGGCCCCGGTGTACCTTGGCGTACAGGACGGCCGGGGCGATCGACTTGGGTTGCTGATCTACCCATTCCGAATGACTCGCAAGGCCACGTCGGGCCGGCCGGCCGACGAAGTTCGCGGCCAAATTCGTTACGGAAGCGAAGATACTTGGCACGATCAACACCCGATGGGACGTGATATCGCGGGTGTCGACATCACGCTGATGCTTGGTGTGGACATCGAAGCCGGGCTACTCGTAGGTCTGCAGCCATCGCTCTACGATCCGCTGCCGATGGGAATCTCCTTTTATACGAAAGCCGGCGAGATGGACCTTGCTACCGAACATAGCTGGCACGTGTGGGAGAAAGAGAACAAACCTGGCCGCAAACGAAGCGTGCCACGTGGTCCGGCAGGGCTCGAGACCATAGTAGCTTTCACGCCCGAGCGACTGCTCGACTACGCGCGTTTTGAACGCCGCGCCACTGGTCTCGGCCTAGACCATGCGTTGCGATTCAATGCTGCGAAATTGTCTGCAGCCGTTGGTGAAACAGCCGCCGAAGGCATGCATGCCCTGGAATTCGAGTTCGACCTGACCAGTGCGGAGATACTGCACATCATCGCCACCAGGAACCGGCTGCAAGTCGCGGTCCGCGGCGGCGTGGCCGAACACCATCTTCAACGAGTTCTTGAGCAGGATTCTTGGATCGCTGATGTGAAACGGCTCGATCAAGATGCACTACACGATTTTGACGTCGTTCTGGCCACCGGCCACCTATGGAGACTTGAGTGTAAAAACGCCAGCCCTACGATTTACGCCAACGGTGATATGAAGGTCGAAGTACAGAAGACTAGAGCCTCACGCAACGATCCAGCGAGCCGCTACTATCGAGCTGACCAATTCGACGTGGTTGCTGCGTGTATCTATTCGCCCACCGGTAAATGGCAGTTCCTCTTTCAATTGACTGCAAAGCTCCCGCGACACCCTGACTTCGCCGACCGGTTAGCGCCCATGCAGCGGATCACGCCAGAGTGGTCTAAAAACCTAGGTGGATTACAGGACACCCCACCGCCCACACTGAGCGACCCAAGCGGAAACACCTAACAGGGAAGGTAAGGACGCATTGAAATTTTACGGGCTATTCATCGGAATCGACAGATACGCAGATAGTCGAGTCAATTGGCTGCAGGGGGCAGTCCGCGATGCGCAAGCGGTTCATGCCCTGTTTTCCGATACGCTTGACGGTCAGTCGCATACTCTCCTCACCGATGAGGACGCAACGGCTGATGCAATACGCAGCTGTCTAGCTAATCTGGCTATCGCAAGCAACGATGAAGACATCGTGGTGATCTTTTATGCAGGGCACGGTACTGACCGACATCAAATAATTTGTCATGATACTGATGTAGAAAAACTAACCGGCACGACGGTATCACTAGAAGAGATCGGCAAAGCGCTGTCGGCAATTCCTGGAAGAACCGTGTTATGCGCTCTGGATTGCTGCTTTTCTGGCGGGATTGGTAGCCGCGTGTTCCAATCTGAGGTCAATCCGCGTGATTTTAAAAAGACAGACCCTACAGAGATTCTATCAAAGTTCTTAGGTAAGGGGCGCCTAGCATTCACCGCATCTGCAGAGGATGAAGAAGCACTCGAATCGGCTAAACACGGACACGGGCTTTTTACATATCGCCTGATAGAGGCGCTCCAGGGCGTCGAGGGTGTCGAGAAAAACGGCCAAATAGACTTGATTAATCTTGTGCACTATGTCAGCGCGCGAGTGACGGCCGACGCGTCTCAAATGGGTCACGTTCAAACCCCTACCCTACGCGGTCAATTCGATGGAACTCCGCTTTGGCCAATATTCAAACCGGGCAGCGTTTACAAAGTAATGTTCCCTGGCCGAGTTCGAGAACCTGCCACGTCCGATCTCTTATCGCTGCTTCCGTATGGCATTTCGCAATCTAGCCTTGACGCCTGGGCTGGGACAATAACACAGCTAAATGATCTGCAAATTAGAGCAGTCAACGAGTTCGGGGTACTTGATGATAGCAGCTTAGTTGTTACAGCACCTACATCATCCGGTAAGACAATGATTGGAGAGCTTGCCGCTTTGAGGGCCGCCAGTCGACGCGGTCGAACAATTTTTCTTTTGCCGATCAAGGCGCTCGTGAATGACAAGTATGAGCACTTCACCAAGATATACGAAAGCAGTGGAATTAAAACCATTCGTGCGACTGGTGACTATAGCGACCAGGTCTCGGAATTCCTTCGTGGTCAGTTCGACTTTGCCTTGTTGACCTACGAGAAGATGTCGTACCTGGCCTTGAGCAACCCTCATGTCCTCGGAATGCCTGCGGTGGTAGTGGTCGATGAAGCTCAAACCTTGACCGATAAAAATCGAGGTTCGAATCTCGAATTCTTGTTGACAATTCTTAACAATCGGCGCGGTCAAACAGGAACACCTCAGATCATCACATTGTCAGCCGTTGTCGGAGACCTTAAAGGGCTTGATCTCTGGCTAGGAGGTAAAAATCTTCACACGGATAAACGACCTGTCCCGCTTCGCGAGGGGGTACTCCATCGAAATGGGGATCTGCAATTCCTGGATGAGAACGGCGACGAGTCTTTCGCGCACATGTTTGTGAATATATCCACAAACACAGGTCAGACTCGAGATACTTTGATTCCACTAGCCCGGATGCTTCTCGGCGAAAACAAAAAAATAATAGTGTTCAGGCAAACTAAAGGCGAGGCGGTCGCGTGCTCGCGATACTTAGCCGACGCCCTTGGCCTTCCGTCTTTGACAGACATTTCGGAGCGCATCTCGGAAGGTGAAGCCTCTACGAGCACCGCTTCATTACAGCAAGTTTTAAGCAAAGGTGTTGCCTTCCATACAGCCGATCTAGATCGAATAGAGCGAGCTACTTTGGAGGGTGCGTTTCGTAATCCAGACTCAGGCCTGAATCTTATAGTAGCAACACCGACACTGGCCATGGGGGTGAATACACCCGCATCAGCGGTAATAATAGTTGGACTAACGCACCCGATCGACAATCCGTACACCGTCGCCGAGTATAAGAATATGGTGGGCCGAGCAGGCCGCCTAGGTTTTACTGACTTCGGTGAGTCATACCTGATCCCCGAGGGTGCGCTTGATGCAGGAAGCGCTTGGACGCACTACGTTAAGGGTGAACTCGAACCTCTGTCCTCCCAGCTCGTGGCTGACGGAGATCCGCGGACTCTCATGCTTCGCGTGCTCGCTCTAACCGAGCCGGATATCGTTGGCGCAATTCACGAAGATGATGTGATCGAATTCTTAGACTCCAGCCTTGCTGCCCATCAGAGTCGTGCAGGTGGTCAGGCCCAATGGAGCCCGACAGCTCTTAAAGAGGCGTTTTCGCAGTTGGAGTCAGCACATTTGACCAGACCAGAAGGGGAGGGCTATGTTTTGACCCCTCTTGGTAGGTTCGCTGGCGAGTCTGGAGTGCACGTCGATTCTATAATTCGATTGTCTTATTCACTGCAGGCTATCGACCCGAATGAAATCAAGAGTACAACTCTGATTGCGGCCGCGCAGCTGACGGCCGAACTTGATGAGACCTGGATATCGGCCACCGTCTATAAAAACGGCGGCGGCAAGGAAGTGCCACTATGGTTTCGAGTACTTGCGCAACAGCAAGTACCTGCACGCCTCATCACTGCTATCCGCACCACAGGCTCGGAAATCTCGGCCAGCGTTCGTCGCGCAAAACGAGCGTCCGCTGCGATCTATTGGATGAACGGCATCGAAATGCCACTTATCGAAGGCCAGCTCAACCAGTACACATGGCAGCGGCCGAGCATGGCCGGGGCTGTTCGAAGCGTGACGGACCGTACTCGCGATCTGTTGCCCGCGGTGAAAGAAGTTCTCGCCGAATTATTTCCTACACATGCGGTTAAGATCGGGGCGCTCACTGATCGGACGATCATCAGACTCGAACTGGGCATACCCGCCAGCTGTGTAGAGCTGGGCGCAGCGGTCCCATATCTTTCGAGAACTCAGTTGCTGTCTTTGGACAGGGCGGCCTTAAGCACACCTAGCGCCGTAATAGAGGCGCCGATCGACACTCTGATAGAACTAGTTGGAAGTCGAGAAATCGCCGAGCGGGTCATGCATTCTTGCGCTTATGCGGTAGAAAACAAATACGAAGAGGCCGACGTCGAGATTTCCCCTCCGAGCGAATAGTCGTACCAACGCGGCATTGTGCTCGTGCCACGAGACTGCAGGGGCTGGGAAATTACGTGACAGCGGATAAGGAATTGCGTGACGGACAACCCCTCACGCCTGAGGAATTACGTGACCGCTGACAGCAAAAGAAGCCGATTATCGCGCAAGCATTCTATTTCACTGAGTACCTGGACCCGCGCGATAACCGATGTGCCTGTCAGAGAACGGTGTCGGTGTAAGAAGCTGGTTCGGTCCACCGCTCGAGTTCCCGCCGCGCCGCGGGCTGGATCGTGTACCGATCCGCAGCGACGAGTTGGTTCGTCGTCAACCCTGTTGCACCTGCAATGGCTTCGATGAGTACATGGAAGGTTCGATAGGGGCCGAGCAGGAGAGTGTGAGCACTGCTCTTCTAGCGCGTTTGAGGATCGGACTCAGCGACGTCGTCGATCGACGATGTACCCCGTCGTCGCGAGCTCCGACTCTTGTTCCCAGGCTGCGACTTGGACAACCGGCGAGGTATTGCCACGCCCCGATGCACCGCATCGTCGGAGGCGAAGATGCAGCAGGAGGACACCGACAACCGTCGCCCATATTGGCGGGGCGTGTTCGCAAATGTAGTCCTTCAGGCCAAGTCACAGTGTCTTGGACTGGTTCAGGGTCCGAGGTCTGGGGTGCGCACACAGTGCAGTGGAACGTGTCGGCTTCAGCCGCTTTGCAACTGCGGAGGTGGTCTAAAGTATTGGCTCGTTGTCTCGGTAGCGTTCGACCAACTCGCGCCCCCGCTCGGTCAGCTGATAACCCCCGGTTACGTAGAATGTTTCCTCGGGTTCGCTGTGCGTGACGTATAGGCTTCCTTTCGATATAGGATCAAGCACAATTACGGAGTCTTTCACTAAGTACGAAAATAGGACATCAGTGGCCGGAAGGACAACTGTGGCTTCTAGACCGTTCTCCGCGAAATACTCTAAGATTCGCCGTTCGGTTTCGTTATAACGATTATTAATCTTGCTAAGGTTGACTTTGAGCTGGCGGAGCGCCTTGCGGTCAAGGCTTCGAGGACCCGAGCCTTTGAGGCGGTGGCAATTTGCGCACAGCACAATCATATTGTGAAATTCGTGTCTTCGAACCGCCGAGTAGTCGTCGATGTGTTCGATTTCAAGGGGTTGCACGGTTCTGCAGGTCGGGATTGCGCAGCGGTACCCGGCTTCGAGCATCAATGCTCGTTGCAACTCGGCAGGAATCGATTCTCTCGCAGGCATCCTAATCAGGATACAGTTAGCTGTCCGGCCGTCGACAGGCCAAGGTAGGTGTGCTGCGCTGCGAATCCCCAAATGGCGTCATTGAAGGGGAGCCGCGACGCGCCCCTGGTCTCCGACATCGTCCAACGCCTCCCTGACGTGCACCTCGACGGTCGGGAAGTTCTCGGAAGGGCGTACATCCTACTGGACCATGCCGTCGTCGAGGATCGCCTCCACCCCGCGCATCTGCGCCACCATTTCGTCGTAGTGAGCCTGCGACGCGAGAATCGGTGGTGGTCCAGTGCTCGGCCACCGTGACCACAGCACTGATCGCCATGAGGCGTATCCGGTGTCGGCGCCGTCGTAGAACGCCGAATTTGCGGTCAGCGCCAGCAGGATCGGAAGCCAGGGCCGCAGTTGATTACCGACAGCAATCGCAGTGCCGCGATCGGGTACTTCGACATGGACGCGCTTCTTCGACTCCGAATGGGGCCGTCGATACATAAGAGCTTTGGGGCGGCTCGGTAGGCTGTAGCCGATGGATTGACTGGTTGGAAAGGTGTGATCACGGTGGCACCAACGCATCACGAAGCCCGCGTTCCTCAGCAGCAACGCTCGCGAATTACCCGTGATGTGATCGTCGACTCCGCGGCACAGGAGTTCTCCCGTCGCGGTTTCGGCGGCGCGTCGGTCAATTCGATCCTCGGTGCCAGCGGCCGTACTAAAGGTGCGATGTACTTTCATTTCCAGTCCAAACACGATCTTGCCGTCGCTGTCAGTGAGGCTGCTGCACACCGTTACACGGCCATCGCCGAACCGTGGCGCAGGGCGTCGGGAGATCCGATCGAGGCACTGGCCGGCCTGATCGGCGAGGTCACCGCTGGCATCGTCGGCGAGCCGGTCCTCCGAGCGGAGCTTCGGCTCGGGATCGACCCGGACTTTCCCTCCGGCACCGTCACCCGGGCGAGCCTGGGGTGGGAGAGAGTCGCACACGATCTTGCCGTCGCGGCCGAGCGGACAGGATGCTTCACCGCACCGTTCGGGCCGACGCGGTTCGTCGCCGCGATGGCGTACATGCTCGCCGGCGGTGGTGTGATGGCCGACATCAGCGACGACCCCACTGCACTGCACGCCCGGTTCGACGAATCCACTGACGCCGTCGTCGTGGCGATGACCTCACCGGATACCGCGACGCGCTATCGGTCGGTCACGACAACGAACACACACCGCGGATAGAACCTGCGGGTCGGCGCAGCAGTGACGAGCACCTCCCACCGGCACCGTCCCTGCCCGCATATTCCGTCATCGCCGCCAACTCATTGAGGCGTGGTCAACAAATGCCTCGCGGATCGATTCACCGGACACCGCTGTTCGCGTTCGACAGTGCGGGGAGGGACTGCAGGATCAGATCGATGCTTCCTCCCGAGGTGTGGTGGCCGGTGCCTGCGCGGCCTGTGGTCGCGATGGTTCCAGCGAGCGCATCGACCAATGCCCCGGCCAGGTCGGCGGCCGCCGCGATCCGAGGGCCGCCCGCGCCTCCTGTCCTTGGTGGGTCTGAAGTGTCGAGGGTGGCGGTGAGCCAGTGTTCCCAGACCCGGTAGATGCTCGGCAGACCGGTCGTCGCTGCCACCGGCGACAGTTCCAGAGCGTGTGCAGCCTGAACCATGGGATTCGATGCCGCTGATTCGATGACAGCGGTAGCGAACACGCGGACATCATCGATCATGGCGAGCGGTGAGACCACGCCGGCGTCGAGTGTTCGTGACACCGAGGGACCGGGCAGTGACCATTCACGCGATGTCGATTCACGAGGTACCGAGATGCGTGGTGCGCAAATGTGGGGTGACGAGGTGGGTGGTGTGGGTAAGCATGGTGCGCAGGAGAGGTGGTGCCCGCGGCGGTAGACCTCGGCGAGAAGTTCGTTCTTGTTGCGAAACGACCGGTACAGCTGGTCGCGGGCAAGTCCAATCTCGTGCTGCACCAGACTCATCGTGACTGCGCCGTAGCCTCGGGTGATCACGGCGTCAGCGCACGCGTCGATGATCCGGGCGCGTTCGAGAGTGCGTTGCATACCGTCGGCGCCGGGTCGGCGGTGCGGCGCCGGCGCGGCTGGTTAATGCTGGTGTGCTCGGTTCATGGGTGTAGCCGATCGATTCGGACGTCGCCGACATCGCACTGGTGGGTGAGATCGACCGCAGGACTGGCTGCGCCGCGCGGCGCCGGTTGTGCTGATGCGCGTGCTCTTGTGACCGAGACGGGGTCTGCGTCGTGGATGCGGTCGCGGCCACCGGTTTTGGCATGGTAGAGAGCATCGTCGGCGGCGCGGCCGACGAGGTCGATGAGGGCTTCGACAGGGTCGAGGAATCCTTCGTCCTGCCCGCGATGCTCGACGCCGGTTGTCGTACTGCCGACCCCGGGTACATGCGGCCGGCTCGACTTGTGGTCTGTTGCGGGGGCGAGTGCGGCCGTGACGGTGCCGATGCTGACAGTGACGGAGGTGACGGCGCGAACACGGCCGAGGATACGGTGTTCGAGGCGGGGGTCGAGGTCGGCGGGGGTGAGGAGGAGGAATTCTTCGCCGCCGATTCGGGCGAGCACGGAGTCTGTCGGACGGTAGTCGTCCAGGATCGCGGTGATCGTGTTCGCTACGGCTATGAGAGCGCGGTCGCCTCCCGTGTGACCGACGGTGTCGTTGACCTGTTTGAAGTGATCGATGTCGATCAACGCCGCCCGTATCTCGGTATCGCGGCGGTGCACGGATTCGAGCAATCTTCGGGTGGGTTCGATCATGCCCCGCCGGTTCAGTAGCCCGGTAAGGGGATCTGTGTCGGCGAGGACTTGCAGTTCGGTGTTGACCGTTCGCAGCGAGCGGGCGAGGCCGTTGATCACGGTCACCGGGATCAGCACCGTGGTCACGGCCGCACCGATGGCGATCAGTGAGACCAGCGCGCCGGTCGCGGCGAGGTCGGTGGCGGTGACGATCGTGGCCATGACGACCGAGAGCGCCGTGAGTGTGGTGGTGACCCTCGGCGGGGATCCCGACGCTGCGATCGCAGGGACGATGGCGAGCATCGCGGTCACCGACCGTGTGGCTGCCGGGTCGGCGATCACGTAGGCCGAGACGGCGACGCCGAGCATCCCGCCGGCGCCGAGCACCGTGAACTGTCGATCGGTAAGACGTCCCACCGCCGCCGCGATGACCACCGTCACCGCGGTGAATCCGGTGATCACAGACAGTATCGGCAGCGCGCCGGGTTTGAGGAACGTCGGTGAGATCACGGCGATGATCAGCATCGGGAGGGCGCCGGAGGCGCTGACGATGACCATTGTGGTCCGCATGTCCCACCGAGTTCCGGCGGACGGCACGGTCGCCGCGTTCACTACGCCCGACTGGGGTAGTGCCGGCGCTCCGTGAGGTGAGCTGCCGTGAGCACTCATCGGCGACTCTGCCGGGGAGTGTGCTGTCGTGTACTCCGCGCCCGCATCGACCGCGTCCGCACCACCTGCACTACTGCGGCCACTGCGACAGCGGCGAGCCCGGCCAGTGACACCGCCAGAATCACCACCGAGGTGATGAGGACTGGGATCAGAATTGAATACACGCGCTACCTCTCGCGTATTCGGGACTCGATGCTGGGATGATCTTGAAGTCGGGTACGCCGGATCCAGCTCTGGGCGTTATCACCGTTGATGCCGTTGGTTTTTGTGACCGGACACAACAGGTTCATTCGTGCATTACAGCAGACACCGAACCGTCACGGTTGCGGGCGTATGCGATAACCCGATCACCGAACTCATCTGCATCTGCGCACCTCGAACTGCTGCGGCGGGCTCAGGCACTGCCGCCGGCACGCGTTGCGTGCCGGGTGAGACGGATTCGCGGGGCAACTGCACCGCGGCTTCGCGCCCGTGACGAGCACGTCCACCGGCGGTGCGGCGGCGGGTTCTGCGAGGGAGCGTGACCGGTGTCCTCGGCCTGGCCGTGATCGGCGGTACCGTCCTTCGACGGGTGCGCTGTACGTGCGGTAGTGGGATGCGTCGGTCCGACCGAGCTACGCGAAAGGCTGCGACGGCGGTGTGCTGCGACCCGGCGACGAAGACGGGAGGACAGAACCACTGCGGTGAGTGCGGCAGTAACGAATGCGGCATCGCGGCTGTCGGCGACCGCGCCGACCACCTCGAACATCGACACCGCACCGGCGGCATCGAGCACGAACCGCACCGCAGGGGTGTCGACGAGCACCCGTGCGCCCGGGCTCGCCTGTCCGCTCACGCTCCGATGCCCGCCGCGCCCGTCACGGTTTGCCGGTCTCCCGCCGGGTTGTCACCGAGGAATTCGGCGAGGGTCACCGGTGTCCAGGGTGGGGCGAGGCCGAGAGGGGCGGCAGTGAGATCGTGGTCGTTGGCGAACATCAACGTTGCGTCCTCGACCGCGATCGCCCACCGCGATGCCGGACATCCCCAGCCGGGCCGGGCGACCGCGATACGACTCGCCTTGGATTCGGTGCGCGGCCAGCGCCGACGCGAGCGCGCGCGAGCACTGGCGACCACCGCCCGGGACCTGCTGGTCACCGGGTCGAGCGAGGCGTTGTTCGGGCGACGCGACGCAGTCCTGCTGCTGCTCACCGCGGCTGGATTGTCCTACGGCTCGATCTCCGAGCTCGTCACTACCGACATCACGATCGACGACGATGACAGTCTCTGGATCGCCAGCGGCCACCGGCTGCGAATCGACTCGGGCGCCGTGCCCGGATTCGAGCCCGCACAGGTGTGGCGTCGATGGCACGAGGTGCTCGTCTTCGCCGACCGCTACCCCTCCACGGCCCTGATCCTCCAACACCTGCGCGGAGGGACGTTTCCCGACATCACCGACTGGGCGCAGCGGCCCTCCCCGGTAGCGGCACCGATCGACCGGTGGGGACACATGCCCTTTCCCACCGTTGCGATGTCGCCGGATGCGATCGGCGATGTCGTCGATGCGCACCGAACGGGGACCCCGCCGCGCCGCACCCCGGCCCGGCCCCCGTCCCGTGATCGCTCCGCCGACTATGCCGGCTATACGGGCGACATCGCTGCACCCGAGTCGGATTCGGTCTCGCTCGACACCGGGTACTACGAGTTCGGTGTACAGGCGCGTCGCCGTGCGCACACCGTCCTCGCCGAGCTGCCGCAGGTCTACGACGACGTCGAAGACCGCATCGACGCCCTGCTCGCCCGCACCCTGGACCTGCTCGAATACCACAGCATCGACCCCGACGGCCGCGCTGACGTGGTGCAGTCAGGGCCCGGATCGAACGGCTTGATGTAACACCGGATTATCGGTAGGCCCGGCAGTTCCGTCAGAGCTTGGGTCCCGAAGTACGGCGTCGGCTCGGCATCCGGTTGCCTGATGATGACAAGATCCGATCAAACTCGCGCTGCAAGGCTAGGTCGGCTGGTTCGAGTCCGGTGGCCTGTTAAACAAGGCTGCGTACTGAGTTGCCGCGTCGGTGAGTGCATTGCTTTGGCTGTGTACGTACGTCCGCATGGTGAAGCTGGCGTCGGCGTGTCCCAACCACGCGGCGATCACTGCGATTGGAACCCCGGCCAGGTGCATTAGGGTCGCGCAGGTGTGCCGCGCGTCGTGAAATCGGATTTCGCTTACCCCTGCGATCTTGGTCAATCGCTCCCACCTAGCCGCAAGTACGTCCGGACGGACGGGATAGCCGAGCTCGTCAGATACGACATGAGTCCCAGGCCCGTACTCCTCGCCGTGCAGACGCCTTTCTGCGGCCTGACAATCTTTCGCACATCTCAAAGCCAACTCCAAGTCTTTAGTGAGGGGGAGTGTCCTCGATGACTTCTTGGTCTTCGGTTCTTGTTCGACAATTTCACCGCTGACCGTCAGAACGCGGTTGTTGCCAATCGTCAGAAAACCGTCGCGCAGGTCGACGTCCTTCCAGCGTAAGCCGCAAACCTCTCCCCTTCGTAAACCCGAAAGCGCCAAGCGCCAGGCGTGTTCGTTCCGGTCTCCTGAGACTGTCGACAGAAGCGTCCTGACCTCCGAAGTTGTAAATGTCTTTAGTTCCTTCGCGTCCCGCGGCACGCGGTCAACGAGACGAGCTACGTTGCGCTGTACGTGGCCCTGTTTGAACTCGCCGTCGAGAATCATAGAAAGGACTGTGAGCATGAGGTTGATCGATCGTGGACCCCACGGGCGAGTCAACTGCCCGTTGGGCTTCGGCAGGCCACCCTGCTGGAGTCCGACGACGAGCTGATCGATGTGCCGCTTGCTTAACTTTTGGACCGGAAGGTTGCCATGACATGCCAACACGGGTTTCATGACTTCTCGATATCCGCCGAGGGTGGTCTCTCGAAGCCGGTGTCGACCCGCGAAATGCAACTCTGCCGCTTCGGCCAGTGTGGTTTGGGATCGAGCTACGAAGGTTCCCCGAATCGCTTCCGTGTTCGACTGGGACAGCGCCTCCCTAGCCTTCTTCTCGGATTCGAAGCGCCGACGGATTTGTCGTCGTTTGCCGGTGATCTGATCGATTCCCGCATCGGTGGTGACCTGGTATCGAGTCACCATCCGCCCTGTTGTTCTGTCCCGTACCTCGATCTTCTTGATCTGCGGGGGAAGCTGTTGCCTAGGCATCGGATGCCTCGTCACCGACGTTCATGTCGAGTTCGGTCATCTGGCGAAACAATTCCTCCGACCGCCGTCTCGCATCTTCGTACATGAACTTCATCGCTTCGACGTGTTCCACCGAGTCCTGCTTGGAAAGACCGTTACGCATCTGAACGCGCGCACGCCGCATCGCCTGTAGCGCCTGTAACCACTCCCGTGCGATGCCCACCCGATCGTTCCTCGGATCGAACTGCTCGCGGACCCACACCTCCGTGGGTTGATCGGCCTCGGGTTCCGACCAGTCCTCAGAAGGCTTCATCAACCCGGCCTCGCCGCTGAACCATCGCAGGGCATCATGCGACTCCTGATCCAGACCTGGTAACACCTCGACTTTGCCTCGAGGAAGATCAGGGAAGACTAGCTGGGCCGGCGAGACGCCCAGGGCTGCAGCAAGAACGAGAAGCTCGGGGACATCGATGCTCTTCTTGCGGCCTGTCTCCAAGTCGGCAACCACTGAACGAGAGATGCCGAAACCGATATCGAAGGTCCGGTCGGCCAGCTTGGCTGCTGAGAGCGCGGAGTGGTCCTTGCCTCGAAGTCGTCGAACTTCGCCGGCGACGCGGGCCACGATTTGCTCTGCCCAGGACTGTGTCATAAGAACGCACTCTAGCTGACTTCTCGAAGATGTTGTGGCAACGCTACTGAATTGCTACCTTGTGGTGGAACCACATGGACTAGACGCATTGGCGTTCTAGATGTGGTGAAAATACACAATCGCGGAGAGGAAACTCGATGTCTCGACAGCTTTATTCGGTCCAGGAAGCGATGGCCCGCACGGGCCTCGGACGCTCCAACCTGTTCAACAAGCTCGCCGCCGGTGAAATCCGCAGCGTCAAGGTCGGTAAGCGGCGACTGATCCCCGACACGGCCATCGACGAGTACATCGTTGGACTCGAGGAAGCGGCACGCGCCAGCTCGGGCGTTGCCTGACATGCCGCTCACGCCAGACCCCTATGAACTAGAGACGCCCCCGGCGAATCTCGGTGTAACCAGCACCGAGGCCGAGGGCGTCGTCGAAACCTCTACCTTGCAGGAAGGAGTTTCAACCACGAATTCTAATCGGTCTTGATCCGCCTCACAAGGCGTTTTGCCGCACTCATCCGCTGATGCCGTCGAGAACCATGTAGACGCAGAGCGGGACGAGTGCAGGTTGTATTCACCCATATATCGGTGAATCCACCTGCGTACAAACTGCTTACACGCACGTCGCTATCACGCAAACCCTACGCGGGTCCCGCGTGCCGTCGACAGCTGTCGATAAGAGCTTGTCGCAGCGTCGTTTTCTGGCAGAGCCCGACGAACAACCAGCCTGCCGCCGGCCTGTGCACCCTTTGTAAATCCTCGGAGACCGGCCCCGGGGCACCGCCTGTTCGACTGATCATCGTCTGGGTGGCGATACCGATTAGCCGCGCGCCCACCACGGCGCGGGGCTATCGGGCGTGGAGCGGACAACGTGGGTGCGGAAATTGGCTCAGGGCCATGGGGGGTCCGAGAGGAACGAACGAAGTCCCTTGTCGTTCCTACGTCACCATCACGGGAGGTACCAGTTGAGCTCTCCACGAACCAGCCGCAACGCACGGTCCGACTCGTCATACCACCATCCACACAGGAGCCAGCAAGCAACCGTTGTTCCGTTCTTCGTATCGGTCACCGGTATCGATCTGCCGAGGACGCAACCAAGACAACACATTCGGCCTCATGTGCATTCGAATAACCCTGTCCGGTGTTCGTTCATGGGGAGCGACCTGCGCAGTGGGCGAGAACCGGAGCCTCCCTGCGATGAGCGTCGCGCACATCTTGTCCCCGCCGTACCTGAATTACCCGCAAGGAGTGCCACAGACGACTCGCTGGCGTCGGCCGTAAAAGGTCCAGTGGAGGTAGTACTCCCGTTTGCCGTCCTGGGTGAGATTCGCGCACGGGAAGTATTGGTAGCGAGCGCTTCCTATGCCCGTGCGGCGCGTACTTCATCTATTGCACGTGACGCGCGCATAGCGTCCGTTACCCGTAATTCATCCAGTGCGTGCATGGGCGGCTCTTCATCCCTTGGTTCCGCGGAGCGCATGACATCCCATTCTCGCATCACCCCCAATTCGCCCGACTCATCCATTGGAAGTGAGACCCACCATGCCCGCTGAGATCTTCGCGTTCTGCAATCAAAAAGGTGGAGTCGGCAAAACCACCACCGTCTTTCACCTCGCTTACGCCGCAGCCCAGGCTGGTCGGCGCGCGCTCGTCGTCGACATAGATCCCCAGGGCAACGTCAGTACAGTTCTCGCCAAGCTGCAGCTCGAGCGCGATGACATCGGCGTTGCCGATGTTCTCTCGGAGTCGTCGAAAGCGACGATCGCCGACGCCGTCGTCCCCACCGTCTGGCCCGGTGTCGACCTTGTGCCCACCGTCC
This sequence comes from Rhodococcus sp. 06-156-4, assembly GCF_002259345.1. Lineage (NCBI taxonomy): Bacteria > Bacillati > Actinomycetota > Actinomycetes > Mycobacteriales > Nocardiaceae > Rhodococcus > Rhodococcus sp. 06-156-4. Next base: position 284,942 of record NZ_NPGB01000015.1, on the reverse strand, counting down.
CGGGGAACGAGTCTTTGGCCTATGTCCGTGATCAACTGGTCATCGCCGGCGCCGGCCGTGAACGGCGGCTGCGCGACGCACTCGATCTAGTCCGAGGCGTCTACGATGTTGTCCTCATCGATTGCCCGCCGAGCCTGGATCTGCTGACAATCAACGCGCTCGTTGCGGCACGCATAGCCGTCGTCGTGACTCAGTCTGCGTTGTTCTCTGCCAACGGATTGGCGCGATTGCGACGCACCATCGATGCAGTCAAACGTAGCTACAACCCGGACCTAGACATGTTCGGTGCAATCGTCAACCTCCACGAGATCGGGACGATCAGCGGTCGAGAACAACTTGTCGAGATCGCCTCCAGCATCAATGTACTCGGCGACACTGTTCCCAAGCGGGTAGTCATCAAAGACTCGATGGAGGCGCAGACAAGTCTTGTCGACTGGGGGACCACCCAGTCACGCAGCCTGTCGACGATCTACCGCGACACTCTCGCGCTGCTCGTGAACGGGCAGCTGTGATGGCCCGCCCCGAACGAATGAAGAGCGCACTCGCCGGTTCGAGCCCAGTTGACTTGCCGGAGGACACGCAACGGTCACCTGGCGCCGTCGCCTCGACTGAGGCCGTTGCGCAACAGTCAGCTGACACTGCGAAGCGGAAGCGCTCGTACTACTTGTACGAGTCCACTGTGGAGGATCTCCTCAATGCAGCCGAAGCGTTGTCTGCAACACCTGGTGCACCGCGTGGCCCGTCGGACCTCGTGAACGCGGCAGTCGAGGAGTACTTGGAGTTGTTGCGCAACAACTTCAACGATGGCCAGCCGTTCCCGCAACGAACAGGTCCACTCGCTCGAGGACCGAGAATCCGATGAGCCGGAGGCATCATGCCAATCCGCCGTCCACGCTCAGCAACTCCGACGGCGTTGCGATACATCCGGGCATTCTGCAGTGGGCGCTTGCGACGGCCGTTGCACTCACGGTCGGCATTGCGGGCGCATCGTTCTGGCTCAGTTTCGCTGTGTTGCGAGACCTTGCGGTCATGGCCGGAATTGGCGAATACGAGGCGTGGGTGATCCCAGTCGTATTGGACGGTGCAATCGTCTCGACGACAGTGACCGCAATTGCCTTGTCGAACCACACCGATGAAGGCACGGTCAGGGGCAGGCGTTTCGTTGTGTCGATCATGCGTGTCGCCGCAACAGCGTCCATTGCAGGCAACTCGTACCACGCGGTGTTGAGTTCGACATTGCTTCCAGCCGTGGTGTCGGCGGGTATTGCCACCATTGCGCCCATTGCACTCCTTGCAATGACCGAGGTGCTCGCTGTGATCCTTCGAGCACCGCGCGGGGTTGCAAAGCCAGAGGCCGCTCCGAGTGCACTGTCAGATGAATCCGATTGGACACGGCTCGAGGCCGGCCAGCACGGGGAGAGACTGGACGACGAGCCTCAGGCGGAACATGTCGTCGGTCAGTCAGCGGAGTCGCCTTCCGGGCACACGGACGCCTTGGCACCAGAGGTTGCGGAGACAGTACGGCTCAGGCACGCACACCGAGAATGGTCGTGGGCACGAATCGGCAAAGAGACGGATGGTTCCGTTGCGTCGACTGCGATGCGTCGATATCGAAAGTGGGAAGAGACAAACGCAGGGGGCGCAAACGCCTCTGGGTATGGGCAATTCGAGTTCGATGACGAGCCGAGCACGGAGCCTAATCGAATCTTGGTGGAATAGGAGTGCTGCCGCGGCATCGAGCCACCATGCTTTCGTCGCTCCCGCACAATCGCCCTGGGCTGTTGCTGGCTGTGAGGTGGTCGCCCGCGACGGTCCGTTGCGTATCGAACCGGTACTGCCTTGGGGCCACCTTCGGTGGCCTCCGAATTGAACTCCGCTGCGCTCCGCACTGAAGAAGAGCAATTTTCTTCGCACATCTGGCTCCGGTCGAGCATGCGGCACCCTAGCCCGTCTTACCCAGCCCTGACTCCGCTTCGCTCCGGCCCGATGGGCTCCTGAAACTTTTCAAAGCGCCTACGGCTGAAAACTTTCCGGATCAGGCCTAGGACGCCGGTCCAGTGCGCCGCCTTCTCTCCTTCGAGCCAGATGACGGCGAAAGAAATTGGCAGAGCGAAAGGGCCGGGGGAGCCGGTCCCGCAACAGAAAGTGAGCCCGACATGCCGCAGAACATCTCCCGCACAGGACGCAAGACCACCGCCGCGCACATCGCCCGGACCACCGGAATCGTCACTCACACCACAGTCCTGGTCGCGGGACCCCAGGAGGCTACCGTCACCGTCACCGCTGCGGCCACAGACGAAGCGCAGATGATCGTCGCTCTCGGTCACGTCATGATGACCTTTCGCAGTGCCGAAACTGTGTCCGCAGTGATTACCGGTTTTGCCACCGTTCGCGCCGCACTCGGCGGAGCCGACGGACAAACCCCAGACCCGGCCCAACCAGGAGCAGAGTTCGGTGCTGCTGCTGTCTCCGTGCTTTGGCTCGGCAGCCCCGAACATACGGCGGTGCCGCACCACCGCTACAGCCCTGAACAACGCCGAACCATCCACTGGGTAGACCTGCACATGGGACCCGTTACCTGGCGCATCACCGACCGCGTCGGATACGACACCCTCATGGCCGAACTTCGGCGCGTGCACCGCGCCGCGGTTGGAGTGTTTCTAGACGGTGGCCGCTACCGCCGCGACCCGGCGAAACTGCTCGATGTTTTCGACGAAGTCTGAGATCTGATACCACAAGTTCGGCCCCGTGCCCCGGGGCCGAACAGGTTTCATCCACAGGCTGATCCGACACGGCAGTTATCCACACGGCGCGGAAATGATCTTTGCCTCGGACGAGTTGCCGATTTGCCCGTGCGACGCTCGAATGCAAGAAGCTAGCTGGCTTGAGCGGAAGGAACAACCGACGATGATCACCTGGACCGTCACCACTCACCCCGAGGACAATCCCGAAATCCTCACCGCCACGGGAGCAGAACCCAATCTTGCGGTTGCCAAGCGCGCAGCCGCCGATGCAGTCCGATACGCACTCCTCGACGCCCGCGAGCACGCATCACCCGACAACGGCAGCCCGCCGTCCTACCTCGTCACACTCGACGGAACCTGCGCCCTCATCGTCGGACTCGGTCGCTACAGGCCAGAAAACTACAACGCCGTCCTCGACAGCCTCGAAAAATTCGACGGCACCGCACCACCGAACCTCCTCTACATCTGACCCCACCCCACCGCGAGCCGAAACCGCATTCGACATCTCGAATCCAGCACATCCGCACGTATCCGCGACGAAGAAATGAGGCGAACAGATGACCGCGTTGAGGGCAGTCGAACCCACCGGCGATGGCGAGGACGATACGGATCTCACCGACCGTCCGGAGACGGCACCGGAAGCGCTAGCGATCTGCGCTTTGATGTGGTTGCAGGACAGCGACGAATGCACGCGTATCGCAGGTGCACTGCAAGCTGACGATTTTCACGATCCCGCGTATCGGGAGCTGTACGGCGTCGTGCAAGAACTGGTCGTTGGCAGTCGTCCGCACGATCCTGCAAGCGTCCTCGCTGTCCTCACCCGGGCCGGTGCCAGTGGACACCGTGGTGCGCGGCTGCGGAGAGCGTTGACCGATGCCACCACAGCGAACGCATGCGGTGCATCGGCCACTGACTATGCAGGCATGGTGCTATCGGAAAGCTATCGGCGCAGCTTCTTCGGCGCGGGGATCAAAATTCAGCAGCTAGCGGAGGAAGCGCCGGAGGAGTACCTGTTCGACCAGCTCGTCGGCATCGGCAGAGCGCAACGTGCAGCGACGAACCGCCTGAATGCTTTCCGCAGCGGCGGCGCCGTATGAACGCGCGAGGGGAGCTAGAGGACGAGCGGCGCCGCGCTGCGATCACGCAGAGCCGATTCACCACCGCCGACGTTGACCAACTTGACCTGGAAGGCCTAGAGGATCTCGCTGCTGGCCGCGAGATCGACGACGCGATGGCCACCGGCGAAACGCTCGGCGACATCGCACGGTCTATCGGCCACACCGACTCAGTCGCAGCGGACCTTCTGAGCAAATTCCGGGCGTTTCGTGACGGGCTCGCCAACCGCGGCCAAATCGCCCTGTTCTGATCACACTTCTTCGCAGCGCGGACAATTGAAGGGCTCACACCGTGAATTTCATTCGCATCGACACCGATCGAGGTGCCCTGTACGGGCCGACGTTCGCCGAGACATTGACGTACTTCTTCGGGCAGAACCAGCACGTCGAATGGGACTGCCACGAGCTCACCGCTGGATACTCCGGTGGCCGGCGCGCCGTGTCGACCGCGATACGAATACAACATCGAGGACAGTGGATCGCCGCGGCCAGATCTTTCGGGTCACGCACAGTCGACAAGATCCCCGAAGATGCAGTTCGCAGCGGATCGGACTTCGCGACCGCAGCGTTCGAAGCACCTGCGTTGCCGCGCTGGGTGTACGAGCGGGCGTACGAAGTACTGATCTGAGACGCGCGCTGTAGGCTCGACAGTCTGTCAGCGATGCGTGTTCCACCTACACGCCAAGGACTTTGAACGTGGAAGCAGTATCGAAGCGTGTACGCATCCGGCAACATCCGCCCCGACCGCTGCTACAAGTTCACCCCGATCATCAAAATTGGAGTTAGGTGTCAGAAGGTGCTGCGCAACGCGCCGCCGATGGCAGCCGCAACGAACGCCAACGCGATCGTCACTACGAACACGACGACGCGAAACACACCCTCGGCGATGAGCCCGGTTGCGCGCAGAGGTGCGAAACGCCACCCAGACTCGGTCTCGCCCGCGCGCCACAGCGCTGCGATAACGATGACGGCAATGACAACGATTGAGATCATGATTTTTTCACCTCCTCCCGCACAGGTCGGATTCAACACGACACCACCGACACAAGATGAGCCCACGGCCACGGCCACGTGCGCGCTCGTGTCCGTTCTTGCACTGCAAGTGTGTTGCATCGAATCAAGAACGTTCGACGCGTGCGGGAGAAGTGACTGCCACACCTCGAGCGCTCGTTGCCAGGCCGTGCTGCGCCGGTCCGCTCTAACGCGCCGGTCCGCTCTATCGCGCCCGTCCGCTCTATCTCATCCAGGCAGCTTCATCCACTTAGACAACTGCTTTGGGATCGCGATTGCCGGTGCGATCTGCGTCCTCGTTGCCCGAGGCACCTGGGCCGTCTGCCGACTCGCCGGGCACATCGATCCTGCCGGTTGCCTTCGCGGCCATCGTCGATTTGATCAGCCGCGTCGCTTCCGGAACTGAAAGGTCAACCAAAGTTGCAATGCTGGAATATGTTTCACCTCGCTTCTTGAGTGCGGCGAGTGCTTCGGCGCGTCGGTGATACGCGGAGTCGAGTTTGGACTGAGCATCTCGTCGTAACCGCGCGATTCTTTGTGTCACATCGTCCGTAATCCGTCGCTCGTCGCGGGTGGCGTCGAAATAAGCAATCAGATCCTGCTCTTGATTCTTCAGTCGCAATTGCGCATCCGCCAACCGCTGCGCATTCGCCCGCCGAGCACGTTCCCGAGCGCTGACGGGTCCACCGTTTGAGGGAGTCATATCGGCCAGGCTACCGCCGAAACGCCGACCGGTGAAGGCATGCGACGCTACAAGTCAATCGTTGAATGCTTTGTCCAACTGCCATTTTCGTCCTCATCAGTCCATTTCAGTCCGTGCTCGTTCGAAATTCCGATATCGTCTACTCCAGATTCTTTTGAATCACCGCCGAAAATTCACAACAAACGTCACACACCTCTTGCACTACTAGTGACTGTGGGGCGCCGACCGCTTATGGTGGCGTCATGATGACCGTCCATCCACTGCACGCGGGTGACGGATATACCTACCTGACACGCGAAGTCGCGGTGGGTGACATCACCGCGAAGAAAGGTCAGAACCTCACCGACTACTACACCGCCGAAGGCACACCGCCCGGCTTGTGGGGAGGCCGCACGGCCGCCGATCTCGGCGTCGAAGGGGAGGTCCGCGAGGACCAGATGAGAGCATTGTTCGGGGAAGGCTTACATCCCGAAGCTGAAGCGCTGACGAGTGAACTCATCGCCCAAGGCGCCGCCGCGGACGAAGCCGTGGACAGTGTCAGGCTGGGTCGAAGATATGCTGTATACCGCAACGAAGTCACGTTGATGAAACGTATTCGCACCGAGATGGACAGGGATCACAAGAGTCTCGGACGAGTCTTGTCGGCGGACGAATGCCAGCAGCTCCGATACCGCCTCGGAGCCGACGAGTTCCACCGCGAGATAGGACGCTCACCGGCCACCGAAGCCGAACTGACCCGCTACATCGCCTCGCAGAAACGACGCGAACGCCAACCCGTCGCCGGCTACGACTGCGTGTTCACACCCGTCAAATCGGTGTCGGTGCTCTGGGGGCTCGGCGACGAAGAGGTCCGCGCCGGTATCGAACGCGCCCACTCCGCCGCGGTCACCGACGCAGTGGCGTGGGTGGAGGACAACGCCTCCTACACCCGGGTCGGCAGAGCCGGTGTCGGACAGATCGAATCGACCGGCCTGATGTACACCCGGTTCGATCACCGCGACAACCGCAACGGCGACCCGAACCTGCACACCCACGTCGCGATCTCCACCAAAGTCATAGGAGTCGACGGTAAATGGCGCAGCCTCGACGGGCGCGTGTTGCACAAGCTCGCTGTGTCCGCCTCCGAGCGGTACAACACCCTCATCGAGGAGTACGTGAGCCGCGAGGTCGGAGCGAGGTTCTTCGACCGCCCCGGTGTCGGCGCCAACAAAAGGCCGGTACGAGAAATCGACGGTGTCCCGCCTGAACTGCTACGTGAATTCTCCCGCCGGGACGCGATCGAACGACGGCTCGAACAACTCGTCGGCGACTACCGCAAGACACACGGCAAAGACCCCTCGAAGGCGATGCAGATGCGTCTTGCGGACCAAGCGACCCTGGACACCCGTGAGCAGAAACCACCCGCGAAATCTCTGGCTGCTCAACGCGAGGAGTGGCATGCCCGCGCCGTCGAGCGCATCGGTAAACGGCGACTGTCGAAGTCCCTCCGAGGCAGCGTCGGGCACATCACCAACGAGAGCGGCGCAGCCGATATCGATACCGGCCAGATCGCCGAAACAGTGGTTGCCCGCATCTCGCGGCAACGCGCATCGTGGAATCTGTGGCACGTCGAGGCCGAGGTGCAACGACAGCTCCGCGGGGTCGTCTTCGACAGCACCGCCACCCGCGAGCGCATCACCGAGCGCATCACCGAATCGGCGCTCGGCGCGCACTCGATCCGCCTCACCCGCCAAGTCGACGCCACACCGAAAGCGCTGCAACGCAGCGACGGCGCTTCGATCCTGACGGTGCACGGCAACCAGACCTACACCAGCCGCGGTGTCCTGGACGCCGAGCAGCGACTCGTCGGCGCCGCACACACACCGACCGCCGTCATGTCGACCACCGAGTCCTTGCACGCCGCGCTCGCCGCGCACGAGCACCGCAAAGGATGGGCGCTCGGCGCGGACCAGCGGGCACTGGTCGAGCATTTTCTGTTCTCCGGCACTCTTCTCGCCGCCGGTGTCGGACCGGCCGGCACCGGCAAGACCACGGCCATGCGCGTCGCCGTCGATGCGTGGTGCGGAACCGGGTACGAGGTGCGGGCATTGGCCCCCTCTGCGATCGCGGCCGACGTCCTGAGCACCGAACTCGGCGTCACCGGCGGCACCATCGACGACGTCCTCACCCGCCACGAGCACGGCCTCGATCACGGTATCCGGCCCGGGGTCATGCTTCTCGTCGACGAAGCCGGCATGGCATCGACGCACAACCTGGACAAGCTGACCCGCATCGCCGCCGAACACGGTGCAGTGGTCCGGCTTCTCGGTGACCCGCAACAGCTCGCCGCCGTCGAGGGCGGCGGCGCACTACGGCTGATTGCACGCGAGAGCGCCGCCCCCGAGCTGGTCGACGTGCACCGATTCCACGACAAAGAAGAAGCGGAGATTTCGCTTCGGCTCCGAGACGGTGATACTTCCGTTGCCGCCTGGTATGCCGCGAAAGACCGCGTGCAACACGGCATGGCCGACGACCTCGCCGAGAAAGTGTTTACCGCATGGTCCGCCCGCAGTGACGATTCGACCTCTCTGATGATCGCCAGCAGCAACAACACTGTCCGTGACCTCAACGATCGCGCCCGCACGGACCGCATCGCGCGCGGATTGTCCGCGCGCGGTGGCAACGAACTCGCCGACGGCCTGCGGGCCGGCAAAGGCGACAGCATTGTCACCCGCCTCAACGACAAGGACCTGCGTGTCACCGGTACCCGCGGTGAACGCGTCCGCAACGGCGATCTGTGGACTGTGAAAACCGCGCACCGCGACGGCTCCCTGACCGTCAAACACCTCGACCACCGCGGGCAAGTCCGCCTGCCCGCCGAGTACGTGCGTGCAAACTGCGAACTCGGCTACGCCAGCACCATTCACCGCTCGCAGGGCATGACCGTCGACGAGGTGCACGTGCTCGTCGACGACACCATGAACCGGCAAGCGCTCTACGTCGCGCTCAGCCGAGGCCGCAGCGACAACAACCTGTACGTGCCGATCGACCGCATCGTCGACCCACACCTGATCCACGTCCACCCCGACAAGAAGATCGCCGACGAAGTCGTCCGCACTGTCATCGGCCGCGACGGCTCCGATGTCTCAGCCACCGAACAGCAACGCGACGCGCTCGTTGCGCACCGCAAGCTCGACTACAACGTCGGCGGCTACGAGTACGCCGGCGAGCTCATCGACGCCGATCGCATCGCGGCGATCGTCCGCACACAGATGGGACCCGAACTCGCGGCCACGATGACCTCCGAAGCCGAATGGGACTCGTTCGTTCGCCAGTACCGCCGCACCGAACAGCTCGGCCTCGACGCGGGACCGACTCTCGCTGCCGCGCGCTCACAGCGGGAACTCCGTAGCGCGGACTCGGTATCGGCGGTGATGCATTGGCGTCTGGAGGAGTACATCGAAACCGGTGCCGACGAAATGACCGCCTGGGCGAAAACCATCGAACCGACGATGCGGACCCAGTTCGGGGCGCAGGCCGAGTCGATCCTCGACGACGCCGGTTGCTGGCCCGAACTCGCAGCGCACCTACGCAACGCCGAATGCGCAGGCAAAGACCCGCACGCCGCGATCGTCGAACTACGCCGCGGCGTCACCCACCCCGACCCGAGCGCAGCGGAGCTACTCGACGACGCCGAACGACGCTGGCCCCTCGGCCGCGAGGCCCGAAACCACAGCGCACCGACATGGGTTCTGCCGCCGATGCAGGACCGCGACGGCGTCGACCCGGAACTGGTCGACTGGACACGCCGCCGCTACAGCGAAATCGCCCAACGCACCAGCGAACTCGGACAACGCGCCGTCGACGAGCACCCCACCTGGACACGACACCTGGGCGATCTACCCGACTCCGTCGCCGACCGCCTCAAATGGCAGCTCACCGCCGCGCAGGTCGGTGCCTATCGCGAGCAATTCGGCATCGACTCGGGCCGCACCCTCATCGGTGATCGCCCCGACCACGGCGACGCCGCCCGCGCATGGGATCAGGTCAACGCCCGCATCAAAACACTGCCCGTCCGGCACCCGGTGGCTGCGCGCACCGGCAGTGACTCCGTGCCAGCAGGCACACCGATACCGCCGGATCCGGATCAGATCGTGGTCACCGACCGCGCTCGCCGCGAGGCAGTAGAACAGCGTGCCGCCGAACAGCAACGCGCCGCCGAGGAACGCAAAAACAAACGCCGCGAACAACTCCGCCAACAACAGGCCCGGCGATCGGGACCGACCCGCGGCCCACGCATCTGAACTCACCGGCCCACCAAGACCCCCTCCCACGCCAGAAGCACCATCACGCCAGAAGCACCCTCGTCACCAGAAGCGTCACCTTGCCAGCAGCCACACCGCGCCAGGAGGTCGACAAACCATGCGCGGGCCGATGCAGGGTCGCGCGTCATCCGTGAACTAGGAGCTGAGCATGGCCGGACATAGTGGCAACAACGATCCTTACCAACTGTCTCTACTGTGGTACCGCAACGACGGCCTCGGCGCCCTGGAAACCGATATGCCCTACCGCGCATCTCCGCTACCCGACGGCCGCGTCCTGACTGCGTGGACGAGCAGGACACAGTTGAGCGAAGAGCTCTACGACTACGTTGAGCACACAGTGCAACTCAGCAGAAACAGTCCCGACTTCCCGCAACCAGGTGAGCTCTGCCAACCGGCTTACCACGGGTACGTCGAATGGCCGAACCTCACACCCACTGATCAGCTGTGGCAGTTCGCTTCGAGCCCGGAGGAACTCGCCGCCGAACTTCGCCAAGAGCACGGAGCAATCATGCCGGCGACAATGCGACACGACCTCTACGCCGATTCCACCCTCGCCCACTACGGCGATCTCCATGTCGATCACGTCGCAGCAGTGATTCAGATGGACGCCGTCCGGCGAGACATCGCAGCCCTGCGGCTCGCCGACACACCGACCGCCACGATGGCGGCACGCAGTCACCTGGCGGTTCTGGAAGACCACCAACGAGTGCTGATAGCCGATCTGAATGCCCGGCGCGAAAACACTATTCGACGACTGTGCCCGACCAGTGAACTCATCGGAGCGCAGACAGCGGAATGGACCCAGGACGCCAGGGTCCACGAGCTGCGCACCTGGCCCGGCGGAGCGCACACTCAACGCGCGATCGCCGAACTCGATCAGGCAACCACCGCCATGAAGACCAGTCCCGCCATCGACGCTTGGGACACCTTCGACACGTTCTTCGATCTGCACCAGAACTTCTCGACCACGATGTCGCAAGCACGGATCCAAGAATGGGGTGACCCGTCGACGAGCAGACCGTCAGTGATGTCGAACACCCCTCTGCCCGCGATGACGCTCACCGAAGCCGACCTCCGTCAGCGAGCACACCAGCGATCGAATCCGGTCGATCGCGGAATCCGACGCGAACCGAAACAACCAGCGCCGCGTGCAACCGACACCGCGGAACACCAGCGTCACCAGAACCGGATAGAAATAGCACACCAGATAGAACATCGACGGCCATCGATGTGAGGGACTTCGGTACTTCGTAGACAAATGCACCAGCACCTAATCAGGGTGCTGGTGCATCGCCGTTGAGCGACCGCAGATCGCGGGTCACTACATGGGACGGAACTTTGAGGAGTTGTCTGGCGCCAAAGTAGCGCGCCTCTAGTCCGGACATCGACCAAATGTGCTTGCATCTAGAGGCCGAAACTGCCAGGAAGCATGGTGGAAGATGCTGTGCTTAACGAGCGCAGCCGATCTGCGCTGCTCGGCCCTAGGTGAAGTGTTCACCGCGGCTTAAAGCTTCGATACGTTTGGTCCAGCGCTGTACGCGAGCCGGCCACCCCTCGTCCTGGGCCAGCTTAATTGCGAACTCTGCCACAGCGAGTCGCGTGTCGTCGACCCATACCAGAACCCATTGGTCTCCCCGCCGTTGCCACAGGGTTGCGCCTTGTGGTTCGTCGTCGAATTCTTCTGACCAATAGAAATCTGCTACTTGGCGTGCGTCGAGGCTATTTCCTAAGATGACGTGACAGCACATCTTGTTATACGCGCTTACCGACGGCACGTCGTACCCGCGATCGACCCCTGCTTCGATATAGTGGAGTGCCCGTCTCGGCGACTCTGGAATCAGGCAGAAGCCTTGGTTATTGAGGCAATTGGCGTCCGGCTCGTCGAACTGACCACCCATAAACTCAAAAAGCGCTGCGGCATCGGTGTATCGCTGGTCCCGTAAGAATGCTTCGGCATGGACTTGAGCTTGGACTCTCAACTGGTGACGCTGAACTAGGCCTTCCATGTCTCCGCGCATCAGGTTTCGCTCTGTGTATTCGATCGCTATTTCATCGATCGAAATGGAGCGTTCCGTCATCAATTCGATCGGGCACGGGTTGACGGCGACCTCACGGAGCCACCGAAACTCGTACTCAATAGACTTAGGATACCAAGCAGCGAGGCGCGGCTCGGTCCACCGATCAACCAGCCACATGTACTGCTCCACCACGTTAACATCGGGTTCAGTTGACGAAGACAGGTCCTCTATCTGCTCCGTTGACGGTGGTGTCAAGCTCAATATGTCTGTGATCGGCGCCCAGTGAACCCATCTCAGTAAGGTTGGGATCACCTTCCCGACAAGTCGCCCAATCTCATGGTTTGGGGCCGGTCGTGAACCAGCTGTACCTGCAGTGAGGACCGTATCCAGATTCAAGACGCTCCGCCAGCGTTTGGTGTCTGGGACAGAGCCCATTCCCTCCCCAAATATCTGCTCGACCGCCAGGCTGACCGCGACGGGCGCAACGACGTTGAAGCCCAGGCCGTAGCGGACCAGGGATTCGCCATCAACTCCACGGTCTGAGAGCGCGTTGACGCATCCAAGTACATCAACGTCGGTGTCTTTCGCGGGGCTCAGCATCGGGCCATTTTGGAAGGCGTCAATCAGATCCATCATCAAGCACACAGTGCTTCGGCGATGGAAACCATCCAGGGTGCCGTCGGCTTCCTGGATGAGCCGTGGGTCAAACGTGGTGCTTACCTTGTCGACTGGTCTGGCCTCTCTAAAAGGGGTAGCTTGACGGTTACAATCGTAGGTAGGATCATACGTACTATGCAAGTTATAATCCTGAGCAATGTGAGCTACCGTCATGTCTGATCGAATTTTTCAAGCCAGCGATTTAGCAGGGAGTAAGCGAGTCGAGTTCCTCGATGCCGCTAGATCAGGAAGCGCCAGGCTACGAGATCGAGATGGAACGAGCCTGGTGATGCTGCCTGAGCAGCGCCTCGACTACCTTCAAGCGCTTGCAACATGGTCAGCTCATCACTTGAGGCTCCAAGAGCTGATTGGACGGGACTCGACACCGTCCCTTAGCGATTTGGGAGTGTTGGCCTGGTTGCGAGTATTTGACTCATCAGATCTTCGCGAGTTCGTCAGCGAAGTTCACGACGCATTGATTGCCTCCACTGCTGACCAAAGTGCGAGAGCTTTAGAAGAAACGGTCGAGGCGTGGAGAGTCACAGCGAGCGAACTTGAGGATCCGCTGAGGCGGAGTGTGCTCATGCGCCCAGTGTTGTACGCCGATCTTGTCGATGCGGAACGACCGGATGAGCCCTAGCGCGTACAGACCGTTTGAGCCGGCGCGACGTCCCAGCCACCGACCGTCCGTAGCGCCCGCCTACAGGGTCCTGGTTCATCGCCAGTACAAATCGCAATATGATCGGTTGGTGGAGCGCGTCGGAGCGCAATCCGCACAAGCTATGTGGGATTTCTTGTCTCAAACGCCCTATGAGCCCCCGCCGACTGCTGGTTCCTGCATCCTCCGCGGAACAGCAGGCCGCCCCAAGGGGCCAGGGTGGTCGCGGACAGTTCATTATGAACTTTCGTCGATGGCAAGGGTTAATTACCAGTTTCACAATGAATATGTGACTGGCAAGAGTGGCGACGCTCATCGCATTGTGGCAATCCTTACGATCAATCTGTCAAGCCATTAGCTGGCTGACATTGTGGTGGGACTCATCGGTCTAGTCGCAACCCAATCTTCTGGATGAAGCTGCCATTACTCGTCCGACCGAAACAGAACCAGCTTTGCGATCTTGTGGGTAGCCCGGAGGGCGAGCTAAACGCTGAACATGGGGCGCAAACCCTCCAGGGTCTGAATCTCAGTTAATTACGACCCAGGCAACGGGATTTGTGCGTTCGGGGGCGCCGCAGGGTGGGCGGCACAGGCGATACCCATCGGCAAAGACCTGCTGCTATCGACTAGACGACTTCATAACCACCATTCGCTGTGCCGGTGCATTTGCCGTCGAGCGGCCGCCGATCGAACGGACGCAGTCCGGGCGGGTGGACACGATGTCCGGTCGATCGGAGGCCAGCGGTGCAACACCCGCGGCTGGTGATGCCTGACGTGCACGTGATGTATCCGGGCGGGATGTACATCAGCGTGAGGCACACCTGGGGTGTCGAACCGCAGCTTTTCAGATCGGGGGAGCGGGAATCCATGCGCCGAGTCGGCCGTTGAAGGTCCACACGATGTCTTCGAACGTCACATTGCTGTCGGGATCGGCGGGATCGACCGGTTCGGCGAGACCGGAGTCGATCGCCATCTCCATGTCGTCGGCGGGGATGCTGCGGACCTCCTGCGCGGCACTGATGTCGGCCACCGGTTGCAGCGGGCGAGTCGGGGCCGCTGCAGGTTTCGGCGCGGGACGGGCGTCGACGTCGGCGGCAACGAACTCGTCGAGGCCGGCGAGGGTGGATGGCTGCACGGGTCGGTGTCCGCAGCGGCTGTGGGTGCACGTCTCGAAGTCGCTGATAGTGCGGATGCGGTGCACGACCGGCCAGAACCACTGTGTGTGCCAGGCGGCGAGATCGTCGCGGTATTCATCGCCCCGGTAGTAGGCGTCGGTCCAGGCCACCATCAACGCCGAGAGTTCTTCAACTACAGGGGAGTGTCGGTACCAGCACGGCGGTATTTTGGTGTCGAGTTCGTAGCGCTTCCGAATCCAGGCCGTCCAGTCGATCAACTCGTCCCACAGTTGCCGGGCCTGCTCGGTGTCGAGGTAGCGCCAGGTGAAACGGGACGGTTCGAGCTCCTCGGTTTCCTCCTCGGTTTCCTCGGCGTCGGTCACGAGACCTGCGTCCCGTCGCTGACCTTGTAGAGAACTACGGCATGGGATCGATCCGTGTGATGGACCGGTTCGCGTCCAGAGGCGATGTCGTCGAACACATCTTGCGAATGCAGGACCGCGGCTCGGGTGTCCTTGTCGTCCCACACCGACCGCAGAGACACCAAGATCGGCGGCGCGGTGCGGTAGATCAGGAGCCCGGTGTCGGGCTCCATGGTGCGGATCTCGGCGGGGGTCATGATTGGGACTTCCCGCAGCGTCGGCCCGCTCTGCTTGTTGCCGGAGGGCTGCCACTCGAATCGGTCACCAAGCATTCGCGAGATCGCTTGCAATTCCTCGCCTTTGAGACCGGGGAGGATGAGGCGGGCGGGGGAGTTGTCGGCGAACATCCTGCCTGCGACCGGGCCCCACCGCAGCTTGTTCTGTTCCTCGTTGTGGGCGTAGGCGTGGATGGTTATTCCGCGGCCGCCGGAGTCCGACATCAGATCCGGTAGGCCCGGGATTGGTGCGACGTTGTTGACTTCGTCGAGCTCGAACCGGATCGGCGGATCGTATCGGCCGCCCGGAAGAGACTGCGAGTATCGATCGGCGAGGTAGTGGACTTCGGTGGCCAGCGCGGCGACGAACGGTGCGGCCGAGTTGTCCTTGCCTTTGGAGACCAGATACAGCGTGTCGGCTCCGGATCGGATGAAGGCCTCGATGTCGAACGACTGGTGGATCGGGACGTCGATCGCTTCCATCAGCGCCGGCGAGGCGAGCGGTGCGAGCAGTCTGCTGGCGGCGCCGATCATGTCGTCGGCGGAGTCCGATCCGGAGTCGAGGATCTGGGCGAGTTCGCTCTCCCATTCCGGCATCGACCGGGCGAGGATCTCGCGTGGCTCACGGCCTTTGCGGGAGTTCACCCACACCCGCAGAGTTCCGAGGCTCGCGCCGCTGACCGCCGCGGCATGGAAGTAGCAGCGCAGCAGCACTACGGCCTTGTCTTCCCAGTAACCGCCGTTCTTCGTGTCTCCCATCGGCATCGCCCCGACCAGTGCTTGGGCACGGCGGATCGCGACGTCGGGGTCCTGGCACCCGGAGAGGATGGACCAGCGCAGCCTGGTCGGCCAGCCGGTGATGTTGTCCGGATCGAAGATCGCGATCTCGCCGAGCGCGGATCGGTGCTCGTAGGTCGCGGAGATCAGATCGACCTTGGTCGTGGTGACCAGTAGCGGACCGGGTGCGTCCATGCAGCGTTGATACGCAAGCCGCCAGGTCTTTCCGGATCCGGTGACACCTTCGACGAGCATGCAGTCGTTCTGCTTGAGATACACCGCGCAGTCGGGGTCCATCACGTTGTAGCCCAACACGATCGCCACCTCGGCCGGATCGAGGCGAGACGGTCGGACGTCCTTGAGCGATGCTCGGGTTTGGGTCGCGGCCTTGCGTACGCCTTTGTCGTCGATGCCGGCGCGGGCGAGGTCCTTGCGGGTGGCGAAGCCGCGATCGGCTTGCCGGCGTCGGTAGTTGAAGTCATCGATCTCGGAGGAGATCCACAGAGCGACCGCCGTATACGCGGCGCCGAGAACGATGATGCAGGTCCAAGTGATCCACGCCGGACCGGGCTGAGCGCCGTCGGGCCACCCCGCCGCGGGGTCGCCGGGATGGGTGATCAGGCCGACAAAGATCTCGGCGATCTCAGCGCCGCTGCCCGGCATCGCGACCACAGTGCCGGCGGCGACGGAGGAGACCAGTCCTCCGCCGAGCACGGCGAACAGCAGCCCGCCGACGAGAGCGCCTATCGTCCACGCTTCCGGCGGAACGATCGGTTCACGTGGCCGCGGCGGCGGAGTCCTCTGGTTCATCGAAATTGGCCTTTCGTGGGAGCGGTTCGGAAATCGATACCGGGAATGTCGCTTCGTGCCTCGGAATAGAGGTCGACGAGGCCATCGAGGACAGCGGCTTTGGCGATCAGTGCCGTCCAGTGCAGCAATGCGTCCGCCGTCGCAGTTTCTTCGGTCACGCCTGGTGGTGGATTCATGCGGCTCTCGTTCCTTTGACGGCGGTGTCGGTGTCGGTGAGGGCGATCTCTTCGGGGGAGCGGACGTGCTGCATCAGGATGGGGTCGGCGGAGCCGATCTTGACCAGGCACTCGCCTTGCCCGAGGCCCATGATGATGTCGACCGATCCCGGTGGGAGGTGGTACATCTCGGCGGTTTCACGGGCGTCGTCGTAGCGTTCCTGAGCGAAGAGGAACACGATGCCCGCTTCCTGCATCAGCGCCCTGGCGGGGGAGTCCTTGGACATGTCCGAGGGGTGGTGGAACGCGGAGGTGGTCGATAGTCCCAGTCCGCGTGAGAGTTTCATGTTGGAGCGGAATACGTTGCCGGTGGAGCCTTCGGCGACGTGCCAGCCTTCCTCGACGATGAGGATGGTCTGCTTCGATATCGACGAGCGGGCCGCGAGCAGGTTCGCGAGCCAGGTGTTGATGACGGTCATCACCACCCGCAGCGCCGGGCCTTCGGTGGGGAGGGCGGAGACGTCGAAGTGCGCGAACGGGTGCTCGAGCGCAGCGCGTACCTCCGGGGACGTCGGTGCGTCGACGAGGCCTTTGAGGTCGCGGTCGACCAGGCGCAGCAGTGCCAGACCCGGTTCGTATCCCCATTCGAGGGATCGCTGCGACCAGCGGTCACCGAAGTAGTCGCCGTCGTTCGCGCGTGGCTCGATCAGACGACGGGCGAGATCCTCGAGGACCGGTTCGCGGCCGGTCGCCAGGGCTTCCTGGTTGACCAGCTCGAGTGCGCGGCCGACGGCGCTTTTCTCCGAGGTGGTCAGCGGGCGTTCCATCGTGTCCGCCAAGACAGCAAGCACGAGGGCTTCCTGACCGGCCGGGGTGACACCGTCGAGGCCTCCGGCGTGTTCACCGCCGGTGGTGATGGCCCGGTCGAGCAGGTTCAGCCGTGCGCCGCCGCCACCGGTTTTGAAGCGCACCGATTCCACGCCCAGGGTGCGCGCAAAGATCGAGTACTCGCCTTCGCTGCCCTGGCGTTTCTTGTCGATGACCACGACCTGGCGGCCGAGAATGAGCTGTCGCCAGCACGAGGCGGTCTTGATCAGTGAGGACTTGCCCTTGCCGATGTCACCGACGACGCAGACGTTGATATTGGAGATGTCGGTGCCGTAGAGCTCGAACGGGTCGGTGATCACCAGATCCTGGGAGATCAGGTTCAGCCCGGTCACCGGGCCTTCGTGGCGCACGCTGCGGCGGCTGATCGCCAGGTTCAGTGCTTCGGCCTGCCTGGTGGTGCTCCACGCCCCTTCCGGGCGGGGTTCGTACCATCCGAACCGGTCGAGCAGTTTACTACGTTTGGGGTGGCGTTTGCGTGCGATTTTCTTGGGGGCGATCGTCTCTGCTGCATCGAGTACGTGCTGACCGTCGCCGAGGTGCTGCTGCGGGCCTGTCGCGAACAGGCGGCTGCGGTGGCGCGGGGAGGTGCGGGGACGATCAGGTGCGGTGGGGGTGCGTGCGGGCATCGGCGGGTGTCCTTACTTGGTGTGGCGGGTGACGGCCAGGCCCCGGCCGAGGGGCAGGACGGCGAACAGGGCGGGGTCGTGGTTGTCGGTCTGCCAGTCGATGGTCTTGATCGCGGACTCGTCGGCGGATTCGCTCACGCGCATGCACGCTCGTTCGAGGTCGTCCTCGTCGCGGCCGGTGACCGCGATGGCCATGGAGTAGATGACCCCGTGATGTCCGGATCCGGGCATGAGGTCGATACGGCGGCGTCCCGACGCGGTGGCCATCACTTCGCTCGATCCGTCACCGATCTTGCCTTTGCGGCGTTGGGTTTCCTGTGCGGCTTGGTCCTGGGTGAAGTCGTGCGATGCGCTCTCGCGTGCATCCTTGTCGCGCACGAAATCCATTCGGACACTGATCGTTCGGATCGTCGGTGACGGGGCCGTCTCGTCGTCGCCTGGGTCGGGAGAGACGCCGGTGAGCAACGGTGCGAGCCAGAGCGGTCCGAGTTCGACCGGCTCGATGCTCGCCGGCGGGATGATCCCCACGCGGGTGTGCCAGCGCCCGGAGATCACCACCGAGTTTTCCCCTCCGATGTAGGAGGGCCAGCAGTTGCTCCAGCGTGCCCCCTGGTGGCGATCGAGGCGGTAGGTGGGGTCGATGAACGCCCGAATCACCGCGCAGGTGCGCTGCTCGCCCAACACTTCGACTCGCCCGAATCCCGCGGAGGACAGTTTCGAGACCGCGCGCATCGTCTCGTCGCGGATCACCTGGGCCATCCCGCCTTGGAAACGTGCGTTCTTCCCCCCGGCCGCCCGCTGCGCCGCGGCGTCGAACGCATCGGTCTCGGGGAACTTGAGCACGATGTAGGCGCGGTGTTCTTCGCTGTGCGGGCGGATGGTGTCGAGGAGGTTGCCGTAGGAGGCGACCGGGGAGGACAGTCGCAGGTCGCCGAGTGCTTCGACGCGGTGCTCGATCCAGTCCTCGTGCATCGTCAGATCCGCCGGGATGGAGCGGTGCAGCAGTTGCACCCCGCGGATCAGCGACGTTGCTTTGGCCAGGGAGGCACCGAAGCGCCCGAACTTCTCCGACGTGCTCGCCCACGCCGCGTCGGTGCGTAGTCCTCCGGCGAGGCCTTGGACGGCGAGAACGACGGTGCAGTAGGTGCGCTCGCCGGGGTTGGAGGTGCGGACGATGAACATCTCGTCCAAACCGGTGCCGGCGACGTCGAGTGGTTCGGTGCGCCCCAAGGGCACCGGGTATTCCCACCCCGGGTCCAGCTCCGGATCCCCGTACGCCGGATCGGTGTGGCTGCGGAAGATGTGTTCGCCGCGGCGCTGCCGTGACCAGTTCCGGAGGTGATGGAGCTTTTCTGCGGCGAAGGACTGGTCACCGAATTCGAAGGTGGCCGCGCCGACGACGGCCCATAGCGCGGCGACCAGCGCGACGGCGAACGTGCCGCCGCCGAGGACGAAGTAGGTCACGATGCCGATCACGATCGCGGCCGACCAGGTGATCAGTACCGGCGCGGCGATCCCGGTCAACCCTCGCCGTGCGATCTCCCCGCCCAGGATGGAGGTGCGTGCGTGGGCCTGTTCGGTGGTGTCGGTGCTCATCGCTGGGTTTACCTGCCTTCTGCTTCCGACGCCGACGATTCGGCACTGGACTTGGCTTTGTTCATGGCCGCGGCCGCCGATTGCGCTGCGATCGGGACCGCCGCTGCGCCAGCAGTGGCGACGGTTGCCGCCGAGCCGGTGACGAGCTTGCCGCCGAGACGGCCCGCCATGCCCAGTCCTGTGCGTCCGCCGCCGCCTGCTGGACTGTGGCCGCCGGTAGGACTGTGCGCCGTCGACGGCGCCGCGCCGCCGTGCGGCTGCGACTGCGTCGGTGTGTGCGGGACACGTGCGGATGCCGCGACGCCGCTCCCCGAGGGGGTCGAGCGCGGGCTCATCCCCGAACCACCGAGCCCACTACCGCCGCCGCTGCGGCTGCGGAACAGTGCCGAGCTGCCCAGGCCGCCGATCACCCCACCCGCGACCGAGCCGCCGCCCCCGCCGAAGCCTTCGGAATCGGACTTGGTGGGCAGAATCGGTGCCCATTTCAGCAGCGCCCACGGAGCGAGGCCGACGACCACCATCGACGTGCCGACCAGGGCGAGGGATCCGAGCGAGCGCAGTTCACCGTCCCCGCCACCGCCGTTGAGCAGGCCGTTGTTCGCCGTGGCGAGCACGATGGAGATCAGTAGGAACAGCATCGGTTTGCTCAGCACCAGTCCGACGAACGTCAGGACCGGGCGCAGGGCTTTCACTCGCCAGGTGGGGTGCACCCACATGCCGTACCCGATGCCGGCGACACACGCGGCCAGTGGGAGCCCGATCTGGTGCATCAACAACCCGAGGTAGACCGACAGTGCTCCGAGGAGCAGCAGCCCGAAGAACAGGAACCCGACGATGGTGCCGCCGACGACGTTCTCGCTGTTCATCGCCGACATCGAGTTGTAGATGTTCTCGATCATTTCGGTGACGGTCGAACCGGACAGCGATGTGATGCCCTCGGTGATAGTTTGGGCGAGCTCGATCAAAATCTGCGCGGCGCCGAGGGAGAACAACATCATCACCAGGCCGGCGGGCAGATAACCGAAGAGGTTGGTCACCAGCTCGGCCGGTGAGCCCTTGTGTCTCGATCGTGCGATGGCCAGCAGGACCGCAAGCGAGAGCACCATCATGCCCAGACCGGTCGAGGCGGCGTACCACGTCAGAAACCACGGCTGGGTCGGATCGAAATCCCCGGTAGTGGTCAACCCGCGCAGGACGGCATCGGTGAGCGCCAGTGCCCCGGACTTGGTGGAGTTGGCCCAATCGTCGATAGCGGTGGTGGGATCGGCGACGAACTGAGCAACATCTTGGGTGACGCCGACCACCCAGGAGAACGCCGAAAGGTAGGCCTTGCCCGACTGATAGACCGGGGTGCTCTTGATCAGATCACCGAGGGTGCTGGTCACTCGATCGATCACTCCGGTGTTCTGATCGATCCAGTTCGCGGTACCCGAGAACAACCGGCCGATCGAAAGATTCCAGTCCTGGCATTGACGGACATCGCGTTCCGAACTCGCCTGGGCGCAATCGACAAAGAATGCATGCATGCAGTACTGATCACCCGAGCCTTCCGAGCACGGGTCCGACCACGCGGCGCCGGGAACCTTGTCTGCCCCGGCCAGTTCCTTGATCGCGGTCAGCGAATCGGCGTCCGGGGACTTCGCCCACGCGAATCCCCAGGTGCTCCATTCCTTGGTGCCCCACCGCGCCAGGTCACCCGCGCAGGTCCCGGTGGGAGGATGAAAGCTGCTGTCTCCGGCCGGGAAGACCGAGGGGAGTGCACCGTCGGGCGGCTCGACGCCGTCGGCGACGGCCTTCTTTGCGGCATCGACGGTGGCGACTGCCTCGCTTTCGCTGCCGGCCGACAGAGTTGCCTCGCCGAACATGTCGATCTTGTCTCCCTCCGACGCTGTCCAGTACAGGAGACGGTTTTCGTTGGTGAGAGCGTCGGAGATGTAGAGACCGAGGTCGCCGCCCTGCTCCTTGCATTTACCGGTGAACCACGGCCCGTTCCTGAATTCCTCTGTGCCGCCGATGAACTTCTTCAGATCATCGGGAAAGTGCGCTGGAAGCTTGGATGCGGCTTGCTGCCCGGTGACGGCACCGGGTTCGGGTGCGGGCACCGCAGCCGGTTGCGCGGATGCGACCGCCGACGGCCCGAGCAGAGCTGCCAGAGCGACGGCGACGAGTGCGAGAACGAGACGGCGAATCATGTTCTCTCCTAGTCGATGTAGAAGGTGTAGTACCCGGCGGTCAGCTGACCACCGAGCGCAGAATCAGCGGCCGGATACGACGCGTCTTCGGGACGCGGGCCCTGACGGAACGACCAGTCCTGGGCCTTCCAGTCCCCGTCCTGCCAGACCAACGTCAGATCGGTCGTCGAATACGTGGTGGAGACTGCGACTTTCCCGGTGTCGTTGATCTCGGATTGTCCGACACCGATCGTCCACACGGACACTTCTACGGCGTCCTGGGTGAACGAGGTGACGGTGACAGCGCCGGGGAGCAGGGACAGCACGTCCTCGTCTTCGTCGCGGTTGCTTTCGATGTCGAGAGCGGAAGCGAGCTTCTCGCCGGGATCGGTGACGATCATCGTCGAGCGAACATCGTTCATCCCGATACGGCCCTGTCCCGCTTGGGCGATCGCCTGAATGGTGTTCACCGCTGCAGTGGACGCACCCTGTTCGTCGCGGGTGTAGCCGCTGGGGACACCGTTGTTGACGGTGGTCGGGCCGTGAACGGCGCGGATGGCATCGGAACCGCCGCTGCCGTCTCCTCCTCCGGATCGGCCGGACAGGGAGACGACGAGAACGAGCGAGAGCACCACCACGACGAGTCCGGCTGCTGCGGCCAGCACATAGCCGCGGCGCCACCACGAAACAGCAGTTGTTTCCTGGCCGGCGGTCGCGGTGGAGCGGGAAGGGGTGGCACCGGAACTCTCGGGGGTGATGTTGCGGTAGTCGGTTCCCATGACGGGTCTCTCTTTTCTGCGGCGGGGGCCGCATCGGTTGGGGTCGATCGACGACGAGGTGTGGTCGACGGGGGTCAGGCAGCGGCTGGTTGGACCAGGAGCAGCGCCGCCCCGATGATCAGGGAGACGACAGCGGTGCCGCCGAGGGCAAGCAGTGCCCAGCGCAGATCGTCGGTGGCGTCGGACAGATCACTCGGCATGTTGCGGCCGCGTGCTTTTCGGAACTTCAGGAACGAGGTCAGCACGTTGAAGCTGGTCAGGGCGAAGCATCCACCCCACGCCGCGCCCAGTACTCGCTTCCAGGTTGCGTTCAGCGCCGGTCCGAGCAGGCCGAGGTCCGGGGTGACATCGTTGAACGGGTTGGTCGATTGGGCTGCGGCGATGCCGCCGGTGAACAGGATCAGGCTTGCGGTGATCGCGAGGACGCCGGCGATACGCCGGACCCGCTGCCGCAGAAGGGAGCGGGTGTCGGTCCGGTCTCGGTTGGTCGGTGGGGTGCTCATCGGTGGTGTTCCTTTCGCGCTTGTTCTGTCGGGCGCGTGATGGGTGGGTCGACGATCAGGGGCGGGCTATTTGCGTTGAATGCGGCCCACCTCCCAGCCGCTCGTGCCGCGCCGTAGGACGACTGCGACGATCGATTCGCCTACCGACTGGCCATCCGCGTTCTGGGTGACGCGGTACGCCCGGTAGGCGAGCCTGTCGGTCTGCGGCGGGGTCAGTTCGTCGTCGACGACCAACGTCGGAGTCAGGACCGCGCCGCGCGCAGCCCAGGACAGCCACTGCGCACCGGGGCTCGATTGCGCTGTGGTCGAGGTGATTTCGCGTGCGTAGTCGGCGGTGAGCAGCGGCGCTGTGCGCGCTGCGGCGTCATTCGGGCCGGCGTCGACGCCGGTGTTCCAGGTGAACCAGATCGTCACCGCCGCGGCCGCGACGGAGTCCGGATCCTCCCGGTCGACGGACGGTGCGGTGTCCGGCAAGGCGGTCGCAGCGGCGGGGGGAGTACGAGTGGGGTCGGCGGCGCCGGGATCGGGTGCGCCGGGTGTCCACTGCTGCGCCGGAATACTCGGTGTGGTCGAGGGCGAGCCACTGTCCGAGCCGCGGGTGTCCGAGCAGCCGGTCAGAATTGCCCCGGTCAGCAGTAGCGCTGTCAGGGATGTGCGGGTGCGGTTCATCCGAATCTCCGTGCAGTCAGCCCGCTCGACGGCGGGGTCCAATCCGATACCTTCACCACGTCGCCGGACTGGGGTGCCTCGACGACCTGGTTGTTGCCGATCCAGATGAAGATGTGACCGGAGTGGGGTTGGATGATGTCACCAGGTGCGAGCTCGGCGGCGGTGGCCACGACGCGGCCACGGGAGTCGGCGATCTGCGCCGAGTCCTCGTGCGGGAGAACGATTGCGCCGCGGGAGGCTTGCGCGACGGCGTAGAGCACCAGTCCGGAGCAGTCGAAGCCGACCTTGTCGAAGTCACCGATCATGTCCGCGACTCCGCCGCCGTCGCTGACGCCCTTGGTCGGGCCGCTCGCATTTCCTCCGCCCCAGGCGTAGGTGGTGCCGAGCCATGCCATGGCGGCGGCGACGACGTTGCTGCCGAACGGCCCACCGGGCATCAGCGCGGGGCCGGCGCCGCCCGGGACGGTGACGGAGAACTTCTCGGCCGCGGCGCGGGGGATCTTCGCGACGTAGTCGAGGGTTTCGGTGTTCTGGCAGACCCGGCCCTGCGAGAGGGTGGCGCCAGGGCCGCAGTTGTACATCGACAGATACAGCTCGGTCAGATCGCCGGTGAGCTTTCCGGACGCGAGAGAATCCTTGGTGATCCCGGCGAGCTCGCAGTCGTAGGCAGCTTGGGTCATCACCGCATCGGGGATGCTGCGGGTGCTCGTGCTGCCGTCGCCGTCGCCGTCGACGGCTTTCGCAGCCCAGGTCTCAGGCATGAACTGTGCTGGCCCATCCGCCCCGGACGAAGTGTTGTGCGCCTCGACGCCGAAGCCGCCCTCCTGTTCGAGCTGGGCTGCGACGATCGGGGAGGTGACCTCGGCACACACGGTGCCTGCCTTGACGATCCACGGCTCGAAGTCGGCGGGGACCGATCCGGGCTTGAGCCCGGTAGCCCCGGCGGGCTGTCCGCAACCGGGCTTGCTCGATGCAGCGAGCTGCACGTCCCGGCTCGATTTCCGTGTCGGTGCGACAGTCGCAGCGCTCGTGCCTGCGGCCAGGACATCGGCGTTGTCGGCCGGCGCGGCAGCACCGGACGCGGCGAGCCAGGCCACCGGGTCGACCGCGCTGGTGCCGCCGGCGAGGCGGGTTCCGGGCCAGACCTCGAAGTGCAGGTGTGGACCGGTGGACTCGCCGGCGTTGCCGACTTTCCCGATCGGGTCACCGGCGGTGACCTTTTGACCCTCGGTGACGCCGACCCCGTCGTCGTTCATGTGTCCGTAGACGGTGGAGAGCGATTGTCCGTCGACGGTGGTGTCGATGATGATCCAGTTGCCGAATCCGCTCGCGTGTCCGGCTTTGGCGACGGTGCCGTCGGTGGCGGCGTAGATCGGTGTGCCGATCGGGGCGGAATAGTCCTGGCCTTGGTGGCCTTCCTGTGCGCCGGTGACCGGGTTGGTGCGCGGCCCGAACGGGCTCGTGGGCTGATAGGTGCCCTCACGCAGCGGCATGACGACGGTGCCCGAATGCGGCACCGTCGCGGCGCCGGCGGGCAGGCACGTGCCTTCGTCGGCCTGCGGTTTCCGGTCTCCGGACAGGACACCGACGAACGCGCCGACGGCGATGACAACGATCAGCAGCGCGCTCAGTGCGCCTGCTGCCGTGCCCTGACCGCCCTGCGATCCTGCCATCGGTGCATGCCCTTCTCGGCCGTCGAACTGATCGATGCCCGCCCGGACACCGTTTGTGCTGCACACGATTTCCCGTCCGTGTTGCGCCGTTGCGTGGTTCGCTTCGCCCGCCCGGCTACCGATCACGCAGGTGCGTCAGGTGTGCATCGCGCTCAACCCCCCAATTTCTGGGTGAAGAAGTCGATCAGCCACTGCAACGCACTGCGGCCGGTGGAGTCGACGGTGAAATCGGCGTAGGACTGGTGTGCTCCGGAGGCGAAGAACGTCGCAGCGTCGATGCCTGCCCCGACGAGCTCGGTCAGATCACCCGCACCCGGAGAGGACGCGAGAGAGACGAGCGAGCCTGCGAGACCGGCGAAGTCACCGCTCGATGCCTGCTGGCCGATCGCTGCGGACTGTCCGGTGACCTGTGTCTGTACGCCGAGCTGCTCGGGGCTGGTCTTCGATCCGGATCCGGAGATGACGCCGATGGCGACGGAGGCGAGATCGAGCCCGATCGGCAGCAGTTCCGCGGCCGCGGCGAGGTTGCCGGTTTCGAGGATCTTCCAGCCGGTCTCCTGGATCGCCCCGACGTCGTTGGCCAATCGGATGACATCGACATTGCTGAGCAATCCCAGGACCAGGGAGGCGATCTGTGCGGATCCGGACGGGTCCGGGATCATCGCCACCAACGCCGAGAGGGTGTGCAGGTCCACTCCGGCGGCCATCTTTACGATCGGTTCGAACTGGTTGTTCAGCTCCCCGGCGATGCGGTGCGCCTCACGGACGTCGAGAGCGGCAACCCTCTGCGGCAACGCGATCAGATTGTTCACGATGCCCTGGTAGTCCATCGAGGAGAATCCGGTCGCGACGTTGACGATCTGGTTCACCACGGTTTTCGGCTTGAGCAGTGACAGCACCTGGGTGGCCGAGGCCAGCGCATCCGGGGCCACCGACTGCAGCGGTGCGATCTGACCGCTCAAGGCCTGCGCGGAGTTCGTCAGGCCGGTGGTGGTGCCGGTGCCGCCGAGCACCGAGGAGGCTGTGTCCGCGATCGAGGTGGCCGTGTCGATCGCTGCGGGAATGTCGATCTCGTCGAGTGCGTCGAGGACACCGGCGGTCTGCTTTTCCGGGGTGCCGTCGGCTGCGGTATCGAGCGAGGACCGGATACCGGGGTCGGCGGCGATCACCGACTGGATGTCGGCGACCGGGGACAAGGTGTTCGCGAGTGAGGTGGCCGAGGCTTCGACACCGGCAACCTGGGACTGCGACCGGTTCGCGCTCACGGTCTCCGGGAGCGATCCGATGCGATCGGAGAGCCCGGCGACCGTGCTCGCTGCGCCGGAGAGGTCGACGCGAGAGAAGTCCGAGACCAGCGACGAGGCGAAATCGTTGGTGCTGGCTCCGGGTGCCGCGGTGGTGGTTCCGGCTTGGGCTGCCGACGCCGAGGGCGATGTACCGCCGGTGACCCCGCCCTGAGTGGACGCACCGACCGTCAGCGACGCCGACGGCCCTGCGGTAGCGGCCTGCTCGCTGTCGGTGGGGTTGGCGAGGACCTTGCCGAGACCGACGATCAGACCGTCGGTACCGGCGTTGGTGGAGCAGTACAGGTCCGTGGGTGCGCAGAGCTGGCGGACCAGCGGGGCGAGGGAGCCGAACCCTTCGGGCCGGACCCCGCCGATGCCCTGTCCGTCGACTTTCGGGCCGACGAGTGTGCCGCCGGCGGTGCCCTGGTGTGGATCGGCGACCAATCCGACACCGAGTACCCGGGCGGCCGGGATGACGCCGCGGCCGTTGCCGATGTCCGCTGCGATGTCGCCCGCGATGTCAGCGCCCTGGGAGTAGCCGGCGAGGAGGAACTTCGCGGTCGCGCACGCCGAGGTGAGGATGTTGTTGACCGAGTCCTCGCCGGTCTGCTTGCTGCCTGCGTAGGTGCGGCCCTGATCGAACGCCGACGCCGAATAGGCAGGGTAGAGGACGTCGATCTGGTTGCCGTACTTGGCTTTCAGTGCCTCCCCGACCGTCTCGAGCATTCCCACCGGAACGCTCGGGTTGGCGGCCGCGGTGGTCTCCCAGGTGCCCGGAGTCATGACCGCGACGTACTTCGCGCACGAGGTGGCCGCGGACTGCGCCGGTACGGCACCCGACGGCGTAGCCGCCGAGACGATCAGCGCGAGCACAGCGAGCACAACCGAAGCGATCACGGCGAGGCGGTGGCCTACGCGAGTGGACCAGCGTGTCATGGCTTTAACTCCTGAAGAGAGGTGAGGACGGCAAACGAGGAAATCGTCAGGCTCCGCGGCGAGGTCGTCGCCGTTCCCACTGCGCGAGCTGCGAGAGGTTTTCCTGCGGGAGTTGGCGGTAGAGCGATTCGGGGGCGTACGGGTCGGAGTACTCGAATGCGGCTTTGCGGCGCGCATCGCCGAGGGTGTCGGCGACCAGGGCGGTGACGTTGGTGTAGCCCTCGATGGTCGCGGTCGGCAGATCCTTGTACGAGATCCGCCCACCGCGCGCCAACGCCGGTTCGTACGGTGCTTCGACGAAGTTGTGTGCAGCGATACCGAGGTCGGAGAGGTCGTCGAAGATCACCTGCGAAAGCTCCGGGGAGGAGTCCGGGGTCGTGCAGGTCACGATCACGGTCTGCACCAACAGATGTCCGTACCCGCGGGCTGCGATGCCGTCGAGCATGAGATAGACCTGCTTGGCGATGTCCATACGCAGCGGAAGGGGCACGACGAGAACATCGGAATGCTGCATCGCCCACTGCCAGTTGTCGGCGAGTGGGTTGTTGCCGGTGTCGACGACGATCAGATCCCGGTGCCGACGCAGCACCGCCATGATCGCCGCGCACTCGTCCCACCCGATGCTGCGGGACTGGGTCGTCGAATTGTCGGCAGCGAGAACATCGTCCATCGTCGGTTGACGACGCAGGAACGAGTTCAACGATCCCGACACCGCCGACGTGGAGGCGAGCTCGCCGGCATGAGCGAGTAGGTCCCACACCGTCAATTCCGGATCGGTGGTCCGGGCCGCGCGATCACCGAGGCTGCCGGTCGATTCGCTGGCATCCCACACCGCCACGCCCTGGCCGCGGTGTTTGCCGAACGTCGCTGCGAGCATCAGAGCGGTCGGGGTCTTGCCTGCGCCGCCCTTCGGATTCATCACCGACACCACCGAGCAGCCCGGAAGTGGTTGCTGGACAGTGTGAACGGATCGGCGGAACCGGACCTCCGGGGTATCGGCTTTGGGGCGCATGTGCATGCCGAGGGCTGCGTTGACGCGTCCGCGCAGTCCCCAGGTCGCGGGTTCGACGGTCAGATCCTCGTCCTGTCGGTCGAACATCCTCGCCCGGTATAGGGTGTCGGGGTCCACATCGGGGGCCTCGATCGCTGCGAGGGCGTCCTGGCCGACACCGTACGGGTCCGGTACCTGGTCCGATTCGGCTGCCGCACTGTCGTTATCGGGTGCATCGTGTTCCGGCTCCGGACGGTGCAGACGTTGATTGCGGAGGTTGACCGCCGATTCGGCTTGATAGTCCGATAACGGGTTGTCCTCGGTGTCGGTGTCGGTGTCGGTGTCGGAGTTCGGGGGGAGGGGGTCGCGGGTGGTCACCGGCTGACCTCCTCTCCTTCTTCGTCTTCGACGAGTAGGTCGCTGAGGCGAATCGCCTGCCAGGCGCGGTGGCCAGGAACCTCGCGCCACACCGCAGCGGGGTTGTCGTCGTCGATGTCCAGGCGCTCGAGGTGGACGCCGTGCTTGGCTGCGATCGCAGCCAGGCGAGTGCCGTCGACGTTGGGATTGGAGATGTGCAGGATCAGCCGGATCGCGGGAACGCCAAGTTCGTCGCGGAGCTTGCCGGCGAGAAACGCTGCTTTCCCTGCTGCGGAGTCGTCGGCGGAGTCCTGATTGCCGTGGCGAAAGACAGCGTCTTTGGTGTGGAAGGTGCCGTACCAGGCGGTATCCTCACTGTTGCCGACGACGGCGAAGCTGCCGCGTTCGTCACCAGCGGCGTAGAGCTCGACCAGTGGTGCCGCGACAGCGGCCTCGGCGACCTCTTCGGTCACCTGCTCGCCCTCCTGAGCACGAAGGGTGTCGTAGTCAACATCGAGCTGCTTGTAGAGCTCGCGCTTGATCTTCGGCCACATCGACCGGCTGAACAGTCCTTCCGTTTCCGCCCAGGCCCGCAGTCCTGCGGTGTCGGCGGTCCGCAGGTCCTGCGATGCGTCGCGGACGGCGGCCGCGGCCTGATCCCATTCGCTGGCTGCACTGGTCATGTCAAGTGGTCCTCTCGTGGGGTCAGGCTTGGTCGATCGAGGCGATGACGTAGCGGCCCGCGACCTCGGTGGTGGTGATGCGCTGGCGGTACTGCACCCCAGGCGTGCCGTCCGGCCCGGATTCGGTCAGGGTGAGGGTGAACACCCCAGGGCGCAGCGGATCGATGTCGAGGCAGTACGTCGTGCCTTCCGCGACAGTGGCGATCCCGGCGTCGAGGTTCGCGACGACGGTGAACGGCGCGGAGGACGGCGCATCAGGGGAGACCAGCGCGTGGGCAGCCTGACCGGATCGCTGTACGTAGTAGGCGTGCTCGAACGCGGCGATGACACCGTCGCCACTGCTCTGATCCCCTGCGGGCATCGAGCAGTCAGGGCCGGCCGCTGCGGTCGTCGACGCGGCGGTGCTGGTGGTCGGCGGCGGGACAGGCGCGGCGGCGGTCTCGGGGTCGTCACCGCCGGTGAACGCGGCGATCAGCGCTCCGGAGATCAGAGCGAGGACAGCGAGGTAGGCCAACAACAATCGTCGTCGTCGACGGGAGCGGGAGTTGGTGGCGCGGGGTGATGGCCCACCCGATGGCATCCCCGACCGGGCAGGGCCGGTGGCACTGGGGATCGGGGATGCCATGGAGCGTCGAGACATCTGGCGTAGTCCTTCCTGGCGTGAATAATCTGGGACGAAGAAGCAGGTCAGGCAGGTAGCAGACCGGCGAGGGTGGCGTTTACCTGATCGAGGACCGGACCCGCCGCGGCAGCGGCATCGGCAACGGTGGGTTGCTGGAGCACTGTCGTCGTGAAGCCCTCTACCGCAGTGGCGGCCGGTTCGATCCAGGTGTTCGCGTCGCTGACGGCGCGCTCGACGACCGGTGCAGCGTTCTGGATGGCGGTGTTGGCCTGCGCGAGCAGATCCGGGCCCGGTTCGGTGGTCAGAGGTGCTGGGATCACCGGGAGCTGATCGGCGGACGGACCGGTCGGGGCGGCCTCGATGGCAGGCACAGGTGCCAGTGCTGGCTCTTCGGTAATCGTTGCTTCGCCGCCCGCGGCCGCGCCGCCGAGTAAGCCGCCGGTGACCGCCCCGATGGCGGTTGTGGTCGCAACGATCGGCGCCGAAATAAGCGCTCCCGCACCAGCGCCCACGGCGGCACCAAGCCCGGGAACGAAAATGAAAAGACCGGGCCCAACCGCTACGACGGCGGGAGACAGGATCGGCGTTGCGGCCACTCCGAGCCCAACTCCGATTGCCGTACCGCCGGCAGTGATGGCAGTGCCGGGAACGAGACCCGCACCGAGTCCGACCAGCCCACCTGTGACGGCCCCTCCTACAGTGCCGGCGGCGATACGGTCCGCGCGCGGTGCATCCGCCAAACCGTTGTCGACGAGCAGGTTTCCACCGTCCGCCTGGATCGCCTGGAACGTGTTCGAGAGCTGGCGAGCGAACGTCGGGTCGACGATTGCGGGATCGAAAGGAACGGGGTTCGCCCCGACCAGGACTGTGTTCTCCGGTGTCTCGATCGGCACGATTTTGGTGCGTTCGATCGTGGGCACGGGTGCGGTTTCCGGCACCGGGGCGGGGGCTGCAATCTCGGGATCAGTGGTGACGGCGGGGCCCTGGATCGGGACCGGAGTGTTGTCGTAGATCGCGGGGGCTGTGTCGTAGGATGGCTGTTGACGGCCGGCGTTGTAGTCATCGACCGTGCGGGTCTCGCCGGAGTAGTCGTACAGCGGTGTGTAACCGGGCAGGTAGGTGTCTTCGGCGGGAGCTGCAGGAGCTGGGCGAGGTGTGGTGGTCACCCCTGGTTGTGAGCCCTGGGGGCTGGTGACGCCAGGCTGCGAGGGCGCCGCGTTGGCGGGCGTCGCTACCAGCCCCGCGATGGCCACCGCAGCGACAGCGGGCAACGCCTTGATCACCCGCCCCCGTGCCGGCTGTGCGCGGTGCTGCGCTACTCCTGCATTCGCTGTCATTGCGATCAGTCCCTTTCTACTGCGACCCGCGGTGTGCAGGCCGTTGTCGTGAATTCAGATGGTGTGCAGCCATTTCCGTCTTTCGTTGGTTCGGGCGCGCAGCGGCGCGCAACAGGCTCTGCTTGGCGCAACGGCCGGGTGGGGCTCGGGGGCGCCCCACCCGGCATCAGGCCGTCCAAGGGTCGACATAGGCGCGGGGGTTGTCGCGGCCTGTGTCCCTGGACGGAGCTTGTGATCGGCTGGGCCCCGTCGCCGGTGTCAATCCCGATGAGAAGGTCGGCGCGACGTCCACTGCGCGAGCACCGATCCGTCGTCGCCGATGAACTGATGCATTCCATCGTGGCCACGTTCACGCGAACATGCTTGTAGCTCAGCAGTCTTTCTGTTCTGTGTGAGCGCTGGGCACCATTCGAGCGACGCGACAGTTCCGTGGTGATGCTCGGATGCACCCGTCATCGTTCCGCCTCCGGGTGGCGATGTGCAGTCCTGGGAACGGTCCCGGTCCCCGTGATCGGCTTCATATCTGTGACCAATGCGTTCCTTCCCCCGAAGGTTGAGCCAATGTGGCATGCAAACCAAAATATAACAAAAACAAGACGTAAATACAGCATAAAAATGTGTTCTTGTTGTCACTATGTTTGGTTTTGCTTACGATCCGTCCATGCAAGACCACCGTCGTTTCGCGCAGGCAGTTCGCGAACGGCGTCAGCAGTTGGGGCTGAGTCGGGTTCAGGTACGTGACCGTGGAGGCCCATCGGAGCCAACGTTGACCCGGATCGAGCGCGCCGAGATCACCGATCCGTCGCCGGCAACACTGGCCAAACTCGACTCCGGTCTCGCGTGGACTGCTGGCAGCGCAGCACGACTGCTGAGCGGCGGTAGTCCCCGCAGCAGCGATGCACCAGCTACCGCAGGCCAGGTGGCTTTCCCGGATGTGGACCGTATCGCGCTCGATATCGCAACGGTCACGGACCTGATCAGCGTATCGACGCGACTAGCCGAGCACGCTGAACAGCGGGCCGAGGACACCGACCTCCGGTCTATCGCGGACGATCTGAGTAGCGCGCTTCATCCCGTCTACGGGACGTATGTGACCCAGTTGTTCGAAGCTAACCGGCGCGAGCACGGCACGTTGTCACCGATCTTCGCGGCGTTCTCGCATCTACTCGACGAACCAAACAATGCCGTCGATCCGGACGAATTCGAGGAGCGGCAATATCGCAGGTGGCTGGCGGGCAGAACGAGCGGAATCGACACGGCGACCGACGAGCGTTTTACCCGGCGACTCCAGGCAAGTCATGAAAACAGGGGAGGGCAGTAAATTGACAGAGAGTGTCGAACTACCGGTGTCGTTGGCCGAGCGAGTCAACACGCTCTTCCGGTTGTGGAGAGCGGAGAACGGAGCGGAGCAGTCGAACGCGGAGGTAGCAGCCGCAGTCGCAGGTTCGGGCGGCCAGCTCACTCCAGAAGCGCTCGCAGCCATTCGACATGGAGACCTCACCGCGGTCTCCCATGTCGAGTTATCGCTTCTTGCAGATCATTTTACGGTCGATGCTCGGTACTTGACATCGCAGAGCGGCGCCGGACTTCATGAGCAGCTGGTGTTTCTGTGTGAGTTGGCAGGTTCCGGTTTGAAGGGGATCTACTTGCGCGGAGGGGCTGCACCGTCTGACCTCCGCTCGATATCGGAGATTGTGCGGAGTAGCCGTCGGGGGTGCGTTGCGCGCACGTCAGCGAATGTGGGCACGTAGCCGAAGGCCGTCCGGCTTGAGGGTGATCATCTCTTTGACGCGTAGCTCGTAGGAGGGGTCAGCCTCGAGTTCGAAGTTCCGGAGCAGGGCGGCCAAGGTCAACAAAATCTCATGCTGTGCGAACTGTCGGCCGATGCACGCTCGCATCCCAGACCCGAACGGCTTGTAGAGGTCGGGACGGCGAGCACGGATCTTCTCGGGTAGGAAGCGGTCGGGGTCGAACTTCTCGGGGTCGGCGCCCCACTCGGAATCTCGATGTAGCTGGAGTAGAACCACGAACACCCATTCTCCCTTCTCGAAAGGGTACTGACCGCCAAGCAAGGTGTCCGCGTTTGCTTTTCGGAAGTAGCCAGGTGCTACCGGCCACAGTCGGAGCGTCTCGTCCAGAACTCGACGGAGGTATCTGAACTTGGAAACTTGCTCGAACGAGATCTGATCGACGTCGCCTGGCCATATCGTATCCACCTCCGCGCGAGCGCGGGTGGCGATTTCCGGGTTGGTGGCCAAGAAGTGGAGAGCGAACGCAAGCGCCCCAGCTGACGTCTCATGGCCCGCCACCAAGAACGTGATGATCTGATTCCGAATGTTTTCGGCACTGAGGCGATCGCCTGTGTCCGGGTCTGGCGTGTTCAGCATGCGATCCAGCAAGTCACTCTCGAATGGGCGTTCGCCATCCGAGATTCGCTTGGCTACGACGTCGTCGACAAGTTCACGAATCGACGCTACGTCCCGAGCGTGTTGGGCCTGCTCCTTGCGGAACCATGTCCGTTCGATCAGTGGATGAGAGTAGGCCGAGCGGTTGACATAGGTGAGGGAACGCGACATCTGTTCGACGAACGGATGAGGGTACGGACGGGTGAACGACTCGAAGTCATAGCCGAATCCGGTGCGTCCGATGATTTCCAGAGTGGTCTTGTTCATGTCGTTCGGAACATCCAGCCACGTCTCTGATCCGCGCGCAGACCACGAATCAACTAACTGGTTCACGACGTCACCCATCACATCGTGGTACTGGCGCATGGATTTCTGGGTGAAAGCCTGCCCAAGGATGGCGTGTGCTTTGGCCCAGTTCGGCTCGGAGTTGTGGGCTGTGAACAGTCCGTCGTTCGCAATCGACCGTAGGTTGCGAATCGGGACGCCGAGGAACTTCGACCACTTCGTATCGTCGTTTATCTCCTCGACGAGCTCTGGACCGGATACATATGTCACTCTCGCACCCAGGATGCGGCGCTCGTAGATCGGTCCGTACAGCTGCGCTCCGCGCATGCCCCATTGGCTGGAATCTGTCACGTGGAGATCGAGAACGTCTCCGAGTAACGGTAGACGGTGGGGTGGGTGCGGGAGAACACGATCGGAACTGAGAATTCGGTCGACCGGAGTCGTCGTCATGCTGGACCCTTCACTCTGCTCGCAGGATTGATCTCAGGTTCGGTCACGGAATAGGTATGGAAATGACTCGCTGCTCTTTTCCACTGTGAAGCAATAGCTTTGAGTGCTCTTGTTTCGCTACCCGACGCCGGCGTGAGTCTCACGGCCGCGGACGGAAGTCCAGGAGCGTTGTTTGCAGACTTCGAGGCAGCAGCATCTCGGAGCGCAATCGCAGTCTGAAGTGCTGTGTCGTCGACGGAAGGCTGAATGGACGTGAAGTGCTTGAGTATCAATATCGAATCCCGGATCTCAATCGTCATGCGATGGAGCCGACGACCTGCGGAAACTGACTCCTGGTCTTGATCGGGGACGTAACGCACTTCTGGGCAGGAGCTGGTGAGATCGAACCAGAGTTCTTGGAGTGCTCTGACGTCGCGTGTCGTTCGGTCGATGCCGAAGCGCTCAAGAACAACGGAACATGCAGGGAGCGCAGCACATACAGCACCGAGTCCGACCATCAGGACAAAATTGTTCTCGTTCATCGCGAACCGAAGTTGAACGAACTCCTTTTCAACTCCCTGCGAGGCGAACAGTGCACTCGTCATGATTGAGGTGGCTTCCTCGGCAGCCCAGAGTCCAATCGCCCCGATCACGAGGTAGGACAGAACGTGTCGGGGCGCGAGGGCGCCCCGGTGAAGTTCGGACACACAAGCTTTCAATAGAACGAACGCCATTCCACCAACCCATATAGCGAACATCGCGAAGTACGCGATAGTTCTCCATCCCTCAGCTTTGTCTATGTACTGACCCGACTTCCGGGCGCCGGCCCCGACCAGGAGCATCAACGGAACGAAGCTCGCCGCGGTCGCGTAGACCGCGGAGCTCAACCACGATGGTTCGCGGTCCTGCAGGGTCCAGGACAAAACGACCATGAAGAACGGCGCCATCGCAAGCACAATGACGGTCGTGCTCAGCTGCCTGGTGAGCCCGACTGACAGATACTCGGGCGAGATGGATGCCAACGTCTCCTGCACAACGCTTTCCCGGAACACACATCCGGTCGCCGCCAGAGCAAGAACCGCCGTTATACGCCGCTCGCCAGCGCTCGCGTCGAACCAGGTCAAGCGAATCCCTACTACTACATATGCAATAACGATGGTCGGCCACGCGATTGCAGGAATAACCGACGACGTCACGCGCGACTGCCCCACAAGGAAGTCATGGGCGCCGAGCGTCGATAGGGGGAGTAGCTTCCCGCCATCAGGAGGTCTGCGAACATCTCTGCTTCGCTCTCCTGCTGGTCGTCGAAATGAGACCGGCCCAAAACCTTTTCGATTCTGGCAGTGTCGATGTCGGGAAGTAGTCGCTGGATTGTGACGAGTCCTGACTCGCGGTCCTCACACCTATGATCGAGAACCATGTGGCCGACCTCGTGAAGAATCGTGTGGTCGACATGGTAATCGGATGTATCACTGTCATAGACGATCTCGTCGTGATCGGCGTAGGCAAGCCACAGTCCGCATGGTGTGCCTCGCTGTGCCGTCTCGACCGCCATCAATGACACAGGCCGTCCGCGGTGTTCACCAAGGTTCGCCAGGAAAGTCTCCCGGTTCCACGGCCTGGGCACCAAACGCTCGAAATCCCGGCGAGCGCGCATTACTCTGGTTGCAGATTCATTCACTGGGTCCCCCTCCCGGAGTACACCATACAAATGACACCGGTCTCGGTCTACACCTCGTCGTTCATCGGTGGTCTGCTGACTGTGCGGCCAGCAAGCTCGGCACGCAGTGAAGTGAGTATCACGTAGTTGCGGTTTGCCCAAACAACCGCAACTATGCCGTCCGCGGTACCGAACCGTCGTCAGACAGAGGCGAGGTCCGATGCGGAAGGGTGTCGCTTGTATTGTCTGCAGAAGTGCCCTGAAGAGGCAATCGGACGTTGCACCGGTAAGTTGCATTTTCCGCACCGTCTCTGGGAAAACGCTAGTTCAGCACAGTTCTTGCTAGGCAGACTGTCGGTGACCTGCGCCAGGCTGCCCGCATGGACTTCCGGCCGGGCCGATCACATGAGGTGAGCACTTCGGACCGCACAGCCATGCTTGCGTCAACCGCCGTGGAGCCTGAGATCCCACCGGCCGTGGCGAAACGGATCGCGAAAGCCGTCGAAGCCTCCCGCTCCGACGGCACTCGCCGCACCTACGCCGCCGGATGGCGACGCTTCGCCGGTTGGTGCGAGCGGGAAGTGCACGTCGCGTAGCCTGCGCACCCGGTATCTGTCGCCGCCCACCTCGTCGACGCCGCCGACACCCGCACCGAAACGGGCGAGCGGGCCTACGCTGTCGCCACTTTCGGCACCTGGATCGCGGCGATCAACAATCGGCACCGCACCACGGGGCATCTGTCTCCATCCGCACACGAACTGGTCACCGCCACGCTGTCGGGGATCCGGCGGGAGTATGCCTCAACGGGGGACCGCCCCCGCGCACCTCGAGACCCATTGCTGGTCAACGACATCAAGATTCTTGTCGCGACGGCTCGGGAACGGTGCCAGGGCTGGGCCGACGAGGTGCTCAAACGTCGAGATTCTGCGATCCTGCTGCTCGGGTTCGCCGGCGCATTTCGACGCAGCGAACTATCCGACCTGGTGTGCGGAGACGTCACCGTGCACGGGCACGACGGCCTCCACATCCGGCTACGAAATCGAAGACCGACCAAGAAGGCAGGGGAGAGGTCAAAGCGTTACCGTACACAGAGTCCCACGAGACCTGCCCACCCTGCGCGTACGTCCGCTGGGCACAGGTCGTCGCCGCGTTCGATGCCGGTGACAGGCCCTCGGTCATCCGACTCCTCCGCAACAAGGAACCGTTCGACGCGCATGTGTGCCGTGGGGGAGTGCCCCGCACCGCCGCCCGCGCACCGCTACTGCGGACAGTCGCGACGAACGGCAATCTTGGCAACACCGCACTATCCGGGTCTGCGATTCATCAGACCATCCGCCGCCACGCCGAACACGCCGACTACGCCCCCACCGCCCTCGCAAAACTCGGTGGGCACTCGCTCCGCGCCGGTTCGTCACCCAAAGCACCCGCAACGGCGCCAACGGACCCGCCATCGCCCGACAGACCGGACACGCCAGCCTCGACTCCGTCGAGGTGTACTGCCGCGAACACGCCCCACTCCTCGGAGACGCCGTTAACGATATTGGGCTTTAGCGCACAAACCACACAGACGTACAGCGGCATATGCGCGTCGATCTCGTCGGCACGTGCCTGCAATAGTTCGTACTCAGCCACGACGCGGAATGAAGCAACCTGTTCTTCAAGGCTCCTCACGCGGACGGTGGTCGCGGCTAGTTGACCTCTTAATTCCGAGACAGTTCCGATCACGAGTCCGAACGCCGGGTCTTTCGTCGCGGCTTTAAGCTTTCGTCGGAGAGACTCACGGCTTGCGAGTTGCTGATAGCCAGCGGCCAGCCGCCAGTCCAGACTGAGGAGATAGGCGGCGTTCGTAGTCGCTTCTACAACAGACTGCGCGCAGGTCGCAGGCGAAGAAGACATGCAATACATCGTCACGATGAACAGCGACGACCTATCAAAAGCCCAGCAGTACGACACCGCACTGGCCGACGACGTGATCGCCCCCCCGTCACACTGATGCCTACGAACACGGCGGACTGTTCGGTTATCACTTCGAATGATCAAACTGACCGGGCCAATGCCGTAACTCGATCGTCCTGGGCAGGAACGTTGCGAAGTCACCCCTTGTAAACTTGATAGGCACCTCCACGTCGGCTGGGGCCGGACCACGTAACAGTCCAAACGCAAGCCACCCGCGCGAGGGGGTGTTATCGCTTGGAATAATAGCTAAGTGGCCAACTCAAGATCCTATCCGTCCAAGTGGAAGTCCTTCTGGTTTTGGACTTCATTACTCGCAGTCATCCTCGCCCTGGGCGCGCTGGTCGCTTTGATATGGGTTGGGTCAGCGAAAGAGTGGTTCGCTGAACGCTTCTCCGGCGTGTACACCCCAGCGGGTGCTGTACTCGTAGCAGCACTGGCGTCGCTCGGTGCTGCCCTGAACTACTACCACCAGGCTAAAGACAGGCACGATCGAGAAACCGAAGAAGCCAACCACAAACGCGAAGCAGCACTTTGGGAGCGCTTTCACAAAGCCGCGGAAGCCTTCGGCACAAAAGAGCGGGATCTCGTCGGTATTCGTCAGGCCGGTGTGTATGCGCTCTGCGGCGTTGGCGACGACTGGGTCCGATACCGACGTGGATTAGGGGATGAGGAACAAGCCCTTAAGAACGAGGTGGAAACGATTGCTGATCTCCTGTGCGCTCAACTCCGGCGCAAAGCACACATCCCTGCATGTGGGATCGTCCGCGGTCCGTCCCACGAGAACGAATCGCAGGTCAACGACGCAATAATCAGCCAGTTGGCCGTTCGACTCAACGAACAACACGGAACATGGAAGGGGCTGGGCTTGATTCTTGATCTGCACGGCGCAGATCTGACTAAATCGTTGTGGGCCAACCTCGACCTTCGACAAGCCGTCTTGGTCGACGCAGACATGCGAGACATCGATCTGCGAAAGTCGTCACTCGCGGGGGCTGATCTGACTAGGGCCCAGATCGAGAAGGCGGACATAACCGGAAGCGACCTCACCTCAAGTCAGCTAGCGAAGGCTGACCAGGGACCGCACGGTTTCGTCGACAACACTCCGCCGTCGAACTAGCGTTCGCGCGCATCCACCAGGTCGTGCCCCAGCCGGCGCAGCCGTCAAGAAATCTTGACGGTGCGGTAACCGTCGCTCACGCAGCGTGCGCTTCACGGAGACTGTCGTCTGTTCGAATGACTCCGACACACCGCCTGTATACCGTTTGAATGAATGACCGGCGGCCGAGCTCGTTCACGCCTCCTCAAACCCGGCCGACCGCACTCAGAGAGACGGTGAGACGGGAAGAACGGTGATGCCGGTGTCGCGTTGCAGCGCGTCGATCAGGTCCGGCCGCTCGGTGAGTGCGTCGGTCTCGGTGACCACATAGCTGCCCGGAGTGTCGCTCGACAACGTTTTGGCGCCAGCGGCACCGAAGAGAGCCAGGCGTGCATGGGTGTGCGCCGAGATGATCGGTGTACCGTCCCGGTTTTCGGGCGATATGCGCTCGGCAGGTCGGAGTGGTCTCACACTGTTACTTCGGGTCGACGCGAAGCGTCGTATGTGTGGCCAGGTCACTCGTGATGCGTTCTACCGCTGAACCGGAGCCGTACTTGTGCCGGTAAGCGGCGTCTACTTCTTTGTCCGCTGAATCGTCGCGCGTGAACGTCACGTCCTTGATGACGCCGCCCGCTTCGATCCTTCCTTCACCCGCAGTCCGCGTCCCGCGGAACCATGCCGCTTCCGGGCCGTTCACCGATCGGACGTAGAGCGCATCCTTCACGCGTACTGCCCAGATGATGGTGAGCTTGCGCAGCGTGCCGTCTTTTCGGCGGCCGGCGATACGCAATTCGCCCGCTCGTCCGACGGCGTCCAGTTCGGCGGAATTCCATTCGGTCATTGTGTCTACACCTCTCAGATCCCCTGTGAATCAAGGTAAGTCAGAATAATCAACAGCACGATCACTGCCGTGAACAGTAGGGCCGTCGCGCGTCCGGGCCCTGGTTCCGGTTCGTCATCGCGTCCGGAGCGAGGGTCGGGATTCTTCATGGATCCCGCCACCGGCGGTAGGGCTGATTCGTAGACATCGAGTCGGTCACGGTCGGAGGAGCACCTTGAGTGCTTCGCGGCTGTCCATCGCCCGGTACCCCTCGGCCGTATCATCGAGTGACACGGTCCGGTCGAAGACCTTACCGGGCTCGATCTTGCCGTCTAGGACGTCGGGGAGGAGCTCTTCGATGTAGGCGCGCACGGGTGCCGGTCCACCGGTCAACGTGATGTTAGGCCCGAACAGGCTGCCGAATCCGACACCTGCCTCCTCGTACTGGGGCACGCCCACGCGGCTGATGACACCGCCTGGGCGGACGACACGCACAGCCTGCTCGTACGCTGGCATGTGGCCCACGGCCTCGAGGACTGTGTGCGTGCCATTGCCGCCGGTGAGCTCGAGGACTTTGGCGATGCCCTCGTCGCCGCGCTCGGCGACGACGTCTGTTGCGCCGAACTCGATGCCGAGATCGGTCCGTGCCTTGTGGCGTCCCATGAGAATGATCTGCTGTGCACCGAGGCGCTTGGCAGAAAGTACCGCGGACAAGCCAACTGCGCCGTCCCCGACGACGGTCACGGTGGTGTCTGCATTCACCTTCGCCTTGACGGCGGCGTGGTAGCCGGTGCCGAAGACGTCGGACAGGGTCAGTAGTGAGGCGAGAAGAGCGGAATCCTCACCCGCCGGAGCCTTGACGAGTGTGCCGTCGGCGAAGGGAACGCGAACTGCCTCGGCCTGGCCGCCGCCGATGCCGCCGGCTGCCCAGAATCCACCGTGCTCGCATGACGTTTGTAGGCCTTCGCGGCAGAACTGGCACGTGCCGTCCGACCACGCGAAGGGTGCGATGACGAAGTCACCCCTCGCGAGCGTGCCGACGTCCTTGCCGATGTCCTCGACTACACCGATGAATTCGTGACCCATCGGTGTTCCCTCGGGCGTAGCTGCCATGTTGTGGTACGGGTGTAGGTCCGACCCGCAGACGCATGCACGAACTACGCGAACGAGCGCGTCGGTGGTCGACTGGAGTATCGGGTCTGGCACGTTTTCGACACGGACGTCTCCTGCGCCGTACATGAACGTAGCTCGCATAGCGGTGGTTGCCTTTCGAAAAGAGTGTTTCGGCGCGGCTTGAATCGAACAGTCACTTACCGCGTGCCGAGCAGAATCCATTCAACGTTCTTATCGGCGCTTCTGGGAGTGACTGCTCATCCAGGTAATAGCAGTACCCCCTTGGGCACCGGGAAGACAGTGTTCGATACCCGATGTGTCCGGGGTACCGACAGGTCCTCCCTTCCGCGGCGGATCGCCCCTAGCCTCGATTCCGTCAATGCCTGAACAGAACGGAGACAACTATGGACTACCGCCTCTTGGGCCGGACGGGTGTGGAAGTAAGCCCTCTGTGCCTCGGCACGATGATGTTCGGTGAGTGGGGAAACAAGGATGTGGACGATTCGATACGAGTCATCCATCACGCGCTGGACGCAGGCATCAACTTCGTCGATTCGGCAGATGTGTACTCCGACGGCGGATCCGAGGAGATCGTCGGGAAGGCTCTGAAAGGCCGGCGCGACGACGTCGTGCTCGCGACGAAATTCTTCATGCCGATGGGCAAGGGCCCGAACCGCAGTGGAGGATCACGAAAATGGATTGTCCAGGAAGTCGAAAACTCGCTTCGGCGACTCGGAACGGACTACATCGACCTATATCAGGTCCACCGTCCCAGTGCAGTGATGGACGTGGAAGAAACACTCGGCGCTCTCACTGATCTGGTGCGCCAGGGAAAGATTCGCTACATCGGCTCGTCGTCGTATGCGCCGAGCCAGATCGTCGAAGCCCAATTCGCTTCTCGTGAAGCCAATCTCGCACGATTCGTCACCGAGCAGCCTCCGTACTCGATCCTGGTGCGCGGCATCGAACAAGACGTCCTGCCGACCACACTTCGCCACGGAATGGGAACGCTGACCTACAGCCCGCTTGCCGGCGGATGGCTGTCCGGCAAGTGGCGCAAGGATGCACCACCGGTGCCAACCTCGGCGGCTCGACCGAGTCCTCGCTTCGATATGTCGAGCGCGGCCAACCAGCAGAAGCTCGACATCGTCGACGCGCTCGCCACTGTGGCTGAGGAGGCAGGAATCAGCGTAATCGAACTCGCGATCGCGTTCGTGATCAACCACCCTGGTGTCACGTCGGCGATCATCGGTCCGCGCACGATGGAACAGCTCGTGTCCCAGTTGCCCGCAGCCGAGGTCACGCTGTCGACCGAGGTATTGGACAGAATCGATGAATTGGTGGCCCCGGGCGTTACCGTCAACCCCGATGACAATAGTTACGGCGCAACGGAACTGACAGTCGAGGCGCGTCGTCGCTGATCGTTTTGATTCGTTGGTGC
The DNA here is from genome assembly GCF_002259345.1 of Rhodococcus sp. 06-156-4. Taxonomy (NCBI): domain Bacteria; kingdom Bacillati; phylum Actinomycetota; class Actinomycetes; order Mycobacteriales; family Nocardiaceae; genus Rhodococcus; species Rhodococcus sp. 06-156-4. The sequence goes on along the minus strand of NZ_NPGB01000015.1, from coordinate 241,916 downwards.
CACCACCTGAGAGATGAGATACGTACATGGAGTCGCTCGAAACTATCGTGTTGGTCGGTGTACTGATAATCATGGCGTCGGTGGTGGCACCGCGACTGCGTGTACCGGTTCCTCTGGTTCTGCTGATTTCCGGCGTCCTCGTGGGCTTCGTCCCGCAGGTACGTGAGATCCATCTGCCCTCCGAAGCGGTGCTGGTGTTGTTCCTGCCCGCACTGCTGTTCTGGGAGAGCTTGACCACTTCTCTGCGGGAGATACGACGCGACCTGCGTGGCATTCTGCTACTCAGCACGGTTCTCGTGGTCGTGACCGCGTTGGGAATAGCAGGACTCGGAACTGCTCTCGGAATGACCTGGGGGGCCGCACTGATCTTGGGTGCCGCGCTTGCGCCAACCGACGCAACAGCCGTCTCATCGATGGCGAAGTCACTGCCGCATCGCAACATGACGCTGCTACGCGCAGAAAGCCTGATCAACGACGGTACGGCTTTGGTCCTGTTCACCATCGCGGTGGGCGTGGCGGTCGGGGGCATCGAGTACAGCGCCTCATCGATCGCCTGGCTGCTCGTCGTTTCCTACGTAGGCGGTGCGGTCATAGGCCTGGTTTCGGCGTGGCTCGGTACTTACGTGCTGCGCCGACTGTCGGACCCCCTCGTCATCAGTACCGTGCTGGTGGTTCTGCCGTTCGCCGCGTTTCTACTCGCCGAGCTGGTTCATGCGTCGGGCGTCATAGCGGTCGTGGTGGCAGGCTTGTTCATCACCCAGTCCGGTCCTCGGGTGAGTACGCCTCGGTCGCGTCAACAGACGTTCGGGTTCTGGACGTTGGCCACATCACTTCTCAACGGAGCGCTGTTCGCGCTGATCGGCATCGAGGCGCAATCGGCCGTGCGGGCAGTTGCTGTATCGGAAATTGGACCGCTGATCGCACTGACGCTCGCTGCATGGATCGGCTTGCTGATCATCAGATTCGTGTTCCAAGTCGCCGTCGTTGCGTTGATTCGTCTCATCGACCGACGGTCGTCGCAATACGCACGACGGATGCCGAACAGAGCCAGAGTTGTCAGCACCGTTGCAGGTTTTCGAGGAGCCGTGTCGTTGGCGGTAGCACTCGCTGTACCGGTGACGTTCTCGACGGGCGAGGCGTTTCCCGGACGTGACCAGGTCATCTTCGTCGCTGCCGGCGTCGTTCTGCTCACGCTCGTGGTGCAGGGGGTGCTGCTGCCTCCCGTTTTGCGGTGGGCTGACCTTCCATCGGACACCACGAGGGACGACGAGCTCGAATTGGCCGAACATCGGATGGTCGAGGAGGCCGTGCGCGCTCTACCAGACGTGGCTCGATCCCTGGGTGTAGACGAGGCGGTCACGGCCAGGCTCCAAACCGAGTACGAGGAACACCGCGCACTCCTCTCATTCGACCCCGATAGTGAGGACTACACCGGTTCGGCGCGAAGGCACCGCGAAATGACCCAATTGAGGCTGGCAATGATCGCGCCCAAACAGGCCGCGATCTTGGAGCTCAGAGACGCACGCATCATCGGAGACACGACCCTAGTGACGATCCAGGCCCGCCTCGACCGTGAAGCTCTGAGGTTGGTGCAGCCTGAAGTGCTCGAGTGAGGCTATTCGACAGTCATTACCACTTTGCCGTGTGATCGGCCTTGGCCGACGAGAGCAAAGGCGTGCGACGCAGAATCGAATGTGTGAACTGAATCGATGGTTGCGCGCACACGTCCGTCCGCGATCGCTGGTAACAGATCCGAGGCGACGCCTTTCAGGATGTCACCGATCTGGTCGGGGTCACCGAAACCGAACGACACGCCGTATGCACTCAACAGGCGATACGACAGTGCGTCGAGGTCAATTGTAGTGCGGGTGCCACCGAGACGACCGATGTTGACTATCGATCCGCCCTTACGGATTCCGGGGAGGGCAGCACCGAACATCGAACCTCCGACGTGATCGAGCACTATGTCGACCCCCTTGCCCTCGGTCGCGACGAGCAGTGCTGACGTCAGGTCCTGTTCCGAAGTAGCCACGACTACGTCCGCACCCGCATCGTGAAGAGACGTGGACCGATTCGAAGTACGGCTTGTCGCTATCACGAGCCCCGCGCCCAGAGCCCTTGCTATCCGGATGCCGATGAGCCCGATGGCTGAGGTTGCACCCGTGATCGTCACAGTGTCGCCCGCCGAGAATCCGCCGCGTCGTAGCGCACCGTACTCGGTCAGTAGACCGGTTGTAAGGGGTGCTGCGTCGACGTAATCGATCGAGTCGGGCATGGGCAGCAGATGCCGGTAGTCGCACGTCACGTACTGCGCAAAGCTGTGCGGAGTCGACCCCATGACGCGTCTACCGGCCTCCAGTCCGGACACACCGTCACCCAATTCGACTATGTCGCCGGCGAATTCGAACCCAGCTACGTATTCGTCCGACAGCGCATCGGCCGCCATTTCGGGATCAGCGTTGTTGAGTGCTACTGCGCGCACGCGCACCAGCACCTCGGTGGAACCGATGGTAGGCAACGGTATTCGATGCTGCGTCAGTTCCGTGCCTCCCCCGCCGATCAGTGCGATCATGCTGTCGGTAGAACTCATCGCACGTGTCCAATCCGTCGTTCATTTGCAGGTCGGGGGCGTGCGACCAGTGGCCGGCTTCCGACGAGTCGAGGTTCCCATCAGCTTCGGAGCGTGACCTCGTCGACTGCTCGGAGAGCGTTGAGGGTGCGGGGATATCCGATGAAGGGGAGCAGTGATGTCACGACGGAGATCAGGAGCTCTCTTTCGTTTCCGACGTTGATATTGGCTGCTACGTGACCCCTCACCTGCGGATCGCACCCGCCGAGGGCCGAGAGCATCGAAAGGGTGAGTAGTTCCCGGATCGGGACATCCAGTCCTGTGCGCGTGTAGTGGTCTCCGAAGCAGTTGGCCGAGAGGAATCGCTGGATGTGCTGCTCGTCCTGCGGTGCGGACTCGTACATTCTGTCGACCGCTGAATCGCCGACGATGCGTTTCTGAATTGCGAGTCCGTCGAGGGCGCGCGTCTGCGGTGTGGTGGTGGACTGGCCCGGCAGAGGCAGTTCGACCCCACGTTCGGTCAAGACGTCGTTGGTCGCGTGGACGAAGTCCATAGATTTGGCAATACCGATGTAGGGGACAGCCTGGTAGACGATTTCCTTGGCTTCGACCGGGCTGACACCGATGGTCAGTGCGCCGCCGAGCATCACGCGGTATTCGGTCAGCCCGCCGCAGGCGATTATCGCGGCAAGCTGCACCATCAGTCGAATGTGTTCATCGAGGTCGGTCTCTGCAATGACGTCGCCGAAGGCGAAGGTCTCGAAGTATTCGACGAGTTCTGGGTCGGTCGCCGCGAGTGTCGACGTTGCATTCGGAAACAGTAGGTCGAGGTAATTGCGGGCTGTTTCCTTCGGAGGCACGCTGAGTGCACCGTCCTCTCAGATGTCAGTCGGGCTGGAGTGATCACGGCACGATGTCGTCGTTCAAAGTGCCCAGCGCACGGGCGTTGAGATCCTCCCGGTCGGTGAAACGGCCGAAGCGAGTCTTGACCTTCGACATCAAGCTGGGTTCCTCGTTTTCCTGTTGTTCACATCGAGTTGTCACGTTGTTGCTTTCCCATTGTGTTGTGCGCATATCTTCCGGTCGGAGACCGTCAGCGGGGCTCGCTCGCGGGTTCTTGCTCGGACGGAAGTATCTCTTGACTTGCCGCCCACGAGGCGAGCATCTTGATTGCGTCCGCTGTGGGCGTTCCGGCAGCGGCGGTGTAGATGTTCAGTTGCAAACCTGGCTCGGACGGCAGTTCCATCGCTTCGAAGTCGAGGTCGAGTTGCCCAACGACAGGATGCCGCAGGCGTTTACGTCCACTGCGGTGGAAGCGGACGTCTTGTGAAGCCCAGTGCTTACGAAACAGCTCGCTCTGCGTCGATAGTTCGCCGACGAGTTCGATGAGGGCTTTGTCGTGTGGGTTCTTGCCGGCTTCCAGGCGCAGCATTGCTGCCGCGTCTCGGGTGATCTGGTCGTAGTCGACGAAGAACTCCTGGGCCGCTTCGGGTTCGAGGTAGACGAACCGTGTCGTGTTGGCCGGTCGCCTGGGGTCGGACAGAACAGGGGAGTACAAGGCTCGCGCCAGCGGGTTCATGGCCAGTATGTCGTGACGTCCGTTGCGGATCCATGCAGGCGCGTCGGCGACCGCCTCGAGCACTTGCAGCAGGACTGGGCGCACGGTCGTCGTCGTCGACTTCTTGCGTCGGGTGGACGTGGCGTGCGAGCGGTGCGCTAGCGCGAAGAGGTGATCGCGTTCGGCATCGTCGAGTTTGAGTGCACCGGCCAGGGAGTCGAGAACGCTGTCCGAGGCGCCGGTGAGGCTGCCACGCTCCATCCGGATGTAATAGTCGACGGAAACACCCGCGAGCATGGCGACTTCCTCGCGACGAAGTCCCTTGACGCGCCTGTTCCCGCCGTACGCGGGCAAACCGGCTTCCTCAGGGGTGATACGCGCTCGTCTGGAGCTGAGAAAGTCGCGGATTTCCGCGCGAAGGTCGCTGCTGCTCATAGCTCCACGATAGGAGCGCATACGTGATCGGGGGAGGCACTGACAGTACCTGGAACGACAGTGACTCCCCGGGACCGAGGGATCGAGGTCGACTGTGTTCATACATTCGATTCGAAGGTTCGAGGGGTCATGACAACAACCACCGCACGTCCGGCAACCACGAAGCCGGTTGCAATCTTGGCGATCGTGTTGATCAGTTACTTCATGGTATTGATGGACAACTCCGTGATCTTTACCGGATTACCCAGCATCAGGGCGGGTCTCGATCTGTCGCCCACGGCTCTGTCCTGGGTGCAGGACGCGTACACGCTGGTCTTCGGTGGTCTACTTTTGCTCGCGGCCCGAGTGGGTGACATCGTCGGACGTCGCCGGCTCTTCATCGTCGGTCTGACGATCTTCGGGTCGGCGTCGCTGCTCATCGGTCTTGCGCCATCGGGGCCGTGGATGATCGCGGGCCGCGCAGTTCAGGGAATCGGGGCTGCCATTGTCGCACCGACGTCGCTGGCTCTGATCACCACGTACTTCGAGGGAGAAGCGCGCAAGCGTGCGGTGGCCTGGTACGCAGCCTCTGCCGGTGTCGGTGCGAGCCTCGGTCTGTTGGTCGGTGGCGCACTCACCGAGTGGGTGTCTTGGCGAGCCGGGTTCCTGGTCAATGTCCCCATTGCGATCGCGATGATCATTGCTGCACGCTCGGTGCTGGACCACACGCATGGACAGAAAGGACGTTTCGACGTCGTCGGCGCCCTCGCAGCGACTTTCGGTGTCGGTGCTCTGGTGTTCGGCATCATCGAGTCGGGTGAAACCGGTTGGGGTAGCACGCGAGTAATCGTCTCGCTGTTGCTCGGGTTTGGTTTGTTGGCAGGGTTGGTTCTCAACGAGTCGCGTGTGGAACAGCCGATCATGCCACTGAGACTCTTCGCCAGCCGGATTCGCAGTGGAGCCTACGGAACTCGCCTCTTGTTCTTGGGCGCGATGATTGGATTCTTTTTCTTCACCACGCAATACATGCAGGATGTTCTCGGGTTCACCCCGTTCGAAGCCGGTCTTGGATTTCTGCCGATGACTGTCGTCAATTTCATTGTCGCGATGGCTATCCCGAGGTTGAACGCACGGTTGTCCAACGCGGTCCTGTTGACGACCGGCGTCGTCATTGCACTGGTCGGCATGGTGTGGCTCAGTGCCATCGGCATCGGAGACAGCTACCTCACCGCTGTTGCGCTCCCGATGATGCTGATCGGTGCAGGCCAAGGGTTTGCCTTTGGGCCGCTCACCAACGCTGGTATCGCAGATGTCGAACCCTCAGACGCGGGCGCGGCGTCGGGATTACTGAACACTGCCCACCAACTCGGTATGGCTCTCGGGTTGGGAATTCTGGTGGCTGTCTCAGCGAATGCCGGTGCCGAGAGCTTCGGTGCAGAGGCTGCAGCCGAGCGCGCTAGCGCCGCGTTGACCGGCGGGAGTGTCATTCTCGTTCTTGCCCTGATCGTGGTTCTCGCCGTCATCGTTCCCGCAGAGCGCGCGACACGCGGCGCCGTACCGGTGGCCGCGCGATGATGCGGCAGGTGCCCCGAGTGGCATCGAGACGATGGGTACTTCGCGGCGCCTTGGCCCTCGGAGCCACCGGAGTGACCTCCGCCTTGGCGGGATGTTCGAACACGGAAATCGAGGCGCCCGATACTGAGCCGCAGGAGACCGACTCGCAGCCCACCTCGGCCGTCACACCGCGGCAAGGCAGTGGCAGCCGCATACTGGTTGCGTTCTTCTCTCGGCCGGGAGAGAACTACTACTACGGTGATCGCACCGTGCTCGATGTCGGCAACACCGAGGTGTTGGTGGGCATGATCACCGAACGCATCGAATGCGACGTCCATCGGATCGAGCCATCTGAGCCCTACCCGTTCGACTACGAACCGACCGTGGAACGCAATCGAGTCGAGCAGCGCGGAAATGTGCGCCCCGCGCTCGTCGGCCCGATCGAGTCGTTGGACGATTACGACACCATCATCCTTGCCTGCCCGGTCTGGAACAGTTCGGCCCCGATGGTGATGTGGACGTTCACCGAGCGATTGAACTTCGATGGGAAGATGCTCTATCCGGTAACCACTCATGCTGTCAGTGGTCTGAGTGGTGTGCCCGACGTTTATCGACAGAGTTGCCCCGGCGCCACCATCGGAGAGGGTCTCGCGGTACAGGGTGAAGAAGTGCGCGACGCACAGGACGATGTGACGTCCTGGCTGCAGAGGGCGGGGATTCGGTGAGGGGTACCACCAGTACCTGGCATTGCAGACCCTCCCGCCCAGCTGCCACCGTGCTTACGGTGAATGTATGAGCATTCCCGAATTGACACTGAACAACGGCATTCGTATCCCAGCACTGGGATACGGCGTTTTCCAAACACCACCGGAGGAGACGTCTACTGCCGTCGACACAGCATTGCGGGTCGGCTATCGCCACATCGACACCGCCGCGGCCTACGGGAACGAACGGGGTGTGGGCGAAGCGATCGCGCGATCCGGAATCGACCGGTCGGACGTCTTCATCGAGACCAAAATCTGGATCAGCGACTACGGCTACGACGAGACCATCCACTCGTTCGACAAGAGCGCCGGAAAGCTGGGCGTGGAGCAGATAGACCTTCTGATCCTGCACCAAGCGTTGCCCGGTGAGTTCCAGCTGACGATCGATGCGTACCGCGCACTCGAGACCCTCCTGGCCGACGGCAAGGTCCGGGCCATCGGGGTCAGCAACTTCATGCCCGATCATCTCGCCCGGCTGGCCGACGCCTCATCGATTGTGCCAGCGGTGAACCAGATCGAGGTCCATCCCTACTTCCAGCAAAAGGAACTCCTCACAGCCAACACCGAACGCGGAATCGTCTCGCAGGCCTGGTCTCCGATCGGCGGAATCACCTTCTACCGGGACGGCTCGAAGGGTTCGACGCTCCAGGACTCCGTGATTATCGATATCGCCGAGGCGCACGGCAAGACTCCAGCACAGGTCATGCTGCGGTGGCACCTGCAGGAGGGACGCCAGGTCATCCCCAAGTCCGTGACGCCGTCGCGAATCGAAGAAAACTTCGATGTGTTCGATTTCGAGCTGACCGCCGACCAGGTGACCGCGATCGACGGTCTCGACACCGGTGTTCGCGGCGGACCCGATCCCGAGGACGTCACCCGTGAAAACTTCGGTCGGGACATCCCAGAAGCCTGAGAGGATCGACATGCATCTTGAATCGAGCAAGCCGACTACCAAGAATCCACCTGAGCAGTTCGCCGGGGACGTTTGGTTGGACTCTATCGCGTCTCCGCGGACCGCCGGTCAGACCATGATCGTCGCCAAGGTGCGCTTCGCGCCAGGCTCGCGGACAGCCTGGCATTCGCATGCGCTCGGCCAGACGTTGCACATCACCCAGGGTATTGCCTGGATCGGTACCCGATCCGGTGACAGGATCGAGGCAACAGCCGGGCAGACGGTGTATTGCCCACCGAACGAAGAACATTGGCACGGTGCCTCGCCGGATTCGTTCATGGAGCATTTGGCAATGTTGGACAACGCGGAGGATCCTGCTACGACCACGACATGGCTCGAGCACATAAGCGACGCCGAATACTTTGCACAGCCCTAACCAACAGCAAAGGAACCTCGAACCGGATGGATCCGGTTCGAGGTTTCGGCCTCACGGCGTGGATTGCGCGGACACGTAAGAACCGGGTCCGTGTAGGGCGAGGAAAGTTCGAAAGCGGTGGCTGGAGGTTTGCTCGTCGACCCGGTCAAGTGTCTTTGTCGGTTAGCGCTTCGAGGACGTCGGCAAACATAGTCTTCTTGATGGCTCTCATGGTTGCCGGAGTCTTGCCCATTACAGCCTCGACTTTTCGAACGGCGGCGTCTGTGGTTGTACCCTCGGCAGCGAGGGCGTCAGCCAATCCTGCACTGAGTGCTTGGGGCCCGCCGTATCGATGACCGGTCGTCATCGCCTCGATCGCAGTCCTACTCGAAAGTTTGGACTGAATCAGCGCGGACATCCCAGGAGTGAACGGGACGTCGATATCGATCTCGGGAAAACAGAAGTAACCCCGGTCTTCTCGCATTATTCGGTAGTCGTGAGCAATGGCGAACATCGCCCCGGCGCCGAAGGCGTGTCCGTTCACCGACGCTGCAGTAGGTACGGGCGCTGTCAGGATTCGGGCGAATATTGCATGCACTCGATCGATATACCATTCCGCTTTGTCTGGATGTGCGAGGACCCATTCCAGATCCAACCCGTTGGAATAGAATTTTCCTGTACCGGTTGTGACGAGTGCTTGGGCATCTCCCGCATCGATCCGGTCGAGCGAATCGTTCACGTATTCGATCCAGGATACAGAAAAGCGATTTTCGTCGTCTCCGAGGTTGAGGATCGCGATTCCGTCTACGAAATCTGTATGTACGGTCATGGATTATCCTTTCCTTTGTAGAACCGTTCGAGTGTTCAGGTCCGTCGCCAATGCGATCGAAAAATGCGAGCCGTAGGCAGACCAAAGATCTTGCGAAACAGTGTCATTCCAACGAGAACTGGGATCGATACGGACATGCCGATGTCTGGTTCGGCGAGTTGTCACAAGTCGATGGTGAGGGCGTCGTCAGCGGCGCGGTCGACGCATAACAGCATGGTGTCGGGCTCGGCCAGGAATGACGAGTGTCCGCGCTGTTCGATGCGCCCCTTGCTGACATGGACCCTGCACGATCCGCAGAACCCTTGCCTGCAGGCGTAGGGGGTCGCGGGGTTCGTCTCCAATGCCACAGCGAGCGCTGAACGGTCGGCGGGGATGGTCAGCGTTCGTCCGGAACGGGAGAGGTGAAGATCGAACGGTGACCCGGACACTACTACCGGTGTGTCGAATCGTTCGAAATGGAATCCGCCCGCTCCCGCCTCGACGGTGGCCGCGCGTAGGGCACCCAGCAGTGCCGATGGCCCGCAGTAGTACACCGAGCAGCCAGGTTGGACCTGGGACGTCAACTGACGTGCGGTGGGGCGACCGTGTACTTCGGTTGTCAGGACCGTGACGCGAGGCGATGACGAGGGACTTAGGTCCGTCAGGAATGGCATTGATTCTTCGTTGCGCCCGAAGTAGGTCAGTTGCCACGGCACACCGGTGGCGACGGCTTCTTCGATCATCGGTTTGAGGGCGGTGATTCCGATTCCGCCGGCGATGAAGACCACCGAGTGGGTTCTGGTCGTGCCCAACATCGGGTTCGCGAACGGAAAGTTGTTCCGAGGATGGGAAATCTGCAACTGTGTTCCCGGTTGTACATCGAGATCGATCTCTCGGGTCGCCGCACTGTCGGGTCGGATTCGCACGGTGATGCTGTACGAGTATCGATCCGAGGTCAGCCCGCAGAGTGAGTAGTTCCGGACCCGACCGGACGGCAGTGTCACACGTATGTGCGCACCCGGAGTCCACAGCGGCAGCGGCCCATCGTGATTCGATCTGAGAACGAGCGTGACTGCGTCCGTCGCAGCTCGTCGAGATCTCGATGCGACGACGAGTTCGAGCGTTGTCGAGCGGGGAATGGGCGTTCGCACACGGTACCGACTGACCCGTCCGACGAAGAAGCTCAGTAGGCTACGAAAGATCGTCATCGTCGGATCCGGCCGAGCATCACCCCGGTACGACAACGGCACTGATGAGAGGTAGTGATCAGACGTCATCGGCCGGTCCTGTCGATAGCCTCGAGTGCAGCAGGTGACGACGCCAGGTAGGCCACTGCCTGACTGGTCGATCCGTATTGGCTGGGGTGGTAGCTGGGACGGAAATAGTCGATCGCCATGCGGAAGACATCTTTCGGTCCGAGAATCAAACCGTCTTTGATGGCTCGGCGGAGTCCGCGGAGCCGTGCGATGCGCCCGGATGGCGAATGTGGATCGGCATCGGCGAGATAGCGCACGGCGCGCAACACCAGAAGTATGAAAGTGGGGTAGGCGACTATATGCGCTCTGATTCGTCGAAGATAGGATCCGTCGAGATGGGTGAACAAATCGAAGGCGACGTGCCGATGTTCGACTTCTTCGGCCAGATGCCATCGAAAGAGATCGAGCATGCGAGGGTCCATCTCTGTGTCCCAGCTGTGCGCGTTCAAGCCCCAATTGCCGATGTAAGAGGTGACATGTTCCAGCGCAGCAACAATCGCGATGCGCTCGATCAACCACGAGTGCTTCTTGGCACCGTCGAGGTCCCGGTCTCCGAGTAATCCCCGGAAGAACCAGCGAACCTGATCGACGTATGGGGCGGTGTCGAATCCTTGGGACGCGAAGTGTTCGAGGACGGATTGGTGTGCCGTCGAATGGACTGCTTCTTGTCCGATGAACCCGATGACGTCGTCGCGCACCTGCTCGTCGATGATGTGCGCCAGTGCCTGCTGGAACGTTTGCACGAAGAACACCTCGCCTTCGGGCAGCAGCATGTTGAAGGCATTGGCGAAATGCGTTGCCATCGGCTGATTCCCGAGGTAGTGGATCGGCAGGTCGGACCAGTCCCACCGCACGTCGCGTGGAACGAGAGAAACCCTGGGGGGATCGACCGGTCGGGTGCTCATCGGATGACCTCTTTCGGTTGTGGGCCTCGGGCTTCGACGGAGCCGACGTGATCGGCGATGGATTCGGCTATCGGAAGTGGGTTGAAGGCTGCCGCCCAGTGTCCGCCGTCTACTTCGTGGACGGTGAAATCGTCCGACCATTCCTTACCCAGGGTGCTGGTGTGGGGGGTGATGAAGAAGTCCGACGTCGGAGCGATCACTCGAGTCGGTATCGCGTTTCGACGTGGTGTGGGTCTCGCCAGTTTCGGAAACAGGTTTGCGGTGTAGATCTTCGACGACGCGTGGTTCCGCCGCGCGCGGTGCGAGCCGAGATGGTCCGGGCGCCTACCCACCTCGAATCTGTGGGCCCATTCGATGGTCAGATCCGTCAGCCCGGCCCGGCAAGCCAACCTTGCTAGGAGCGGCGCGGCCAGAAATCCCATGTAGAACGGGGACTTCCACATGCTCAAGACCGCACGTCGACCATCCCGGCCACTTCGGAGGCGTGTCCCGACCCATGTCGGAACGTGATCGAGCGACCCTCCTGAAATGGAGGTCAGAGAAGCGAACAATGCGTCGGCACCGGCTTGGGTTGCGCTGTGCCAGGCCTGTACAGAGCCCCAGTCGTGTCCGACCAGATGCACTCTCCGGTGTGGCGAGAGCGCACGAGCGACAGCCTTGAGGTCACCGTCGAGGTACGTCAGCGCGTACTCGCGGACCCGCCTCGGCCGCGAGGATCGGCCTGCCCCTCTGACGTCGAAAGCGACGATGTGAAATCTGTCGGACAGCAGGTCGGCGATACTGTTCCACACCGAATGGTCATCTGGAAAGCCGTGCACCAATACGATTGTCGGATCACTACGCGATCCCCACTCTGTGACGTCGAGAATCACTCCGCCCACTCCGGTCACCTTCATCGTGCACAACCTTTCCGTCATTACTGATCGCACCCGATTGTGTGTCGAGTCGACCGAAATATACCCTACTACATAGTAAGTTACCGAAAAGATTTAGAAACTTGGCAAGCGTGCTACGAGGAGGACGTCCCAATCCAGACCGCCATGTGCTGTTCGCATCGCAAGATACTTTGGGCGTGAGGTGAATTCGACCTTGTTCGGGAGCGTGAGGCGACGCAGGTCGGCGGTCGGTGCCGCCGATGGCCGTCCAGATTTGTATGTCACCCAGCATAGGTGTACGAAGGGGCGGCATACTTGCAGCGCCCGAGCCGTCTCGCTGTCACACCCTCCAGCCTCCACCGGTCGGGATTCAGGCATACAGGGCTGGGCCGAACGAAAGGACCTGCGTTGACTTCCTCTGCTGTCACCGTCGATCGCGACGGCCACATACTGCTCATCGGACTGAACCGCCCCGACAAACGCAATGCATTCACCACCGAGCTGATCACCGAGCTCTCACGCGCGTTCGCGACTCTCGAACAGGACCGTGAACTGCGCGCGGGTGTGCTCTTCGCCCACGGTGATCACTTCACCGCAGGACTGGACATGGTCGATGTGGCGGGATGTCTGGTAGACGGAAACAGCCCCATACCCGAGGACGGCATGGATCCGTGGCGGCTGGACTACCGCTGGAAGAAACCGATTGTTGCCGCGGCACATGGATGGTGCATGACATTGGGTATAGAACTCCTCCTCGCCGCTGACATTCGCATCGCTGCTGCTGGCACTCGCTTCAGCCAGCTCGAAGTCAAACGCGGCATATACCCGTTCGGCGGGGCGACTCTACGCTTCTGGCGCGAGGCGGGATGGGGCAACGCAATGCGGTGGTTGTTGACAGGAGACGAATTCGGCGCGGACGAAGCGCTGAGGATTGGACTCGTGCAGGAGATATGCGATGACGCCGAGTCTGCACGTGAGCGTGCGATCGAATTGGCCAAGCGTATTGCCGAGCACTCGGCCCCATTGGGTGTCGCCGCCACACTCGCATCGGCGCATCGTAGCCGCGACGAGGGCAACCCCGCAGCAGCACAATCTCTGACGAGCGAGGTGAGTGCATTGTTCGCCACAGCCGACGCCGCCGAAGGTTTCAGGTCGTTCGTCGAACGCAGAGACGCGAAATTCACGGGGCACTGAGCGCGCTGACAAATCCATCGTGGTGACCGAAGGCGAGTCATCGCCATCCGAACTATGCTGAAACGTATAGTTCACGAGCTACTGTTGTGGGGCCTGTTGAGATCGGGCAACGCCGTTGTCGGTGGGGATTCGTCGATCGAGGCTCGAGTTCGTCAGTCTGCACAACTAGCTCTGCAACGTACCTCGACGTCCAGGGGTGCCGATTGCATCGGCGAACACACTCGACAGTTCGGCTTCGACTCGATCCAACGCTCGTGTGCTGCCCTGGGCCTTCGAGAGCAGAAGTGCGCCCTCGATCGAGGATATGGCGAGTGTGGACAATCGATGCGATCGTTCTGACGCTAGGCCCTGCTGCCATAGAGAGGCCGCGATCGTGTCCTCCCAGGAGGAGAACGACTCGCCGGCGGCAGCGGAGGCGGCCGGCGAGTTGATCCCCTCGAGAGCTGCCGGCGCGACGGGGCAGCCCGCACGAAAATCGGTGGCGATCAATTGCTGACGGAAGGCGGCGACGATGGCGCTGATGGTTGCGGCAGGACCGTGCGCGGCAAGTCCCGCGGATATCATCGACCCCATCGTCGCCCCCGCTGCCCTCGTGGCCTCCTCGGCCAGTTGCGGCTTTCCCTCCGGAAAATGGTGATACACCGACCCACGCGGAGCGCCTGCGTGAGCGATCACTTCAGCTATCGAGGTAGCCTCGACGCCCTTTTCGCGGAAGAGTGACGCGGCACTCCTCAGCATATCCGTCCGGGCGGTGGATTTTCGTGACATTCGATACTCCCTATCCACTATGCTCCAATGTATAGTATCCCATTACACCCGCGATTCGAGTGGAACGGCACGCTTGTGCGCGTCCTACCGCGCAAGCCGGAAGGACATTCATTGCCGGACCGTCCGTCGAGCGACGCAACGACCTCCACGAGAGCGTCTTCATCGTTTCATCGAACTCTCTGACGGCAGCCAGTGACGACACACGCCGCGGTGCGCAAGGCGGTCGACGCCCTGGTCGCCGACTCGGCCGTTGTCGAATCGGTGTATCAGCCCATAGTGGATCTCGTATCCGGTACCTGCATAGGATTCGAAGCACTGGCCCGGTGGCCCAGCATTGGACCAGTCGATGTCGATGCCGTTTTCGTCGACGCTCGTTCACGGGGACTACTTTCGCACGTCGAATCCGCTTGTAGAACCGCCGCATTGAACGGAGCGCTCGACGCACATCTTGCCACCGACCTCACGTTGTTCGTGAACTTCGAACCTGATCTTGGAGTGCAGGAGTGGCTGTCGCGCGGTGATAACGAAGCGACGACCCGGAGGGTCGCCTCGCGCCTTCGAATGGTCGTGGAGCTCACCGAATCCGCCTTACTGGCGGACCCGAGTGCTTTGATGGCGACGGTTGCTTGGGCTCGCGCTAGCGGATTCGGTGTCGCGCTCGACGATGTCGGAGCCAATCCGCAGACGTTGGCGATGTTGCCCGTCGTTGCGCCCGATGTAGTGAAACTGGATGCATCACTGGTTCGTTCGGCCCAATCGCCGACGGGGTCTCGTGTGATGGCAGCCATAAATGAGTACGTCCGGAGCAGCGGGGCGATCATGGTGGCCGAGGGTATCGAGACCGAAGACGATAGACGTCGCGCGGTCTCGCTCGGAGCCACGCTCGGGCAGGGTTGGTTCTACGGCAAACCGGGTTCGTTACCTTGCCGCACCGCGCCGTAGGTTAGGTGCGGACAGGCCGACGTTTGGTGTCATCGAAGCTCGTTGGTTCTCGAAAACCGCGATCAGGTGCATTGCGCCGCTGTCCCCGGTGTGCTCGGCACCGGATCGTGGGCGAGGATCATCGGCAGTGCCACGCTCCGCTCACAGCCGTTGATTATGTTGCCGTACTTATTTTTGGACTGAAGATCTATCCGTTTACCCTCAAATTCGCGGCTGATGGGCGTCCCGACGGTTCACCCGCAGTGCATTCTCCAAACCTCGCTTGCCGTCAAAGTCGTTGTTGCACAATCGAAACTACATTGACAGTGGGGATGGTCGACAGTTCCCAGGTTCACGACTTTGCCGCGAATCCTTGGCAAAGTAATATGCTTCGTGACATAGTTGCATGGAATGGCGAAGCGTTGCCGGGGCGATGGGATCTGGTGGCTGAGCCGAAACCGAGTCGAGTCGTGCAGCCTGTGCACGGAGGGTGGGACATGAAGACATACGATGTAGTAGTCGTAGGTGGGGGACTGGCAGGGTTGACCAGCGCCGCTGCACTTTCGTCTGCCGGCAAGAAAGTCGTTGTACTCGAGCAGTACTCGGTGGTCGGGGGTAGCACGCACGTATTTCGGCGTAAAGGAAAGTGGGAATGGCAGGTCGGCGTTCACCACCTCGCCGACTGCGGGCCGAACGGGGACATGCCGACTGTATTCCGCGGTTTGGGCCTCGAGGAGTCCATCACGTACCTACCGATGGATCGGACTGGCCACGAGCGTTACGTTTTCCCGGATCTAGAGTTCGACGCACCAGCCGACTGGGACGAGTTCATCGTTCGCATCTCGAATTTGTTTCCCGAGGAACGGCGTACGATCGCGAAGTTCATCAAGGTGCTGCGAAAAACGGCGGCCTCGGTCGATCGTGCGACTTCGACTGCGAGCATCGGCGGAATGGCGAAGGCAGGACTGAAACTAGGACTGCACGCGCCACTGGCAACGATGTCGGCGTCGGCCGTCATGGATCGCTACCAGCTCAGCGCGCGTCTACAGACCTTGCTCACGATTTCACCGTGCGGCAGCCTGAACTGCCCGCCGGACCGTTTTCCCTTCGTCGCTCTCGCCACGTTCTGGAATCTCTTCGTCACCGGTGGGGCCTGGTTCCCCAGCGGCGGTGGCCAGGTGTTCTCTGCCAACCTACTCAGAGTGATCGAACAGTACGGAGGCGAGGTCGTCACAGGTGCGTTTGCCGAGGAAATTCTGGTCGAGAACGGAAAAGCTGCCGGTGTGCGCCTACGAGGTGGAGCCACATACCGCGCAGCAGCAGTGATCTCCACTGCCGACATCAAGAAGACGTACAACAACTTGATTCCTGCAGATGCCATGACTTCCAAACACTCCAAGCGCGTGAACGACTATCGAATGGCGACGCCATTCTTCAATGCGTTCCTCGGAGTAGACATCGATCTGGCGACGCTGTACCCGAATCGCGACCACTTCTCGATGCCGACCTGGACGAGCTACGGTGATATCGAGCGGCTGTGCAAGTTTCGCGCCGGTGATACTGCGGAGAGTTGGATGGAGCGGGTGCAGCCAGTGATCGGCGCGTATGTGCATTGCTCGAACATGAAGGATCCCGTGCCGGGAAGGTACGCGCCTGAAGGCTCGAGTTCTCTCGAGGTGATGTTCCCGATTCGAATGGACTATCGGATGTGGGGTGCAGAACCGGTCGATGTTCGGGAGCACGAGTACAAGCGAAGCGAGACATATTCGACCATCAAAGAGTTTCTCACCGATGTGATGATCGATCGCGCGACCGATGTTCTGCCCGAAATAGACGGGCACATCGTGCATCGCGAAGCTGCTACACCGATCACACAGGAGCGGTACACCCAGTCTACGGGTGGATCGTCGTATGGCATCGAGTGGAACACCCATCAAAGCGCTCTTCTGCGACCAGGCGCGAAGACCCACATCGAAGGGCTCTACCTCGCGGGTGCGAGCTGTCGTCCAGGCCCGGCCACGGAGGGCGTACTTCTCTCGGGAATCATTACTGCTGGAACGATTCTCGGACGCGACCTCCTCGCTGAGTTCCGTGCGGGCAAGCCGCTCGTTCCGGCTGGAACCATTCCCGCGACACCGCAGGAATGGGATCCCCTTTCGGCAGCCAAGCCTCGCCGAGCAAAAGTCGCGAAGGAGTCCGGAGCATTGACTGCCAAGGGTTGATCCTGAAGCGGAGACTCCGTGATTCGGTAGCACTCGGTGCGATCTTAAATGGGGAGCCGGTTACCGGCTACCTCACGAAACCGCCGCCAGCCATCGGTCGAGATCGACGGTGTCCGTCGAACACACTGTTACTCGACCGCTGACTCGGAGTGCAGGCGAGACGGATGCACCGAGCTGACCACCAAGACCGACCCAGACAGGCATGTCGCCCTACCTTCGAGGACTCTTCGAAGGGATGGGATGAAAGTACTGAGATGCAGACGCAGACAACGGTATTGGTCGTCTCGGACCACGTCAGTCGAGCTCCCGCGAATCCACGGGTCCACAACCTCGCCCGCGGGTAGCGCTCACCGCGGCCGGGAGAAGCAACAACTCTGTTCCGGAGGGTCACATTCACATCATGACTTATGGCGACGAGGTACAGATATGGAACGATACCTGGACTGCCGGGCAACCGGAGAGGATGACCGCACAGTGATCAACGCGCTCGACGCTTTGACAGGAGCACATAAGTTCAGGGTCCGTGCGGGATTCGTGGGACTGCGATGGTCCGACGTATCGTCCAGCCTCTCATCGGCTGGCCGCCAATTTCTGCGAAGGGAGTTCGTGCCGGTCGCGCTCGAAACATTCACCGGCACAACACCCGATTTCTGGGCCGAGTGGCTATCCGACGACAGTCTCGATGATCTGCATGGCCTAGTCCTCGTGCTCGATGGGGACAGTCGACCGGCGGCCTGGGTAGCGAGCAACGTCCGGATGTTCGGCGGGCGGCGTTGTTTCTACGCCAACTCGGCAGGCGTACACCCAAAGTATCAGGGTTCAGGACTGTCCAGCGCGATCTGGCGAGAACTACTCCGAAGGGCGATACTCGAATCGGCGCCCCGAGAGCTCCATGCAGTCATGAGAACAGCGAATCCCTTGGTCTACGGTGCGTGGTCGGCTGCGGCAGGCGGTGACGAACGAACCTTTCCCTCGCCAAACGGGACGTCGATACCTACGAAGATTCAAGATATTGCGGCAGACGCTGCGAGAGAACTGAACCAGCACGAACGCTTCGATCCGGAGACTTTAGTCATCCGGGATGCGTATGAGCGCACAGCCAACGGTCTGTGGGCGGAACGTCCCACATCCGACCAGGATGCTATCGACCTATGGATGGGGACGATCTTGGGTCCGAAAGACGCGATCCTCCTTGTCGTCGTTTTTCAACCGCTTTCCATGATCGTCGGTGAAGTAACCAGAACCATCCGTCGACGTCTTGGCATCGCTACCGGCAGAACCTCGTCGAGTCGACAGCAGCGTTGACAAAGATTGCCACGTAAAGAGCCCAGCCACCAAGAGAGAATTGAAATGTCGCAGACCTCGCACGCCGCCGTGAGTACAAACCTTCGTATTTGGAATGTGCTACATCGAGTCCGCGTTCCGTTCGATCTCGGTGGCTGGCTTTTCAGCCGTGCAGTTCAGTTCAGGGCCCCGTACTTCCGGACGATCAAACCCAGAGTCGTTTCCCTTCGACCCGGATACTGTGAAGTGGCCGCCGCGAACAAGCGGCGCGTTCACAACCACCTTGGGACGTTCCATGCGATCGCCGCGTGCAATATGGCCGAACTTGCCGCGGGACTGATGACCGACGCAACCGTGCCCTCGACGCATCGGTGGATCCCCGCCGGGATGACTGTTCGGTACCTGGCCAAAGCAACCACAGACCTTCGGGCGTATGCAGAGATACCTACGACTCCGCTGTTCACCAATGCCGCACAGACCCTCGAGGTCCCGGTCAAGATCTTCGACGGCAACCAGATAGAAGTCGTCGCGGCTGACATCACCATGCACATCTCCCCGAAACGACGCACCGGAAACATTGATCAATCGAATCATGCACGAGGATAACCGATAACCGACAACCGATAACCGATAACAGATGACGATCGCGGACACGGACCGCCGTATCCGTTCTGGTGGGGGTGCTCCACTGATGCTCGATGAGTATCAGATATCCAAGCGCGCGAACGTACTTCGCGTGCAAGCCGAAGCCGTTCGTCGGGGCAGCGTGGTGCCCGAGTGGATACCATCAGTCGAGCAGGTGTTCGAGGGTAGGGGCGAGACGTCACCGACACCACCTGGGAGTCGATGACGACGGTTGGTGTCGGGCACTGGCAGTAACGGTCGCAGGGCTGCGTCTTGGCACCCGAAGCAGTTGCAGCGCCGACGATGTCACCGCGATCAGGAAGCGCCTGCACTCGAATCGAGCCGCGACGCGACGTGGTCGGCACGCTTCTTCCGCGTGACCGAGGCGATGCGGTTAGCGAGCAATGCGACGAACACGATGCAGCACCCGATCGCTCCGATGGCGAAGGCGAGGTTGATCCCGGCACCGCTCGGTCGAGAATCACTCGCAAGATGCGCTGCAAGCACCGCCCCGGAAAGCGCACTCCCGAACGATCCGCCCACGGTTCGCAATACCTGGTTGAAACTGACCGCGCTGCCAAGCTGGGCATCGGCGACCTGCCGCGCAATGAGAGCGGGCATGGCGGCGTAAGTCATTCCGATTCCGGTGCCGAACCCGAACATGCCGATCATGATTTCCCACAACGCGTCATGGGCGAGCCAGAGCAACACACTGGATCCAGTGACCAGTCCGGCGCCGGTGAGAAGGAGGGTTCTAATCGGAATCCGGTGCGAGATCCTGCGCACCAGCCGGTTTGCGCCGAAGCTTCCTGCCGAGAGCGGCAGCATGACGAACCCGGCCCAGAAGAGCGGTAGGGCTATTCCGTACCCGGTGGACGTCGGTGACTGCGCAACGAGACTGCCGATCGAGAGTCCGATGTACATCGCCGCTCCGAGACCGATGGCGGTACTGTTGGCGACCAGCACGTCCGAGTTGCGTAGCACGCGTAGATCGATCAAGGGGTTTCGACTGTGCAGTTCCACTACGGCCCACAGCGACATGGCCAGGAATGCAGCGGCGAAAAACCCGATGGTGGGGGTCGAGCCCCAGCCCCAACGCGAGCCTTCACTAACGGCCGTCAGGAGCAAGGCGAGTCCGCTACCTATCAAGGCTGCCCCGACGTAGTCGAAGGGTACGCGCGGCGCTCGGTCGTCAGGGCCGTTCGGGACCATGAACCAGACCGCGACGACGGTGGTGGCGAGAAAGAGCGCGGCGAACCAGAATGCCAGCCGGAAATCGAATGTCGCCGCGAGAATGCCGGTCAAGGGATACCCGACGCCCAGGCCGGTAGCGACCGTGACGGATAGACTCGAGATACCCTGTCTGGCTTTGGTTTCGGTGAGGTATCGCCGCGCCAGCGTGATGGTCACGGGGACGATTCCGTAGCTGAGACCCTGCAGTCCGCGACCGATTAGAAACACTCCGAAGTTCGTGGCTGTGGCGGCAACCACGGATCCGAAGAAAATCACCGTCAACGACGTGAGGAGTAGGCGCTTCCGGTGCGGACCGTCGCTGAGTCGGCCCATGATAGGTGTCGCAACGGCTCCGACGAGCAGATTGATCGTGAGCATCCATTGGCCGGTACTCACCTCGACGCCCAGTTCATCGGAGATGGTCGGTACCAACAGCATTCCGAGCGAACTCACGATGGAACTGGTCAGCGCGGTGTAGACCAAGACCGGCAGAAACTTGCGGTGTGCGGTTGTCTTGTTCATTTGTCGACCCGGTCGGAGGCTATGTCTTCGATCAGCTTGCGAAGTATCGGAATGGTCGCGGCGAGGATCTGCTGCTCCTCCGGCGTGAGGCGTGAGTCGATTGCTTCTTCGAGCCATCCGAGGCCGCGAGATCGTTCACTGGCCAGGGTTTGTGCTCCGGCCTCGGTGATCGCGATCCAGGTGCGTCTGCGGTCTTCGAGATCCGGTGTTTTCTCGACCAAACCGGCATCGCGTAGTTCACGCACGGCGGTTGCGATGGCCTGCGGGGTCACGTTCTCGGCATAGGCCAGCGTGGACGCCGCGGCGGGTCCGTGCGCGGCCAGGTGAGCGAGTATTCCCAGCTTGCCCACCGACATGGTGCGTCCTGCGGTCAGTCGCCGCCACATCAGACGAACGGTGTCGCGCACCTCTTCTGCAACCGTTCTGGTGTCCATTGGAAAAAAACTACAGCCAAATTGATCAATCTAGTTGCCTTTATGGTCGATGTCACGATGGTTCTGGCGACGTATGCCGGGCCACAATCTGTCTGGCTATTGTCTGTACGGTCATTGACAACAGTCTGTTTCGTCCATACGATTTGTTGCGCAGATCACAATCACTTCGAATGGTGACCGGATCTCGCCGGCACGCACTCGTCGACTCGAACCGTGACAGCGGCCGAAACTTCGACTCTGTGAGGGACCATGTCACACAACATCTCGGCTGAAGTGGGTGCCGCTCCTACGACGACCAGGGGTGAGCGACGCAGAATCGTAGTGTCCTCGCTGCTTGGCAATACCATCGAGTGGTACGACTTCTACATTTACGGCATCTCGGCCGCGCTGTTCTTTCCGGCGATCTACTTTCCCAGTGATTCGGCGTTGATCGGAACTCTGGCCTCGTTCGGGACTCTGGCCGGGGGGTTCTTGATCCGGCCAGTAGGCGGGTTGATCGGCGGCCATATCGGTGATCGGTATGGCCGCAAGAAAGTATTGGTCGGCAGCATGCTTCTGATGGGCGGGAGCACCGTGGTGGTCGGCATCCTGCCCGGATTCGAGACGTTGGGTGTGTGGGCCCCCGTTCTGTTGATCATTGCCAGGTTGTTGCAGGGCGTCGGAGCGGGAGCGGAGTATGGCGGAAGCGTGTTGATGATCACGGAACACTTCGACAGCCGTCGCCGAGGGTTCTGGGCAAGTCTCGGCAACACCGGTGTGTTCGCCGGCGGTGTGTTCGCCACGTTGACCTTTGCCGTCATCACTCGCTTCTCGGAAGATCAGCAGGACTATTTGTGGCGGGTGCCGTTCATTGCGTCGGCTGTTCTTGTCGCAGTGGGCCTTTGGATTCGCCTCGGTGTGTCGGAAACTCCCGCTTTCAAGGCTTCCCTGGCAAAGCGAACAGAGTCGGTCGCGCCGTTCGTGGACTTGATCCGTCGCTACCGGGCAACCTTGGTCGTGGTGGTGGTGGTCGCAACCGCCGCCAGCCTCCCGTACCAGATCTACGTGACCTTCGGGACTGCATACACCCGCACAGTCGAGGGCAACGTGGGTCACCTGCTGAATTCACAGACCATCATCGGGTTTCTGGCTCTCGCAATGACACCGTTGTTCGGTTACGTCTCCGACCGGGTCGGGCGAAAGCCGTTAATGGTAGCGGGCATTCTGGTAATGATTCCCGCGGTCTACTTCCTGTTCTCTCAGATCAACGGTCAGAACCAAGGCATGATCTTGTTCGCTCTGGTCATTTGCGAAATCGGGCACTGCATGGCGTACGGTCCGTTGGCGGCCTTCCTCGCAGAACATTTCGACACCCGCACCCGGTACACCGGCACGTCGATGGGTTACCAGATCTGCGGTGCAATCTCCGGGTTGGCACCGCTCGGTGCAACAGCGATCCTCAAAGCGTCGGGCGGCGCACCGAACGTGGGGTGGGTTCCCATCATCCTCGTCGTCACCGGCGTTCTCGGCGTGGTCGCGCTGTTCTTTGCAAAAGAACTGGCAGGAAAGCCGCTGCCCGACTGACCGTTCGGCCGTGGGAGCGATGGTGGAGACTGTGGGCGAACTCGACCGCGTGATGTCGGATGCGGTGGCGCGTGGGGATGCCCCGTTTCTCGTCGCCGCGGTGTGCAATCGGGATGAAATTCTGTGGCAGGGGAGTGCCGGGCGCGACCGCGGTCCGCGCTTGGCCGGACAGCACACCGTTTTTCGAATCTTCTCCATGACCAAAGCGGTCGGCAGCCTGGCCGCGGTGATGTTGGTCGATCGAGGAGTTGTGTCGATGGACACGCCGGTCGCCTCGATGGTCCCCGAGTTCGGCACGCTAGGAGTACTCGAACGTATCGGCGCGCACGGCTCGGTACTGAGAGCGCCGCGGAGCCCGGTGACGCTCGGTCACTTGCTGACTCATACCTCTGGCTTGGCCTACGGCACGTACAACTCGAAGCAGAAGCTGTACCAAGAAGTCAGCGGCCTGCCGCCCGCCCTGTCGGGACGATTCGAGTCACTGCGCAGTCCGCTCGTGTTCGATCCCGGTGATGGGTTCGCCTACGGAATAGGACTGGATTGGGTCGGTAGGGTGATCGAGGCGGTCGACGGGCGTTCGGTCGACGCGTTTTGCCGGGAGGAGATATTCGAGCCACTGGGTATGTCAGCTACGTACTTCGAACCCGATTCCCACGACGTCGAGATATCCGAACTGTGGAACCGAGTCGGACAGACAGAATTCGAGCGATACGAGATGAACCCTGCCGTCCGGCCGGAGTTCTACGGCCTGGGCGGATCGCTCTACAGCACCGCGGCCGACTATCTCCGATTCCTGCGACTGATCATCAACGACGGTGTGCTGGCGGGACACCGGATCGTCGGTCCCGGTGCGATGCGGCTGTTGCGTGAAAACCAACTCGGCAAAATCGACGTCGTTCCGCAGGTATCGACCGTGGCTCGATCGGCGGACATCGATCCGTTCCCAGGTGTTGAAAAAACACACACCGCGGGGTTCATGCGGCTCGACGGCGACGTTCCGGGAATGCGTCGACCGGGGTCGTTGTTCTGGGCCGGAACAGCGAACACCCACTACTGGGTGGACCCAGGTTCAGGCCTTGCGGCAGTGTTCATGACGCAGTTGGTGCCATTCGGTGACGGGCCTTTCATGACGGCTTATGCCGAATTCGAACGTGCCGTGTACGACGCGTTCGGCTCGGCCTAGCCCGTAGCTGGAGGGTTGCCTACCCGTCAACTCATTGACCATCGATGACCGCGCTCGTTGGCGGACTCGAGATCGCGTGTCGGGCTGCGCCGACCTCCTGCAGGGAGTATTCGGTTCCTCATGCATCGACGATGGTTATGTTCCGACCCGAGGCTTTGACTGTATCGACGACGCTGTGAGAGATCTGTGGCGAGTACTCCGACACGATGATCGTTGGTCGTGGTGTCCGGGTGCCCCCGCAAGTAGTTCTGCACCTCGTTCAGGTGGTCTGCGTGGTCCAGTCGGTGTGAATCACGTTGTTTCCGTGATGGTCGGCGCTCTCCTCGACCACGCGCGTGTAGATCATTCCGAGCTGGTCGATGTCGTGTCCGGTAACCACGGCGGCCTTCTGTGAGCCTGGGTTCAGTTCGGCAGGTTTGTCGGTCGAAGCTCGAACGTAGGTGATCGAGGTGACGAAGAATCCGATGTCGAGTGGGCGTGGCGCGAGCTCGACCGTCGCGTTTCCCATATTCACGTCGACGGTTTCACCGTCGCCGCCTTGTGCCGGCGCGCTGGAGGCCAGCTGCCGCTGCCGGTCAAGGCGACGGCCATCGCTGCGTCCAGCACTTTCGCCTCGGTCGGCCCTCAGCGGAATGTGCGTTGCGGTAGAGCTGCGGTTTGTCGTACTCGAGGCATGAACAGGGCCCGCCAAGCGTTCGTTGCGGGCCCTGTTCGTCTGCGAGAGTTCGGTGATACCGCTAGACGCGGTCCATCTCCAGGTCTTTCGTCTCCTTCAGGGCTACTGCGCTCAGCAGGCTGACCACGGCGAGTGCGGCGAGGAGAAGTCCGAAGACGAATCCGCCGAACGCCGCGATGATGGACGCGGCGAGTAACGGCACTGTGGCGCCGCCGATGATCTGAGCGACGTTGTAGCTGAAACCTGCTGCGGTATAACGGTATCGAGTCTCGAACAACTCGGACATGAAGGCGCTCATCGGGCCCAGGGCGACGCCGCCGATTGCCATGGTGACGACCATGCCGATTGCGAACGTCCAGTTGGCCGCGATATCGAGAATGGGGAACAGGACCAGCGCCCACACGACGGCGACCGACGCTGCGCCGATGATCACTCGTCGACGTCCAATCCTGTCGGAATACGTTCCGCCGAAGAAGATTCCGGAGGTCAGAGCCGCGCCTCCGAGTGCGCCGAGACCAAGCACCGCGTTACGGCTCAGGTCCAAGGTGTTGGCTCCGTAGTTGACGAGGTAGGACGCACCGAGGTAGCCGAACGACGGCGGAATGATCATGGTGAGGCTTGCCAGGATGATTTCCTTGGGTTGGCTCCTGAACGCCTCGAAGAAGGGGGCCTTTATGACCTTGACCGTTTGGGGCGACGACGTGCGACGTACTTCGGCCTTGCGCAATTCTTCCGCCTTGAAGACCGGCGTCTCCTCCATGCGCAACCGGATGTACATTCCGACAGCGATCAGGACGGTGCTGGCGATGAACGGGATACGCCAACCGAAGCTGAGGAACTGCTCATCGGTGAGGAACAATCCGGTCAGCAGGAACGTAGCCGGTGCGAGGGTGAGTGCGAAACCGCCTCCGAGAGAGGCGAACATCGCCCAGAACCCACGTTTCCCCTTTGGCGCGTTCTCGGTGACGAACAACGCAGCGCCGGCCCATTCGCCGCCTGCAGCTAGGCCCTGGATGATTCGAAGTACAACGAGCATGATCGGAGCAGCAATGCCGATCTGATCTGCGGTAGGCATCAGCCCAACGGCCACCGTTGCGAATCCCATCATCATCAGCGTGATCACCAGGGTGCGCTTGCGGCCCAGTTTGTCGCCGAAGTGACCGAACAGGATGCTGCCGACCGGACGGGCAACGAACGCAACGCCGAGTGTGGCGAAGGCAGCGACCGTTGCAGCAGCGGGTCCCAACGCAGGGAAGAAGATTTCACCGAATACCAGGGCCGCGGCAACACCGTAGATATTGAAATCGTAGAACTCGATCAGGCTGCCGACGAAGCTCGCCGAGGCGACCCGGGGCATGCTGTTCTGGTTTGCTTCGGACGCATCGGTGGTGGTCCCCGCTGAGGTCGTGGCAGCGGGTTCGGTCTTAGGGGCCATACGAGCGCATCCTCGGTCTCTGGCCGGATCGTCCGGCGAATTTGTTGTGAACTTGGTTGTGCGGCAGATATCGTGCGTCGCCGCTGCCGACAAATCGCAACGCAGAATCGAATCGCTTCGATCCTGCTGCCGGTGTGACGCGTACCGGAACAGCAGCGTATGAGCTGCATCACATTGCTGTCAAGGACCAGACAGCCCTTTCCTTGACTAAATGATGCTCGGGGTCTAGAAACGAACTACGTGATGGCGGTCACCCGGTGTGCATTCCTGCTCGCCCAAGTCAGGACCTCCAGTAGATCCACGGGGTTCGGTGATCCAAACAAGGAGCAGCACGTGCAGCACGAGATGGAGTCGGTGGCAGTTCTAGGGGTCGGTGCCATGGGTGCGCCGATGGCTCGGCGACTCGCGTCCGCCGGATACGCGGTGACGGTCTGCGACCGCAACGTGGATGCTCTGGACTCCTTCGCCGGGGTCGCGACCACGGTTTCCACCGACCCGCGATCGTGCGCGTCGGCCGACGCGGTGTTGGTGCTCGTCGCGACGGCCGCGCAGGTGGCGGAGGTCCTTGTCGGCGACCACGGCGTTTTCGCAGGAGATGTCGGGGAACGCCCGCCGGTCGTCGTGGTCATGAGTACCGTAGGACCGGAGCACATCCGCGAACTTCGACAGGGCGTCGCGCGCTACGGGGCCGGCGTGGTGGATGCCCCCGTGAGCGGCGGTGTGAACGGCGCCGAGAACGGCACTCTGTCCGTCTTTCTCGGCGGTGATCCAGCAACTGTCGACTCGATCGAGCCGGTCTTGAAACATTTGGGTGACAGGCTGTTCCGATGCGGTGGCGTCGGCGACGCGCAGACCGTCAAGATGGTGAACAACGCAATCGCGGTGGTCAATGCACACGTGGGCGCCGAAGCGTTTCGTTTCGCAGTGGAGCGCGGACTCCTTCCTGCGGCCGTCGCTCCAGTACTCGAAGCCAGCAGTGGGCGAAATCTTCTCACCGTCGATTCTCGCGACGTGGCAACGATGTTCGCCGAATGGACAGCTTCGCGGCCGGATTTCGACGCGTTGACCTCCATCATGGCGAAGGATCTCAGGCTCGTCGCGGAGTTGACCGAGCCGAACCGTCTTCATTATCCGGTTCTCGGCCGATTACCGGACCTCGTCGGTGCGATCGGTGACGACACATTCGACACCTGGCGGAAGGTCGCCGCGGGAGCGTCCTCGACACAACCCGACCCGATCCCAAGGACGATCTCGGCGCACACGCGTCGACCGAACAAGGAGAACAGATGATCAGTGCCGGTGCACGATTGCGCAAGCTCATGGAACGTGATGTGGCAGTGGTAGTTCCGCTTGCCCTGGATCCTATCAGTGCCAAGATTGCAGAGTCGGAGGGATTCGAGGCCTTCTATCTGGGCGGGGGCACGCTCGGGTACCTGAAGACCGGCACGGAAGCCAACCTGTCTTTGACGTCGATGGTGCAGGCGGGCATCGAGATACGCGCAGCCTCGGATGTTCCGATTATTTTCGACGGTACCTGCGGGTGGGGCGATCCGATGCACATGCACCACACGATGGGGATGGCCGAGGCCGCGGGATTCGGCGCGATCGAGATCGAAGATCAACTCGTGCCGCGACGGGCCCATCATCACATCGACATCGAGCATTTGATTCCGATGGAGCTCATGGTCCAGAAGATCGAAGAGGCGGTGGCCGCGAGACGCGATCCCGATTTCCTCATCATCGCTCGCACCAATGCGTGTCGAACCGACGACATCGACGAGGCTGTCCGGCGAATGGAGGCATACCGGCGCGCAGGTGCCGACGTCATGTACGTCTTGCACAAGCACCCCGAAGAGGCGTACGAAATCGGCACCAGGGTCGACGGTCCGAAGGTCTACGCGATGCTGGCCGGAGTCGATTCCATCGGGATGTCCCTGGCCGAGCTCGGCGCACTGGGATACAAGTTCGCCATCGACGGATTCACGCCGTTCCTCGCGGCGCAGAAGGCAATACGAGCATCGTACAGGGCGTTGGCGAGGCTCGAGATCGACCCGATCATCGGTACCGATTACTACGATGAGCGTGAATTGGTCCATCAGAGCATCGGCCTGCAAACGTTGCTAGACGTGGAACTGCGCACCGTGGAACCGGCCCGGCCTGCCGATGCCCCCGCCTACAGCATGCTTCAGCGGTCCTGACCCCATCGGGCGCGGCTCGGGGGTGTCCGCCCGGCCGCGCCCGACTCTCACTCGATTCCGAGGTTGCGCAGCGCGGCGACGCCATCGCCCCAGGAATGCAGACGCGTCCACAGGCGCGTCCGGGTGTGCGCGAAGTTGTGCATGTGCGACATACGCGG
This sequence comes from Rhodococcus sp. 06-156-4, assembly GCF_002259345.1. Taxonomy (NCBI): domain Bacteria; kingdom Bacillati; phylum Actinomycetota; class Actinomycetes; order Mycobacteriales; family Nocardiaceae; genus Rhodococcus; species Rhodococcus sp. 06-156-4. The sequence goes on along the minus strand of NZ_NPGB01000015.1, from coordinate 213,491 downwards.
AGTGATCGCCACGGTGACGTCCGGGGACGCCGGGTAGCACTTCGGTTCCCCGAGTGGGTCGGCGCAGGCGTCGCGTTCGCCGAGCCCCAGAAAGACAGGAACGTCGATCGAGGCTGCCTCCGGGGCCACCGCGCCGGGAGACATCATGGTCATCGAGCACGGCGGAATCGTCGCGCTGGCCCATTCGGGCAGTTCGCCGCGCCGCGCCGGGAAGTCGATCATGTCGAGCGCAACCACGTCCGCCGGCTCGTCGTCGTAGTGGAATCCCGGGGTACACAGCGGGAATCCGTCAGGGCCCAACGCCATCTCGGGCATCGCAGCGATGTGTACCTCGTGACTGAGCGCGGCCACGTCGGTTCCGCGCGGGATGTACGGCCGCGGCACGTACGGGCTTTCCGGCGGCATCCACACCGACGAATGTTTTCCGGACCAGCCGAGCACGCCCACGCCATCGAATGTCTTGCGCTGGCCCTGGTGCAACACCAGCACCGAGCCGCCGAGTGATTGGCCCACCCCGATGGTGCAGGGGTCCGACACCGACCCGAAGTCCGGCGTCAGCGTACCCGCCGCCAGTTGGGCCGAAATATTTTCGACCGTAGCCTGATTGGCAGCGACGAGGTCTTCGTAGGTCACCTTCTCGGGTGCTCGCGGTTGACTGCTCTCGCCGACGGCAAGGTGGTCCACCGCTACGAAAACCCATCCACGTCGGACATGCCATCCGGCCTGACCGTCACCGCCGACATCGCCTGGCATGTCGAAGGTGTAGTACCTGCGTCCGTAACCACCTCCGGGCCATGCAAAACAGACGGTGTCCACGGCGGACGAGTCGTCCGGAAGACATACTGTTGCGACCGTTTCGAGTTTCTCGACCGTTCCGAGGGCTTCGGATACGTTCGTCCGCACCGTTATCTGTTGCATTGTCGATCTCCGTCGTCGAACGAAAGGGCTGCTCTGTCAGAGAGCGTTGTATTCGGCATCGGTCACCGGGTCGCCCCAGGTGGTGTCGGGACCGGACTGATCGTTCGGGAAGTCCTTGATGGCAAGGTGGGACATGAAGTGATCCGGTGCGGCTCCATGCCAATGCCATTCTCCCGGCGGGGTGTAGATCGTGTCGCCCGGTCGGATTTCGAGCAGTTCACCGCCGCGTGCCTGGACGCGTCCGATTCCCTCGGTGACGTAGAGGGTCTGGCCGTGTGCGTGACAGTGCCAATTGGTGCGCGCGCACGGCGAGAAGCGGACTGTGGACACACGGAGCTCTGTAGGGGAGTCGCCGTGCGCGACGTTGTCCACGTAGACATTGCCGGTGAAGTTGGACTCGGGCGCCTTCGCTGTCGGTTGCCGCGCAGTCAGTTTCAAGTGTCCTGCCTTTCGAAAGGGTCGACTGGGCGAGGATCGGTTCGTCGCGGTTGTCGGTTGCCGCGCGCCCGACGTCGACCGGCATCGGACAGAACAAACGGACAGTATTGCTCTGGCGCGAGGATTGTCAATGCTGATACAACAGAGAGGGATGGTCGACCTCTCTCGACCGATCGGCGAAATCCGTTGATTCGCCCGGTAACTGCGCCGCGGACCGGGTTCGAACAGTTGGCCGGCACGGAAAGATCACGAAGGGAACTCATCATGGCGGGCAGCGAAACACAGGGCTGGTTGGATCTGGCGGGCCGAACTGCTGTGGTCACCGGGGCCGGGGGCGGAATCGGTCACGGCGCGGCTTTGGAACTGGCGCGTGCCGGCGTTCGCACGTTCGTGATCGACCTCGACGCGGACTCGGCCGCGTCGAGTGCGGCCGCAATTCAGGACGCCACGGGCGTCGAATCTGTCTCGTTCGCATGCGATACCCGGGACGAAACGAAGTTGGCCGAGGCCGGGCGGGCGCTGACCGAGCAGTTCGGTGACGCCGACATCCTGGTCAACAACGCCGGAGTGGTCGGACGGGGGTCACTTCTCGACGTCGACATGAACGACTGGCAGCGGGTACTCGACGTCAACTTGAGTGGGTACCTGCTCTGCGTCCGAGAGTTCGGACGATCGATGGTTCGCCGCGGATCGGGTTCGATTGTGCACGTGTCCTCGATCTGCGGGATCAACCCGGCCAAGGGGATGGGAGCCTACTCGGCAAGCAAGGCGGCTGTGGCGATGCTGAATCGGCAACTGGCCCTCGAACTTGCGCCCTCCGGTGTGCGCAGCAATGCAGTCGCGCCGGGGTTGATTCGAACTCCGCTCAGCGAAGCCACGTATCGCGACGACGCGGCCAGATCGGCGCGCGAACGTTCGGTACCGCTCGCGCGGATCGGCACCCCGCAGGACATCGCGAACACTGTGGTGTGGCTGTCTAGCCCTCGGTCGAGTTATGTGACCGGTCAGGAGATCCTGGTCGACGGGGGTGTGGACCAGACGCTCATGAGCACTGTGCGCAGCTCCGATCGGTAGTCCACGCGGGACGCCGTGGATACCGACAAGTCCAAGTCTGTCTGGGTGTTGACAATGATGTAATGTAGGTCATAGTCTTCCGAATGCGTGATGGTAGTCACTGGACCGCCTCGGGTAGTTTTCGGGTCGCCGACTACTCCACCGCACGCATATGCCGAGCTTGTGGAAGGACAGTTCCGTTGTCTGATTACTCAATCTGGTCGCTCGAGTTCGCGCGGATCGACTCGTACCCGGACAATCTCCTGGTCTACGGAAAGGCAGAAGGCTCACGCGTTCTGCCGTTCAACTTCGTCGTGCTGAAGAACCAAGACCGCGTCATCATGATGGATGCAGGGTTCTACGCGAACGAATACGCGCAGACCATGATCGAACGGTTCGATATCAAGGGTCTGCAGACCCCGGACGAGGTCCTCGGCCGAATCGGCATCTCGCCCGCCGACGTCGACACGATCGTTCTCACGCACCACCATTTCGACCATGCGACGGGTTTGGATCTGTTCCCGAATGCGCAGGTCTACGTGCAGGGCCGAGAGATCGAAAACTTTAGCGCGAAGATGAACACGTCGGAGCGCATGCAATGGCTCGTCAACGGCTTGGATCCCGATACGGCGAACATCTTCGACCGAATCGACCGTGACGGCCGCCTTCGCGTTCTCGACGGTGGCGCCGAGGTGGCGCCGGGTATCGAAGTTCGAATCGCCTACGACACGCATACCGCGGGGTCCCAGTACGCGGTTCTCACGAACTCGGACGGTTCCAAGTGGCTCTTCCCCGGCGATGTCGTCTACGTCTACGACAATCTCACCGGACCGGAGAACGACGGAATGCTCACCCCGATCGGCTTGGGGCAGGGCAACCAGGAATGCTGCATTCGCTCCACGGACGAGATGCTGACCATCGTGGGCGACGAGGTGGATCGCATCATCCCATGGCACGACGTCAGGGTGTTCGACAAGTTCCCGACCTACGTGCACCAGGACAGCCTGCGCATCGCCGAAATCCAGCTTGCCGCAGGTGAGTCGAGCAAGGTGTCGGCAGGCCGAGCCGATTCGGTGGGCGCGAGCAGCTGACCGACTGCTCTCCCGAGAGGGACAGGGCTGCAGAATAATTGGATAGGTTCGTGGTCGGCCCGTACGCGGCCTCGTCGGCGTGTACGGGCCGACCACGCCGCGTGCATGTCGATATCGACATGCACTTCTCATGGGCATCGAAGTCGACCCGCACTGTTTCGTCGAGGAACCTCCGAACAGTCGGCGTGGTGATCGATTGCCGAACAAGCGTGAACATTCCCCGATACGAATGAGGTCGACAGTGCTCACGAACGACACCGGTCGCGTGACCGACTCGCAGCGTGGTTCCCTACTCTCGGACATCAAGTACCGATGGCCTACCAAGTACCTGGCCAGCTGGATCGCCCTGGGAGTACTGGTCGTTGGAGTCGCAATTGCCGCTCCGACGGCCTTCGGTGGACCGTCCATCCGATTGGTGACCGCACTCGCCGGCATATTGCTCCTGGCCTCCCTCGGTCAACTCCTGATCGTCATGGTCGGAGCGATCGACCTGTCGGTGCCTTCGATCGTCGCGGTGGGTGCTGGTGTGGTGGTGCACTACGCATCTCCGGGAACTGGCAGCATGATCGTGACAATTGTTGCAGCACTTGTGATCACAGTTGCGATCAGCCTGGCCAATGGATTTCTCATTTCGGTCCTCGGCTTGAATGCGCTGATCGTGACCATTGCGACGAACGGCATCATCGCCGGTGGTATCGGTCTGTGGACCGGGGTGTCCTTCTCCGTCTCCGGCGCGGCGCCCGAGAGCCTGCAGCGTTTCGCAGACCGTGCCCCACTTGGCATCAGTGCATGCCTGATCTTCGCAGTGGTGCTGGCTGTCGTGCTGTCGGCAGTTCTCCGAAAGACGCGAGCGGGACGGCAGGTAGTCTCGGTCGGCACCAACCGCAGGGCTGCCAAGATGCTCGGAATCAAAACTCACGCCGTAGATTTGACGACGTTCGCTGCTGCCGGGTTGTTCTACGGCGCGGCTGGTGTCATGCTCGCCGGGTTCGTCGGTACTCCCGATGCGACCATCGGCAGCCCTTACCAGCTCACAACCATCATTGCGCTCGCCATCGCTGGTGCCACCTTCGCCGGGGGCCCGGCGAGCGTGGCCAGTCTGGTCGCCGCGGCCGGGTTTCTGGAGCTGTTGGATCAGGCACTCGCGATCAGGGGGTTGTCGGCCGGGTGGCGCGACGTCGTCCAAGGATCTGCACTGGTGATCGCGGTGTCCGCCTTGACCATTGCCAGGTTGTCGGCCAGCGGCACTTCGCGAGGCCTGCGGTTCGTCCGCCGACCGGGTGCCCGTGCCGGCGCCGCTGCTCATCTCTGACATTGCTACTCGAATCGACTCGACCCGGCCCGTCACCTCACCGGTCCGGTCACCTCAATCACTCCAGGAGAACGATCACTGTGACGACATTCCCGCGCCAGACGTTTCGCCCCGGTCGCAGAGCCGCCGCCATCCTCGCGATGGCAGTGGCATGTGGCTCCCTCGTGGCATGTTCGAGTACCACCGGTGGGGGAGCGTCCGGCAGCGCAGCCGACGCGAGTGCCGCCGACGGCCCTGCGGAGGCCGCAACGGCCGATCAGGTGGCCGCAACCATTCGAAACGCATTTCTCGCCGACGTCGATCCGGAGTCTCTGGATCCCACGGTTCGCGAAACGCTGAAGGTGGCAGCTGTTCCGCTGACCCCGGAACAACAGGAACTGCTGACCACGTGCCTCGCGCAGACCACATGTGAGACCGGACGAGGCACGTTGACAGTTGCGTTCGCCAACGACACGACCAACGCGTACCGCAACATCTACCGCGCCGAGTTCACCGCGCAGGCGATTGCGTACCCATCGGTGAAGACGATCATCTACAGCAACGCGAACAACAGTGTGAGTGCCGTCAATGCGAACCTTCGCAGCCTCATCGCGCAGAGGGTCGACGCCATCGTCATCAACTCCAACTACGCGGCGTCGATCGTGCCCGCACTCCAGCAGGCGCAGCAGGCCGGCATCGCGGTGATCGAGGCCGGAAATCCGGTGCCGGAGAACGTTTCGGAACTCGTCACGTCCGTTTTCGAGCCCGACCTCTGCGGAGCGTGGGCCGACGCGGGAAATCAACTGGCGGACAACGTGACCGATGGAGGCAGCTACGCGATGTACACCGGAATCGCCGGCAACCCCAACGCCGCTGTCTGGCAGCCGTGCTTGGATACCGCGATGACCGGTCGCGGGTGGACGCAGGCGGAAAGCGGACTGACCGAATGGACGCCTCAGGGCACGGCTCAGGCCGCGAGCGCGCTCATCGCCTCGGGTCGTAATCCGGCCGCCATTGCATACGACTACTCGCCCGAGGATTTCGTCAAGCCGTACATCGACCAGAACATCACCCCGCCCGCAGTGCTCAGCGGTGGAGCAGTCAACTACTCCTGGCTCAACACGTTCGAAGAGGCACAGGCCGCGAACTTGAATCCTCGGGGCTACTTGGTCAACAGTCAGGTCTGGTACGGACGCATCGGAGTCACCGCGGCACTGAAATCGCTTGCCGGTGAGGATGTCGCCGCAGCCGTGACGGTGGCGCAACCGGTCGTGCCCGTGGACAGTGTGCTTCCGCTCAACGTCGAGGGGACGCCTGCGAGTGCACCCGTCGGCGGGTTGCTGACGGTCCCGCAGATGACCACTGCATTGGCCGCAGGCTGATGCGTCGCCTGGTTTCCTCGGTACCGAGGGACCGATCTCGGGACCGAAGGAGTCGAACGTGAGCGCGACAGCAAGAGAAGACGCCGTAGCGTCGGTGTCGGTCGCAGATGCGGCTGTTGTTCTGCACAACGTCACCAAGACGTTTCCCGGCGTACGGGCGCTCGGCGACGTCCATTTCGACACTCGACCAGGCGAGGTGCACGCGCTCGTCGGCGAAAACGGCTCGGGTAAGTCGACACTGATCAAGGTTGCGTCGGGTGTGCTCGTTCCGGATGCGGGCACCGTGACCATCGGCGGGGCAGAGCTGCTCGGTGGTGGCACCGGGAAAGCGCGGCGGCTCGGGTTGATGACGGCGTACCAGGACACGTCGTTGGTCACCGAATTGTCGGTTGCGGACAACGTCGCACTGTCGTTCACCGCGCTCGGCCTCCCACGCCCCGACGACGTCGTGGCACTGTTGTCCGGTTTCGATCTGCCCTTCGGTCCGACGGACAAGGTCCAAGCGCTGGGTCCGGGTGCGCGTCAGCTGCTCGAGGTGGCCAGAGCGATGTGCCACACGCCCGCGGTGCTGATGCTCGACGAACCCACCGCGGCGTTGGACATGCGATTCGCATCCAAACTCGAGGACCTCATCAAACGCACCCGCGACGAGGGGGTGGCCATCGTCTACGTGAGCCACCGACTCGAGGAAGTAAGGCGGTTGGCCGACCGACTCACGGTCATCCGTGACGGAGAGATTCAGGGAACGCACGAGACCGCGGACTGGGACGTCGATCGCATCGTCGAGCTCATGGTCGGTGCGCCGACCGATTTGGAGTTTCCAACGCGAGCACACGTGTCGGGCGGGCCGGTGTCGCTGAAGGTGGACGAACTCGCCGGTGACGGCTTCGGACCGGTCTCGATTTCCGTTGCCGCCGGTGAGATCGTCGGCGTCGCGGGAGCCGAAGGAAACGGCCAGCGCGCCTTCCTTCGAGGTCTCATCGGCGTCGGGCGTCGAAGTGGAACCGTCGAGATCGACGGCGCCGTGGTCAAGACCGACAATCCCTCGAGTGCGTTGCACTCGGGAATCAGCTTCCAATCCGGAGACCGTGCGGGGGAGTCGATGTTCGGCGCACTTTCGGTCATGGACAACAGCACCGCGCAGTACGGGGCCGAGTCCGGACCGGCCGGTCTCGCCACCGCGAAGCGATTGCAGGCAGCGTTCGCGCGCGTGTCCACCAGCTTGGGAATAGTTGCTGCGTCCCCACATCAGCCCATCGGTGCGCTGTCCGGGGGCAATCAGCAGAAAGCAATTCTCGCCCGCCCCGCGCTGCGGCGTCCCAAGGTTCTGGTGGTCGACGAACCCACGCAGGGCGTCGACGCACGAGCACGCATGGACATCTACGACATGCTCAGCGAGGCCGCGGAAAGCGGGATCGGCGTGTTGGTCAATTCTTCGGATTCGGCCGAATTGGCGGGACTGTGCGATCGCGTCTATGTGATGTCTCGGGGAGCAATCGTCGAGGAACTGGCCGGCTCGATGTCCGAGACCGACATAGTCCGCGGGTTCGTGGGTGCGGTGGATGTCGACAAGGAACACGACGCAGGCCCCGAGGCGGCGTCCCTGTTCGCGCGCCTGCGAGCCCGATCGACGTCGAACGTGTCCATCGTTGCGCTGCTGTTCTTCATCGCGGTGGTCGCGCTGTATGCGGGGTTCCAGTCTCCGTTCTTCTGGACAGGTGAAAATCTGTCCAACCTACTGCTGCTCTGCCTACCTCTGACGTGCGTTGCACTAGGGCAGCAATTCGCGCTGCTCCCTGGAGGTTTCGATATATCGGTAGGGTCCACGATGAGTCTCACGGTCGTGGTCGCATCGATGACGTTGACGCAGTTCGGTCCGAGCTCTCTGCTTCTGAGCCTGCTGACCTTCGTTCTGATCGCCGCGATTGTCGGCGGTTTCAATGCGATCGTCATCGGCGTGTTGAAAGTCAACGCGATCGTGGCGACCATCGCGACGCTGGGCATTGTGCAGGGAATAGCGGTCGTACTGCGACCGGAGCCGGCCGGACTCATCGCGCCCGAACTCGCGGAGATCTTCAGCCTGGGACTGGGTTTTGTTCCCACGGCATTCGTCGCGGTCGTGGTGGTCGCCGTACTGCTCGAACTGTGGTTGCATCGTTCGGCCTCCGGGCTTGCGCTGCGTGCGGTGGGTTTCGATGCCGAGTCGAGTGCACGCGTCGGTGTTCGGGTCTCGACGATCAAGGCCCGGGCGCTGATGTTCTGCGCCGCCGGTGCAGTGGTGGGTGGGATATTCCTGGCCTCGCAAGCGGGCGTGGGCTCGAATGCCGTCGGTGCCAGCTTCGCGCTTCCGTGCTTCGCCGCCTGCTTCTTGGGTGGTGCAGTGCTCAGTGGTGGCCGCGGCTCGTTCGTCGGCGCACTGCTCGGCGCGTTCCTGCTGTCGCTGCTGGACAACATCGCGCCGCTGCTGGGTATCCCCGACCCCGCACGCCAGATCATCTACGGGGTGATCATGTTGGTTGCGGTGGCCGCGTACGCAACAACACAGCGAAAAAACAGGTAATCAGCGCGTAAAAGGCGCAGGTCAGGGGTTTCGTGGCATCTGTCAACGTATTGCTTGTCAAGAACTTGACAGCATGGTGATCTGGGTCATACTGTAATCGCACGCACATCGACCGGCTCATGCGAGGCGCGTCACGTGACGGCCCGAATCAGTGCGTCGACAACCCCCGGTTGCCGCACACACCACAGGAGATCGACATGGCAAGTTCCAACGAAAACGTGATCGACGAGGCCCCGTCCGGGGGTGGAGGGGTCGCCGTCGCTCATGCAGATCCGGCAGCGATGCGCAAGATCTCGATCGCGAGCGTCGCAGGCACCACAATCGAGTTCTACGACTTCTTCATCTACGGCACGGCGGCAGCGCTGGTATTCCCGCAGGTCTTCTTTCCGGCTCTCGGTGCGGCAGCGGGAACCGTTGCCTCCTTTGCGACGCTCGGCGTTGCATTCTTCTTCCGACCCCTGGGCGCGGTTCTGTTCGGACACTTCGGCGACAAGCTGGGCCGTAAGAAGACCCTCATCACCACGCTGCTCGTCATGGGCATCGCGACGGTTCTCGTGGGCTTGATGCCCACGGCAGCGACCATCGGAGTGGCTGCGCCGATTCTGTTGGTGCTCATGCGAATTCTTCAGGGCTTGGCCGCCGGTGGTGAATGGGCGGGAGCGGCGTTGTTCACGTCCGAAAATGCCCCGGTAGGCAAACGTGGATTCTGGAGTATGGCGCCGTCCCTCGGCGGTGGGATCGCTCTGACACTGGGCAACCTGACGTTCCTCGTCACCGGACTGTCCATGAGCGAAGAGCAGTTCGTCAGTTACGGCTGGCGCATCCCGTTCATCGGAAGTCTTCTGCTCGTCGCACTCGGACTGTTCATCCGTCTGAAGATCGAAGAGACCCCCGTGTTTCGCAGCCAGGTCAAGACCAACGGCGTAACACGTCTTCCGTTCGTCGAGGCACTCAAGAGCCAGCCGCGCGAGCTTGTTCTCGCAGCCGGAATGGTCATCTGCGTTCCGTCCTTCACCTACATCGGTTCGTCGTACCTGATGAACTACGGCCGTAGGGAACTGGATCTGCAGACCAACTTCGTTCTCGCCATGGGATGCATCGCCGGTGCGGCGATCACCGCAGGAATCGTGCTCGCTGCCATCTGGTCGGACCGCATCGGTCGTCGCCCGGTCATCATCGTGGGTGCGTCTCTCGCCGTGGCTTGGTCGCTGCTCCTGTTCCCGATTCTCGACCTGGGTGGCCGCACCGCATTCGGTATCGGCGTCTTCGTCACCATGTTCATCTCGGGTGTCGCCTGTGGCCCACTCGGTGCTTATATGTCCGAGCTGTTCCAGACCCGATACCGCTACACCGCAGCAGGTTTGAGCTACAACCTCGGCAACATGATCGGTGGCGCCATCCCGCCGCTGATCGCCGCCGCCGTCACCGCGGCCTACGGTGGCTTCGTCTTCGGCGTGGTTCTCGCGGGCTTCTGCCTCGTGAGTTTGGTGTGCATCCTGCTCCTGAAGGAGACTCGGGGCAACGACCTCACGGTCTGACCCGACGAGCGTGTTCTTGAACGATCGACGAAGGGCGCCGGGGGGATTCGCTCGAATCTCGCGGCGTCCTTTCCTCGGTCGACTGTTGTCGAGAAAGAGGTGTTGATCGATGAATGATCGGAAGACGTCCGCAGGTGTGCGCCGGGTGATTCTGGGCGACGACGCGAGCGGCCGTTCGGCGGTTCTGTCCGACGAGCACCTGGGGTCGCGTTCGGTGCGCCCGAACGGCGCGGTGATCGAGGAGATCTGGCGTCAGGAAGTGGTGCCCGCAGAGATCGGTGACGACGGTCGGCGTGTGGGTGGGGTGGATCTGGATCTTCCGCCGGCCGGGTTGTCGGTCCGAAAGTTCTCGATACCGGCCGACACGACAGAAACGGATTTGGTTCTCAACGCGTCCGATTCGGTGTTCGTGGCGACGGTCGTCGCCGGCACGGCCCATCTCGTTCTCGAAACGGGCGAGGTGGAGTTGGCCCGAGGCGACTGCTTCGTGCTGCCCGGTAGCAAGCACGCGTGGCGAAATCCCCACAGAGAGGTCGCGGAAATCGTGACGACGGTGTTTGCGCGGAAGCCGGCGATATGGTCTGTCCAACGCCACCCTGCAGCGCATCCTAGACTGTCAAGTGCTTGACAAAGTGTCGCAGAACACGTTATACATCAAGGGCAGCGGTTGTTCTACGGAGCGCCACCGGCTGCGAAAGAATCGGGTCGGTGGCCCAGCTCCCGTGCAGGGTAGGACGATCGAATCGGACGACCCGTACGCGGGCCTGAAATCGAACACCCGCTGGCATCGGAAGGCGTGTGGGCACGCTGTACGGCCGAGGCCGAAAGCGCCCGGCCCCGAGATGCCGGTATCAACAATCGACGAAGGGAACCACAGTGGCGAATGAGGGACAGGGACGCTCGTTGCGTTCATTGGGCGAGGACAAGGAAACCGGCGCCGATGTCCAGTGGGTCGACGGTCCACTGGAAGACGAGAGTTCGCCCGGCGACGTCCTGATCAAGGTCGAGTACTCCGGCCTGAACTACAAGGACGCACTCGCCGCGACCGGGGTGGGCCGCGTCGTTCGTCGCTTCCCGTTGACGCTGGGCATCGACGCAGCCGGCGTAGTCGTCGAATCTGCGGATCCGCGCCACAAGCCCGGCGACCGAGTCGTGGTCACGGGGTACGGATTGTCGGAGCAGCACGACGGCGGCTGGGCCGACTACCTCCGGGTTCCCGGAGACTGGCCGATCCACCTCGACGACTCGCTGTCGACCGAGGAAGCGATGGCATTCGGTACAGCAGGGCTCACCGCAGCCATTGCGGTCCACCGCCTCGAGCAGAGTGGCTTGGCCCCGGGCCAGGGCCCGGTTGCCGTCACCGGAGCCAGTGGCGGTTCGGGTCTGCTCGCCGTCGCCATGCTGGCGGGGCTCGGCCACGAGGTCGTCGCGATCTCGGGAAGTCCCGAGACCCATGACATCCTGAAGAAGATGGGCGCGTCGTCCGTCGAGGATCGTCCCGACACCACGAAGATCCGCCCCTTGGAGACTGCGCGGTGGGCGGGCGCCGTCGACGCTGTCGGCGGACAGCCTCTCGCATGGTTGATGGCCACCACCAAGCCGGGCGGCAGCATTGCCTCGTTCGGTAACGCGGCCGGAAACACGTTGTCCACGACCGTCATTCCGTTCATCCTGCGCGGGGTCAACATTCTCGGCGTCACCAGTGCTCACTTCGACGACGCGCTTCGTCTGCGTGTGTGGGAGAGGATGGCCACCGATCTGCGTCCCGCGGACCTCTCGGCCATCTACCGCACCCGGCCGCTCACCGAGGTACACGACGCGGTCAAGGACCTGCTGGCGAACGATGTCACCGGTCGGATCGTGCTCAAGGTCGGCGACTGATCTTTCTCGGTACGCAAAAGGAACTGCCGCAGGCACCGTTCGGAGCCTGCGGCAGTTCCTTTTTCGTACCGGCGGTCAGTGGATCGTGACTCCGCTGTCCACCGAGATGACCTGGCCGGTGGTCACACGGGACTCGTCCGACGCGAGGTACACGGCCATGTATGCGATGTCGAGTGGCGTTGCCGGACCGAGAAGGTGGCGATCGGACAATGCCTGCACCTTCGGCTCGCGTGCGCGGCCCTGAACGCGTGCCGTCAGCGTCATGCCGGGCGCAATGGCGTTGACTCGAATGCCGTGCTCGCCGTACCCGGCTGCCATCGACCGTGTCAGGGCGGCGACGCCTCCCTTGGCCGAGGTGTAGCAGTCACGGTCCGGCAGGGCCATGAGCGCGCCCATCGACGTCATGTTGATGACCGAGCCGCCGCCGGCGGCGATGAGGTGCGGCAGCCCGTGTTTGCAGGAGACGAAAGGCCCGAACAAGTCCAGTCTGATGACCCGCCAGAACTCTTCCTCGGGTGCCTCGGTGACTCGCGCGTCGCGGTTGGACGAGCCGCCGGCGACGTTGCACAGCACGTTCAGCGAGCCGAAAGCCCGGACGGTGTCGGCAATTCGCTCGCGAACGTCGTCACTGTCACCGGCATCGCACTTCAGCGCAATGGCTTTGCCCTCGGCCGCGGTAGCGATCGATTCCTGGGCGGCAGCGAGGTCTATGTCCGTTGCAGCCACCGAAGCGCCCTCGGCGAGAAATTGCTCGCAGATCGCTCTACCGATTCCGCCGCCCGCGCCGGTGACGAACGCGATCTTGCCTTCCAATCTCGACATTCTTCTACCCCTTCACTACTGAATTCTTACTGTCTCGGGCGAGTACGTCGCCGAGAAGCGCCTCCATTCGAGTCTCTCCTTCGCGGGTTTCGCCACCGACCTCAAGGAACGTGCTTATGGCCGTCAACGACTCCTCGGACGCCATCAGCAGACGGAATCGGTAGTTCTCCTCCCGCAGTCCCTGCTCGATGGGTCCGTCGGACATGCCGACCGCCTCTTTGGTCAACCGGACGGCGGCGGGCGGGCACGACGCGATACGTGCGGCCGTAGATGCAACGAACGCGTCGATGTCCTCCGGTGCGAGCGCGCGGTTGAGGTATCCCCAACGCTCTGCAGTTGCCGCGTCCAGATCGAGGCCGCCGAGGATCAGCTCCAGAGCGCGGGACCGGCCGATCACGCGGGGCATGTACTGCGACGCGCCGCCGCCGGGTACGGCTCCGAGGGGGACCGACATGGTGTTGAAAACGGCCTTGCCGAGCGCACCGAATTTCATGTCGCACGCCATCACCATCGCCGCACCTCCGCCTGCAGCCCGTCCCTCGACTTGTGCGATCGTCACCTTGTCCATCGTCCGCAGTCGCTCGCAGATGTGGTGCATCCGGTTGAGCTCGACCTCGTCGGCGGACTTCGGAAGTTCTTGGGGCTGAAGCTTGTACAGGTTCGCGAACTCGTTGTGGGTGATGAAGATGTCGGGATCGGCGCTCTTGATGACCACGACGACGGCGTCGGGATCCTCGGCGGCGTCTCGGGTGAATCGATCCAAATCGTCCAGCAATCCGAGGGTGATCATATTGAGCGGTGGGTTGGCGACCGTCGCGGTGACCACCCGTCCTTGGACGGCCACGTCGAGGGTGGTGAACGAGGTGTACCGCGGTTCGGTCATCGGCGTTTCCTTTTCTTCTACTGCGTCGGGCACATCGTCGTGCAGGGTGTGGCCAGTATCTGCCTTGGGCCGTGCGTGGCGGGCACCACATCCGAGTGGATGAACAGTAGGGCGACACGAAGTCCACTGTCAAGGACTGGACAGACAAGGTATTGACACGTTTTGTAACCTGGAGCACACTCGCACGGTGAGTATCTGTGATGTGGCTTCTATCTGGAGCGCGCCGGTCGCCGTGCATTCTCTACACGGGGAATTGCTATGACCTCGATCGATACCGATCCGAATCATGTCAGAAGGAGAGATTGGAACCTCATGTCCGTTCCGACGCAGTACGAGGCGTATGCACTGCGCTACGCATCCATCGAGACAAACAAGGCCGGGAAGTTTCACGACTTCGCCATTTTCGGTGAGCCCGACGAGCCGGTGCCGATGGACTTTTATTTCTGGTTGATTCGGAACGGCGACCGAGTCGTTCTCGTCGACTGTGGATACGACGCCGTCCGCACGCCGGTGCGTGGCTACCTCCAGGACCACACCCCGGTCGACCTGCTGGGGCGCTTCGGAGTGACACCCGAGGATGTGGACCACGTGATCATTTCGCACATGCACTTCGATCACATCGGAAACGTCGACCTCTTTCCCAATGCGACGTTCTACGTAGCCAGAGAAGAGTTCGATTTTTGGACCGGGCCGTTCGCGGATCGGATTCACCTCGCCCGGCATGCCGAGGGTGCAGAGGTGCAGATGGTGGTGGATCTGCACGCCCAGGGACGAGTGCATCTTGTGGACGGCCAGCAGGAAATACTTCCGGGCATCAGGGCCACGCCCATCCGTGGGCATACGGCCGGTTCGATGATCACGGAGGTGACGACGTCGACCGGAACCGTCGTTGTCGCGTCCGATGCGATCCATTTGTACGAGGAGCTGGAACGCGACCGGCCGTACTGGGTTTTCACCGATCTCGAGGGCATGTACAGGGGTTTCGCGTACCTCAATGAACTGGCAGCCGACCCCGATGTGTCCATCGTGGCCGGTCATGACCGTCAGGTGATGACCAGGTTCAAGGCCGTCGACGAGGATTGCGTGGACCTGACGGTGCGGGCTTGATCCTGACCGCTGGGCCAAGTCAACAACAAGACTGTCAAGGACTTGACACAATGGTATGGCGTGAGCCACAGTGGTAGCCGGAAGTGGCGAGGGTCGTGCCCGTACGCACGCCCTGTAGGTCGAACAAGGAGATGCGATGTCGACGAACGGCAGAGCCGCAGAGCGCAAGCCGGTCATAGTGCCCGGTGAGCTGGAAAGCCTGCTGGCGTCGGCCGTCATCGACAAGCAATCCGGTATCGACGAACTTGCACTGCGTGCGTCGATAAGCCTCAAGCGCGCTTCGGTCGTGCTCAACCAACGAGAAGGTCGGATCCTTCACTCGGTGACCGGACGAACGTCCGCATCGTTGCGTGTATTGACGATGGTGTGGGCATTCGGCCCGATCGAGGCGAAGGACCTGGCGCGGCTGTCCGGAGTGACCAGGCAGGCCGTATCAGGCTGTCTCGCAACGCTGGAACGCGATGCCCTCGTGCGGCGCGAGTACGAGACCGAGGGGGACAAGCGGTTGATGCCCATCACCGTCACTCCCGCCGGCAACGAATTCGTGGAGAAGTACTTGATGCCGCAGAACGACGTGCATCGAGGCTTCTTCCGGACTCTCGACGAAGACGAACTTCGGCAGCTCGTCGGGCTTCTCGCCCGACTGGTCGCCTGAAAATCACGCACTGACTACAGCCGTCGCGGACGGCCCGAAGAACGAAACGACAAGGAGTGAACAAGTGTCGACAGGAGTAACCCGATCCGACGCCGACTCGTTCGGCGCCTGGGAGCTGCCCGAGCCGCTACGTGACCTCAGGTCCGTGGTGGCGCAGTTCATGAAGAACGAAGTGCGTCCTGCCGAGGACAAGGTCGATACCGACGCGTACGAGCTGCTCCCCGAGGACCTCGAACGTCTTCAGAAGCGCGCGAAGCAAGCCGGGCTATGGTGCATCGAGTCCCCCACCGAGTACGGCGGCGCCGGCCTGAACCTGCTCTCCCAGGTTGTCGTGGCCGAGCAGGCGTCGCAGTGTCGTATGGGTGCCTACGTCCCGGCGGCCGGAACGTTCGGCTGGGACCCGCCCAACGTCATCTTCGACGGCAACGACGACCAGATCAAGCAGTGGGCACTGCCCACGATCGAAAAGGGTTCGCATACCTTCGTCGCGATCTCCGAGCCGTCGGGCGGCGCGGACCCGGCCCGCGCAATCCGCACCAGGGCCCGCCAGGACGGAAACGACTGGATCATCAACGGCGCCAAGACCTGGATCTCGAAGGCAGGCCAGTCCGACTGGGGCATCGTCTTCGCACGTACCAGTGACGAGAAGGGCAGCCGAGCGATCAGCTGCTTCATCGTGGAGTCGAACACCCCGGGTCTGACGATGAGCGAGATCCCGGTCATCCGCTCCTGGTCACCGTACGAGCTGAATTTCGAAGACGTTCGTGTGCCCGCCGAGAACATGCTCGGTGAGCCCGGCCGCGGCTTCGAACTCGCCCAGCGTTGGCTGGTCAACAACCGCGTCACGTATGCAGCGGCGGTCATCGGTGTCGCGCAGGCGGCACTGGACCTGGCCGTCGAGCACGCGAAGAACCGGGAGACCTTCGGCGGCCGACTCGCAGACAAGCAGGCTATCCAGTGGATGCTCGCAGACTCCGAGATCGAACTGCGCGCCTCGCGGATGCTGACCTACCAGGCAGCGTGGAAAGCGGACCTCGGCCAGGACTTCAAGATCGACGCGTCGATCGCCAAGGTCCACGCCACCGAGACCGCAGGCCGCGTCGTCGACCGCGCAGTGCAGATCCTGGGTGGCCTCGGTGTCGCCAAAGAGATGCCCACGGAGCGCTGGTACCGCGAGATGCGCATCAAGCGCATCGGTGAAGGGCCTTCCGAGGTGCACCGAATGGTCATCGCGCGCGATCTCATCGGACGGGAAAAGCGATGAGCATCGAATTCGACGTCGATTCCGAGGGTGTCGCAACGATCGTGATCAACCGTCCCGAGCGGATGAACGCGATGGACCAGGATGCATATGATGCACTGTCCGACGCATGGACACGCGTCCGCGACGACAAGAACGTCCGCGTTGCCATCGTCACCGGCGCAGGCGACAAGTCGTTCACCGTCGGAGCGGACATCAAGAGTTTTCTGCCCGCCGAGGACGAACCGTCCGAGTTCTGGCTGACGCAACAGTCGCAGTTGCTCAACCGTGGTCTCGAGGTCTGGAAGCCGGTCATCGCTGCAGTGAACGGATACTGCCTCGGTGGCGGCATGACGCTGCTCTTCGCGACCGACCTACGCGTAGCAAGCGAGCACGCCACGTTCGGCCTCACCGAGGTCAAGCGAGGGATTTTTGCCGGAAACGGCGGAACGCAGCGGGTGCTCGAGAACCTCCCCAAAGCTATCGCGATGGACATGTTGCTCACCGGGGATTCCATTACGGCAACCGAGGCAGAGCGTTGGGGCTTGGTCAACAAGGTCGTCTCCGCGGACAAGCTCATGGACGAAGCACGCGACTATGCCTCGCGCATCGCCAAGAATGCGCCGCTCGCAGTGCAGGCATCGAAAGAACTTGCACTTCGGTCTCGTGACATGGACCTGTCCACGGGTCTGCGCATGGAGCAGGCAATGACGAAGGTCCTCAAGACCACCTGGGATTCGAAAGAAGGCCCGTCCGCGTTCGCCGAGCGACGCCAACCGGCTTTCAGAGGAGAATGACATGACCGACATGGGTAGGCCGCTCGCCGGTTTGCGAGTTCTCGACCTCGGTCAGATCTACGCGGGGGGCTATGCAGGATTCCTGCTGGCCTCCGCAGGGGCCGACGTCGTGAAGGTGGAGCCTCCCGGAGGTGAAAACCTCCGCCGCCGTGGAGCGGTCGGCGGAGGCGCCTACCCGTTCGCGGTCCTCAACGCGAACAAGCGCGGGTTGAAACTCGACCTGAAGAGGGACGCGGGCCGCGATGCGTTTCTCGCCCTCGCGAAGAACTCCGACGTGGTCCTGGAGAACTACGCACCGGGAGTGATGGACCGACTCGGGCTGGGGGAGAAGCTACTTCGCGAGTTGAACCCGCGCCTGGTCTACGGTCGCGCATCCGGTTACGGCCAAGAAGGTCCGTATCGCAACCTTCCGGCAATGGACCTGACGGTTCAGGCCATGACGGGGGTGATGAGTACGACGGGGTTCCCCGACCGTCCGCCCGTCAAAGCAGGCCCCGCTATCGCCGACTTCATGGCCGGGGTTCACCTGTACGGCGCCATCGTGTCGGCTCTGTACCAGCGGTCGGTGACCGGAACCGGTGACGTCGTCGAGGTCACCATGCAGGAATCGACCTTCCCCTCGCTCATGTCCGCGCTGGGTCTGCTGTACAGCGGCGTCGAGAACCAGCAAACGTGGCGAACGGGTAACCGCCACTCCGGTAACGCGGAAGCTCCCTACAACACGTTCGAGGCGTTGGACGGATACATCGCGATCCTCTGCGTCACGGACGCCCACTGGAAGTCGTTGGCGACCATCATCGGTGGCGAGGAGTTGGCCGGCGATGGGCGGTTCACGACGCTCAAGGGCCGAGTCGACCTGATGGACGAGGTCGACAAGATCGTCGCGGATTGGAGCGCCACCCTGCACCGCGCGGACATCGAGAAGGTGCTCCTGGCGGCCCGGGTTCCGTGCTCGCCGGTGAAGGAACTTCCCGAAGTGGTGGCTGACCCCAATCTGTGGCACCGCGGGATGCTGCGCGAGATGGACCATCCGGAACTGGGTCCGATCACCGCGGTCAGCAACCCGATGCGCTTCGGATACGGCACGCCCGACGATCTGTCACCCAGTCCGATGCTGGGTCAGCACTCGCGGGAGGTGCTGAGCGAACTGCTCGGATACTCGGACGAATATTTGGATGAACTCGAAGTGGATGGAGCTATCTGATGCGCGGGAAGTCAGTGATCGCCGGTATCGGCAACACTGCGTTCGGTAAGTTGCCGGGCCGATCGACGGTATCGATGAACATCGAAGCATGTCGAAACGCGCTCGCGGACGCAGGCATCGAGAAGGACATGGTCGACGGTCTGTTCGTCAAATGTCCGACGTCGTTGATCGAATCGTTCTACGGCCAGAAGCTGGCCGAGGCGATGGGCATCATGCCCCGCGTCGGCGGCGTCTGGGATCAGGGCGGTGCAGCCAACGGCAGCATGATCGGCATGGCCGCCATGGCGATCGACGCCGGACAGTGCGATGTGGCCCTGGTCTGCTTCGCAGACAATCCGCGGTCCGGCACTCCCCAGGCGTACCGAAAGCCCAAGGGCATCAACGGACTCTACGGCTGGTTCGGTGTCCCGTCCGGTTACGCGATGATCGCCCAGCGGCACATGGCCGAGTACGGCACCACCAGTGAGCAACTCGGCGCCATCGCGGTCGCGATGCGCAAGCACGGTGCGGCCAATCCGCGTGCGCAGCTGCGCAAGCCCATCACCATCGACGACCACCAGGCAGCACGGTGGATCGTCGAACCGTTGCACCGCGACGACTGCTGCTTGATTTCCGACGGCGGGGCCGCGGTGGTGGTCATGAGCGCGGAGCGCGCCAAGTCGCTCGGCATCGACGACGCTGTCTCCATCCTCGGTTTCGGTCAAGGGCAGACGTCGTGGGAGGTCGAGCAGCGTCCGGTGCTGACGTCTACTGCGGCAAAGCAATCCGCGGAAACCGCCTTCGCGATGTCCGGGCTGAAACCATCCGACATCGACGTCGCGCAGCTGTACGACTGCTTCACGATCACCGTGCTGACCATGCTCGAGGATTACGGATTCTGCAAGCCCGGCGAAGGTGGAAAGTTCGTCGAGCAGGGCGCGCTCGAAGTCGGCGGTGTCCTACCCACCAACACGAGCGGCGGTTTGCTCTCCGAGACCGGCATGCCCGGCATGCAGTTGGTCCTCGAGGCGGTACGTCAGCTTCGAGGCGAGTCGACGTCGCAGGTGAACGGCGCCGAGAAAGCAATCGTCGGTACCCAGGGCGGAACCATGACCACACACTCGACGCTCATCCTCGGTCGATGAGCCAGCAGACGACGGAGGACGACGCGATGACTCAGGCCACGATTCCTGCTCCCGATCTCGACGATCTCGAGCAACATTTCTTCGACGCGTTGCGACGCGGTGAGCTCCTGTTCCAGAAGAGTGCAGTGAACGCATGGATGCCACCCCGGACCGAGGATCCTGTCTCGCTGTCGACGGAGTGGGAATGGGTGGCCGCGTCCGGTAGTGGACGCCTCGTCTCGTGGGTCACGTACCACATCGCGTACCACCCTTACTTCGAGGACAAGCTGCCTTACCGGGTAGCGGTGATCGAACTGGACGAGGGACCGCGCATGATCGCCCCGCTGGATCTTGGCACCACAACGCCGATCGTCGACACGCCCATGCAGCTGGACATCAGGGAAGCAGACGGCTGGCCGCTTCCGGTGTTCGTGCCCGTCGCCGACGACGCCGACCGTTCGACGAGGAGTGCCCGATGACACCACGCACTTTGTGGGAGCCTCCCGGAGATGTCTGGGATACAACGCAATTGGGGAAGTTCGCGTCCCTGGCTGCGGAGCGTACCGGCAGGACCTTTGCCGATTATTCGCAGCTGTGGGCGTGGTCGGTCGAGGACCTGGAGGGGTTCTGGTCCGCCCTGTGGGAATTCTACGACGTTCCGGCAACCGGTTCGCGTGAGCGCGTGCTCACCGACTCGTCGATGCCGTTCGCGACATGGTTTCCGGACGTGCATCTGAACTATGCGGAAGTGATGTTGCGACTGGCCGGGCGTGGCGACGACGACGTGGTCGTGCGCGCCCGGTCGCAATCGCGTGCAGACGTGACGACGACCGCCGCGCACCTGCGTGAGCAGGTCGCCAGTGCACGTGCCGGACTGATACGTCTCGGCGTGGTCAAGAACGACCGCGTCGCGGCCTATATCCCGAACATTCCCGAGGCCCTGGTCCTCATGCTCGCGTGCGCGAGCCTCGGGGCCGTCTACACCGCGTGCCCACCCGAATTCGGAGTCACCAACGTCATCGACCGGTGGTCTCAGATCGAGCCCAAGGTTCTGATCGCGGTCGACGGATACGTGTACGGCCAGCGCGACATCGACCGAACCGGACATGTCGACGAGATTTCTGAGGCGCTCGGTCTACAGGATCGCACGGTGATGTTGCCGTACCTGGTGCCGGAGCGTGAAGTCGCGTCCCCGATGATTGCCTGGAGTGACTTCCTTTCGGACACCACGACGCCGCTCGCGTTCGACCGGGTCGGGTTCGAACACCCCCTGTGGATTCTGTTCTCGTCGGGAACGACGGGACTTCCCAAGGCGATCGTGCACGGTCACGGCGGCGTGACACTCGAGCTGCTCAAGCTGCAGGGTCTTCAGCACGACCTCGGTCCCAAGGACACCTACTTCTGGTATTCCACCACCGGATGGGTGATGTGGAATCTCCAGGTCTCCGGCTTGCTTGTCGGGTCGACCATCGTGATGTACGACGGGAATCCCGGAAGCCGCGAGCTCGGCGAATTGTGGTACACCGCAATCGACTTCGGGGCGACATACTTCGGTGTGAGCGCGCCGTTCTTGATGCAGTGCCGCAAGGCCGGTATGGTTCCTCGGCAGCTGGGCGACCTGTCGAAAATACGCGAAATCGGTTCCACGGGTGCGCCTCTGCCCGAGGAAGGATTCGAATGGCTCTACGAGCAGCTGGGACCAAAAATCCGGGTGAATTCTACTTCGGGCGGCACCGACGTGTGCACCTCGTTCGTGGGCAGTGCTCCTGTCCTACCGGTCCGTTCGGGTCAGATCGCGTGTAGGCAACTGGCCGTCAAGGTCGAGTCCTGGTCGCCTGAGGGCACGCCGCTGACCGACGAGGTAGGCGAGATGGTCGTCACCGCACCGATGCCGTCGATGCCGGTGGGATTCTGGGGTGACGACACGGGGGAGAAGTACCGCGCCGCATACTTCGAGCACTGGGACGGTATCTGGCGCCACGGCGACTGGATCACGGTTGCCGCCGACGGTCACTGCGTCATCAGTGGCCGTAGCGACGCCACCCTGAACCGTGGAGGCGTTCGTTTCGGTACGTCCGAGTTCTACCGAGTCGTCGAGGAATTGGACGATGTCGCGGACAGTCTGATAGTTCACCTGGACTCCACCGGCGGCGACGTCGGCGAGCTCATCCTGTTCGTGGTCCCCGCGACGGGAAGAACATTGGACGACGACCTCCGGCGTCAGATCAGCACGGCGCTGAGGTCGAAGCTGTCTCCCCGGCACGTCCCGGACGTGATTCACCAAATCGATGGCGTCCCACGCACGTTGTCCGGAAAGAAGCTCGAGGTGCCTGTCAAACGTATCCTTGCTGGTGCTGCGGCCACCGACGTCGCGGATCCGGCTGCTGTGTCGAACCCGTCCGCCCTCACGTTCTTCGCGGAACTTGCCCAGGAGCGCAAGGGACAGGTCACCGTATGACTGTCAGGGTGGAACGGCGGGGCCCGATATCGATCTTCACGATCGACCGGCCCGCCAAACGCAACGCATTCGACGCCGTCACCACGGAAGCGCTGGACGCGGCTCTGAACGAATTCGAGGACGACGACTCCGCGCTGGTCGGCATCTTGACCGGTGGCCCGAAATTCTTCTGTGCGGGTACCGATATCGTCGCCACGGCAGGTACGCCGACCGAGCGTGGTGGTCCGTACGGCATCGCGGGCAGAAATTTCACCAAGCCGGTCATCGCTGCCGTCGAAGGTGTCGCAGCCGGTGGAGGATTCGAGATCGCGTTGTCGGCGACCATGGTGGTTGCCTCGTCCACGGCCACATTCTCGTTTCCCGAGGTGGGGTTGGGATTGGTGGCGGAATGTGGCGGCCTGTTCCGAGGCCCGCGTGCCCTGCCCCTCAACATCGCTCGCGAAATGTTGCTCACGGGTGCGCGGCTCGATGCTCAGCGCGCCTACGAGCTCGGGCTGGTCAACAAGGTGTCCGAACCCGAACACGCGCTGGACGAGGCACTTCGACTCGCCGAGCTCATCGTGGCTCAGGCGCCGATCGCCATCCGCGAGACGTTGCATGCCGTCGAGTCGCTGTACTCCCGATCCGACAACGACAACTGGGCCGTTACCGCCGAAGCCAAGACCGTCGTCCGGTCCTCGTCCGACTCGGTCGAGGGAGTAACTGCATTCACCGAGAAGCGCGCTCCGCGCTGGGCCGGTCGATAGATCGGTCGCCCACACGTCATACATCAATCGAGCCCGAACCAAGGAACTGATCATGGAAAACGAAAAAGTTGTAGTCATCGACGGCGCTCGTACGGCCATCGGTAAATTCTCGGGCGTGTTCAAGGACGTCCCCGCGCACGAACTGGGCGGGCGCGTCGTGACCGAGGCGCTACAGCGCTCCGGTGTCGACGCGACCGCTGTGGACGAGGTCATCATGGGCCAGGTCGGTGGCGTCGGCGAGGATGCGTTCAACGCCCGCCGCGTGGCTCTCGCAGCAGGATTGCCGAAGTCCACGCCGGCGTTCAACGTCAACCGTCTCTGCGGAAGCGGACTGCAGGCGATCTGGTCTGCGGCTCAGCAGATCCGCTGGGGGAGCGGTGATGTCATCGTCGCCGGCGGCGACGAGTCGATGACGCGGATGCCGTTCTACGACTACAGCGATCGCTCGCGTCGCCGGCTGGGCGACGTGGCGCTCCAGGACGGAACGCTGATGATGCTCACCGATCCGTGGAGCCACGTGCACATGGGCATCACCGC
Organism: Rhodococcus sp. 06-156-4; assembly: GCF_002259345.1. Taxonomy (NCBI): domain Bacteria; kingdom Bacillati; phylum Actinomycetota; class Actinomycetes; order Mycobacteriales; family Nocardiaceae; genus Rhodococcus; species Rhodococcus sp. 06-156-4. Next base: position 189,787 of record NZ_NPGB01000015.1, on the reverse strand, counting down.
GGAGAACGTCGCGAGCAAGTACGGCGTTACCCGCCAAGAGCAGGACGAATTCGCACTGCGTTCGCAGCAGAATGCAGCAAGCGCGGCTGCCAAGGCCGCGTTCACCGAAGAGATCGTTCCCTTCGAGATCGGCGGCCGACGACCCAAGACGATCAGCGAGGACGAGCACCCGCGCGCGGATACGACGCTCGAGATGCTTGCCGGATTGCCGACGGTCTTCAAGGATTCGGGAACCGTCACCCCCGGCAACTCGTCGGGTATCAACGACGGCGCCGCCGCAGTGGTCGTCACCGGCGAGTCCTACGCCCGCGAACACGGGCTGAGCCCACTGGTCACACTCGAAGCCGTCACCACGGCCGCGATGGAACCAGATCTCATGGGGTACACCCCGGTACTCGCTTTGCAGGCCTTGTTCGCAAAAACGGGACTGTCGCCCTCCGACATCGATATCTTCGAGGTCAACGAAGCGTTCGCCGCACAGGCATTCGCGATCGTTCGTGACGCGAAACTCGACCCGGAAAAGGTCAACCCGTACGGTGGAGCGATTGCACTCGGTCACCCGGTCGGCGCAACTGGCGCCAACCTCACCCTGCGCGTTGCGAAGCATTTGAAGCGGACCGACGGCGAATACGGCATCGTGACGATGTGCATCGGGGGCGGCCAGGCGTTGGCTGCGCTCTTCCGCCGCGTCTGACCTGTTGTACCAGCTATGACTGGGGTCCATCGCCGCAATCCGGTTCGGGATGACGGCGATGGACCCTCTTGTGTCCTGGCCGGACACAGCCGACTCACCCTGTCGTCCCACCACGGGTGGATGCCGCGACCGATCGAATCCGAGGCGTTCCGCGCGCTGATGAGAGCACTTCCTGTGATCTGTCCTACACTTGACTGTCTAGAGCAAGCTGAGGCCCGCTCGCGGGGTGGGGCAGAAATGGAGTGGGGACTTGACTCGTCAACGGCACCAGGCCCGAAACGTGCATTCACGGGATCTCGAGGATGTAATCGCATCCGTGGTGACCGACCATTATCCGCATCTCGACGAGTCTGCGCTCAGGCTCGCAACCAACCTCAAACGTGCTGCCAACGTGCTGGTTCAACGCGAAGAGTCGGAAATTTTCAACGCGACGAATCGCTCGTCTGCGGCGGTTCGGGCGCTGACGATGATCTGGATCTTCGACCCCATCGAAGCGCGGGACATCTCGCGTCTGTCCGGTTTCAGCAGACAAGCGGTCTCGGGGGTGTTGACCACTCTCGAACGTGATGGGCTCATCTCCCGAGAGCGGGGTTCGAGTTACGACCGACGTCTTGCGCCGGTCTCCATCACCGACGAAGGCCGCGAATTCGTGGAGCAGATGATCCCGGCTCAGAACGGCACCGAGGCCGGTTACTTCTCGGCCCTGAGCGATCGGGAAAGAGTGCAGCTGACTCGGCTACTGGCCAAATTGATCGTGGGATCGGGCGCCCATCAGAGCGGCGCGTCGACCGAGTAGACCGTGTCAGATTGTCATGCCATTGACAATCAACCCCCTTCTGGCTAGTGTGGTGTGGCACACAGTTCTGGGCGAATGTGTCCACGCACGTGGCACATCGATCGCCCGACGAACTGGTCACTGCCTGCGATTTGCGGCCGTTTGCCGGAGGGAAACATGATCACTGTCAATGCGCGCGCCACTTACGGTGCCCACGAACCGTTCAAAGCCACCACCATCGAGCGCCGAGATGTAGGTGCACGCGATGTACTCATCGACATCGTGCACTCGGGTATCTGCCATTCGGACATTCACCACGCCCACGACGACTACGGGCGGACGCATTTCCCGCTGGTACCCGGTCACGAGATCGCCGGACTCGTAGCGGAAGTGGGACCCGACGTCACCGAATACGCAGTCGGCGACCGAGTCGGAGTGGGCTGCATGATCGGTTCGTGCGGCAAGTGCGCGCACTGCCTCAGCGGGCAAGAACAGCACTGCGTCGAGGGCGATATCAAGACTGCCAACGGGTTGGACCGCGAAGGCAATCCGACCCGCGGTGGCTACACCGACCGCATCGTCGTCGATGCTGATTTCGTCGTCCGAATCCCGGACGCTCTTGCGCTGGACAAGGCGGCGCCGCTGCTGTGCGCCGGAGTCACCGTCTACACGCCGATGCGCCGGTACGGAGTCAAGGCGGGCTCACGCGTCGCCATCGTCGGCTTCGGAGGACTCGGGCACATCGCGGTGCAGATGTCGAAGGCGTTCGGTGCACGCACCACCGTGTTGGACATCTCGCTGGACAAGCGCGAGGACGGACTGCAGTTGGGTGCAGACGAATATGTCGCTACTTCGGACGAGGCGCAATTCGCAACTCTGGCATCGTCGTTCGATCTGATCATCTGCACGGTCCCGGTCAATCTGGACTACGACGCGTACCTCGGCCTGCTCGATGTGGGCGGGACGCTCGTCATCATCGGCCCACCCACGAAGCCGTTGACGCTCAATGCCTTTTCGTTGATCTCCAAGCAACGGTCCATCGCGGGATCTTTGATCGGCGGTATCGCGCAGACGCAGGAAATGCTGGACTTCTGCGGCAGCAACGCAATTGCAGCCGAAATCGAGACCGTGAGCGCGGACGAGATCGACATGGCTTACGAGCGCGTTCTGTCGGGCGATGTTCGGTACCGATTCGTCATCGACGCGAAGACCTTCGCGCCGAAGTGAACGCCGAGGGGCAGACGGCAGCAGAGACTCAGACACTTGGGGAGGGTTCGACAATGCGGTTCGACGGTAAGACTGCTGTGGTCACGGGCGCAGCAGGTGGAATCGGCTTCGCGGTAGCAGAGCGGCTGGCAACCGAGGGCGCCCACGTCGTGGTGGTGGACATCGACGAGGTGGCAGGTGCTGCTGCGGCAAAATCACTGCAGGACAAGGGTTTGGCCGCAAGCTTCAGAAGGGTCGACGTGTCGCGCCAGGCCGAGGTCGAGGCTGCGGTGAGCGCTGTCGTGGATGAGCGGGGGCCGATTCACGTTCTGGTCAACAACGCCGCCGTCATCAAACCCACCACGTTGGAGGAGAGCGACGACGACGCGTTCGACGCGATCTTCTCGGTCAACGTGCGAGGTATGGTGGCGTTCACTCGGTTCGTCTCACGCGTGATGATCGACACGAACGTCGCGGGTTCCATCGTGAACATGTCCTCGATCACGGCGGCTCAGGGTGCTCCGAATCTCGTGCTGTACTCCGCGTCGAAAGGCGCGATCTCTGCGCTCACCCGTTCGGTGTCGATTGCGTTGGCAGAGTATGGGATCCGGGTCAATGCGGTTGCTCCCGGCACGATCGGTACCGAGACGGCCAACGCCATCCACCGTGAGCAGCCCGAGGTCCGCCGCCAGGTGTTGGCGCGGACGCCGCTGCGGCGTGTGGGCGAGCCGTCCGAGGTTGCCTCGGTGGTGGCCTTCCTCGCCAGCGACGACGGTTCGTACATGACCGGTCAGGTGATCTACCCGGACGGTGGCCGGCTGGCGCTGAGTTACACGGTTCCGGCTCACTAGAAGTACCGTCGCCCACGTGGTTCACGACGAGGCCGCCGCACCGATACCCGGTGCGGCGGCCTCGTCATTGTCGTTTGGACCCGGTTGTCGTTCGGACCCCGTAGGCGTTGAGCCCAATGCCTTCGATCAGAGGACCAGGATTCCGCGGCCGACGATCTTGCCTTCACGTAGATCGTTCACGGCCTCGTTGATCCGGTCGAGGCTGTACCTGGCCGTGACGAGGGTGTCGAGGTTCAACGTACCGTTCCGGTGCCAGCCGACGAGACGGTCGAAGTCCACCTCGGGCACTGTGTTTCCGCCCTTGCACCCGATCAACCGTTTTTCGTTCGCGACGAGGTCCAAGCCTTCGAGCCCGACTTCCTGAGTGGGGACGCCGACCAGTACGACACTTCCGCCCGGAGTGCGAGTGACATGCGACGAACGCACCGAGGCAAGGCCGGATCGAATGGTCTCCGGTTTCGCTATGCAGTCGAACACGTAGTCCGCGCCGCTGGTGTACTGCGTTGTGGTGAGTTCATGAATGCGTGCCACGGGGTCTTCGCTGCGCACGTTCACGGTGTGCGTCGCTCCGAACTGGCGAGCTTGGGCAAGTTTCGCGTCGTCCACGTCGACCGCGATGACCGGTTCGGCACCCGAAATGCTGGCAGCGGCGATGGCCGACAGTCCGACCCCGCCGCAGCCCCACACGACGACGCTGTCGCCCGCGGCAACCTTCGCGGTGTTGGTGACTGCGCCTGCGCCGGTCATCACTGCACATCCGACGACCGCGCCGACGTCGTCGGGTGTTCCCTCGGGGGCGCGGCATACGTAGAGTTCGTCGACGACGGTGTGTGTTCCCCAGGCGAAGACGTTGTGCGTCACGGCAACATCACCGTTGAGCAGTGGCACCTCGGATGGAACCGGCAACCGGTCCAGCGTTCGGGTGCGCGGTACCCAGGTGACGAGTACTCGCTCACCGATCTCGAACTCGGTGACCTCGGTGCCGACGTCGACGATGGTCCCCACCGATTCGTGGCCCATGATCACCGGGCGGGAGGCAGCAGGTGCACCGAACCTGGAAGGGTTCTCGATCTGATCGAGCTGGCTGTGGCACACACCCGACGCAGTCTGCTCCACGACGACCTCGTGTGGCCGCGGCTTCAGAAGTGCGTCTTCCAGTGTGAGAGTTCGGCTTCCGAGCGGAAGTACTGCGAGTGTTGCACGGGTGGACATGGGTCGGTCCTTTCCTTCGGCCGCAGGCGCGGCAGCACAGAAATACGGTGTGGGTCAGACGGGCAGTTCCTTGCCCTTGCCTTCCCTGGCCGCGAGCGCGGCAATGATCCCCAGAACGCTGGTGGTGAGGACGATGACCGGGACGTAGACGACGCGGCTCGCGTCGCCCGCCAGCATGAAGGTGGCGGCCATGGGTGCCAGGCCGCTGATCGCTCCACCGATCTGATATCCCATGGACGCCCCCGTGTACCTGGTGCGCGTGGTGAACAGTTCGGCGAGCAGTGCACTGAATGCGCCGTACATCATCGAGTGTCCACACATCGACAGGATGAGGAACAGGAAGATCATGGGCATGTTGCCCTGCTGCATGAAGTGAAAGAGGAAGTACACCGAGGGCACCACCCAGATGGCGCCCGCGATCATGAGCGGACGTCGACCGATGTAGTCCGAGAAGAACCCGAACATCGGAACCAGGAAGAAACCTATCGCCCCCATGACGAATTCGTAGTCCAGAAGGGTATCGACCTGTACGTCGACGAGCTTTGCGTAGCCGTTCGAGAACGTGACGAAGATCTGGTACGCCACGGTGTGGGATGCGCCGAGGCAGATCGCGATGAGCAGGCTCTTACCGTGGTTTCTTACCACCTCGACGAGCGGTAGCTTGGTGGGCTTCGCGGGCGCATGTTCGAGTGCCTGCTTGAAGGCGGGCGTTTCCGAAACTCCGACGCGAATCCACAGCCCGACCAGTACGAGAAGCATCGAGGCCAAGAATGGTACGCGCCACAGCCACTCCTGCTGCTCGTCTGACGCGCGGGTGACGAGCGCGAACACGGCGGTGGCGAGGACTCCGCCGGCGGAGACGCCCATGACTCCGACGCTGCCCCAGAAACCTCTTCGCTTCTTTCCGAACGTTTCGACGAGCATCAACATCCCGCCACCCCATTCGGCGCCGGCACCGAGGCCTTGGATCACTCGAACCACGACGAGGATCAACGGTGCCCAGAATCCGATGCTCGCATAGCTGGGCAGCACGCCGACGACCGCAGTCGCCAGGCCCATCGTCATCATGCTGACGATGAGTACTTTCTTGCGTCCGTACTTGTCTCCGAAGTGCCCGCCGATGATGCCACCGATCGGCCGTGCGAGAAATCCGCCGGCGAGCGTGCCGAACGAGGCAACCGTCGCCATGGCCGGCGACATGTTCGCGAAGAAAACGGACGGAAAATACAAAGCGGCGGCGATACCGTAGATGTAGAAGTCGAACCACTCGGTGACGGTTCCGATGAACGTGGAACTGACGACCCGGGCTCGTTCCGAGGACGAAATCTGTGGTTTCGCTTCCACCGTGGGCATAGTCATAGATCGGCCTTCTCCGTAGATTGTGCGGGCGACGAGATTCGAAGGCCTGAAAGATTCCAGGGCGCAGGGTGTTCGGTGGCATGCATGTATGCGATGACCCGAAGTGCGCAGTTCTGGCCGAATCGACTGGTGCGCCGGGGTTACGGTCGACTGTGTCACGCGACACAATAGAAGTCAATGCCCGTACATTCTTGGTTCGGCCCGCATTGCGGTTTCGGGATAGCTGTCAGGAGCTTGACAATCAAGTGATGGACGTCATAGTGTGCTGGAGGATGTAGCGCTGGGGTCGCCGGTGTGGCCGGCCGCCTCGCGTGACGGGCGGCGGCAGACGGCGCTGCCGCCCGGCATGAAAACGGACAGCGAACGAAGTGCGGCAGGACAATTCACGGCCGCCAATCGGAAGGATCGAATGTGACGACGCTCATTCTCGGCAGCAACGGGTTCATCGGACGTCGGTTGACGAGCCTGTTGGCAAGTCAGGGCGAAGAGGTCGTCGGAATGGACATTGCACCGCCACCGGCCGGATTCGAAGACCTGGCGCCACAAGTGCGTTTCATTCGCGGCGATCTGCGTCGGTTCGACGATGTCGTCGCGAGCATGTTGTCGGTGCGGCCCACCCGTGTCGTCAACCTCGCGTACATGCTCGGTAGCGATCACCCGCCGCACGTGGCGCAGCAACTGAACATCGTCGGCATGGATAATTGTTTCGAGGCCTCGCGCTTGGCCGACGTCGAGCACGTCGTCTTCGGAAGCTCGCTCGCCGTGAACGGCAAGCAGACCTATTTCGGGGACCGGTTCGTCACCGAGGACGACCACCTGTACGGCATCGGATATCAGTACGCCACCCACAAAATCTTCAACGAGTGGCAAGCCAAGGACTACCGCGAAAAGCACGGTATGAACATCACTGCGGTGCGTCCGGCGAACGTGTCCGGCCACGACAAAGTGTTCGGCTCGGTCGATCACGTACAGGTCATTACCGGTCCGGCGTTGGGGCGTCCGGTTTCCTTCCCGTTCGCCGACGCAATGCGCTCACCCATTCACGTCGACGATGTGGCGGCGATTTTCGCGAAGATCACTCTCACAGCCGAGCCGAAGCACAACGTGTACAACACCGGCGGAACCGCGACGAGTCTCGGCGAATTGGCCGACCTGGTACGGGAGTTCATCCCCGAGGCGGACATCTCGTTCGACAAGGAGACCGGCGGTAAGGCCGACTGCACCAACTACCTCATCGACAACACCAGGCTCCGGGAGGAGTTCGGTTTCGAGTTCCCGACACTGCGTGAGCGCGTTCAGAAGATCATCACCGACGTGCGAGCAGAGCAGGGCACGGGCGCAGTGGCCGCGGGTGTCTGAGGTGACACCGTCCGTTTCGGCTTCGGTCGACCACCTCCCGGTCGATCACCACCCGGTCGACTACGAGGTGTACGCCCTCCGCTACGCAAGCCGCGGAGGAGACAAAGCGACGGAGTTCTTCCGATTCGACTCTTACGACGAGCCCAACGAAGACGTGCAGATCGACTACTTCTTCTGGCTGATTCGTTCGCCCGAGCGAATCATTCTGGTCGACTGCGGGTTCGACGAGGATGCCGGGATAGCCAAGGGCCGCAGGATGGATACCCATCCTCTTCGCTTGCTCGATTCTCTCGATATCGCCGCGGCCGACGTCGACGAGGTGATCGTGTCGCACATGCATTTCGACCACGTCGGTAATATGCTGCTCTTTCCCAACGCTCACTTCACGATGGGCCGGGCCGAGTACGACTTCTGGACCGGCCCCCGAGCCGAGCGCGCCCTCTTCGAGTGGACCCTGCCGCGGCCTGCACTGCGGGCTGTCGAACAGCTTCGAGGAGACGGCCGGCTGGCGCTGGTGGAGGGTGCGCACGAGGTGGCGACGGGAGTGACGGTGACGCCCATGGGTGGGCACACTCCCGGTCTGCTCGTGACTCGGGTGTCGACGGCGTCAGGTGAGGTGGTTCTCGCCTCGGATGCTGTTCACTCCTATGAAGAACTCGACCTGGACCGACCGTACAACCTCTTCACCGACCTGGAGCAGGTGTACGCGACCTATGACGCGCTCCGTGCACTCGACGCACGGGACGACGCATGGGTGGTTCCCGGACATGATCCGTTGGTGCGCAGGCATTTCGGTTCCGTCCACCACCCGGATTGCTTCGATCTGACTGCTCCACCGAACCGACCGACTGCACAACGGACAGGGACGACCTCATGAACGATCGACCAGAACCCACCATGGCTCAGAAGGCCTTGGGAACCTACGCCCCCGCATTGGCAAAGTTGACCGACGACGTCCTCTTCGGCGATGTGTGGTCCAGGCCCGAACTGTCGCGCCGTGATCGAAGCTTGATCACCGTCGTCGCGCTGGTGGCAGGGGGCAACACCGAACAATTGCGTGGGCACCTCGCGTTGGCGAAGACCAACGGGGTCACCGAGGCGGAGGTGGAGGAAGCATTCACACACCTCGCCTTCTATGCCGGTTGGCCGAGAGCCATGTCGGCCTGTGCTGTTGCTCGATCGGTGTACGGCGTCGACTGACACTAGTCGCACGTCTGCCGGGATTTCGTTTTGTCACCGAAAGGTTCTCTGTGAGTACAACTTCCGTCATCATCGCTGGTGCCCGCACCCCGATCGGCAAGCTTCAAGGCGGTCTTGCCGGCCTTTCCGGGGTCGAACTCGGCGCCGTTGCGATCGAAGCGGCTCTGGAGAAGGCCGGCATCGCACCCGATCGAGTGGACTACGTGATCATGGGGCAGGTTCTGACTGCGGGCGCAGGTCAGATGCCGGCGCGGCAGGCCGCAGCGCAGGCCGGAATCCCGATGTCCGTCCCGGCGTTGAACATCAACAAAGTGTGTCTGTCGGGCATCGAATCGATCATCTTGGCAGACCAGTTCATCAAGTCCGGTGCGTTCGACGTTGTGGTGGCCGGCGGTATGGAGTCCATGAGCCAAGCCCCTCATATGCTTCCTGGTTCGCGCAACGGCTACAAGTACGGCGATGTCACGCTGGTCGACCACATGGCGTTCGATGGGTTACACGACGCGTTCACCGATCAGCCGATGGGCCTGCTCACCGAGATCGGTAACGACCGCGACGTCATCTCGCGGGAGGACCAGGATGCATTCGCAGCCCGCTCGCACCGGCTGGCCGCGGCCGCCTGGGGCAACGGAGTCTTCGACGACGAAGTGGTCCCGGTGACGGTGGCTGGGCGGCGTGGGACGTCCACGACTGTCACGCGAGACGAAGGAATTCGCGCGGATACCACCGAGGCGAGCCTTGCGGGCCTGCGCGGAGCGTTCCGGACCGGTGGTTCCGTCACCGCGGGTAACGCGTCGAGCATCAACGACGGTGCGTGCGCGCTGATCGTGATGAGCAAGACGCTCGCGGAAGCGCAAGGCTTGACGTGGCTGGCCGAGATCGGCGAGCACGGCATGGTCTCCGGGCCCGACTCGGGTTTGCAACTCCAACCCTCCTCGGCGATCGAAAAGGCCTGCAAGAAAGCAGGAATTTCGACAGTCGATCTGGATCTCGTCGAGATCAACGAAGCGTTTGCCGCAGTGGGGATCGCATCGACGCGGGCGATGGGTATCGATCCTGCCGTCGTGAACGTCAACGGTGGGGCGATCGCTCTGGGGCACCCGATCGGCATGTCCGGTGCCCGTGTCGCGCTGCACCTCGCGCTCGAACTACGGCGTCGAGGCGGTGGAACGGGCGCGGCGGCGCTGTGCGGCGGCGGTGGCCAGGGAGATGCGTTGATACTTCGCGTTCCGTCCCGGTCCGCATGACGGCGACGGCATCTGGTTCGCACGTCACAATCGACGGAAGCGTTCTGCGAATTGTGATTTCGACAGCCGAGCGGGGGACGTCCCTGTCGCCCGACGGGATCCAAGAAGGCGCGGCGGCACTGAAGCGGCTCGATCCTGCGGTGCGAGCCGTTCTGCTCGTGGGCGACGGTGCGAACTTCTGTTCTGGTGGGGACGTGCGAGCGTTTGCCTCCGCGCCCGATCGCGGCGCCTTCGTGTCGGAGATGGCACGCGATCTCCACGCGTTCGTCCGAGCGGTCGTGGCGTCGCCCGTGCCGGTGGTAGCAGCCGTGCAGGGATGGGCTGCGGGTGCAGGGTTGTCTGTCGTGCTCCACGCGGACATCGCACTCGGTGACTCGTCTACGAAGCTGAGGCCCGCCTATCCAGGGATCGGTTTCACCCCCGACGGTGGTATGTCTTGGCTGTTGCCTCGCATCGTGGGCGTGGCGCGGGCTCGGGAGATATTGCTGACAGATTCTGTTCTGGCGGCGGACGAGGCGGTGAAGCTGGGGTTGCTCAGCCGACTCGTGCCGCTCGGCGAGGTGCGCGACGAGGCCGCGCGCGTAGCTGAATCCTTTGCAGGCGGGCCTGTTTCGACATATCGTCGGATTCGCCAACTGCTGGCTGGGTCGCCGGACCGATCGTTGACCGATCATCTCGACGCCGAAGCCGCGGCTATCAGTGCAGCGGCGGTGAGCCCGGCCGGAATCGAGGGGGTCGACGCGTTCGTTGCCAAACGGCCGGCAGCCTTCGGCGACCTTCGGGGCTAGTGCGTGAGTGGGCTGCCCGCTCGCGCACAGTGCTACTGCGCAAATGCGGTTGCTGATTGTCGTTTCCGCACACCGAGTGCAACCACTGTCGACACGACGAGCAGTACCGTCGCTACCGCCAAGCTTGTCTGCACGCCGGTGTCGAGGCCCTGATGCGCGACGAGTGAGCCGAATATGCCTATCGCAAGAGCGCCGCCGATCTGTCTGCTGGTGTTGAGGACGCCCCCGGCGGTTCCCGCGTGTTCGGCCGGCACCGAGTCGAACAGCATTGCTGTCACCGCGGGCATCGCAAGCGCCCCGCCGAGCCCCACCGGCACCATGAACAGCGCCAGAATCGGTACCGGTGCCCGAGATGCCCACAGCCACAACAACCCCAGCCCGAGCGCCATCATCGCCATGCCGAGTGTGACGGGTACCCGCGGGCCGTATCGTGCCGTGGCCCGTCCTGCGACCACATTCATGATGGACACCAGAAGCGTCATCGGCATGAACGCGAGACCGGTCTGCAGTACCGAGAGCCCACGCTCCTGTTGGTAATAGAGGCTGAACAGAAAGACCATCCCGTAGTAGCCGACCATGAACGCGAATCCGGTGAACACGGCAATCGTGACCGGCCGTGAGCTGAACAGATCCAGCGGGACCATGGGGTGGCGTCCGTACTTCTGGGCGCACAGGAAAATCACCGAACCCACGACTGCCGCCACAGCCGCGCCGACGATTCTGGGGTCGGCGATGCCTACGGCACCCACTTCGATGACACCGTAGGTCAGTGATGCCAAGGCTGTGAGAGCGCTGATCTGGCCAGCCCAGTCGAACGGCACGGTCCGGCGGGCGGATGTCGGAATACGCGCCAGCAGAACGAACATCACGAGCCCGACGGGGATGTTGACCAGAAATATGAGTCTCCAGCTCACCAGGCTCATGGAGCCGCCCAGCAGCGGCCCTGCTGCCGCTGCGACAGCGCCGCCGAGCGCCCAGATGCCGATGGCGCGCGCTCGCCGCGCGGAGTCGGGGAATGCCTCGCGCAGAAGCGCAAGCGAGCTCGGCGTGATGAGGGCAGCGCCGACGCCTTGTAGGAGCCTGCCGGCGATCAACGAGCCGAGACTGGGTGCGAACGCGCAGGCTGCCGACGCAAGCACGAATACGATCAGGCCCAGGCAGTACGTGCGGCGGGCGCCGATGCGATCGGATAGCGCACCCGCGAACAGCAGCAGCGCCGCGAACATGAGCGTGTACCCATCCACCACCCATTGCAGGCCGGTGATCCCGCCGCCGACATCACCGGCGATCTGGGGGAGAGCAACGATCACCACCAACGCATCGAGAGTGATGACGAAGAAGCCGAGCAATGCGACGACGAGTGATGCGGTGTCGGTCGCAGGTCGGGTCGATCCACTGGACACTTTTGTCATCCTGTCTGTCGCAATGAGGTTGCGACAAAAGTAGTTCGGCGCAATTTGCATTGTCAGGAACCAATCTGTCTGGTCATTGACATTAGCCGTCAGGGTGCTCGATAGTGAAGCCGGGCTGCGCCGGTCGGCGCGCACGCCATCGAATTTGAGGAGACCTCGTGAAAATCGAAGGAGCTGTCGCAGTCGTCACCGGCGGTGCGTCAGGACTCGGGTATGCAACCGCCGAAGCGCTCGTAGCGCGAGGGGCGTCGGTGGTACTGCTCGACTTGGCGTCGTCGAACGGTGAAGCGGCCGCGCAGGCGCTGGGCGAGCGAGCCCACTTCGTCGGCGCCGACGTCACCTCGCCCGAAGACGTGGCAGCAGCAGTGGATTTCGCCGATAGCCTCGGAGACGTAAGGATCGTGGTGAACTGCGCAGGTGTGGCAACACCGGGCAAAGTTCTCGGCCGATCCGGACCGCTCCCCCTCGACGATTTCGAGCGAGTGGTTCGGATCAACTTGATCGGCACCTTCAACGTTCTCCGGTTGGCTTCGGAGAAGATTGCGCGCACCGAGCCGATCGACGGTGAACGTGGTGTCGTGATCGATACTGCGTCGGTAGCCGCATTCGACGGTCAGATCGGGCAGGCAGCCTATGCGGCGTCCAAAGGCGGGGTTGCAGCCATGACGCTTCCCGTCGCACGAGAACTCGCTCGCAGTCTTGTCCGTGTGGTCGCGATCGCTCCGGGCATCTTCGAAACCCCGATGATGGCCGGACTACCCGAAGACGCTCAGAAGTCACTCGGTCAGCAGGTGCCGCATCCGTCGAGGCTCGGCAAGGCGTCCGAATACGCTGCGCTTGCGCTGCACATTATCGACAACCCCATGCTCAACGGGGAGACCATCCGGCTGGACGGCGCCATCCGTATGGGACCACGCTGAACACGTGTGAGGTACGCGGGCTGAACCGGCCGCCGAACGAGCGCTGACCCCCTCGAATCCGAGGGGGTCAGCGCTCGTTCAGGGGACGGCAGTGCTACTGCTGCAGATGAAATGCCGTGTACACCAGGGTGGCCGGTGCGTCGGACACGTTTCTCATGTCGTGCATACTGCCGGGCAACACGATGCTTTCGCCCATCTCCAGATCTGCTCCGCCGACCTCGAGATCGACGCGAATTCGCCCGGAGACCACAGTGATGACGAACAGTGAATCGCTGGTGTGCAGGCCTTGCGCGGAGCTCCCGCCGTCGACAGCCGACTCGGGCGGAAGCGTGTACGTTCGAACCACGGTCCCGTTTCCGGGGGCCACGACATCCATTTCGGAGTGGCTGTAGCCGTCGTCGCCGGCCGTCGCGGGGAAGTTCCTTTGGCGCCAAAGCTCATGCAGTGCAGCTCCATTGGGTCTGACAGTTGCTGGAGTGGCTGTGTCGTCGACAATTACCGCCGAACGACCCTCGTTGTCGGTGCCCACCACTACGCGTCGCGCTACGAGCATCTTCTCTCGACTGGTCACAGGGGTTACTCCTAGTTCGCTCGAGCGGGTCGTCTCTTACAGTGCTGCTTCGGTGGATCCGACTTCGCCGAGGTCGTCGTCCGCAGTCTCCTTCATCAGCCAGACACTGATCAGGCCGAGCAGGCACAGTGCGGTCACGAACAGTCCGAACACGAAAGACCCTGCGGCGGCTATGATTGCGGCTCCGACCAATGGCGGTATTGCGCCTCCGATAATCTGCGCGACGCTGTAGCTGAACCCGCTCGCGGTGTAGCGGTAGCGGGTGTGGAACAACTCGGAGAGTACTGCTCCCACCGGACCGAGTGCTGCGCCGGCGAGAATGAGGGTGATGCAGAGCCCTATGCCGAAGGCCAGGGCTGTTCCGATGTTGAGGAACGGGAACAGAATCAGTGCCCACACCACGGCCAGCGAGTTGGCCCACAGGAGCGTCTTACGTCGTCCGAGGCGATCGGCGAGAACGCCGCCCGCGAGGATCGACGCTGCGTACATGACACCGCCGACGATTCCGAGGGTGAGGACCAGCGTGCGATCGAGACCCAGCTGAGTCGTCGCATAGTTGGGAAGGTACGCGGCACCGAGGTAGGAGAAGGTGGGGACGGTGACCACGATGCCGATGCCCAGCAGAATCTGACGGGGCTGGTTCTTGAGCGCCTCGATGAAGGGTAGCTTCGATGATCCGCTCCGTGCTTGCTCAGCCTTGAAAACGGGGGTCTCGTCGATCTTCAGGCGCACGTACAGACCGACAGCAACTAGAAGCGCGCTGAGGAGGAAGGGGATTCGCCAACCGTAGGACAGGAATGCCTCGTCGCTCATGCTTGCACTGGTGATGGCAAACACGGCGGGTGCCAGCGCAAGTGAGCAGCCGCCACCGAACGGCGGGATCATTGTCCAGAATCCACGCTTGCCCGGTGGCGCGTACTCAGCGGCGAAGTTGACAGCACCAGCCCACTCGCCGCCCGCGGCCAGTCCCTGGAAGATGCGCAGGACGACGATGAGTAGGGGTGCCCAGATTCCGATCTGGTCGGCGGTCGGCATCAAGCCGACCAGAATGGTCGCACCGCCCATCATCATGAGGGTGGTGACAAGGGTCTTCTTGCGACCGAGCCGGTCGCCGAAGTGCCCGAAGATGATGCTGCCGAGTGGGCGCGCGACGAGTGCAACACCGAGCGTTGCGAAGGAGGCGACGGTACCTGCAGCCGTTCCGAGAGCGGGGAAGAACACGTCACTGAAGACGAGCGCAGCGGCGAACCCGTAGATCAGGAAGTCGTAGAACTCGATCAGGGTTCCAGTGAAACTGGCCAGGCCGACTCGGCGCATAGATTTGCGTGATGTCCTGTCGACCTCGGTGAGTTCGTTGGTGCCGGCCGGTGGGGCCACCTGACCCTGCGGTGTTGTCATCGCTCATCCTCGTTGCCGGTCGCCGACGGTCTCGACGCTGGGTGGTCACTCTCTGAATGCAGGAGCGCGCTGCGCGTATCACAGCCCGGCTTTTATATAACGCACGTCACAGTATTGTCAATAACCAGACTGACCGTTAGTTGACAAAAGTGAGCGTTCGGGCATCGGTTTCCGCGAGGAGCGTCTCGGTGGTGTGGACTCGACCCATGAGCGAGGGATCGGGCCGTGCGGGCTGTGGGGGTCCGCGGTAAACCCACCCAGGGCCTGTTCGGCGACGTCTGCCTGTTTGTAGTCGATGATGTCATTGGCGCCGTGCATCTTTGGCGGTTCGACTGTCTTCGGTCGTGAACCGACGGCGATGATGCTCACGGCTCCCCGAAACGCAGCGCCGGCCACTCCCATCACCCCGATAGGTCCGGTGCCGAGAACCACAACGGTGTAACCGAGTTCGATATTCATACAATCGACACCGGAAGCTGGTGGGCATCATGTCGGGAACCATCACCGCTTGGTCGTCGATGACGAAATCGGAAATGTGCGCGAGGTTCTGGTCGGCATCGAACGTTTTCACGAACGCGGAGAATGTTCCTGTGTCGTGCTCGTCCTCGGAGTAATACGGGCTGTTGGTCTGGTGATACTCGACTTCACCGCGCTGCGCCGCACGAAGACGCAAATCGGGAAGCCGGTGGGGATGATCACCGGATCGCCGGGTGCGAAGTCGGTGACCGATTCGCCGACGTGCTCGACCGCACCGCCCACGCACGGTGCCCTTCTCTTTCGGGATGACTTCTCGCACGGGTGAGAGCTCCTTGTCTGGAATGCAGGAGTGTTCATCCACGCGGCCGGTGACCGAAACACGTCCTGCGCAATCACTTTCGCACTGGATCGCCCGGCCGGCGCGTGTGAGGTACTGACGGTACGGGCCTCTGAAGCGCAATGTGTTGACGCTCAGTCCAGCGGCCCTTACTGTTGACGGGTAGTGGTGCACGTCACAAGTTTCTCCCACCCTGTCCAGTCCCTCGACATCGGGTGTGGACTCTATCTCTTCTCTCTCACGCAGGAGCCACACATGACATACGCCATCGATGCCCCATTCGATTTTCGCGACAGGCTGGGGGAGGGTCCGCACTGGGACGACAAGACCGGAACCCTGTTGCGGGTGGACGCATTCGGCGGCAAGATTCATCGCCTGGAACCGGATTCGGGCCGAAACGAAGAGCTGCTGTCCGTCTCGGGTGAGGTGGGATTCGTGGTGCCAACCACCGACGGGCGCACCGTCGCTGCTGTCGAGAACGAATTGGTCGAGCTCGGCGGCGAGGCACCGAAAATGATCGTGACGGTGGATGAGGGCAATCCCGATCTTCGGATCAACGACGGAAAATGCGACTCTCACGGTCGTGTCGTTTTCGGAACCATCTCTCGGTCCAGGCAACCGGTCGGGGCGCTGCACCGATTCGATTCGTCCGGTCGACACGACGTATTGGCTACGGGTATTTCGGTATCGAACGGGATGGGGTGGGACAATGATCTGGACCGTTTCTATTACATCGATTCGTGGGCGCAGCGCATCGACGTCTTCGACTACGACGTCGCGAGTGGGGATGTGGGCAGCCGGCGGCCGTTCGTCGAGATCCCACAGGAGGACGGACTGCCTGACGGCATGGCGATCGATAGCGAGGGTGGCGTCTGGGTCGCTCTTTTCGGTGCGGGGGAGGTCCGCCGTTACGCTCCCGATGGTTTGATCAGCGAAAAGGTTTCGATGCCCGCAACCTACGTTACTAGCATCGCATTCGGTGGCGCTGATCTGAAAACCGCATACGTGACATCGGGATACGACGAATTCGATGCGGCACAGCGAGTACGAGAACCACTTGCGGGCGCTCTGCTTACGTTCTCCGCAGGTGTGGCCGGGGCCCGCTGTGCCACGTTCGAGCCGCCGGTGGTCTGACAGGCCGACAGGTTTGCTCAACCTTTTGTAAAGGAGATGTCAGTCAGGCGGTTGACTAAAAATGAAGCTCGGAACTACTGTGCATGCATGACCGAATTCGTCACACTCGACGTTATCGATGGCGTCGGAACCATCCGACTGGCACGACCACCCATGAACGCGCTGAACCGGCAGGTTCAGACCGAGCTTCGGGCAGCCGTTGTCGAGGCAACGCAAAATTCGTCTGTGGCTGCAGTCGTCGTCCGGGGGAGCGACAAGGTCTTTGCCGCAGGCGCGGACGTGAAAGAGCTCGCGGATCTGAACTACGACGAGATCAGCCGCGTCGCAGCGGATCTGCAGTTCGATCTGGCGTCGATATCGCAGATTCCGAAACCGACTGTCGCCGCGATCAACGGTTACGCACTGGGAGGTGGCCTGGAGATTGCACTGTCGGCGGACTATCGAATTGCGGCCGTCGACGCCAAGCTCGGTGTGCCGGAGATTCTGCTCGGGGTCATTCCCGGTGGCGGCGGAACGCAGCGCCTCGCCAGGCTCATCGGACCGTCGAAGGCGAAGAACCTGATGTACACGGGCCGCTTCGTCGGCGCCGACGAAGCATTCCGAATTGGGTTGGTGGACGAGGTCGTGGCGTCGGCGGACGTATACGACACAGCACTGCGGTGGGCATCGCAGTTCGCCTCCGGGCCGGCGCAAGCTCTGGCTGCGGTCAAAGCTTCGGTGGACCGAGGGCTCGACACCGACTTGGATCAAGGCCTAGCCGTGGAGAGAGACCTCTTCTGTGGCCTCTTCGAGACCGAGGACCGCCGGATCGGTATGAGTTCGTTCATGGAGAACGGTCCGGGCAAGGCGACTTTCGTCGGGCGATAGGAAGCCGTCGGTGAGCGCGGGTACGCTCGTCCTTCTTCGTCACGCGCAGAGTGTCGGGAATGCGCGGAACCGTTTTGCCGGTTGGTCCGACATTGCATTGACCGAGAAGGGACGTCTCGGTGCAATGAACGCTGGGCTTCTGCTCGCCAGTAGCGACGTACTGCCTGACGTAGTCCACACTTCACTCTTGCGGCGTGCTATTGACACCGCATCGATCGCTCTGGACGCCGCTGACAGGCACTGGATCCCGGCGCAACGCTCGTGGCGACTCAACGAGCGGCATTACGGCGCTTTGCAGGGTCGTGACCGAGACGGTGCTGCCGCGGAATGGGGTGCCCACCAAGTGCGAATGTGGCGAAGGAGTTTCCGCGCTCGCCCGCCGTCGCTGCCCGGTGAAGGCGCTCGACAGCAACTCTCCGGCTATCGCTACGCAGGTATCGCAGATGTGCCTAACGGTGAGTCTCTCGCTGATGTTCACGAGCGAGTGGTGCCGTACTACCTCGACGAGATCATCCCCGATCTCGATGCGGGGAGAACGGTTTTGGTCGTGTCGCACGGCAACACTCTGCGCGCCTTGTTGAAACATCTGGATGAGATTTCCGACGACCAGATCGACACTGTCGAGGTGCCCATCGGTCGACCACTTCGCTATCGGTTCGACGATGCTCTGTGTCCCATC
The DNA here is from genome assembly GCF_002259345.1 of Rhodococcus sp. 06-156-4. NCBI lineage: Bacteria > Bacillati > Actinomycetota > Actinomycetes > Mycobacteriales > Nocardiaceae > Rhodococcus > Rhodococcus sp. 06-156-4. The sequence continues at coordinate 171,301 of NZ_NPGB01000015.1, read as the reverse complement.
GTGACGGGTGGGGTATACCTGTAAGTGATTCCAATCTCCGGTGCCGCTCGTGGCCGTCGGATCCCTCACAGTGGCGTCTTGCAACTACGTTGTGATGATGATGGTCGTCGCTCGGCGGATCCAGGGAATGGGCGATCGCGTATTTACGTTGGCGTTACGCATCATTCGTGACGAGTTGCGGACGTAAAGTCCCCGGCGCCGTGGGAATCACTGCGCTCTTGCTTGGAAGTGGAGTCGAGGCCACGATGTCGCCTCGATCTCAATAGGTGCTGGCCACGGTCTTCGTCGCGATCCACCGGCCGGCAGATCGGGCGTAATCGGTGGTCAGTTGCAGGTTCCACGTCCTCCGATGGCCCCAAATGCAAGCGTCCACCACGCTTTGGCCGACGACGGTGCCGATTTCGCCGACGCTGTCGAGCGAGGTTCGGTGTTCGCGAGCGGAGAAGTACCGCATCTCGCCCGATTCGATCTGCTTCAGCCAATCCTTCTTCGTCTGCGTGTGCCCGGTCATGTGGGTCAACGTGTACTCCTCGGCCAGGAGATCGTCGAGCAGATCGGTGTCTTGTTCGACCATGCCCCGGTACATCGAGCGATATGCACTCAACAGGTCGGCTTCGCCACACATCATGAGTCTTTTCGGCGGCCGGCGATACGCAATTCGCTTGCTCGTCCGACGGCGTCGAGTTCGGCGCAATTCCATTCTGTCATTGTGTCCGCACCTTTCAGATCCCTTGTCAATCCAGGTGAGTCAGCATTATCACCAGACCGATCACTGATGTGAACGGCAGGGCCATGGTTCTGCTCATTGCCCAACGGTAGGCGTACGCACGTGACCGGGGGAGGCACTGGCAGTACCTGGAGGGACAATGAATCTCCCGAGCTGGGCGTCCACGTCCCCAGCGATCCGAGAACATCGCCACGGTGCGTCGTCGGCGTCCACCTCGACTGTCGGTATTCTCATCTCTGTAGCGCGAACCGGCCGGAGGGCGTCGACTTGGAGCTGTCCGCCTGGATACGCGTCAGTCCTTCTTGCATGACAGCAGCCACCATTCGCCCACTCGAGTCGAAGATTTCGCCGCGCGTCAGTGCCCGTCCGTCCGCGGCCGACGGGGAACTTTGGTCGTAGAGCAGCCACTCGTCTGCCCTGAACGGCCGCAGAAACCACAGAGCGTGGTCGAGCGATGCTGCTTGCACCGCGACCCCAGGATGTTTCGCCATCGCTGAGCGAAGGAGCATCATGTCGCTCATATAGGTCAGGGCGGAGACGTGAAGCGAGTGTTCGTCCGGCAGCGGCGCTCGATAGCGAAACCAAACTTGTTGACCTGACGCGGTAACCGACGTGCCGTCCTCCGCCGGTTGTGTCAAGCGGATGTCCCACTCCTTCCACTCTTCGTACAGCGAGTCGCCGTACTCGGACAATGTCTGCGGGTCCGGCAGCGATGCTGGTTCGACCACGGTCGGCATCGGGTCCTGATGAGAAATACCTGAATCGGCGGCATGGAACGATGCCGACATCGTGAAGATCGCTTCGCCGTCCTGGACTCCCGTTACCCGCCTCGTGCAGAAGGAGCGCCCGTCTCGTACCCGGTCGACCGAGTAAACAGTCGGCGCAAGGGGATTGCCGGGCCGCAAGAAGTATCCGTGCAGCGAATGGACGCGAACGTTGTCCTCTACGGTCCCGACGGCGGACATCAAGGCTTGCCCCGCCACCTGGCCGCCGAACGTTCGCTGCAGCTTGCTCTCGATGGTGCGTCCGCGAAAAATGTCTCGATCCATGGGCTCGAGGGTGAGAATGTCTTCGATGTTTGCCACCACTTGACTGTACGGGACGGTACTACATTCTCGGCCGTCGGATTCGAGAAATCGTCGAGCCGAGCATGGGTGTGATCTTGACTGCTGATCGGTATGGGCGACCGGGAGCTGAGCTATGTCGAGCCCAGAATGCGCTTCCGGGTGTCGCAGTGTCGAGAGCAGCCTTGCTCCTGATGTCTGTTTAGTCAATGGTATGTCAGTCAGGCACTTTACTATTTTGTCATTGGTAATTATGGTGTGGGTCACGCGACCGAGGCGCTTCGAGTCACTCGAGCCCGCGGCTCACATCCGCTCGACAGGAAGACCGATATGAGCATCACGACGTTCGAAATGCCCCTTCGCCATGCCGATCGGCTGTACATCGGCGGCCGGTGGGTAACCCCGTCGACGACAGCGACCATCAGCGTGGTCGACTCCGCGACTGAACTGCCCTTTTATGAGGTGGCCGCAGCGAGCGCAGCCGACATGGACCGTGCGATCGGAGCCGCACGCGAAGCGTTCGACAACGGCCCCTGGCCGGAACTGACACACGGGGAACGTGCCGAGTACCTCCGTGGGTTCGCCAACCACCTGCGGCAGCGTGCTGCCGACATCGGCCAGGTCTGGCCCCGAGAGTCGGGAGTTCTGCACTCGCTGGCGAAACCGTTCACCGATTTCGGTGCAAAGGAGTGGGACGATAACGCCGACCTGGCGGGCACTTTCGCATTCGAGGAACAGATCGCGCCGAGCGCGGGTGGTGTTTTCGGACTCCGGCGACGCGAGCCCGTCGGCGTAGTAGGTGCAATTATTCCGTGGAACGGCCCTCTCGGTTCGATCTCGCACAAAGTCGGTCCTGCCCTTCTGGCCGGATGTACCGTCGTGCTGAAGTCCGCGCCTGAGGCGCCGGGAATCGGTCTCATCGTCGCCGAGATCGCTGAGGCAATAGGACTACCGGCCGGCGTTCTGAACGTTGTCACTGCCGACCGCGAAACGTCGGAACTGCTGGTGCGCGATCCTAGAGTCGACAAGATCTCGTTCACTGGATCGACCCTTGCCGGTCGGCGCATCGCGTCCATTTGCGGAGGCAGGATCGCACGCGTCAGTCTGGAGCTCGGTGGCAAGTCCGCCGCGATCCTGCTCGACGACGTAAATGTCGAGGACGCGGCCAAGTCGTTGGCAGCGGCAGAGTGCATCGTGAGCGGGCAGGTTTGCTATTCGCTGACCAGGATCGTCGTGCCGCGTGCTCTTGAAAAGGACTTCGCCGAAGCGCTGGCGGTCGCATTCTCCGGTGTATCGGTCGGCGATCCCTACGACCCTTCCACTCAGATCGGGCCGCTGGCATCTGCAGTTCAGCGAGACCGGGTCAAGGGTTATATCGCTCGCGGCGTCGATCAGGGCGCAAAGTTGGTATCCGGTGGCGGACGTCCTGCACACCTTGATCGGGGCTTCTACCTCGAACCGACGGTGTTCTCGGGTGTGAGCAACAAGCACGATATCGCCCGTGAGGAGATCTTCGGACCTGTCCTCAGTGTCATCCCGGTGGACAGCGAACACGAAGCGGTGCGGGTCGCGAACGACAGTATTTACGGCCTCAATGCTTCGGTCTTCACTCCTGATGCAGATCGCGCACATGCCATCGCGCGGCGGTTGAGAAGCGGTACCGTCGGCCACAACGCGACACGAAGCGACCTTCGCTTGGGCTTCGGGGGCTTCAAGCAGTCGGGACTGGGGAGAGAAGGCGGCGTCGAGGGCCTACGCAACTATCTCGAAACGAAGGCCATCATTCTGGAGGACGTTCCCGTCGACTATCGCTAGCTGACGAGAGGTGAGGGTGAGTGCAGGCGAGACCGAAAGGGCGGCTCGCTGCGCGCGCTCACATATCTGCAACTGCTCCGACACTGTTCCCGACCATTCGGAACGAACATCGACGCGCATGGAAGCGGCCGTGGAGGGGGTACTCACGGTACCGGCTTCACCCGTCACTGTTGCACATCGGCCGAACGCAGTCGAATAGCAACAGCGCGGGGTCTCCCGCGATTCATCGATCGAGAAGGACAGTGTCAATGAAAGCCACATTCATGTATGCCCCCGGCGATGTCCGAGTCGAGACCGTACCCGACGCCGCGATCATCGAACCTACCGACGCGATCGTCCGCAACGTGCGCGGATGTATCTGCGGGTCCGACCTGCATCCGTATCACTCGATGGAGGCTTCGACGGACGGACGCGCCATGGGTCACGAGATGATCGGTGTCGTGGAGGAAATTGGATCCGCAGTATCGACTTTGAAGAAAGGTGACTTCGTCATCGCGCCTTTCGTGATGAGCGATAACACGTGTTCGTTCTGCCGCGACGGACTTCAGACTTCATGCAAGCACGGTGCGTTCTTCGGTAGCCCTGCGATCGGAGGCACGCAAGCGGAGTATCAACGTATCGCTCAGGCGGACGGCACACTGGTAGTTGTACCTGGAATCGATGACAAGAGTGATTTGCTGCCGAGTCTGCTGACCCTCTCGGATGTGTATCTCACCGGCTACCACGCTGCCGTCATGGGTAAAGTCGAGGCGGGTAAGACCGTCACGGTGATAGGTGACGGCGCGGTCGGACTGTCTGCCGTGCTCGCGTCGAAGCAGTTGGGTGCCGAGCGCATCATTCTGATGGGACGCCACAAGGCGCGCACTGATATCGGTATCGACTTCGGAGCTACCGACATCGTTGCCGATCGCGGCGAGGACGGTATCGCACAGGTGATGGAACTGACGGGCGGCGAAGGCAGTCACATCGTTCTCGAAGCAGTCGGTCTGATGCCCGCGTACGAGCAGTCCTACGGCATCGTGCGACCTGGTGGTGTGATCAGTCGAGTGGGCGCACCCCAGTACGAAGACGCGCCCGTCGGTTTCAGTTCTTTGTTCGCGCACAACGTAACTCTCACCGGGGGCATCGCACCTGTTCGCGCCTACATCGAGCAGGCGATCCCACAGGTGCTCGAAGGTGACATCAATCCAGGAAGAGTATTCGACAAAACGGTCGCGATCGACGACGTGCCTTCTGGATACGCCGCAATGGACACCCGCGAGGCACTCAAGGTGCTCATCGAATTCTGATTACGACGTCGGGGGCGGCTCACGTTCCGCCCGAACGCTTGTGGGGTTTGGGCGGAACGTGAGCCGAACGACAATTCAACTATCTCGCCTTGTCTCCAGGGTCTCGGTGAGTAACCCGCCGTTCCGGACGAAGCGCAGGTAGAGATCTGTCTGAAGGAGTGCGGACTGCAGCCGCAAGCCCTCGAGCCGGTTTGCGCCGCCACCCCACGTCAGTTTGTGGACGATCGACCATGTCGAGGCGTTCTGAGATGCTGTCTCCACCGAGTCGACTTCGTTGGCGCGGCGCAGTACGTGCGCGCGGATCTGTCGGCATCGCGCATCGAGATTCAGAAACCGGTACTCGTGCCCAGGCGCCACTTCGTAAGTGTTGTAGGGCGTAAGCCGAGACAAGGAATGAAGGAAGTCGCGGACAGGGTCGCTGTCCGCTGGGATTCCGCCGCGACCGATGCCAGGGTAGATGCGAGGCATCACGTGATCGCCTGTCAGCAGAAGCTTTTCGTCGGCGAGCGCGAAGCACGTATGGCCGCGGGTATGTCCGGGAGTGTGGACAACGCGCACATGTCTTCCTGATATCGGTAGCTCGACACCGTCGACGAGCCGGCAACTCGAGTCAGGAACGATGGGGGGAGCCGGACGCGGGGTGATCTGCAGGCGGTGTCGTTCGGGCGTCGGTACATCCCAACGGTCGCCGACTACATCGACGTCGTGGGAGTATCTGCCGTCAGCGGCGTGTGTGTTCGAGTCGTCGAGATCTGCCGGGTGGATATAGAGATCGATTCCGTTACGGACGGTCAGCCAGTGGGCCAGGCCCATGTGATCACCGTGCAGATGAGTTACGACGACACTTGCCAATTCGTCGAGCCCGGAGCCCGCCGCGGTGAGTGACGCGACGAGGTGTTCGCGATTCTCCGGTGTGTCGAACCCTGGGTCGAAAAGGTGAGTGCGCCCGTCGGATCCACGAATGAGATAGGTGAGTGTGTAGGGGACGTCGTGCCGGTAGGGCATGGGCAATGACCAGATTCCGGGCCTCACCTCATCGACCGGAGGCAGCGTCCGCGCGTGACAGCGGGAGTATTGAACGGCACTCACTGCACGAATCGCATCCGATTCTGGGTATGACACTGACACGATTGCGGTTTACTTTCGTGGAGGGTTCGGTGGGCTATTTCGTGAAGGCTGTCGGGAACGTGCCTGGTTCGGAGCTCATCGGTTCGCGCTCTTCTTCGCCACGATCGACGGCACCGGTGTGTCGGACCGATCTGACGGAGCCGTAGACAATGCTTACTGCAGCCAGTACGAAGATTGCGGACACGCCCCACGTTGCGTTGGTGGGCGACGACTGCACTAGGCCCAGCGCCAACACCGGAGCCAGGCCACCCGCGACAGCGCCTGCCGTTTCTCTACTGAGGCCGATTCCCGACGTTCGAATCTCCACTGGAAACTGCGCGGAGAAAAATGATCCCTGGGCTGCGGTCATGAGCGGCATTGCAATGCCGGTGGTGACGACCAACGCCAGCCAAATCCACAGTGCGTTTCCGGTGTTGAGCAACCAAAAGAACGGGAACGCAGCGAGGGCGACGATTATGCCTCCCGAGCGGAGGACATTGTTGGTTCCGAATCGATCACACATCATGCCGGCGAGTGGAACGACCACCACGGCGACAGCCGTTGCTATGGCCACGCCGGTCGCACCGACGTTCGCTTCTACGCCACGGTAAGTCGTCATGTATGCGAGTGAGAAGGTCTTGAACAGGTAGCTTGCCGCAGTCGAGCCCAGCATCACGAGAAACGCCGCGAGTAGACCGCGCTTGTGATCTTTTATCAGCGTGCGGAACGACGATTTGTGTACGTCAGGTTGTGCCTTGACCGAAGCGACGAACTCCGGCGTTTCAGGCATCACCCGTCGGACGTAGACGCCGACACCCAGCAACGCGAAACTCGCGAGGAATGGAAGACGCCAGCCCCAGTCGAACAAGAATTCATCGCTTGCGCTCGTGAGGACGGCGACGGTGATGGACGACACAAGCAAACCGAGATTGGTACCGAGTGACGGCCACGAACCTTGGCGTCCGCGGCGCCCAGCGGTTGCATGCTCCGTCGCAACGGCGGTGGCGGGGGAAAATTCTGCCCCGGCACCGAGTCCCTGCATGAGGCGGAGAACGACGAGAAGAATCGGTGCCGCCACGCCGATTGTTTCGTAGGTCGGCAGCAGGCCGATGCAGCCGGTGGCAACACCCATGACGACGAACGACATCATCAGGACGCGCTTGCGTCCCAGTCGGTCGCCGAGCGCGCCGAAAACGATACCGCCGAACGGACGCGCGATGAACCCGACTCCGAACGTGGCCACCGACGCGAGCGTTGCCGTTGCGGGATCGAAAGCAGGGAAGAACAGCCGGCCGAAGACCAGCGCCGCCATGGAGGCAAACAGAAAGAAGTCGAACCACTCGAGGGCGGTTCCGATGACGACCGCCGACCGAACGCGTCGGATTCGGATCGCATCTGCTGAGTTATCGCGGGACACGTGAGCTCCTGGAACATAGTTCGTATATGCGAGATTAAGTTCGCTGATGCGAATGTAGCACAGCTCACAGCACGAGATCGAGGTGTCGGCAGTCATCGTGCATCGCGCGTCGGCCCTGGCCGTCGCGGTCGAATTGGTGCGGTCTACGTCGTTCTGTGAGCGTTGACACATGGCTTGCCTGCACGTTATGGTCGCAATAGCAATTACTTGTTCGTAAATAGAAACGGAGAATGCATGTCGGCCCTGAGCGGAGTGAAGGTGATATGCGTGGGTCAGTTCTACTTCGCTCCTTACTGCTCCATGTTGCTAGCACGTCTCGGGGCCGACGTCGTGAAGGTCGAATCTCCGAGCGGTGACCCGTATCGAAAGCTGCCCTCTACTTACGACGACGGGGTCTCGATCCAGTTCTCGATGATCAATTCGGGGAAGCGGTCGTTGAAGCTCGACCTCAGTGTTCCGGACGGCCAAGATGTACTACGTCGCCTGGTAGCTGGCGCTGACATACTCATCCAGAACTTGTCGCCGGGAGCTATGGATCGATTCGGACTGGGGTACGCCGCACTCGAGAAGATCAACCCGCGACTTATCATGGCGTCGGGCACCGGCTTCGGGTCGTTCGGTCCCTATGCAGGCGAGCCGGCGATGGACCTCACCGTCCAGGCACGGACTGCGATCATGAGTACCACCGGTGACATGGATGGTGAGCCGTTCCGAACCGGACCGTCCGTCGTGGACTTCATGGCGGGTTCGCACCTGTTCGGCGGCGTGATGACCGCGCTCTATCAGCGAGAGCGGACCGGGCGAGGCCAGCACGTGGAGGTCGCTCTCCAGGACGCAATCCTTCCGTCTTTGTCATCGAACATTGCAGGAATGTTGAACAGTAAGGGTGCGATGCCCGAGCGGACCGGTAATCGGCACGGAGGTCTTGCCGTGGTTCCGTACAACGCTTACCTGGCTTCCGACGGGTGGGTGACCGTGCTGTGCCCGACTCAGGCTCATTGGGAACGCCTGTGCCTGTTGATGGGTGACCCCGATGCTCGACACGCTCGATTCGCGAACATGGATCTACGCTGCGTCAACGTCGATGAGGTCGACGCAATCGTCGGCAAGTGGACGATCACGCACACCAAGAGTGAGATCGCGGCGATCCTGGCGGAGGCTCGCATTCCGAATGCCCCGGTCCTCAGCCTGCAGGAAGTCGTAGACGACCCGCACGTCGCCGAGCGTGGAGTTCTCCGCCGGATGAAGGACGACGAGGGTGAATGGCTGACGTTGGGAAGCCCACTCTTCCTGTCGGATTCGCCATTGGTCGAGCCTGAGCGTGCGCGTGGGCTCGGTGCGGACACGGACGACATCCTTGGCAACGAGCTGCAGATGACGCAAGATCAGATATCGAGCCTACGCTCCCGCAGCGTCATCTGACCGTCGCTTCCTCGCCGATTGCCTCCCCTCCCATTTCGTACAGGAGTAAGAAATGCGTCCCGTGGACACCGAATCGAACGTTGGCATCTCACGGGAATTGGCCGCGGGAGTTTTTACCGACAAGATGCTTTCCGACATGCGCGCCCTGATCGGAACAGAACTGCGCACCGAGACCTCGGTGAACAACGAATACGCAACGCGCACCGCCATTATGCGATTCGCCGAAGGTATCGGTGACGGCAATCCTTTGTGGGTGGACTCGGAATACGCTGCAGGCACACGGCACCGGGGCCTGGTCGCCCCGCCGAGCTTCATCTTTGCGTGCCTAGGCGGAATACAGGTGGGGTGGCCGGGACTCGGTGGGTTTCATGCCGAAACGACCATCGATTTCCGGCGTCCGATTCGATTGGGGGACAGAATCACGCCGAAGGTCTTCTTCGACGGCTTCGACGGCCCTATCGAAACCAGCAACTTCGGTGGTCGACGGATCAAGGACTACCTTCGGCAAGAATACTGGAACCAGGACGGTGAGCTGGTGGCGAAGTTCATTTGTTCACGGATGCGGTTCGAGCGCAACGAGATGCGGGCGCGTAAGGAATCACGCTCGGTCGAACTACCGCATCCGTGGACCGACGAAGAGCTGAGCGCGATCGACGAGGATATCCTCGCCGAGTCTCCGCGAGGGGCGAACCCTCGTTTCTGGGAGGACGTTACGGTCGGTGACGAACTCGAACTGCTCACCAAGGGGCCGATCGGGTTGACCGACGAAATTGCCTTCATCGCGGCCGGTGCGGCACCGATTCCACGTGTCTCCGCTCACGGCGTCGCGCTGCGTCGCTACCGCAAGCACCCGAAGTGGGCGTACCGCGATCCACGTACCCATGCGCTCGAGCCGGTGTATTCGGTGCATTACAACGGCTACGCCGCAGGGTTGCAGGGCGCACAGATGGCTTACGACGTTGGTATCCAGCGCACGTCATGGCAGATCCAGCTACTGACGAATTGGGCAGGAGACGACGGTAGTGTGGCCTCGATCTTCGGTCAATATCGAGGCCACGTCTACCTTTCGGACGTTGTCCGCCTCGGCGGGCGCGTGCTGGCCAAGGAACTCGACGCCACTGGCAGTCATGTTGTGCGGATCGAGACGTGGGCGTACAACCAGCGCGGCCAGAATGTCATGCCCGGCTCCGCGGTCGTGACACTTCCGAGTCGCGGTCGACTGCCTGCGAACCAGTCATGACCGGCGCTGCCCTTTTCTCTGTCCAGTCGAGCTCTGCAGGGAGCACCTGATCCCGTTGCCTGCTGCCGCAGGCAAATGGGGACCAGGGCGGATGCGGGGTATGGCGGTCAGCGGCGTCCTCGCTCGCGCTGTCGAGCACGCTGTAACCGATCCCGTTTTGCGTCCGGTGCGATGGACCTTGGAAATGTGCCGCGTCGCAACGATGAACACGTGTCGGTCCGACGTCAGAATCATTCGGCAAGGCCGTCGTATCACTCTGGTCGAGGCCGACTTGATCCAACAGAACGAGGTCGTAGCTACCGCCCGGGCACTTTTTCTCCGCGGGGAACCGAGGGCGATTGGTGCGGAGGTATGGGCACCGGCGTGTCGGTGGTCGGCACCGCCGACGGATCTTTTACCGGTCACCGCGGGTTCGAGGTTGTATTACGACGAAGTGGGCGGCTGGACGGCCGAACCGCCGGCTCACAGCGCAAAGCGAAACGTGTTGTGGCTAAGTGGTTTTCGAATCGTAGACTGCGACGAGCCCACGCCATTCCAATTCGCGGCCAGTACCGCCGATGTCGCGAGCGTCGTCGGCAACTGGGGGAATGCGGGAATGCAGTTCATAAACGCCGATGTCACTTTGGCTCTCGCTCGATTGCCGGAGGGGCCCGGAATCGGCATGGCGGCACTCGATCACGTCGAGACGGACGGAATCACCACGAGTGTTGTCAGTGTGTTCGATCGGACAGGGACTTTAGGGACTGCAGTCGTGTGCGCCGTTGCGAACCTCGATGTCACCGTTGACCCCGCAGAGTCCGCGGTACGCTGAGATACGGTCTGGTCACGCCGTACCAGCGCAGGTACCTCAGCGTTTGCCAGGGCTTCGGTTCTTCCATCTCCCTACATGTTCGAGCAACAATGCTGACAGTTCTTGGAGGCGCGGTTCCACCTGCGTTGTGGGGCCGACGAGGGTTACCTCGGCCGCAGCCTTACCGTTCGGTCCAGGGACCACGGTGGCGAGTGCGGTTCGTGTTCCGTTGTGCAAGGTGTTGTACGCGATGCCGGTCAGCTTGATTTCGTCGTATTGCGAAAGGAATTCGTCGACGAGGTGGCCCTCGTCGCGGCCTCGACGACGCAGAAAGACGTCGCGCTGTTCGGGGGCGAGATCTGCCAGCAGAGCTTTGCCGCCCGCCGTCTCCAGGAGCCGACGGCGAATGTTGGATCTGGCCGCAAAGCCCGCGAGCAGATCGGCACCGACCTCGGACACGTAGATGAGGTCGTCACCTGCCTGGACACCGAGGAATACCGTGACTTCTGCGGCTTCGTGCAGCGCTTGTAGGTCTGCGTCCGTCACCGATCCGGCCCGGAGGTGTCCGCTGGCCAGAGTGAGCCCGTGCAGTGCGGGACCGATGTAGAAGCGATTGCTGTCCTGGTGCAGCCATCCTGCGGCGATGAGTCCGCGGATGAATCCGTACAACGAGCTCTTGGGCGCGTCGATGGATCGGGACAACTCGGCGAACGTCATGCCGGGGTTGTAGACGACCTCTTCGAGTATTCGAGTAACGCGGTCGATCGTGCGATGGTTCTGAGGTTCTCTGTCGATGCGCTCACTCGAATCCTCGGTCACAGTCACCATTTAACCCCATCGAAGATTGTGCGGGTGACGACCGCATCGTCCACCTACAGTTCGTACGGTTCGTACGCATATTGGTACAGCTATTCGCTATTAGGCACCTTGCGAAATCTACCGAGCTGCGTTGTTTGTGTCAACCATCACAACGCCCCCGGTGCTCCTGCCGGAGAATCGCCCGCTGTTCCCGTTCTGACCATTGACAGGATTCGACCGGCAACGCTAGGTTCGTTATTACGAACAATGTTACGTAATAACGAACCGTCGCTCAATGTGCCATCTTCGATCGTGGTCTGAGCAACCACGGAGCCAGCCCGTGTCGTGCCATCGGTCGACCGTCTCACGGAAGTGAAAATTGATGACCTACAGCCAAAACTTGGAACTGCGTCACGTGACGCCGCCGTTTCGTACCTTCGTCGGTGAAAAGGCCATGTCCGCGTTGCCTAGAGAGCTCGCCAGGGTCGGTGCCAGTCGCGCAGTCGTAGTGTGTGTAAAGCCGATCGTGGATCACCCGGAGGCTATGCAGCGACTGCGCGACGCTTTGGGGTCGAGCTTGGTCGGTCTGTTCGATGGCGTTGTGGAACACAGCCCGCTACCCGCCGTGAACGAGGCACGCCAGTATCTCGCGGATATGGAAGCGGACGCGATCATCGCGGTCGGAGGGGGATCGTCCGTTGTCACCGCGAGAGCGGCCTCCATCCTGCTGGCGGAAAGGCGAGACATCCGTGAACTCTGCACACGCCGAGAGGAGGATGGCCGGCTGACGAGTCCGAAACTGTCGGCGCCGAAACTCCCGCAGTGGGTGGTGCCCAGCACGCCGACGACGGCCTACGCCAAAGCCGGTGCGGCGATTCGCGATCCGGAAACCGGCGAGCGTCTGGCCTTGTTCGACCCGAAGGCCCGTGCCCAGGGCGTGATCCTCGATCCTGTCGTGGCGTCGACGGCGCCGGAGAAACTGGCATGGTCTGCATCGCTCAACATTTTCGCCATGGCTATCGAAGGCCTTCAGTCACGTTCGGTCGATCCGTTGGCGGACGCTTTGTTGCTTCAGGCGCTGCGCACTGTAATCGAGTGGGTGCCGCGTCTGAAAACGAAGCCGAATAGTGCTCAACCCCGACTCAACCTGATGCTGGCATCGTTGATGAGCGGCCAGGGTAGCGACCATACAGGTGGAGGTCTGGCGCAGGCGCTCGCGCATGCGATCGGACCCCGGTCGTCCGCGCCCAACGGAGTTGTGGAATCCATCCTGCTACCACACGTTACGAGATACAACATCGAGGCGGTGAGCACGCGGATTGCGTCCATCGGCGACGCGCTGGGCATCGCCGACCGTTCTGCTGACGGTACCGTCCGTGAGATCGAACGACTCCTCGACGTGTTCGAGACCCCGAGGCGGCTGCGCGACATCAGTGTCTCGCGGGATGCATTGGAGGAGTGTGCCGATCATGCCTTGGATGACTTCTTCATCACCACCGGGCCGCGTCCCGTCGATCGAACTAAGTTGCTCGAGTTGTTGACCGCTGCGTGGTAAGGACAGGGACGGTTCGAGCCCGTCGCAGTAGTTCTGTCTGCGTCGTCGTGTCTATCCCCGAGTTCTACCGCTGTTGGAGGGTAGTGGTGGCTCGGTTCGCACGCGCCCTTGCTCGGTCCACGCTGCGTACGAAATATCTGTCGCGTACTGCCCGCGAACTCGCTGTCTGATCACCGGTCGACCGCGCGTCGACGCGCCTGGCCGTTCGCGGTGCTGCGTCTGCATCTACCGCCGAGTGAAACTCCATCGTCGAATCTGCGACCGTCTCGGGCGACAGCCCGAGACGGTCGACGTCGTTCAGTGATCCGTTGGGGCTCCGCTGGATGTCGATATGACGAATTAGACAGCAAGAGTGGCTATTGTGTCGCCGCGAACTTGGCTTTGACCCGGGAAGCGAGCTATATTTAGTACGCAATGCTGTCTATATGAACGGATGAGTCGTCGAATGCAGGATCGTGTCGATCAGTTGCGCGAGGACATTGTCGTTTTCAATCGCATGATTCGCAGCAAAGGTGAGAACCACTTGCTCTCACCGACCCAACTGCAGGCGCTGGCCCACCTGGATCGAGTGGGGCCGATGAGTGCGCGATCTCTGGCCGACCTCGAACGGGTAACTCCGCAGACGGTTGCTCGCACAGTCGCGGCACTGGAAGGCGACCAACTGGTGTCCCGCACGGTTGATCCGGATGACGGGCGCGCACACGTGATCTCCATCAGCGATCGCGGTCGTGGAAAACTCGATGCCGAACGTGGCAAACGCAGGCAGTGGCTGGCTGCCGTACTCGCGGAAGAGTGCACCGATGTCGAGCAGGAGTTACTTTTTCTCGCCGGATCGGTGCTCCGACGTTTGGCGGAGTCCAGACGCGGTCGCGGGGTCGAGACTCGGTGACGGCCACCACGGAGAGATCGGATGCGGTTCCGCTCCGAGTCAGCGGTGCTGTAGCGACCGGAACGGTTCTGCAACCGCTCAATTCGTCCATGATTGCCGTCGCTGTTGTCGCGATCGCCGCTCAATTCGGATCATCGACCGGTGTTTCTTGGATCATTTCGGCTATGTACATCACTACGGCAGTGTGCGCACCGATGGCGGGTCGCCTTGGTGTTCTTCTGGGCGCGCGCCGGGTGTTCCTCGGCGGGCTTCTCTTGGTTGCGCTTGGCTCGCTCTTGGGTACTGTCGCCCCAAATGTGAAGTGGCTGATCGCGTCATACGTAGTTCTCGGCATTGGCATCGCGGCCCACATGCCCAACGCCATGACGATGGTGCGCGAGCACGCCGCGCGCTACCGACTGGAATCACGCTCCGCAACAACAACATTAGTGGTATGCGGCCAGTCGATTGCGGCTGTCGGTCCAACACTCGGCGGTCTCCTCGTCGGGACGTTCGGGTGGCAATCGATCCTGTGGGTCAATGTGCCGGTCGTGATAGTGAGCGCCTGTGCCGTGCTACGAGCGGATGTCGCGTCACCGAACCGTGTCCGCCTTTCGCCGAGAGAGGCGTTCACGGCCCTCGACCTTGTCGGCGTGGGACTGTTCCTTGTCGCCATCACGTCCACGATGCTGTTGTTGGTGTCGTTTCGAGGGTCACCGACATGGTGGTTCCTTCCAATCGCAGCGTGCTCGTCGATGCTCTTTGTCGCGTGGGAACGCCGTACCCGAGAACCGTTCATCGATGTCAGGGCACTGAGCCGCAACAGAGCGCTGAGTGCGACGCTCGCGCGCACGCTGCTGACGTATACCTGCTTCTATCTGATTTTCTTCGGAATTCCACAGTGGCTGCAAGTCTCTCGCGGAATGTCGGCAACCGAGGCCGGGCTGAGCATGCTTCCGGTCGCAGGCGTCAGTGTTGTCGCAACAATGTTGGGAGCACGGACATTTCGTCGTTACGGCGCCCGAATCACGCTGTTGACAGGCACATCTGCCCTCTTGATCGGAGGGATCTTGATCGCGCTCGTCGAGGATAGTACCGCGCCGGTGTTGGTCCTGTTGCTGGTCGCTGCAGTACTCGGTATTCCGAACGGGTTCAACAACATCGGCAATCAGAGCCTTATCAACTCAGTGACGTCTGTCGAAGAAGTGGGCACCGCGATCGGTATGTACCGGACGGTCGCGTTCGTCGGCGCGAACATCTCAGTGGTCGTTCTGCACATCACCGCGGGTGATGTCCTGGACGACGACGGACTGCACCGCACTGGGTGGTTCATCGCAGCGTGTTCCGTGATTCTCCTCGTCGGCACCGCGTTCTCTCGCAGCATTCGCGGATCCCGTGCGTCATCGTTCCGCGAGGCCGCAACCGCTACGTAAAGCCGGCGGATGACCAGACGAGATCCGTCGTTCGTGCGACGACCATAGAGTTCACCGATCGGGAATTCCCCAGGATGGACGCGCGAAGATGCGTTCTGGGTGTACGCGGTTGCCTATCCGGATTGCGCGATCGCCATCGAGCCGAAATGGCGACCACCCGCAAGTCGCGGTATCTCTCCTCGATCGCTCCGACGTCCATTCTTGCCGTGTGCTCGATGGCTCGGGGCCGGTCTTCCGATCCTGAAATCGACCTCCCGAGCAGGCGTCGCTCTCGCTCCGTTCGTGTTGTTTCCGACATCGACATTGACGTGTGATGGGGCGCACACTATGGTCACTTAGGTCGCACACGCGGAATAAAGATCGCATATACGAACAGACGTAGACAGGATGAGACCAGTGTCCAACAAGAACCCGCTCCGTTCCCGCGCTGCTCGAAGGAGATTTCGTGCTCCGGCTGCGGTTGTCTTTGCAGCCGCTTCGCTGCTGATGGCCGCATGCGGATCTTCTGGTTCGACCCAAACCGCAGAATCGGGACCGGCAGTGTCCGTGGACGAAGCCGCA
Source organism: Rhodococcus sp. 06-156-4 (assembly GCF_002259345.1). NCBI lineage: Bacteria > Bacillati > Actinomycetota > Actinomycetes > Mycobacteriales > Nocardiaceae > Rhodococcus > Rhodococcus sp. 06-156-4. The sequence continues at coordinate 155,215 of NZ_NPGB01000015.1, read as the reverse complement.
TGGTCCGAGATCGTCGAGGCAGCCAAGGCGGAGGGTTCGTTGGTTGTCTACTCGTCTTTGAGTGACGTCGAATCGAGCTTTGCTCAGTTCGAGGAGCTCTACCCGGAAATCGATGTCACGATCGAGAGGGCACCTACCGGCGACCTGATCACACGACTCGATCAGGAACTCGAAGTCAACGCTCAGGGCGCAGACCTGACCATGCACAGTCAGAGCGCGTGGTTCGAGGAACGCTACGGCCAGAACTACTTCGCCCAGCTGAAGCTCAGCCCCGAGCAAACTGCGGCGGGCTGGGAGGACATGGTCGACGGCGTGAGTTACGCACATGTGTTCACCAACGCCTTCATCTTCGGGTACAACACGAGCACCGGACGGCCGATCGAGACCATGCGTGATGTCCTCGGCACTGTCGGCGGGGCCGCGATCGGTGTGCCCGACGCCGCAATCACCCCGGCGCAGACCTTCTTGTACCACACTTGGAACGAGGCCTACGGCGACGACTTCCTCGCGAACATCTGCGCCTCGAACAAGACGGTTTACGGCAGCAACGTCCCCTTGGGGCAGAGCTTGGCCGCCGGTGAGATCAGCTACGGAGTCGGACTGGCACCGTCCACGCTGCTCAGTCTGAAGGCGGAGGGAGCGCCGGTCGACTACGTCATCCCTGCGGAAGCGAACACCGGCGTCGGTTACGACGCGGCCGTTCTCGCCAACGCTGCTCATCCCAACGCGGCACAGGTGTTCGCCGACTGGCTGATGAGCGAACGCGGTGCGGAGATGTTCACGGAGAACCATGGTCCGGCGTCGACGCCGATCGCTGTCGAAGGGTCCATTCCGTGGGGCGAGCTTCCTACACCCGCCGACGGTGACTGGTCTGTCGAGGATCACGAAGATTTCATCGAGAACGTCTGGACGCCGGCCTGTGGCTGATCCGTCGTACGGGGAGCGGAGGGCATGTGCCCCACTCCTGGAGACCATGAAACGAAAGGAGCCGTCGTGTCGACTGGCTTGATCGAGAAGAAGAAGCCGACGGAAGCTCAGCACGCGCCGGACGAGTCTGTGAACAGTGCGATGGTCGGGTTGGTCAATCGCTACGGCGGCAAGACCGCCTGGTACGTGTTCGCGATCGGGATGGCTCTGTTCGTGCTGGTTCCCATCGTCATGTTCTTCGCTCGTGCATTCGAAGGCGGCGGCGAGGCCATCGGCGATGTGTTCACTTCGCCTGGAATCGGCCGAGTCATGTTCAACACGGTGTTGTTGGCAGTGGGCGCAACCATCATCGCCGGGTTCCTGGCCGTCGTTCTCGCGCTTCTGGTCATGCGGGTGCCGCCGAAGTGGCGTGGACTTGCCGCCTTCCTGCCCCAGCTACCATTGGTCATCCCTCCGGTTGCAAGCATCGTCGGGTGGATCTTCATCTTCGCGCCGACTGTGGGATACGGAAACACACTGCTCCGAGGCCTACCATTTTTCGACCGAATGACCGATGGACCGGTCAACATCTACTCTCTCGGTGCGATCATCGGCATCACGGGAATCGACCTCACGGGCATCGCATTCGCCTTCGTCTTCGCTCGACTCCACGAGATCAACGGATCGTTGGTCGCCGCGGCAAAATTATGCGGAGCTTCGCCTCTCAAAGCCTTCTTCACCATTGCTCTGCCGCTGCTGCGTCCGGCGCTGGTGTCCTCCCTTGTAGTTGTCTTCCTCCTCGGTCTTGGTCAGTTCACGGCGCCGTTGCTACTCGGCTCCAACGGTGGAATCGATGTCCTGACGACTGAAATCTTCCATCTCCGTGAGCAATTCCCGATCAATTATGCGGCCACGGCGGCACTCGGGCTGCCGCTCGTGGCATTGGGCATCGGATCCATCTTGATCCAGCGCGCAGTGATCGGCGATCAGCGGCGCTACGTAACCGACGGTGCCAGCCCCGGTGCAACCACGAAGCCTTCGCGGTGGGCCTTCGCTGCGATCGTCTTCTACGCGTTCGTGACATGTGTGGTGCCGCTACTGGCTCTCGCACACGTAGCCATCTCGCCGTTCTGGGCAGGCGACCTCAGCAGCACGTCGTTCACGATGAGACACATCGAAGCGACGTTGTCCAACCCAACTGTTACAAGTGCAATCACGAACAGTGTCGTCATCTCGATCATCGCCGCCGTGATCGTCATCCCGTTCGGTTTCATTGCTGCACTCGCTCTCAGCGGGGTGCTCAAAGCCCCGAAGGTCGTACAAGTCGTTCTCGACTTCGTATTTCTGGGCCCGCTGGCAGTACCTCGCGCGATGTTGGGGCTCGCTGTTCTGTACGTATTTCTTCGCGAACCGTTCAACCTGTACGGAACGCTCACGCTGTTCGTCATCGGCTTCGTGTTCATAGTCCTGCCCTTCTCGCTGCGGTCACAACATGCCAGCTTGATCGGACTGCACCCCTCTCTGTTCGAGGCTGCGAGAATTTGTGGGGCAGGGACGTTCCGGACAGTCTTGAACATCGCGCTACCGCTGACGCGACGAGGTATGGCGGCGGCGCTCGCGATCATGTTGATTCTTCTCTCCCACGACTTTGCAGTGTCGGTGATGCTGAGGTCACCGGGCAATCACGTAATGGGAACTGCAATTTACGAGTTTTACGAGGGAGGCGTCTTCCCGCAGGTCGCCGTCATGGCCATCATCATGACCCTCGTCACCGGAGTGCTTCTGGCACTGACGGTTTGGATCGGCGGAAAGTCCGCCCTAGACAGCGTCGCAGGAGGTGGCAATGCCAAGCCTAACAATGCATGAGAAAGAGACCATGCCCACGATGAGTCAGCCCGCCACGTCGGAGAGTGCCAATATTTCCGGCGTTCGCAAGACTTTCAATGCCAAGGGTCGTTCGGTCAATGCCGTCGACGGTATCGACCTCGACATCAAGAAGGGGGAGTACGTCGTGATCCTCGGCCCCAGTGGCTGCGGAAAATCGACCCTGCTTCGGTGCCTGGCGGGCCTCGAGACCCCAACCGAGGGAACAATCACGCTACAGAACAAGACGGTGTACGACGCTCGGCGCAACATCGACATCAAGCCGAACAATCGGGAGGTGGGCATGGTCTTCCAGAGCTATGCGCTCTGGCCCCACATGTCGATCGAAGACAACGTCGCGTATCCGCTGAAGATGCGCAAGGTACCGAAGGTAGAACGTGCGAAACGCGTCGCCGAGGTTCTCGAGGTGCTCGAATGCTCAGCATTGGCCAAGAGGTTGCCCGCGGAGCTGAGCGGCGGCCAGCAGCAGCGCGTGGCCTTGGCGCGAGCGCTTGTCTACGAGCCGTCGATACTCTTGCTCGACGAGCCGCTCAGCAACCTCGATGCGTTGCTCAGGGTCTCGCTGCGTACGGAACTACTGCGGTTGCATCGCACTCTTGGGTTCACAGCTCTCCATATCACCCACGATCAGGACGAAGCCTTGGAGATGGGTGATCGCGTGGTTCTCATGCGTGAGGGTCGGATCGAGCAGATGGGTGCCCCCGAGGACGTCTACGCGCGCCCTGTCTCGCCGTACGCCGCCCACTTTCTCGGCGTCCGCAACCAAGCGGCAGTCACCGTGACCGGTGGCGTTCTGAGCAGTGACGCCGGCCCAGTCCTCGGTAGTGAGCGGCTGGCAACTCAGCATGCGGACGGTTCCGAACTCACCTTGTTCGCACGTGGTCAGGACACCGACGTGATGGCATTCAATGCGGCTGAGGAGCACACGCCGGCACCGGGTCGGGCGGCTCTGGAAGGCACGCTGGCTCAGAGCGTGTTGGGAGAGGGGGGACGCCGCCAGTACATCGTCGACGTCCACGGCCATCAGTGGATCGCGCACAGCTCGCTCACCGACGACCTGCAGGCAGGTGACCGTGTTCTGGTGACGGTACCGATCGACTCGGTACTGCTGTACGAGGGCGAAAAGCTTGTCTCCCCGGCTGCGGGGTAGTGCAGCCGATGGAAGCCCTTACGACCACCGACGATGCGAAAACGCGCATGTTCGATTCCCAGCCGTTCTCGGCTGACCTTCTGGCTGGGTCGACAGCGATCGTCACCGGTGGGGGCAGCGGCCTCGGGCGCGGAATTGCTATCGGTCTCGCTGCGTGCGGAGCGTCCGTTGCAGTCACTGGCCGCCGGCGAGAGAAGCTCGATTCAGTGGTCCAGGAGATCGAGGCGGCGGGTGGCACTGCGTCGGCCGCCACCTGTGACGTGCGAGATCCCGTCGCCGTCGAAGCTATGATGACGACGGTCGAGGACGCCATCGGGCCCGCCGACCTGCTTGTCAACAACGCAGGTGCCACGTTCACGCTCCCTACACTGGACATGTCACCGAACGCGTTCCGGGCCGTCGTCGAGACCGATGCGTTCGGAACCTTCTATCTGTGTCGCGAATTCGGCAGGCGTCGAGTTGCGAGTAAAGCGGGTGGGGCGATTCTGAACATCACCAGTACCTCGCCGTACACCGGCAACCCTGGCCGCGTCCACGGGGGCGTCGGCAAGGCTGGAGTTGATTCGCTGACGAAGAGTCTGGCTGTGGAATGGGGGCCCTATGGAATCAGAGTCAATGCTCTGGCGCCTGGTTACACCCCTACCCGAGGAGTGGACGCCGCGACGGGTGTCTCGCCCGACGAGGACGAGCATGACGCACACCTCGCGGGTATCGCTGCCGGCGTACCCCTACAGCGGGTGGGCGTCGTCGAGGACATTCTATGGCCGGCGGTGTTCTTGATGTCGAGTGCCGCACGATTCGTCAACGGGGCCACTTTGGTCGTCGACGGCGGAAAATGGCTCTCCTCTGGTCGTAGTGCGGCAGCGGGACAACCGAACTGAGCCTCGGACACGACAGAAACTGCCCCGGGGCCGTTCAGGCCTCGGGGCAGTATTGTTGCCGAACGAAGAACGGCTGCATGTAAGTGCCGACGTCAGCGGGCCCGTATTCCCGATGATAACCAGGAATACGGGCCCGCCTTCGCGTCCAACCTCGTCGGGGTCCGCCTCGAACGATCACCCCACGGGCACGAGCACCTCCGTCAGCGCAGAGCTGTCATCGAGGGTATCGAGCCGGGCAACGACCTCGCGGAGTCGGTCGGCTGCGTCGTCGGCCAGAGGCCGAGCCGCAAACACCATGCAATCGCGTGCCTTTGCCAGTCGCTCCCCGTCGGTCATCGGGTTCTTCGGATGTCCTTTGGCATAATCGACCCGCGACTCGATCGTTGTGCCGTCGGTGAACTCGACGATGACGCGGGCAGGGGTCACGAAACGGTGCCACTCTGCATGGATCTCGTCGTCGACGTACGGTGCAACCTTCGTGGCAAGTTCCAGGACGTCCGCCCTGACGATCCCCTCCGGCGTGAAGTGCCGCATCTCGACGGCACCATCGATCCAGGCGGCTGCGACGGTGTAGGGAATGCTGAACTGTGCCTCGACGATCGTCGACGGCGCAAGTCGGACGGCCTCGGGAACACACACCATCTGATAGCCGGGTCCGGTGACACCCACGCGGATTCGCGCGATGTCCGACGCAGGTCGAGTTGCGTCGCCCCGCGCTTCCAGGGCCGCGTCGATGGCTGAATGTGTGTCGCGGCAGCAGGGGTACGGCTTGTAGCTCAGGTTGAGCAACTCGAATCGTGCGCCAAGTCCCTCGCGCGCAATCTCGACGTCGACCCTGTTCTTCAGATAGATACGGTTGAACCCATCAGCACCCTCGAAAACCTCTCGGGCTCCTTTGACTCCGCGCGCGGCAAGTTGCACGGCGACGAGGGCAGCCTGAGCTGCGAGGCCGGGCTGCAGACGTTTCATCAACGACGCGTCGCGGGTGACCTGGTGATTTCCGGCCACAGAGCTGTACACGATGCCGAAAGCGTCCCACATTTGCAGTCCATCGAGGCCCAGGGCGCGGCCTGCGGCAGCTGTGGCTCCGAAATAGCCGAGTAGCGAAGAGTAGATGAACCCGCTTTCGACGATGTCGACTTCGACGGCCGTGCCTAGGCGTGTGATGACCTCGAGACCGGCGGCGACAGAGCAGATGAGATCCTTGCCGCTGATCCCGCCACGAAGCTGGGCCGCTGCGATGGCGGCGGGCACACAGGAGATTCCGGCATGGAGGATAGCGGCGTCGTGGGTGTCGTCGTAGTCGCGAGCGTGCGAAATGGCGCTGTTCAACCACGCCGCATGATGTGCGGGGTAACGCCCGCCGAAAACCCAGGCGTCGGCCTGCTCGGTTCCGGCCCATTCTTCGACGAGCGCGCGTACTTCGCTGACGGCCGGCGCTGTGCTGCCGGCGACAGCGCACACGAGTGTGTCGAGGATGTTGGCCTTGGTTGCATCGACCACAGCGTCACCCAGGTCAGCGTAGGACAGGCCAGTCACGAAATCAGCTAGGTCAGCAGCTAGGTCGCGGGGCGGTGGGGTGGATGTGGTCATGGGGCTCCTCAGTGGTCGGAGGTGCGATCCGGTGGTTTCGGCGATGCAGAACCATATCGTCCGCCGGGAACCGGTCGCAATTACGAATACAAATTCTTAAATACGATAGTAACTTCGATTTGACTGTGTCAACGGTCACCGTGTGCGCCGGTCGGGGTCGCGGTCACATGTTGACCTACATCACACTGCCCTCGTAGTGTGACGTGTATGCGAATCGAAGTTCGTAAATACAGACAACGGTGTAGTAGAAGGGAGCCACTGTTGGTTGCTGCCGGAAGACTCGCCGAGAACTCATGCGCTCGTATCGGAAACGCGTCGGCCCTGGGCTTGGACAGCACCCCGACCCGAAGCATGTTCTGGCAATGACGTCGGCGCGTGTAGGCACAGAGCCGAACGCAGATTCAAAGGTCGGAAATCGGCTTGCCAAGCACATGCACAGGATGGAGTCCCGTTGAGCATCGCTATGACCAAGACATGGCAGGCAGCGACCGAGGCCGAACTCGCCTCGATTCCGAGTACCACCGGGGTGTACGAAATCCGACGACGTAACGAGGACGAACTGCTCGATCTCGACTACGCAGGCACCCGCGAGTCCTTCGGTCTCGCGTCGGCGATCGCCGACGCAATCGAAAGTCAAGGGTCGGACGACCTGGAGTTTCGCTACGAAGTGCACATCCAGTATCGCTCCCGGCTCATCGAGCTCGTTCTCCTGCACCGGGCACACAGCGACCGCTTCTCTCCGCGGCTCACCGAGCGATTGGCCCATATCAAGGGACGTCTCAGTCCCGGCTGAACGAGCAAATCGGCCGCCGTTGCACGGATACCAGGCGACCCAGAGACTTTGACGAGGAGTACTACCGGTGTTCACTCTCACCGACGAGCAGCACGACTTGATGTCCATCGTCCGACGCTTCGTGCGTGACGAAATTCGCCCACTCGAGGACAGCCTCGATACCGACGAAACCCACCTCCCGACGCCCGACTACGGCCGACTGAGCGCCAAGGTCAAACAGATGGGGTTGTTCAACCTGGATCTCCCGGAAGAGGAGGGCGGCCCGGGTATGGATCTGGTGACTCGTTGCCTTCTCGCCATCGAGATGTCACAGCATCGCGCCGGACTGTACGCCCCGTGTTACGACGTTTTCGGACACACGGGCCAAATTCCGCTCCTGTCCGCCTGGGCGACGCCGGAGCAGCGCGAGAAATATCTGATTCCGTCGATCAACGGCGACAAGAAAGCGGCGTTCGCTTTGTCGGAACCGAGTGGAGGTAGTGACCCGGGGCGCAACGTACGGACGCGAGCCGTGCAGTCCGGTGATGAATGGATAATCAACGGCGACAAACTGTGGATCAGTTTCGCGCACGAGGCTGAGTTCGCTCTGGTGTTTGCGCGAACAGGAGGACCGGGTCGGGACGGAATCACATGTTTCCTCGTGGACACGGACACCCCGGGGTTTCACGTTCGCCGAATCGTGCACACACTGCGATCGACCCATCCCGCCACCGAGCTTCAGCTGCAGAACGTACGAGTACCGGCAGGCAATGTTCTCGGGGAGGTGGGGCGAGGCTTCTACCTCGCAAATGAGCGGTTGAGTCGAAACCGGATCCCATACAGCGCAGGGTGTATCGGGCTCGCAGTACGTGCTCAAGAGCTCTCGATCGAGTGGACCAAGATGCGGGATTCGTTCGGCAAGAAAATCGCCGAGCATCAAGGTGCCGCTTGGATGCTGGTCGAAAACGAACACGACATCCGTACGGCGACGATGATGGTCCTGAACGCGGCGGCGGCGGCCGACGCGGGAGTCTCGTTTCGGACGGAGGCGGCACTGGCGAAAGTGGCCGCGACCGAGGCCGCGTCCCGTGTCGTCGACCGTTCCATACAACTGCACGGTGGAATGGGTGTCTCTCGCGAGCTGCCGCTGGAACGGTGGTACCGCGAGCTGCGCATCCGGCGCATCGGCGAAGGTGCGACCGAGATTCAGAAGGTGATCGCGAGCCGCGACCTGATCAACAACCGGTATCGCTTCTTCCTGGACAGGTTCTGACATGACACACGAATCATACGTGCTACCAGAGGGTTTCGGGTTCGTCAATCGGAGTCGTGGCCGCACGATCACCGAAGGTGATTTCAGTGCTATGACGAATCTGACGTGGACGTTCGAAGAAATTCACACTGACAGGATCGCCATCATGGAGGAACGCGGGCACGAGCGCATGCTCGCCGGGGGGTGTGTCCTTGCCTTCGCTCTCGGTCTCGCCACGCCTGCCATCCGTCAACCGGTTGTCGAACGGGGTATGCGACTGATCGCGCTCCTTGGTTACGACAATGTGCGCTTCGTGTCGCCACTGCATCCAGGTGACACTATTTACGTCGAAAGTTCGCTCGCGGGAGTACTGAAGACATCGCGTCCGGAGCGCGGGGTGATCCAATTCGACGACACCCTCGTCGATCACACCGGCCGTCGCATGATGACCTACCGGCGGAGCGCCCTGTGTGATGTGTCGGGTTCCATCTTGTTCGTGCCGCACGCCGCGAAGCGTCTCGATGCAGTCGACGGTTCCGCCGGCCGCATCGGTGGATAGCGAGCTGATGATGCCTGTGCCCGATGACAGGGCGATCCGCCGTAGAACGGAGTACCACCGCACGATCGACCGCGTGACCACCATTGTCGAGCAAGTCGTGTACTCCCCAGGCATCACCTTCGTGGAACTATCGCGTGCAGTCGGTGCGCCGAAAAGTTCGGTCCACGGCTTCGTCCGAGGGCTGATCACGGCCGGTTGGCTCCGGCAGGAGGGCACCCGGTTCTACGTCGGTCCGGCGCTCCACGGTCTCTCCGTTGCGAGTGGACACATGCGGGCGGGCGCAGTGACCGAAGAGGACCTACAGGCTCTGCACGTCGAGGTCGACGCGACCGTGGTGCTCGGTGTTCGAGCGGGGGACGATCTCATCTACGTGGCCGAAGTGGGCAACGAACATATGCCACCATTGGCTGCCCGATCGAACATCAGACGTGATCTGTTGGCGACCGCGGGGGGAAAGGCCCTGATGGCGGCGATGCCGCCGCAGACACGGGACGCGTACCTACGTAGCCGTCGACATGACACCCCAGAGAAGATCGATGCGTTCGTACAGGAGTTCCATGACATCGTTCGCACTCGTATCGCCCGGAACTATCGACGGGACCGGTCGCGTTTCGGGATGTCGACCGTGGTCTACGACGAGGCGCGCAGGGCCGTAGCCGAGGTTACGATCGTCGGGCCGACTGCGAGTCTGGAGCCACGGGCCAACGATCTCGAAGCTGTATTGCTCCGCCATGTCGATATGTGGGCGGCCCGAATTCGGAGATCGGGCTGAGTTACGTCGACTCCGTTGCCTCGCTCGGACCGCGTAACGTCGACGGTCGGCAGATCCAGGCGGCCCCGAACATGGCGACAGCGACGGCACCGAACGCGATGTGCACGGCGGTCCAGTCCGCCAAAGCACCGATCGACAGCGCACCCACAGGCCGAGCGCCTACGAATCCCATCAGCCACAACGCCATGACCCGGCCTCGCAACACGGGTGGCAATCGTAGTTGCAGGACGGTGCTCAGGCAGGTGACCGCGACCAGAAAACCGAACCCGGTGATTCCGAAGGCGACCATCGACAGCCAAGTACCGATGGGTGCAGCGCATCCGCCGAGACCGACTGCCATGAGCACGACGCCGATAGTCGACATCGCGTCCTGACGGATTCTCGTAGCCAACGCAGCGGTGAGGACGGTGCCGACAGCAGCTCCTATACCCATCGACGCAGTGAGAGCGCCCACGGTGTGTGTGCCGCCGCCGAGGGCGTCTCCAAGCGAAGGGGCGAGGGTGATCATAGGTTCGGATCCGAACCCCAGCGCGGTGACCGTCAGCAGGATCCGAAATGTCGGACGGTCGTTGCGCACGAAGGACAATCCGTCACGAATGGCGTAATTGTCACCGTCGACGCGGCCCTCGGGCGGGGGGATTGCGATCATGGACACTATCGCGATGAATGTCAGATGACAGACGGCAGCGATGGCGAAGGCGTACTGATAACCGATCGACGCTGCAACGACGGCACCGAGCGCGGGTCCCGCTACTCGACCGATGGTGATCGGTGTGGTGTTCAGGGCCATCGCCGCCGGCAGTTCGTCCCGGCTGACCAGAAGCGGGACGGTTGATTGCATGGCCGGCCCACCGACGACCAAGCCGATACCCACGATGAACGAGAAGCCGATGACCCACGAGGCCGAGCCCCAGCCCGTCGCGTCTCCCACCAGCGCGAACCACACTGCGAGCGAGGCTGATCCGACGAAACTGAAGCCGCGCCCGAGCATCAGTTGTCGTTTGATGCTGCCGCGGTCCGACCACTTGCCGCTGACCGGTCCAAGGATCAACTGTGGCGCGAACTGGACCAGGCTGACCAGGCCGACAGCAGTGGCCGACCCGGTGAGGCCGAAAACGGCAATCGCGGCTACGAGGCTGTGCAGCCACGTGCCGGTGGCAGTGAGGAGCCGTCCGAGGAAGTATGACCCGAACCGGCGGTCCGCAAGCAGGCGGAGGGCATTTCTGCGGGTGGGTGTCGTTTCTCCGGTTCTACTCATAACCCACGTAGTCCTCGTGCGGAGTTGTTCTCAGCGACATCGGCTTCAGCGTCCTGCCCGACTCATCTTTTCGGGTGTAGGTCGAGGTCGGGTCCATGAGCGGTGCCCTTCTCCGTGGGTACGGGGCAGACGAGCCATTCGACTCAGTTGATGACAAGCAGTCGTTCCTCGGTCATGTCCCTGATGGCGAACTTTGGGCCCTCGCGTCCAATTCCGCTGTCTTTGACTCCGCCGTAGGGCATTTGGTCCGAGCGCCATCGCGATGTCCCGTTGAGTATGACGCCGCCGGTACGAACGTTGCGGAAGGCGGACATGGCGACCTTCATGGAGTCGGTGTAGATGCCGCACTGGAGTCCGAAAGGACTGTCGCTGATGCGGCGGAAGATCGGCTCTATATCGTCGTAGGCCTGAATTGTGATCACCGGGCCGAAGATTTCGTCGGTTACGACGTCCATCTTATCGGTCACGTCGGTGAGCACTGTGGCAGGAAGTGCAGCGCCCCGGCGAGTTCCACTGCACAGTGACGTGGCGCCTGCGGACGTTGCACGGTCGACTAGTGCTTCGACGCGTTTCGCTGCAGATTCGTCGATCAGGGTACCGACTTCGGTGTCCGGGTCGAGTGGATCACCGAACCGGATCCGTGCAACCTCCTCCTTCACAGCCTCGCAGAATTCGTCGTATCGTGTGCGCTCGACGTAGACGTTCTGCACTGAAACGCAACTCTGTCCGGCGAGGAGCACACCATTGCGCGCGCATGCTGCCGCGGCCGTCGCGATGTCGGCGTCGTGGTGGACGAATGTCGGTCCCACGCCGCCAAGCTCGAGCGCCGCCCTTTTCATTCCCATCGACGAACGGATAATTTTGCCCACGGGGATCGACCCTGTGAAGGATACGAAATCGACCCGGGAATCTGCTACGAGCTTGGCCGACACCGTGTCGCCGTAGAGGGTGCCGATCACCCCGTCCGGGACGCCGGCTCCGATAACGGCTTCGAGAAACAAGTGGGCGGACAAAGGCGCCTTGGGCGACGGCTTGACTACCACCGCGTTGCCTGCCGCAAGCGCCGGACCGACCTTGTGTGCGGCAAGGTTGACCGGTCCGTTGAACGGAGTGATGGCGGCTACGACCCCAACTGGGAACCGTGTGGACAGACCGATCTTTCCAGCTCCGATTGCCGAGGCATCCATGGGGATATGCTCACCTTGGATCCGAACCGCTTCTTCAGCGCACAGGCGCAATGTGTCGCCTGACCGCTGCACCTCTGCAATGCAGTCCCGAACTGCCTTTCCGGTTTCCCGGGCCATCGTCGATCCGATGGCTTCGGCGCGCGCAACCACCTCGTCTGCGGCGCGCCGCAGTAGGGCCGCGCGTTCGTATCCTGGCATTCCTGCAATGATCTCGGTTGCTTGCACTGCCGCGTCGAGGCAGTCGTCGCAGTCCTGGAGCGTAGACACCGGCATCGAACCGACGGTGGTGTTGCGGAACGGGTCGATGACCGGGACGACGGATTCGGCGTCCCGCCAGGTTTGTCCGATGCGAGCACGAACGGTCAACTGCTGTAAGGGTGCATCGGTGAAGCCCATTATCCTCATCGCCTTCGTCGGCCGTACCTGTCGGTCGGTGTGCTGGGTTGAACCGGCGCGTCGAGGCCGGTTGTGAGCGTGGTCGAGCAGCAATGAGGCGGGTCAGGAGCACCTCGTCGAGGACCCGAGCGACACGGTCTACTTCGTATCGGCGCGGTGGTTCCCGATGACCGCGCCTGTACTCGGATCCTCGATGTCGATCACGGGAATCAGGCTCCGGTGAAGATCGGATCCCGCTTGCCGATGGACGCCGCGATTCCTTCTCGAAAATCATTGGAAGTCAACAACATTGTCTGTGCAGTAGCTTCCTCGTCGAGGGCCGCAACGACCTGTGCGGCAAGTTCACGCCGCATGGTCGACCGGATTGCGGCCAACGACAGCGGTGCTGACTCCGCAATGTCTGCAGCCCATGTCAGCGCAGCTGGACGCGGATCGTCGTCGGTGATTTTGTCCACAAGGCCGAGCCGTAGCGCCTCGGCCGCGTCGACGTTCCGACCCGTGTACAACAGATCGAGTGCGTTCTGCTGTCCGACGGCTGCGGGCAGCGTGACCGACAATCCGAAACCGTGATGGAAGCCGAGCCTGGCAAAGTTCGCGGTCAGGCGGGCCCGCGGACCGGCGACTCGGAAGTCCGCCGCCATCGCCAGTCCGAGTCCGCCGCCGACTGCTGCGCCTTGGATGGCCGCGACGATGGGTTTGCGGGTAGTGAACAATTGCGACGCAACGCGGTAGACCCGTCGCAGCACATGCTGATCGACATCACGCAGATCCGCACCCGCGCAGAAGTTCTTCCCTTCTGAACAGAGGACCACGCTCCGCACGTCCGAGAGTGAATCGGTGTGCACCAGAGCCTCACTCAACTCCGTCAAGCTGCACTCGTCGAAGAAGTTGTGCGGCCCTCGCTGGATCTCGACGACTGCCACGCGTCCCACGATGTCGACGCCGATCTTGTCGGTCACTGCGACACCGCCTCCGGCCGTGCCTGCGCTACGACGGCGTTCTTGTCGACCTTGCCAGCATGATTGGTCGGGAAGTCCTCTTCGGCGACCACCCAACGGGTAGGTATTGCGAACGACGCGATGACGCCCTTCAATCGCGGTCCGAAACTTGCGGGATCCAACGGGTGTGAGAGGACGACGACAGCAACGACCTCTTCGCCCAGATCGGGGTGTGGGAGTCCGAATACAACGGCATCCCTTATCTCGGGCAACCTGATCAGGGCAGCCTCGACGGCTGCGGGTGAGATGTTCTCACCGCCGCGGATGATCATGTCCTTCGACCTGCCGGTAATCCATAGATAGCCGTTTTCGTCGAGGTGGCCGAGGTCACCGGTGTGCAGCCAGCCCTCGTCGTCTATCGGTGATTCGACACCGCCGAGGTAGCCCAGCATTTGAGTGGGGCTGCGGAGCAATATCTCTCCGTCGGGTAAGTCTGGTCGCGGTGCGATCGATACATCGACGCATGGCAGTGCACGGCCGGTGGTTCCCGGATGCTTCACTGTGTCCTTGCCTGACGCAGCGACTGCCTGGCCGCCGTTCTCGGTCAGTCCGTATCCGGTGGCGATCCGTGGCTCCACCCCGGGCAGGCCGTTGCGCAGGCGCTCGAGGAACTCGGCGTTGATCGGTGCGCCGCCGACAGTGACGGCTTTCAGTGTCGTGAGATCACGGGTTTGCGCGTCCGGATGATCGAGAACCCGGTTGACCATCGTGGGTACTGCGCTCCAGCGCTTGATCTTCCACTGCTCCACTAGCCGCATGGCCTCGGCGGCGTCGAATCGGCCGGCTGGCATGACAAGTGTGTCGCCGACGCAGATCGCGCGCAGGAGTGTCTGGACGCCACCGACGTGGAACATCGGGCCGGTGTGCAGTGCGGCTTCGCCGGCGGTGTCCTCCACCTGATGGGGGAGGCGACGGGTGATGTGCAGCAGCATCTGTAGACCTGCGAGCAGCGAACGATGGCTCAGCACTACACCTTTGGGCTTACCCGACGTACCGGAGGTGAAGATGACAACGGCCGGATCCTCCTCGGAGGTACCGGTATCCGACACTGGTGCTCGATTCGCGCCGTCAGCGTCGGAATCCGTTGTCCAAGGCAGAACGGCATAGCGAGTCGGGACACGTGGTGCGATCTTTTCATCGGCCAGAACTGCAGTGGGACCGACGATTTCGAGCGAATCTTTGAGTTCCTCATCGCTCCACCATGCATTGGCGAGAACGGACACGCCGCCGACCGCGACAGTCGCCCAGAAATTGACGATCCATGCCGAACTGTTGAAACCGAGCAGGACGACTCGGTCTCCCGAACCGATTCCAGCGGAGGAGAGTTCGCGAGCGCGGACGTATACCGCATCGCGAAAGTCGTCGAACGACATAATGTTTTCGCCCTGTACGATATGCGGTCGATCGCCCCACCGGCCTGCCAGTTCGAGTAGGCTGCCCAGCCGGTGCGGTCGGGCGCTGTACATTCGGTAGTGGACGCCGGAGACCGTGACCGGGACGATCTCCGACCCCCAGGTATGGGTTTCTGTCATCGCGCGCTCGCCCCCGTGCCGTCGGCGCGATGCGGCAACCGAATAGTGGCGGAGCCGGGCATGACCGACTGGTCACGCTGGTTGGTGGCCCAGGTCTCGACTTTGACAACATGATCGCCGTCCTCGTCGACGAGTTTCTCGGTTACGCGTCCGCCGAGGCGAACCACATCGGACAGGTAGACATGCGAGCGATACTGGTCGTGCAACGACTTGATGAAGCCCTCGTCGCCTATCCAGTTGGTCAGGTGGTGAATCTGCCAACACGTGCGTTGGATACCCACGTCGTATGCGGCCTGCGCGCCCTGCAGACTAGCTGCGTAGTCGTTGTAATGGACCGAGTAGACGGGCTCGAGCGCGTTGGTGTTCGGGTCACGGAAGGCCCATTTCGGGTGCTTCCGGTACCGACGCAGTGCGACGCCGTGCGCGGCGAGCCTGGGGATGGGCGCGGCACCGGAGGCGATGAACGCGATCTCGTCGGTGAGGCCGATCGGGCCCTTCGTGATCACATCCAGGTCGTCGCCTACCGAAACGTCGTCCCAATACCGGGTCTCCGCACCCCGGGGACGCTCGGCGAGGACGCTCGCGTCGATCTCGGCCAGCTGTTCGTCGGTCCAGGGGTGCGGCAGTTCGATCTTGCGTGACTCACGCTTAGCCTGCATTTCGCTGCGCTCGAACCTCATTCGCGAGCAGATGAACGTGGCAACGAGTTCGCCGTCCTGGTTGCGGTACTCCTGACGCAGGTAGTCCTTGATGCGACGTCCGGCGAACTGACTCGCCTCGGTGGGGCCGTCGAACCCGTCGAACACGACGGTCGCAGTGATTTTGTCGCCCACCTTGATGGGATGGTGGAAGGTCATGTTCGTCTCGGCGTGGAACCCGCCCAGTCCGCGCCAGCCGACCTGTACCGAACCGAGGCAAGCGAAGATGAAGCTCGGGGGAGCGATGATGCCGCCGTGGACGCTCTTCGCTGCGTATTCCTCGTCCGACCAGAGTGGATTGTCGTCGCCGATGCCCTCGGCGAACCGCAAGATAGCGAGCCGGGTGGCGTACTCGTTGTTGATCGAACCGGCTGTCCGCAGCTCGGTTCCTATCAGTGCGCGCATGTCGGCCAGCATCTCGTCGGTGAAGCTCGCCCGGGCAAGCTCACGGCCGATTCCGTTTTCGGTAGTGGTCATGGTTCTCCATTCGTAATTAAGAACTGCTGTGCGTATTTAAGAACATAACTCGGACTGTGACGGAGGTCAATGGCACGTCATGCGAGCGTCGAGACAACAGACTTCGTTTCCAGATAGTTCTCGAGAGCCTCGGCGCCGTTCTCGCGTCCCCAACCGGACTGGCGGTAGCCGCCTGCCGGCATGTAGACCCCTCCGGCTCGGTGCACGTTGATGCCAACGCGGCCGGCGCGCAGCCGTCGGGCGATCGAGTGGCCGACCGAGCCGTCGGCTGTCCACACGCTCGATGCCAGGCCATAGGAGGAGTCGTTGGCCAGCGCAACCGCTTCGTCGACGTCGGAGAACTTCATGACCCCTAGGACGGGTCCGAAAATCTCCTCGCGCATGACACTCATGGATTGATCGACGTCGACCAGCACGGTGGGCTCGAAGAAGTAGCCGGATTCGCCTACGCGATTTCCGCCGGACACGATAGTCGCTCCGTCCCGGAGTCCGGTCTGCACGTACGAGGTGACGCGATCGAGCTGTTTGCGAGAAATCAGGGGTCCGATATCGACGCCGTTCTCGGTCCCACGTCCGATGCGCAAGTCGCGGCCCGCGGCCGCAACGCCGTCCACGACCCGGTCGAATATCGATTGGTGAACGAAAAGTCTCGTGCCGGCTGCGCAGACCTGGCCGGTGTTCCAGAACACGGCACCCGCTACCCCGGGTATGGCCGCTTCGATGTCGGCATCGGGCATGACTATGACGGGCGACTTGCCGCCCAGTTCGAGCGAGAGTTTTTTCATGTTTCCGGTCGACGCATGGACGATGGATCGACCGACTTCGGTGGAACCGGTGAACGCCACGGCGTCGACGTCGGGATGTTCGGCGAGTGCTGCACCGACGGTCTGCCCGGGTCCGGTGACGACGTTGACGACCCCAGCGGGCACCCCGGCTTCGAGAAGTAGCTGACCGAGCCACAGTGCGGTGAGTGGTGTTTCGTCAGCGGGTTTGAGTACGCACGTGCAACCGGCGGCAAGGGCGGGGGCCAATTTCTTGGACGCGGAGATGATGGGCGCGTTCCACGGGACGATCATGGCGACTACGCCCACGGGCTCGCGAAGCGTGTAGCCCTGGATGCGCTTCTCGCCGGGGCCGAGGTCCAATGTGTTGCCGTGGATCTTGTCGGCCCAGCCCCCGAAGTACTGAAACTGCGCAGCGGCCTCGACCACCATTGCCCGCGCCTGCGGCACCGGAATTCCCATGTTGCGGCTTTCCCATGCGGCGAGGGCATCGGCGGAATCACGCATGAGTTGGCCTGCGCGCCAGAGGATGGAACCGCGTTGAGCCGCTGGGAAGCGCATCCAGCGTTCCTCGTCGAAGGCGCGACGAGCCACCGCGACCGCTCTGTCTGCATCCTTGGAGTCGGCGAGAGCGACGTGAGCGATGGCTTGGCCGGTCGCCGGATCGAACGTCTCGAACGAATGCCCCGATGTCGCGTGCGTCCACTCCCCGTCGATCAGCATCGGCACGGTGTCGTCTTCGTTCAGGCTTTCAGGGAACGTCCAGGGCGGTACTCGGGACATCGGTGAATCTCCTCCATCATTCGCATATAAAAATGCACGTGCTCATTTATGAACAAAATCCGAACGTAGTCCGGGCCTCTTCGTAGTGTCAAGGCTCACAGCGAGTCGCATTCCTCGATGCAACCTGTGTGCGCACTGCTGTTTGACAGCGGATCGCATGCGCATTTAGTGTTCCAAATAACAAACAATCGTTCGTAATTACGAAACGGAGTGACGATGCCGGCTCTCAGCGGTGTGAAGGTCATCTGCGTGGGCCAGTTCTACTTCGCCCCGTACTGCTCGATGCTGCTCGCTCGGCTCGGTGCGGACGTCATCAAGATCGAGTCTCCGCAGGGTGATCCGTACCGACGTCTCCCGACCGCCGACCGCGACGGAACCTCGGTGCAGTTCACAATGCTCAATTCTGGAAAACGGGCCATGCGTCTGGATCTGAAGAACCCCAAGGGTCGCGACATCGTTCGCAAGCTCGCCGGTCAGGCAGACATTCTGATCCAGAACCTGTCGCCTGGGGCAATGGATCGTTTCGGGTTGGGTTACGACGCGCTCCATGAGATCAACCCACGTTTGATCATGGCCTCGGGCACTGGTTTCGGTTCGTTCGGACCGTATGCGGGAGAGTCTGCGATGGACCTGACCATTCAGGCGCGCACGGCAATCATGAGTACGACGGGGTTCATGGATGGCCCGCCAGTTCGAACTGGACCTTCGGTCGTCGACTTCATGGCGGGCACCCACATGTTGAGCGGGATTCTCGCGGCGCTCTATCAACGGGAACGAACAGGTCGTGGTCAGCACGTCGAGGTTTCACTCCAGGACTCCATTCTTCCGGCGCTGTCGTCGAACATCGCGGGCATGATCAACTCCAAGGGCACCATGCCCGAGCGCACCGGAAATCGGCACGGCGGGCTGGCAGTAGTGCCGTACAACGCTTACCGCACCACCGATGGTTGGGTGACGGTTCTGTGCCCTACACAAACGCATTGGGAAAGACTGTGTGAAGTGATGGATGATCCGGAAGCAAAAGATGACCGGTACAGCACGATGCATGGCCGATGCGCGCACTCGGACGAGGTCGACGTACTGGTCGAACGGTGGACCTCGACGCACACCAAGCGGGAGGTGGCGAAGCTGCTTGCGAACACGGCGATCCCGACGGCACCAGTACTCGGTCTGGCCGAATTGATGGACGATCCGCATGTTGCCGAGCGCGGCATTCTGAGGTGGATGGACGACGAGTCCGGTGAATGGTTGACGTTGGGCAGTCCACTGTTCTTGTCCGACTCGCCGATGGTCGAACCGGATCGAGCACACGGACTCGGTGCCGATACGGACTCGATCTTGATGAACGAACTGGGAATGAGCGAACACGAGGTCGCCGAACTACGCCTCGCCGGTGCCATCTGACAATCGAACCGAAAGGCAGAACAAATGCAGGGCTTGGTCTTCGAGGGCGAACGCCGCGTCGCGCTCCGCGATTTCCCCGATCCCGAACCCGGTCCGGGCGAGGTGGTCATCGGGGTAACAGCATCCGGAATGTGTGGGAGTGATCTGCACTATTACCGCGCGACTGCCGAAGCGCAGGCGCAGAACCAGTGCATCGGTGGACACGAACCGACGGGTGTAATTCTCGAGCTCGGTACGGGAGCGTTGTCCCACGGACTTGCCGTTGGACAGCGTGTGATGATTCATCACTATGCGGGTTGCGGACTTTGTGGTGCATGCCGGTCGGGCTGGAGCCAGATGTGCACCACGGCGCCTTCTACGGTGTACGGGAAGTCGGCGAACGGGTCGCACGCCCCCTTCATGAAAGTTTCTGCGCAAGCGGTACTTCCGTTACGTGACGACCTTTCGGATCTGGCGGCCGCAGCCATTGGCTGCGGCACGGGTACTGCCTGGGGTGCACTGGACAGAGTCGGCGACGTGGGTGGCATGGACCTTGTCGTCTTCGGTCAGGGCCCGGTGGGTCTGTCGGTCACTATGCTGGCCCAGGCGCGAGGTGCCCGAGTGATTGCGGTCGATCTTGCCGACGGCCGACTCGAACAGTCGCGGGTTTTCGGCGCGGCCGAGACCGTGAATTCGAGTTCGATCGACCCAGTAACAGCGCTGAAGGAACTGACGGACGGTCGGGGCCCTGCGGTTGCCATAGAGACATCGGGAGCAACTGCAGCAGCTTCTGCTGCTCTCGATTCATTGGCGCCGTGGGGTCGGCTTGCAGTCGTCGGACTCGGCGGGCGCGTCGAACTCGATGTGCGCAAATTCCTTTCGCGCCAGATCACCATCGTGACGTCGTGGTCGCTGTCAAGCGTGCAACAACTCGTGTGCGCCGACTTCATCGCCCGACACGAGTTGAGCGTCGATGACCTGTTCAGTCACCGCTGGTCACTCGACCAGGCCACCGAGGCGTACGAGGAATTCGATCGACAGACGTCGGGTAAGGGCGTGTTCGTCTTCTGACTCGCGGTGGGGTGGTCGGCCCCACCATTAGCCACTGTGCGAGTCGAAAGGTTGTCGTGCCAAATATTCTTGGAGGAATTTCGTGACCACGTCTGTCATCGTGGCTGGGGCCAGGACCCCGGTCGGTCGGTTGTCCGGATCGTTGAAGGATTTCTCGGGTTCGGATCTCGGCGGGATTGCGATCAAGGGTGCGTTGGACAAGTCGGGGGTGGCTCCCGAACTCGTCGAGTACGTCATCATGGGCCAGGTCCTCACCGCGGGTGCGGGTCAGATCCCGGCTCGTCAGGCTGCGGTCGCTGCGGGGATTCCGATGGATGTTCCGGCGTTGACGATCAACAAGGTGTGCCTGTCGGGGGTCGACGCGATCGCGTTGGCCGATCAGCTGATTCGCGCGGGGGAGTTCGAGATCGTCGTCGCCGGTGGTCAGGAGTCGATGACCCAGGCACCGCACATGCTCGAGAAGTCGCGTGCCGGGTTCAAGTACGGCGATGTGACGATGAAGGATCACCTCGCCTACGACGGCTTGTACGACATCTTCACCGATCAGGCGATGGGCGGGCTCACCGAATCGCGCAACGAGGGTGCGGTCGCGAGCACCCGTGAGGAGCAGGACGCGTTCGCCGCGGCCTCGCATCAGCGTGCGGCGACGGCGTGGAAGAACGGTGTCTTCGACGACGAGGTCGTGCCGGTGCAGATCCCGCAGCGCAAAGGCGATCCGATCGTCTTCGCTCAGGACGAGGGCATCCGCGCCGACACCACCACCGACACACTCGCCAAGCTGCGGCCGGCGTTCTCCAAGACCGGCACCATCACCGCGGGCAATGCGTCGACGATCAACGACGGTGCTGCTGCGGTCATCGTGATGAGCAAGGCCAAGGCCGAAAGCCTCGGGCTGGAGTGGATCGCGGAGATCGGTGCGCACGGTGTGGTCGCGGGGCCCGATTCGTCGTTGCAGTCGCAGCCGGCGCGGGCGATCGCGAAGGCCTGCGCCAAGGAGGGAATCGATCCGAAGGATCTGGATCTGATCGAGATCAACGAGGCGTTCGCTGCGGTCGGTATCGCCTCGACCCGTGAGCTGGGTGTGGACGAGAGCAAGGTCAACGTCAACGGTGGCGCTATCTCCATCGGGCATCCGCTGGGGATGTCCGGTGCCCGCATCGCGTTGCATCTGGCGCTCGAACTGCAGCGCCGCGGCGGCGGTGTCGGCGCAGCTGCACTGTGCGGCGGAGGCGGACAAGGCGACGCCCTGATACTCCGGGTGCCTCCGTACGCCGCGGCAGAAACGAGGAGGCTCCGGAAAATATGACCCATCGAGTTCGTGTTGGTGGTCTTCAGGTTGCCAAGGTGCTGTACGACTTCGTGCAGAACGAAGCACTTCCGGGCACCGGCGTAGATCCCGAGAAGTTCTGGAGTGGTGCCGAATCGGTGATCACCGATCTGGCTCCGAAGAACAAGACTCTCCTCGGTGTGCGTGACGAAATTCAGGGCAAGGTCGATGCCTGGCACGGCGAGCACGCCGGACCGGATTACGACAAGGCCGCGTACAAGGCGTTCCTGCAGGAGATCGGCTACCTGATCGACGAACCGGCCGACTTCCAGATCAGCACCTCCGGTGTCGACACCGAGATCACCTCCACCGCGGGCCCGCAGCTCGTGGTCCCGGTGCTTAACGCCCGCTTCGCGATCAACGCTTCCAACGCACGCTGGGGATCGCTCTACGACGCCTTGTACGGCACCGACGCCATCTCCGAGGACGGCGGCGCGGAGAAGGGCACCAGCTACAACAAGGTCCGCGGCGACAAGGTCATCGCCTTCGCCCGCGAATTCCTCGACGAGGCTGCTCCCCTGTCCTCCGGTTCACACGTGGGCACCACCCAGTATGTTGTCGATGCCGCATCGTTGACGGTGACCCTCGCCGACGGATCCACCGTCGGTTTGGCAGACCCGGCGCAGCTGCTCGGATATCAGGGCCCCCCGGATGCGCCGACGGCGATCTTGTTCGTGCACAACGGGTTGCATTTCGAGATCCAGATCGATCCGCAGTCTCCGATCGGGGAAACCGACGCGGCAGGGGTCAAGGATGTTCTGCTCGAATCCGCGGTCACCACGATCATGGACTTCGAGGATTCCGTCGCCGCCGTCGACGCCGACGACAAGGTTCTCGGCTACCGCAACTGGCTCGGTTTGATGCGCGGCGACCTCACCGAAGAAGTCTCCAAGGGCGGCAAAACCTTCACCCGCAGCTTGAATCAGGACCGCAGTTACACCGCGGTCGACGGGTCCGAGCTGACCCTGCACGGTCGGTCGCTGCTGTTCGTCCGCAACGTCGGGCATCTGATGACCTCCGATGCGATCCTCGACGCCGACGGCAACGAGGTCCCCGAGGGCATCCTCGATGCACTGTTCACCTCGCTCGCCGGGTTGCATTCGCTGGCCACCGACAACGTTCTGAAGAACAGCCGCACCGGATCGTTGTACATCGTCAAGCCGAAGATGCACGGTCCCGACGAGGTCGCGTTCACCGCGGAACTGTTCGGCCGGGTGGAGCAGGTTCTCGGGCTGCCGGTCAACACCCTCAAGGTCGGCATCATGGACGAGGAACGCCGCACCACGGTCAATTTGAAGGCTGCGATCGAGGCCGCGAAGGAACGCGTGGTGTTCATCAACACCGGGTTCCTCGACCGGACGGGCGACGAGATCCACACCTCCATGGAAGCCGGACCGGTCGTGCCGAAGGGTGAGATGAAGGCCCAGACGTGGATCAAGGCGTACGAGGACTTCAACGTCGACACCGGGTTGGCGGCCGGGTTGGAAGGTAAAGCGCAGATCGGCAAGGGCATGTGGGCGATGCCGGATCTGATGCACGACATGCTCGAGCAGAAGATCGGGCACCCGCAGTCCGGTGCCAACACTGCGTGGGTGCCCTCGCCGACGGCAGCGACGTTGCACGCCTTGCACTATCACAAGGTCGATGTGTTCGCCCGTCAGGAAGAGATCGCGAAAGCCAAGCGCGCGAGCGTCGACGAGATCCTCGAGATTCCGTTGGCACCGACGACCGACTTCTCCGAGGAGCAGAAGCAACGCGAGCTCGACAACAACGCTCAGTCGATCCTCGGATACGTCGTGCGGTGGATCGATCACGGTGTGGGATGTTCGAAGGTTCCCGACATCAATGACATCGCGTTGATGGAAGACCGGGCGACGCTGCGTATCTCGAGCCAGTTCCTGGCGAACTGGATCCGGCACGGCATCGTCACCGAAGATCAGGTGCGCGCTTCGCTCGAGCGGATGGCTCCGGTGGTCGATCGACAGAACGCATCCGATCCGACGTACAAAAACCTCGCACCCGATTTCGGGTCGAACATCGCCTTCCAAGCAGCCAGTGACCTGATCTTCCAGGGCACCAGCCAGCCCAACGGCTACACCGAACCGATCCTGCACCGCCGCCGCCGCGAGTACAAAGCCAATTACGCGCTCATGTGACATCCCTGGTCGCCCCATAGGGGGCTGGCCAACGCGCGAAACGGGCGCCCTCCGACTCGTGCGCTGGCCCACAATGACGTGTGGTCCGCCGAATCCTTCGGATCGGTGGGCCACACGTCCCTGTTCTTTATGCGGCCAAGCACCTGCGCCGGTCACCGCGTGATCGGTCGACGAAGTAGAGCGAACAGTCGTGGCCCAGGTGACGGCTTGGACGGTCGCCGTCGTCACCGGTGAACAATGTAAATGGAATCGCGAGCGATCATCGATGAACTGGTACCGAAGACAAAAGTTTTCATGAAGCGGGTGGCGAAGAAACCCTCCCCAGAGTTGGCGCAACGAAGTGACTCTGTCAACGGTGGAGTATCTATGAGGGTACGACCCGATCGATTCCGTGCACAGAATCGCCCCTCACGCCATTTCTCCCGGCCGTTGGCGATCGTGATCGCGTCCCGGCCAGTGAACTGGGTATGGCCGCCTACCAAGCCGCTCGGCATCCGGAGACGTCGGTGATACTGCGCGGGGGACATTTCGATGTCTACGACAACGAGGGATTCGTGCATTCCTCGTCAGCGGCCGCATCCTGGTTCGGACGGCACCTGCTCTGAGCGAAGCCAGCATTCTTCGCACCTGTGTCTCAACCCGGAATCTATGAGAGGACCCGTACACTCCGTAGAGGGTCGGGTGCCAGCGTTACGGATCCGCTGACTCGCGCCCCCTCGCCGCTACGTCGTCCAGACCTGCACCGACGAGCCATTCGTCGCAGCAATTCTCCGACCAGGCAATGGGATTCACACGGACTGACTCAAATGTCATTCGGAGTCGAGTCGGACGCCGAACTGCGAGTCTCCGATCGTAGTGAATAATTCACGAACCCGATTCTTGTCGTCGTGGCTGAAGGTCATGCACATCTGAAGCAATATCCGAGCCTTTTGCGGGGTCAAGTCGGCGGCGCCGATCACTCCTGGCGAGCCGCCGTCGTACTTGCCCTCGCCACCGGTCCTGGTCGCGGCAACGAAGAGTACTCCCTCGTTCGTTGCAGTGGCCACGGCTGCTGCTTGGGCATCGGACATGCCGCCGGGACCGTGTCCTGCGATGACGATGCCTCTGATTCCCGCTGCGGTCAGTGCCCGAATCGGAACGTCCGAGGCGTCGAGGTAGCTGCTCACGATCTCCACGGCTACCACGTCGGAGGCGGTCCGAGTCGAGAGATCGAACGGAGTCGTCCAATTGGCGCCCTGGTGTGTGATTCGGGCGGGTGCTCGCATGAGCCTGATTCGGGTGGCGTTCACTACTCCCAGTGCTCCGTAACTACCCGCAGCGAACGCATCGAGTCGGTACCCATCCGACTTCGTGACCTCGCGAGCTGAGAAAATCTGATCGTTCATCAGTATTACGGTCCCGAAAGAAGTTGTTCGCGCACTCGCTGCTAGCCGGACAGCGCTGATCAGGTTCGTCATTCCATCTTCGGTGAACGTTCCGCTCTGGTGCATTGCGCCGGTGACGACAACTGGTTTCTCGCTCTGCACAGTCAGATCGAGGAAGTACGCGTCTTCTTCGAGGAGATTGGTGCCGCCGGTCACGACGACGCCGACAACGTCGTCGAGAGCCAGACAGTCGTCGACGGTCCGAGATAAGTGGCATCTGCTCTCGGTGGTCGACTCCGACGATAGCCCTGAGATGTCGGTTGACACCACTGATACGTTCGCGATGGACCCCAGCTCCGGGTACAGCCGTCTCAGAACGTCTTTGATCCCTCCTGCAAGTGATGTCGCATACGTGTGGTAGCTGATTCGATCCGGCGTCGTACCCGTGATCGTCCCGCCGGCATCGACTACGACGACGGTTGGTAGGCCCGCTACGAACTCGGCCATCGCGATTCGACGAATACAGGAGTCTGGACGGGGGTGTCGGGCGCTGATCATCTTCTTGCTCTGTTTCTCCGAGTCGACACATCTGGGTTGGGGCGTCAGTGGCTAGCGCGTGAGGAAGGTGGTCAGATAGCTAGCGAACTCGTCGGCTCGTTCGTGTTGCAGCCAGTGACCTGTGTGGGGAAGGACGAGCAGCTCGGACCTACGAAGTGCGGACAGGTAGTGGAAGGCGTCTTCGGTCGGACAGAATCTGTCGTCGCGTCCCCACATGAGCAGGGTCGCATTGTCGATTGTGCTGATCCATTCGGCAGGAGTTCGGCGCTCGGGATCCTCGACCCAGCCGCCACGGGCAAGCCGCTGATGCGCATCCTCGATTCCAGGCGCCAGCGTGCTTTCGTATCGCGATGTGACAATTCCTTCGAGGTCCGAGATCGTGTTCACGTCAGCCATCAGTCCGGTGAGAAGGTTGCGCATTTTTTCCGGCGTCGGATGCGGGTAGTAGCCGCGTAAGAGTGCGCCGCCCTCGGGAGGAGGGGCAAGGAATTGCGGGCAGAAACCGCGAACATAGGGAGCGATCAAGCCGATGCGATCGACCACGGCCGGATGGTCGAGGGCCATTCTCAGCGCAACGCCACCCCCGAGGGAGTTTCCTGCCACGTGCGCACTTGCGATATCGAGCTGACCGAGGAGCTCTGCCATTGCCTTCGCGGAGATGGCGTTGTACGGAAGTCCATTGTCGTGGACAAGGCGCGATCTTCCGAATCCCAGTTGGTCCGGAACGATGATTCTGAACCTGTCTTGCAGCAATTCGATACTGGCAGCGAAACTTTCCCAACCAGTTTCCCCTGGGGCTGCTCCGTGCAAGAGCAGGAGGGCCGGGCCCGACCCGACCTCTTGGTACGAGATCGAGGCGTCGGAGGTCCGGCAGGACTGAACCTCGGGTACGTAAGCCATTGATCCGGCGCTCCTTCGATGGCGTCCTGTCGCGGTGGTGGTCCGAGCGTTTCGAGCGGTCCGATGACCCCGACCAGCCGACGAGTCTCCTCGACGATCACCCCGACTGACTGGTGTCTGATAATACGAGCACAGACTATCGACAGACGCAAGCGCTGCAGCAACGCCACCCCACCTGTAATCGCTCGCGTGAGATTCGGTGGCCGAGCTTAGCCTGGGTCTCATCGGCGAGGTGGGTTTCAAGGTCGGAATGGAATGTTCGTTTCGAGCAAACCCGGCATTAAGTCGAGGTCAGGCATGTCTTTTCCGGATTGCTGAATCGATGCGTGGCTTCGGCCTGTGTGACTGTGGCGCAGACCAGTGGTTCTCGGGGGCTCGCGCTCGGAGTGGCTTGTTTCCGGTATGAAAACTTCTGCACACATCTGATTTCTGCGTTTGCGGCACACGATCGTCTGTGTTCGTATTAAATGCATCGAAGGACGACGGTCATGCGGACGCCGGCCCGACACCGCACCTTGGATTGGTTGCCACGCAGCAGAAGTGCTGCATGGAACCGGAGAAGAGAATTGACATCCATGCTCGTACATCTGAATTCAGCTCAGTGAGCTGATGCCGTCCACCCGGCCCCGTAGTTCTCGCACGAGCCTGGAGCTCGGAGACAAGCGACGACTTCACCGTTGTCGTCCGGGCGATGGGAACCAACGTTCCCGTTTCGCGCCTCAACACCGAGGCTTCGTTGTATTCCCATTCGAAAGGAAGTCCGTGAAGCACGTTAACAAATCACTCACCGCCGTCTTCGGCGCTGTCGGTCTCATTGCCCTGACGGCTTGCGCGGGCAGCGGTCCGGGTAGCTCGGATTCGACGGGGAGCGACACGTCCGAATCGTCCATCGCACTGCCCGCGAGCGTCGAAGCCAAGCGTGCGCTCGATGTTGCCGTGTACGTGCCTTACCCCCCGTACACCACGATTGGCGCCGATGGGCAGCCGGGAGGCCTGGAACCAGACCTCTTGCGCGCCGTAGCCGGGAAGCTGGGTGTCACGGCGAATTTCCATTCCATGAAGTTCGAGGCCATGATCCCCTCGGTTGTGAGCGGGCGAAACGACGTCATGATCGGCGTCATGGCTGACACGGAGGAACGGCGCAACGTCGTCAGTTTCACAGATCTGTACACGGCCGGATTCAAAGTTGTCACAGCGGCCGGAAACCCGGCATCTGTCGATGCAACCAACCTGTGCGGCACGACGCTCGGTGAGACACCGGTCAGCGTTCAGCACGACATCGTCAGTCAGCTCTCCGAAGACTGCGTCGCCGCAGGAAACCCGCCAATCGAGATCCTCGACCTGGTCAACCCTGCGGACAATTTGGTCACCATCACGAACGGACGAACCGATGGAACCCTCATCGACGCCATCATGGCAGCGGATCTCGTCAAAACCAACCCGGATTTCGCGGCTCTCGACGAGATCATCGAGGGCCCGCCGATATACACCGGTTGGCTGTACGAGAAGAACAACGATGTCATGATCAACGCTGTCTGCCAGGCGGTCACGGAACTCATGGACGATGGCACCTGGGGCGAGATCATGACTCAGTACGGGGCCGACCAGGTTGCTCTCGACCCGATCCGTATCAACACCGAGCCAGCGGACTGCTGACCATGATCAACAAAATCGACGCGCCTTCCGCTCGTGTGTACGATGCCGACGTATCTCTGCCCGGCGACGCAACTCTGCCTATCAAGAAGTTGGGACACCCCTATCGGTGGATGGCCGCAGTAGTCATTGCGTTGCTATCGGTGTGGTTCGTTCGAATTCTCGTCGTGACTCCTACATTCGAGTGGGACGTTGTGTGGGAGTACCTCTTCGCGCATGAAGTTCTGCTAGGTGTCCTTCGAACGTTGCAGATGACCGTGATCTGTATGGTGGTAGGGATCACCCTCGGGACCATCATTGCGATCATGCGACTGTCGCCCAATCCGATTCTGAAGGGCGTCGCGTCGTTCTACCAATGGTTTTTTCGGGGAACACCTACACTGATTCAGTTGATTTTCTGGTTCAACCTCTCGAGCATCTTTCCCGCGATCCAGTTAGACCTGTTCGGGTACACGTTCGTGAGTTGGAATACCAACGAATTGATGACGCCGTTTCTGGCGGCAGTACTCGGCCTCAGTCTGAACTTTGCGGCTTACCACTCCGAAATCGTCAGAGCAGGAATCCTTTCGGTCGACGAAGGACAGTCCGATGCAGCCGACGCTTATGGGTTGAGTCGTACGAAGACTCTGCGCTACATAGTGTTGCCACAGGCGATGCGAGTGATCATTCCCCCTACTGCCAACGAGACCATCGGAATGTTGAAGTGGACTTCGTTGGCGAGCATCGTCTCGTACACCGAGTTGCTCACCACGGTCGGCAACGTCTACAACACGACCTACCAGGTGATCCCGCTGCTCATCGTCGCTGCGCTCTGGTATCTGTTCATGACCACAATTCTGAGTATCGGTCAGATCTTCATCGAGAAGCGTTTCGCTCGGGGAACCACCAGGACTGCCAAGAAGTCGGCCATCGGTGACATCTTCGGCACTATGAGGAGAGGAGTGCGCGCATGAACCCCATGATCTCGGCCCGGTCGATAAGCAAGCACTACGGCCACCAAGTGGTTCTGAAGGATGTTTCCCTCGACGTTGCCGAAGGTGAGGTCTGTTGTCTGATCGGACCGTCAGGTGCAGGCAAGAGCACGTTGCTGCGCTGCGTGAATCACCTCGAGCACCTCGACGGCGGACGACTGATGGTCGACGGCGAGACCGTCGGCTACCGCGAACGTGGTGGCAAACTCAAGGAGATGAAGGGCCGGGACGTTGCAAAGCAGCGTGCCAAGATCGGCATGGTTTTTCAGCATTTCAATCTCTATCCGCACTTGACGGCGGAGCAAAATGTCAGTCTCGCACCCATCACGGTGCACGGCAAAGACAAGAGCGCGGCCCGCGAACGCAGTATCGAGCTGCTCGAGCGTGTCGGCCTCGGAGCAAAATCCGGTAAGTATCCGAGGCAGCTGTCCGGAGGTGAGCAGCAGCGGGTCGCGATCGCACGCGCCCTCGCCATCGAGCCCAAGTTGATCCTGTTCGACGAGCCGACCAGTGCACTCGATCCCGAGCTCGTGGGTGAGGTGTTGTCAGTCATTCGGGACGTCGCGAACGAGGGAATGACGCTGTTGGTCGTCACACACGAGATCGCATTCGCTCGCGAAGTTGCCAGCCGTGTGGTCTTCATGGACGGTGGCGTGATCGTGGAGCAAGGCACCCCGGACGAGGTCACACTGCATCCGAAGGCGGAGCGGACGCAAGCGTTCTTGGAGCGCGTCCTCTAACAAGTACATTCCTGCCGGCCACTGATCTTTCGTTTGGTCAGGCGGTATTTCAAAACCCGATAGAAGGAATCCCGTGTCAAGTTCCCGAGCGCATATGAATCTGGTGTTGTTCTTCAATCCTGGAGGCAGGCTTCCGTCGAGTTGGCGTCGGCCCGAGAGCCGTGTCGAAGATCTTTACAAGTTGGACTTTGCGATCGAGGTGGCACAGCGAGCCGAGGGCGCAGGTTTCGATGCGCTCTTCCTGGCTGACGTCTTCTACGAGGCTCATCTGGGCAGGGATCCATTCTCCACAGGAGCCGAGCCGTTGACGCTGATGAGCGCGCTCAGCCCGGTCACTTCGCGGATCGGCCTGATCGGAACGGTCTCGACGTCGTTCACCAACCCCTACAATCTGGCCCGCTACCTTTCGAGCATCGACCACATGAGTAATGGTCGGGTCGGGTGGAACGTGGTGACCTCGTCTGCAGGCGGTGAAGTGTTCGGTGTCGACCTTCCGCCGCGGGAAGAGCGTTACGTTCGTGCCGACGAGTTCGTCCGAGTAGCGGAAAAGCTGTGGGACGCCTGGGACGACGATGCGGTTCTGAACGATCGAAGCTCCCGAGTCTGGGCGCGTCACGACGGTATCCACCCGGTCGATTTCACGGGGGAGTACTTCAGCGTCAAAGGTCAACTGAAGATGCCGCGGTCACCGCAGGGTCACCCGGTCATCGTTCAGGCTGGGCAGTCGAGCGACGGAATGGATTTCGCAGCACGCCATGCCGAGGTGGTCTTCACCGCACAAACCGATATCGAGGAGGCGCAACAGTTCTACTCGGAAGTCAAGAACCGAGCTGCGGCTCTCGGGCGCGATCCGTCGACGATCAAGATTCTTCCCGGAATAGCACCGATCATCGGTGAAACCACCGTCGCTGCAGAGCAGATCGCTAAAGATCTGGCGTCGCTTGTGGATATGGAGGTCGGCCGAAAAGCCATGGAGGTCACGCTTCAGGGGGCGGACCTCACGGGTCTGTCGCTCGATGCGCCCATCCCGAAGGAACTTCTCGCGGATCCAGCGGTTGCAGGTTCGGCTGGAGGACTCGGCGCCAGTAGGTACAAGAATTTCTACACCATGGCGGTCCGCGACAAGATGACCCTGCGAGACCTCATTTTCGAAAGTGAGCGAGGACTCGGACACAGTACGGTGACCGACTCGGTGACTCGGGTGGCCGACAGATTCGAGGAGTGGTTCACCAAGGGAGCATGCGACGGCTTCGCGATCACCCCCGTCTACATGCCCGACGGACTCGACGTGATCTGTGACAGCCTTCTCCCCGAACTGCAACGACGAGGACTCCATTCTCCGGATTACACTGGTTCCACTCTGCGCGACCACCTCGGTCTGACGAGGCCGGAGGTTCGCAGAGAGTCCGGGGACGAAGACGCACTCCGGTTCGCCTGAGTGTCCGATGGGCCGGCTTGTCTGCTTCCGACAGTCAAGCCGGCCTGGCTCGTCCGTCGAAGTACGCGAAAGCACACGAAATGCCCGTCTGCGCGGCAACGCGGACGCCCGGTCGGAAAGAAACTTGGAGAATGACGATGCGATCACCTCGATCCGGAAACGACGTCGCGACTGCGATGTCCGAGTTCTTCGTCGGAGACGATCCGCATCGGATGTATGTCCAGCATTGGCACTCGTTCGCGCCGGCGTCGGAGTCACGTGGTCCGGCTGTTCTGGTTCACGGTGGCTTTCATTCTGGAATCGTCTGGACGACCACACCTGACGGACGTCCCGGTTGGGCACACCTGCTGGCTGCGGCCGGCTGGGACGTCTATGTGGTCGACTGGCCAGGAACCGGACGATCCGGGCTCAATGCCGAGAGTGTCGGCGTTACCGCGGCCGCCGTCGTCGACGGTCTTGCCGCCCTCGTCGAACAAACCGGGCCTGCGGTGATGATCGGACACAGCATCGGTGCCGCACTCTCGTTCAAACTTGCCGAGCGGCGCCCGGCCGCCGTTCGGGCGATTGTGGCCGTCGCTCCTGCATCCGTGGAAAGCCCGGTCGTTGGCTGGGACTCGGCTCCCCTCGACGATTTCGTGTATTTCCCCGAACCTGTTGTCCGCTCGCTGTTCGCGAACAGCGATGCCTTCCCACACGAAGCCTTCGACAACTACATGTCCTCCGTGGTGCCGTCGACCCCGGCGATCTTCAATGCCTCACTCGGGCTCACCGAGGATCTGAAAACGGATCCTTCCGTCGATCCTGGCTGGGGAAATCGCATTCCGATGCTTCTATTGGTGGCAGATCAAGATCAGCTGATACCGGAAGTCAGGTCTGCGGAGACGTCTGCCGCGCTGGGAGTAGCGGTCACCCGACTCGCGGACGACTGGGGCTTGCCCGGACACGGTCATAACTTCATCGTCGAAATCGGTTCCGACGCAATAGCAGGTCGCGTCGTGGAGTGGTTGGCTCGACCCGAAGTTCGGTAGCCGAAGGCATTCGCGATCGCAGTCCGTAGGCCTGAACGGCACTGCATCTCTGCGGTCTTGGCGAGATCGACCTCAGACCCTCGTCGAAGGTTCCGAAGAGCGTTCGGAATGGTCAGGTGCCCACATGCATCCGATGACAACTAGGGATCCGCGTGCGAGACAAACCGATCTGTCTGACTTCACCCAAGTAATCGGCTGCGTGTCCAAGGTCTAAAAGAAAGGGTGGTCGCCTCTATGAAACCGCACCATTCAAGCAGCGCGTATCGAGGATATCGGAACGCGGGTATTCGGCTATCCGAAGACGCGTGGGCAGACCGTCGGTACTCACCGAGAAATACCCGAAGGGCTCCGATATCCTGCATCCTGCAATTCGACAAGGCACACGTGGTGATGCTGACCGAGTCAGGCGTGATCAGTATCGAGAATGGCGTTGAAATGCTCAGGGAGATACGAGACGTTATTTCGACCGAAGTCGAGCTCGCCGGGTGGGACGGCGGAATGCACTGGACTGAAACCAAACTGATCCAGAGCCTGGGGGAGGACGTGGGCGGCTGGATCAATCTGGGCCGAAGCACAGGTGATATCTCCGAAGTAGCACGTAGGCTCCACACTCGGCTACTCGTCATCGACAATATCGCGTCGTTGAATCGACTTCGCGGCGTTCTGTTGACACTGTCGATCTCGTTCACGGAAACGGTCGTGCCAGGCCAAACTTTTCTGCAGCATGCTCAGCCGACTACTCTCGCTCACTGGATATGCATGTGGGAAGCGATGCTCGGCCGGGACGTTCACCGCTACCTGGAATTGCTGCAACGGCTGAACGAGTCACCTGCCGGAGCTGGAATTTTGAGTACAACCGACTTTCGAATCGACCGGTCGCGAGTATCGGATCTCTTGGGTTTCGACCGCCCGATAGCCAACAGCATGGACGCGATCATGAGCCATGACGTGGCCCTCGAGGCAGTGAGCGCAATGACGATTTCGGCGCTCGATCTTTCGCGAATAGCTGACGACCTCGAACTCTGGATGTCCAGTGAATATCGTTATGTCGACTTTCCCGATCGATTCTGCGCGACATCGAGCATCATGCCGCAGAAGCGTAATCCCAATCTGCCGCAGCAGATCAAAGCTCAAAGTGCCCGAGCACTAGGCGCCATGTCCATCGCCATTGCAGCCGAACGCGGAGCAACTGGGCAGCCCATGCTCGAGCGATTCGAGAGCGACACGATCCTGTGGGAACTGCTCGAAGACTTGCCCGCCCTGATGGGTGACCTGTCGACGATGCTGCCGGCTATGAGGGTCGACAGCACGCGGATGAAAGACAGCTCCGAGCGCCACTGGTCCTCGGCGAGTGACTTGGCGTCGCTGATCACCGCGGAATCGTCGCTGTCCTGGCGCAGTGCACATCAGATCACCGGCATCGTCGTCCGGATCTGCTATGAACGTGGTATCGAGCCCGCAGCGCTGACTCCCGAGATCGTCGACGAGGCTGCGCACATGTATGGGTGCGCACCATTATCCCTTTCGCCGAGTGCAATCGAATCGGCACTCGATGCTGCCGCCGCAGTGTCGCGGCGGACGATTATCGGCGGACCGGCTGCCGGCGAGGTGTCGCGCGCGATCGCGACAGCCGGCCAACGATTGGATAAGGACATTCGAGCGACCTCAGCATGGACCGGCCGTGTCGTGGAGTCCGAGGCACGCCTCTCGCGAGCTGTCGATCGATTGCTGGGGGGTTGATATTCGAGGGGCAGCCACACTTTGTGCGAACGGCGCTATTGGAGAACAGTTTCGCTGCAGTAGCGACCAGTTCGGTGAATCGATCGCTGCTGCAGCCGTTCTACTGTGCACATGATGCCGGTACCGAGGGTGTCGGATGCGTATCAGTGAACCCGACGGTCGTGGCTGCGCGTGCTGTAGGTCACGATGGATTCTCGGTGCCGGCCAGGGCATCGATGCGAGTGATGGCCTCTCGAAGATGGCACACGTCGGCGTATTTCGCGTCGAGGTCGGCAAGATTGGACTCGTGCACCTCCTTCGTGCGGTCTGCGCACGTTTCGCGAATCACCTGTGGCCGGAAGCCGTGATTGAGCCCATCCATTGCGGTGGCCCGCACACATCCCGACGTCGACACACCACCGACCAGAATGGTGTCGACTCCGGCGGTGTGCAGAGTCGACGCCAACGACGTGGAGAAGAAGGAACTCGCATAATGCTTGGTGATGCGAATGTCGCCTGGTTCCGGCGTCAGGACGAGCTCACCTGCCCTCTTGGGGGATCCCTTGGCGAACGCGGCGAGACCGGGCACCTTCTTACCGAAAAGCCCTGCGTCGACCATGGTCTCGTCGTATCTTACGTCGGTCCAGACGACCGGGAACCCAGCGCTGCGCATCACCTCGACGAGCCGGGCCGTCGCCTCGATCACCTTTTCCATGTGAGGGAGTGCAAAGACACCGTCGTGGTCGACGTATGCGTTGACGAGGTCTACGACTATCAGGGCTGGACGAACACCCCACCCGACGCGTCCAGCGAACGGTGCGAGCGAATCGGTCGTGATCATGATGCGGTAGCCTCCCCGGCCAGTTGTCGCAGTAACGATTGGGCGCGTTTCTGTAGAGCCTCCGGATGCAGTGGGAGCTCGTTGAACTCGAAGTTCAACGCGTTGGTGACC
Source organism: Rhodococcus sp. 06-156-4 (assembly GCF_002259345.1). Taxonomy (NCBI): domain Bacteria; kingdom Bacillati; phylum Actinomycetota; class Actinomycetes; order Mycobacteriales; family Nocardiaceae; genus Rhodococcus; species Rhodococcus sp. 06-156-4. The sequence goes on along the minus strand of NZ_NPGB01000015.1, from coordinate 120,075 downwards.
GCATTGGCCAAACACACGCCGGCCGCGATGGTTCCGCCTTCACCAACCCCCTTGGCACCGAGAATTCCTTCGGGGGCCGGAGTGGTGAGGTGCCTCAGTTCGACGTTGGTCATCTCGCTCGCTGTGGGCATGAGGTAGTCCATGAAAGAACCGGCCAACGGTTGGCCCTCGCTGTCGTAATGGAACGATTCGTACAGTGCCGCGGCGATGCCCTGTGCGATGGCACCTTTTGTTTGTCCTTCGACAACCAAGGGGTTGATGATTCGGCCACAGTCCTCCGCAACGACCCAGTCGAGGATCTTCACGAATCCTGTCTCGGCGTCCACCTCGACCCGGCATCCGTGTGTCGCATAGGAATACAGAACCGACTTGGCCTCGAACATCCGGCCGAGTGTGTACCTGTCGTCCGGAGCCTTGGCCGCCAGACTACGGACGTTCTCCGAGATCGCGGGTTCGTCGATCGACGAGACAAGACCGGACTGGATCTGCAGCCGGTCGACAGGTACGTCGAGCAGAACGGACGCGTCTTCGAGCAGCCGGTCCTTCAGCTCTCCGCCGGCAAGGACGATCGCACCGGAGGTCACCGATGCGCTACGAGAGGAACCGGTTCCGGTTCCGTCGACGTCACCGGAACCGGTGTCACTCTGGATGACGTCGATCTGGTCGAATTCGATACCGGTGGCGTCGGCGAGTACCTGGGAATACGTCGTCGCGCTGCCTTGCCCGATGGATGGACTGGACGTCCATACCTTGACCCGCCCGTCTGCGCCGAGGCTGAGCTGGCAACTGTCCCAGCCTTTCATCGCCGACATACCGCGTTGCTTGAAGAGCGTCGAATTGTTACCGGTCCACTCGACGTAGGACGCAAACCCCACACCGATCAGCGTGCCGTTCTCGCGAGCCGTAGCCTGCTCTGCCTCAGCATCTTCGTAACGGAGCATGTCAGCGGCGGCCTCGAGTGCTGCTGGGTAGTCGCCCGAATCGTACCTCTGACCGGTAACAGTGACGTAGGGAAGATCGTCTGGTGTGATGAGGTTTCGGCGGCGAATTTCGATCGGATCGATGCCGGCTGCCTCGGCGAAGATGTCCATGAGGCGCTCGTGAATGAGCGAGGCAACAGGTAGTCCCACCCCTCGATACGGTCCCGCAGGGCACGTGTTCGTTGCCACCGCACGGCCACGAGCGCGATAGTGCGACAACCTGTACGGTCCCGGCGTCATGCCGAGCACTCCTGCCGTCTCCAGAACATGCGTGATCGGGTACACCGAGTACGCACCGCCGTTACCCAGCGAATCGAGGTCGATCGCCAGCAGGTGTCCATCGGCGTCTGCTGCTGCGCGCACCGTGACCTCGAAATCGCGGGCGTGCGCCGACGCCGTGAGGTTCTCGGCACGGTCCTCCACCCATTTGACGGAACGAGCAAGCTTGACCGCCAGCCACGCCACGAGTAGGTCCTCAGGCGAGACGATGCTCTTGAGCCCGAAGCCACCGCCGATATCCGGGCACTTCACACGCACCCGGAAGCCGAAGAGATCTCGGACGCACTCCATCAGCGCGTGCGGAAATTGCGTCGACGCCCAGAGTACGACTTCGCCGTCCTCGACGTACGCTGCAGCGCCTCGCCCCTCCATGGGCGCAGGCACCAGACGGGGATGACGGAACACTCGCTCGACGACATGTGCGGCTCCCGCGAAGGCGGCATCCGGGTCACCCACCTCGATCAGACGATCGAAGAGCACGTTCGACGTGATCTCCTCGGACTCGTGCAGAACAGGCTTCGACGGGTCGAGCGCGTCGGCGATGTGGCTGACGACAGGTAGCGGGTCGATGACGACATCGACCATCCCGGCGGCATCTTCGGCGATGTAGCGCGACGCCGCAACGACTGCGGCGATCGGTTCACCCACGTAGCGCACTCGGTCGTGCGGAAGGATGGGGCGCGGAGGCTTGCTCGCATTCGCGACGGGTGTGACCAGGTCGGGGACGTCACCGAGATCCTCGCGTGTGAAGACACCCACAACGCCCTCGATGGCTCTCGCGTCCTCCGCCCTGATTTCCCGGATCAGCCCGTGCGCGATGGTGCTTCGCACGAACACGACGTGGAGAGCGTCGCCGGGTAGTGGAACATCGTCGAGAAACATCGCTTTACCGGTGAGCAGCGGACGGTCTTCGACTCGAAGAGTCGCGCGCCCCACCATCTCCAGCGGTTCGGCGACGGCACTCACGACGCCACCTCCTGTGAGTCACGTTCTGCGACGGGGTTTGACGTTCGTGCGATTCGCAGTTGCTCGAGTGTGTGCGTCACCGCGTTCACGATGCTCTCGTATCCGGTACACCTGCAGAGATTGCCGGAGATGGCTTCTCGGATCTCTTCTTCGGTGAAGTCTTGGTTGGCCAGCAGAAGCGGTTGAAGCGCCATCAGAAACCCTGGTGTACAGAAGCCACACTGGAGAGCGTGACGCTCGTGGAAAGCCTGCTGAAGTATCGACAATTCGTCGTCTTCGCGACCTGCCACTGCCTCGACGGTACGCACGTGACACCCTTCGGCCTGGGCCGCGAACATCAGACAGGAACGAACGGGAGCGCCGTCGACCTCGACCGTGCAGGCGCCGCACACGCCGTGTTCGCATCCGACATGTGTGCCGGTGAGACCTGCTTCGTGCCTGATGAAGTCGGACAGGAGTGTTCGCGGCTCGACTTCGGCGGTGAAGTCGTTGCCGTTCAAGCTAATCGTTGTCGTTCGCAGTTGCATCGCGGGCTCCCTTTGCTCTTTCGACTGCTGTGTTGATTGCCCGGCGTAGAACCACCCCGACCAGTGATCGTCGATATTCGGCGGAGCCGTGCATGTCTCCGGTGGGTTCACTGGCGTCGCAGGCACGCCGAACCGCGGATTCGACGACGGCCTCGTCGATCACCTCGCCGGTCAGGAGTGCTTCGGCCGAAGGCACGCGCAACGGGGTCTGAGCGGCTCCGAGCAGCGAAATTCTCGCCTCCGAGCATCGACCGAGATCGTCGATGCTGACGATCACCGCCGCTCCGGCCAGACCGTAATCGCCGTTTCGCCGTGAAATTTCCTCGAACGAGAACCCGTGGCCGCGGGGCGGCGAAGGCACCCTGATCTCCACGAGTATCTCGTCGGGTTCCAACGCCGTCGTCATCGTCCCCACGAAGAATTCGCGCGACGGGATGGTTCGCTCCCCCCTCTTGCTCGAGCGAGCCACGATCGTCGCGTCCATAGCGATGAACGCGACCGGGAGTTCTGCCGCCGAATCAGCATGCGCGACACCGCCGCCGACCGTCCCCCTGTTTCTGATCGCGGCATGAGCGATCCAGCGAACCGCGTCCTCGAGCAGCGGCCACTTGCGTTCGATGACTCCGGACTTCTCGAGCATCGCAGTTCTGGTCATGGCGCCGATGCGCAGGGTTCCGTCGACGGATCGGATGTACGCGAGCTCGGACAGCCGGTTGATGTCGATGAGGCGTTCCGGCGATGCCATTCGAAAGTTCAACACGGGGATCAGGCTCTGGCCTCCCGCAAGAATTTTCGAGTCGTCTGGGTTTTCGGCAAGCATCTCGAGTGCCTCGTCGACGCTCCCCGGTCTCAGGTATTCGAAATTCGGTGGTTTCACGAGTGTGCAACTTTCGATCCGTCGAGGCGAACGGCGCGAACGGCGCGCCATATCGAATAGGCCAGTACGCTCGCAACGCTCACGGCGCCGAGCGGTAGCAACATCTCCTGCACCCTCGAGTCCTTGGGTGACTCGGTCGATTTCGTGTACGACGTGCCGGGGGACGAGTCCTCGGCCGGATGAGTCCCCGGAGCCGGCCACAGCCTCCCGGTGTCGGCGCCGAGGGCCGCGACAATACCGGTGCCGAAAGCGACCAGCTTGTCGGCAACGGCCTGTTCCAGGTGTGCGTACGATCTACTCGCGCCCATCCCGGCCATCTCGATTCGGGAGTTCACGGCGAGCAAGAAGGAGTCTCCGTCGGCAGTCACTGTGAAATCCACCGTCAACGACGCCAACCCTCGTCCACCGACCTCGCGCGCACTGGCCTCGTAGCTCACGCTTCTGCCGTCCGCGTCGAAGTCGACGAGGCGAGCACTGCACTGGTAGCTCGAATCCGAGTCCGCTACGTCGAACGTTCCCCGCAGCAGACCGTCTGCAACAGTGCGTTCCAAGTGGACGCCGGGAAGGCAACCGGCGAGGAAGTCGCTGTCGGCGAGGGCGTTGATCGCTTGATCGCCGGATACGGGCAACAGTGCGTTGAACGGGATGATCATCTGTCCTGCAATCTAGCTAGAGCCGGGCGGTCCCCCTTGGTGAAAGCATACGAGGTGGTCATGGGTTCGTGTCTACCGTTCCACAGCCACTCGTACGAAACGTCCGACTCACCCTCGAACCGAGTGAGCTTCGAGTCACGCAGCACTTGTTCAGGGCCGTCCGGAAGTTGGTAGAGGTGTGCGTTCTGAGCGGACGCTTCCTGAATCGTGCCTGCCCGTTTGGCACGCTTGGCGCCATACCGCAACAGCGCGTTCGAGATGTCGTTCTTGTTCACCACGGCGAGTTCCTCGGCTAGAACGGATGCGTCTTCGACGGCCTGCGATGCCCCCTGGGCTTGGAACGGCACCATTGCGTGAGCAGCGTCGCCGAGCAGTCCGATGTTGTCTCGAACCCAGACCGGGTTCTGGCGGTGCGCGAACAGAGCCCACTTCAGCACGGGCCCTTCGGCTTTCTCCAGTATCGACGCGATCCTGGAGTCCCAGCTGCTGAAAGTCTCGACGAACTCCTCTGCGGTGGTCTCCTGGGTCCATCCCTCGTCCAGGTCGACGTCGCTGGCAAGCGCCGCAGCAACATTCAGATATTCACCGCCGCGAATGAAGTAATGAACGAGGTGCTTCCCGGGGCCGTACCACATGGTCGACTGGAAGTCGTCCCACAGGAAACGCGTTGCGGGGTCGGCCTTCAACGCTGCTCCCGGGACCATGGCTCGGAAAACCATCTGGCCAGAGAAGAGGAGGTCGTCTTCGCTCATGCCCATTGCCGGTCGCACTTTCGAGTGCACACCGTCGGCACCGATGAGAACGTCGCCGGAGTAGCGCGTACCGTCCAGTGTGATTGCAACGGGCCGTGCCGGATTCGAGTTGTCGACATCGACCACGCGAGAACTCGTACGAAGCTCGACAACAGGGCCGGGAAACGCGGGGTCCGAGCACACGTCGACCAACATCTGGTGTAAGTCTGCGCGATGGAAGTGCCAGTACGGCGCGCCGAATTCGTCCCAAAGGCTTTCGCCGAGCGGTCTGCTGGCCAGAATCTTGCCGTCGCTCCAGCGACGACGTACCTGGCTGGTCGGCACAGTTTTGATCGCTTCCAATTGCGGACGCAGGCCGGCGTCGATGAGGATTCGACTCGCGTTCGGTGCGGTTTGGATTCCGGCTCCGACCTCGCCGAGCGACGTCGACTGCTCCAGCACGGTTACCTTCATCCCTACATTACGAAGTAGATAGGCTGCCGTCAGGCCACCGAGTCCACCGCCTGCGATCACGACTTCGTGAATATGGTTACTCAAGGGATGCCTCCTGGAACGGTGTGTCGCCGCGGCTGGGTACGGACCGAGTGTGTGAAATGGCGTTGCATGAAATAGTACGCACGCTGATCAATGTCGCAACCCGAATTTTCGTCACGCAAAAGACCCGCAGATGTAACAGAGTCCGGTCCGATGATCTACTCACGCTGCTGAGCTGGTGTTGAGGGTGTCAAGTCTGCCAGATCGCATGGTGTGATCGACGAATCGCGAGGTGGGAACATCGCGCGAGGAAGGCTGCTCTGTACTAATATAGTTTGTGTACAGATTAATTGACCCCGAGAGGCAACACGATGAATGACACTGTCTTCAACGAGCTCTGTTTGAAGCAACTGCAGCTCAGCGCGGTGAACGAGTCCGAGACGATCGTTGTTCTGACTCGTGGCGACGAGCGGCTCGAATACGCGGACTCCTTCATGTGGGCGGCGCAGCGTCTCGGTGCGCAGGCGTACCACCTGCGGCTGCCTGCCTCTGCCGACCCGGCCGGAGCATGGCAGGTGGGCGACGTGGGGCTCGGAACCAACCCGCTCGCCGTCGAGGCCCTCAAGCAGGCCGACATGGTCGTCGACTGTGCCCTCATGCTCTTCAGCCCCGAACAGTTCGAGATCCAGGGTGCAGGTACCCGAGTGCTGACCGCCATCGAGCCGGTGTCCGTTCTTGCCCGCCTCTTTCCGACGCAGGAGCTCCGCAACCGCGTCGAGCTCTCCCAAAAGTACCTCGCGGATGCGAAATCCTTACGCATCACCAATGATCTGGGCACGGACGTCACTTACAGCCTGGGTAAGTACCCGGCCATGGCCGAGTACGGATACACCGACACTGCAGGCCGTTGGGATCATTGGGGCTGCGGATTCGCCTTTACGGGCGCATCGGACGACGGTGTCGACGGCACCATCGTGCTCGGTCCGGGCGACATCGTCCACCCCTTCGACACATACGTTCAGTCGCCCGTTGAGTTCACGATCGAAAAGGGCTTCATCGTCGACATCCGCGGGGTCGACGGCTACTCCAGTCTCGATTCCGACTTCATCAAGGCGCACATCGACTCGTTCCAGGACCCTCGAGGGTTCGGGATGAGCCACGTGGGGTGGGGCCTCGACGAGCGAGCGCGGTGGCATGGAATGACCCATGATCCGGCTGTGATCGGGGCCGAGACCCGTTCGTACTATGGCAATGTGATGATGTCGACTGGGCCGAACAACGAACTCGGCGGACCCAATGACACACCGTGCCACATGGATATTCCGATGCGTAACTGCTCGCTGTACCTCGACGACGAACTCATCGTGGATCGAGGCGACCTCGCCATTCCCGAGCTCCGTCCCGCATCGCGCCGCTGACAACAGAAAGGCCCCAGGAGATCTCATGGAACTCACGAACACGTTCGTCATCGAAGCACCGATCGACGATGTCTGGAAAGCGTTCAACGACCCGGAGTTCGTCGCTCCGTGTTTTCCCGGTGCAGACCTGACGGAGTACACCGGCGACTCGTTCACGGGCGGTGTGAAGGTCAAACTCGGTCCAGTCTCCCTGAAGTACAAGGGTAAGGGCACCTACATGGACCGGAACGAGTCGACGCGGGTCCTCGTCATCGACGCGGAGGGGAGAGACACCAGCGGCAACGGCACGGCGCGTGCGCTCGTCACGGGGTCCATGGAGTCTGCTGGAGCCACCAGGACCAGCGTGACGATGGTGACCGACCTCAACATCACCGGACGCCCAGCGCAGTTCGGTCGCGGAATCATGTCGGACGTCGCCGACAAGATCATCGGTCAGTTCGCAAGTCGCTTGGCAGACAAGCTGAATGGAGCCGCCGGATCCGAGACGGACGAAGCCCCAGCCGGAAGCGAGGACTCGCTCGACATCCTCGGGGCTGCGATGGTGCCGGTCCTACGGATCGTGGTGCCGGGCGTGCTCGCGGCACTCCTAGCAGTCGTCGGGTACCGGCTGTTGCATCGACGGTAGAAGCCTGACTCGGCAACGAGCACTGTTTCGATCACCACACTTCGAGGCGGCCACCGCGGACGCCTCGAAGTTGTGCTTGTACCGCAGAATCAACTCCGCCTCGCGTGCAAGGCGCACCCGACCCATCGAACGGACCAGCCATGGAACGACACCTGTTTTGGCGTATTCTCATCGCATGGCCCTGCACCGCGACGTTCCGGCAGTGAACCACAATAATCGGAAGCCGGAGTATTCGACTCCGTCGGACATGATGACGGCGCCAGGATATTTGCTTCGACGACTGAATCAGGCGTATCAGGCAGCGTGGGTCGCCCACGTCGACTCGACATCGACGGGAGCGCAGCTCGCCGTACTCATGGCAATTCGCACGTACCCAGGCGTCGAGCAGGGCATGGTCGGAGCCTCGGTCTCACTCGATCGATCGACCATGGCGAGTATCGTCACACGCTTGGTCGAACGTGGACTGATCGAGAGGGTCCGGCCCGCGGACGACGGCCGCAAACGACTGCTGTACCTCACCAAGGACGGAAAGATCGCGGTGAAGGAGCTCGTCGAACGGGCACAGAAGCTGGATGGTCTGCTCATGGAGGGTTTCGGCCCCATCGGAATGGAGATCGTCGTCGGCATGATGGACTCGCTTGCGCGACGGTGGGAAGACGTCGCCGACCGCGATGCCGATTCGGAGCGGGAAGCGTCCAGCTGATTTCTGTTTCACCCACCGACGCCGAGTGCCCCGAACCGCATAGGTTCGGGGCACTCGGCGTCGGTGGCAGGGACCTCGGTGGCTACAGGTCGACCAATTCGTTCTTGCGCGTGTCGCCGAGGCTGTAGCAGGTGATTGCGCTGATCACGCAGAACACTGCGATCATGATCGAGATGGATACAGTACTCATGCCGCCTCCGATGAACGACGCTGCGATGAGCGGTCCGAGTCCTCCGCCGATCAATCCGGCGAACTGGTAGGCAACCGACGCTCCCGTGTAGCGATGACGTGTTGGAAAGACCTCGGAAAGAATCGAACCCACGACGCCGACGGTTGCGGAGTTCATGAGGCTCATCCCCAGCACGAATACTGTTATTATGACCCATGTTTCGCCGGTACCGACCAGTGGGAACGTGAAGAACGAGAAGAGGCCGAAGGCGAGGCAGGCTGGTGTGTAGACCGTTCGGCGGCCGACTCGGTCCGACAGCGAACCGAATACTGGGATGAGGGCCATCATGCCCAACAGCGAAATCATCATCGCATTGAGCAGTATTTGCCGTGGGATCCCCAGTTCGGTTGTCGCGTAGGTGATCAGATATGTCGTGAGTATTGCTTGGGCCATGAACGGTCCCGCGTACACCAGGATCGCGACTATGGTGCGGCCTGGTTGTTCCGCGATGAGGGAAAAGATGGGCAACCGTCGCTTCAGGTCCGACTGCTCCTCCTGTTTCGCCTCGAGGAAGACGGGGGATTCCTCCACCTTCAAGCGGATGTACAACCCGACGCTGAGCAAAAGGATCGACGCGACGAACGGAATGCGCCAACCGAATGACAAGAATTGGTCCTCGGGCAGCGAACCGAGGGCGGCGAACGACGCGTACGCGAGGAAAACTCCGAACGCGGATCCCATGGCGACTGCCGTTGCCGAGAAGCCGCGCTTCTTGCTGCCCGCGTGCTCGACGGACATCAACACTGCACCGCCCCACTCGCCTCCAACGGCGATGCCTTGGACGACACGCAACGCTATGAGAAGGATCGGAGCCAGAATTCCTATCATCGTCGATGACGGCAGGAGTCCGGTGAGGAACGTGGCGACGCCCATGACCGACATCGTGGCCACGAGAACGTGTTTGCGTCCGTACCTGTCGCCGTAATGACCCCCGATGACACCGCCGATCGGTCGCGCAGCGTAACCGATGGCGAGTGTGGCGAACGAGAACACGATGCCCATGGCCGGGTTCACGCCATCGAAGAAGACGGTTGGGAACACCAGCGCCGCCGCGGTTCCGTAGACGATGAAGTCGAAGAACTCGATCGTCGTACCGATGAAACTCGCAAAATAGATTCGGGTGGCTTGCCTGCGCGAGGTGGCAAGTCCTCCCGGTTCGGACCGAGGGGTCCGTAATTCGTTGATGGCCACGCTCTCTCCTTAGGTTGCCGTCGTCTTTCTGCGGCGTGGGAGCAGCCGGAAAACGACATCGATCATTCGCCCACTCGGTCTGTCGTTCGGACGACGAGTACTCACCAGCGGATGAATCGTCGGTAATCCGACCACAAACTATTTTGTCGTGCAAGAGCTGCCGGGGGACGTGGTTTCTCAATGTTTCGTCGACTTTTCAAGCTGATGACGAGGTGAATCGGCGCCGCGCACCGGAGGTCGATTCGATCCGGTCTCCGCAGCTCGCATGTGGTCCCGCGTAACAAGATCGCAACGAGAGTTATTGTGTGAGTTGAGTATCACGGAATCGTCGAGACCGACCCGCGCGGTCCGATCACCGCTCGAGAACCTACTTTCCGGCTTGACACCGGCGCGCACGCGCAAGATGATCAGTAGACGGACTATAAAGTCCTGCCATACCGAACACTCCCGAGGAGCAGCTGGTGTCCACTGTGCACGTCCACAGTCCGAGGTCTGTTCTACAGACAGCGATCGCAGACCTCGCCTCGCTCCGGGCACGCAGCCGATGGGTCGATACCGGAACGGTTCGACTACACGTTCTGGACTATGGCGGTGACAAACAGCCACTGATCGTGATTCCCGGAATCACCAGTCCGGCAATCACAATGGATTTCGTTGCCGAGAAGCTGCTCGACCTTGTCCGACCGGTGATCATCGACATGAGGGGCCGCGGTTTGTCGGACAGTGCAGCGTCGTACACGCTCGACGATTATGTCGACGACACTCGTGCAGTGATCGACACGCTCGGACTTCGGTCACCCGTTCTGCTCGGGCACTCGATGGGCGCGCGCGTCGCAGGACTTGCCGCGTCGCGCGACGATACGAACATCGCGGCTACTGTGCTGGTCGACCCTCCGATGACGAGCGGACCGGGCCGAGGGGCGTATCCGGTCCCCCTGAAGTCTTTCGAGGAGCAGCTCGTCGCGGCTCGTCGCGGCCTCGATCAATCGGAGATGGCGCAGACGTGGCCGACGTGGCCCATTCGCGAACTAGGACTGCGTGCGCGGTGGCTGTCGAGCTGCGCTGAACAGGCAATTGCCGACACGCATCGAGGCTTCGAAAACGACGACTTCTTCGACTTCTGGCCGCAGGTTCGGGTGCCGACGGTGCTCGTCCATGGATCCGTCAGCCCCATGGCAACCGAGGAGTCCGTGAAAGAAGCCGCATCGTCCAACCCTTCGGCTCGAATCGTCACAGTAGCCGGGGCCGGGCACATGGTCTTCTGGGACGTGCCGACGCAGGGTCTTTCGGCGCTACGTTCGGCGCTGCATGCCTTGGGGCTGTCGACTGCCAGGTGATGAAGGGCAGGTCGTATCGATTCGTTTCAGCTGTAGCGTTTCTCGAGCACACCGATTTCGGGTAGCCCGACAATGGAGGTGAACTCGTCGAACGAAGGAACCTCTGGCAGTGCCGCGTGCGGTGTGCCGTCGCGAGCGATCGTTGCCAGAATCGACCGCATTCCCGCCGTAGCGGCCAGCAGAGTACTGATGGGGTAGAGCACTAGAGAAAACCCGAGCTCGTCGAGCTGGGGCAATGTCAGCGCCGGAGTTTTCCCACCCTCGGCCGAGTTGAAAACCAAAGGCGCAACACCTGAGAGCTCCTGCGTGATCCGGGAAATATCATGGGTGGACGACGGCGCTTCCACGAACAGCAGATCAGCGCCTGCTGCCGCGAACGCACGGGCGCGTTCGATTGCAGAATTGACCCCGTCTACAGCGGCGGCATCGGTGCGGGCGATGATCAGAAAGTCGGGGTCGCGGCGGGCGTCGAGTGCGGCGGTGATCTTGCCCAGCATCTCCCGCAGCGGGATCACTTGTTTGCCGCTCATGTGCCCGCATCGCTTCGGTGTCACCTGATCTTCCAGTTGAATCGCCGAGACACCAGCCTGTTCGTACAGTTTCACCGTTCGCAGAACATTGATCGCGTTGCCGTAACCGGTGTCACCGTCGGCGATGACGGGCACGTCGACGGCCGCGACTATTCGCCGGGCGTTGTCGACCATCTCGGTCGCGGAGATCAGCCCCACGTCCGGGCGTCCGATGAGACTCGCCGTCGTGCCGAAGCCCGTCATGTACACCGCCTCGAAACCTGCCTGTTCGATCAACCGGGCGGACAACGAATCATATGCCCCGGGTGCGATGAGAGGACCCCTGCCGTTCAACAGTTCTCGAAGTCGCGCCCGCGGCGCGGGGGTGTTCAGCAGATCCGACATGATTCTCCTTCTCGGGCGATGTAGTGGGACGTATCAGACGACGGCCGGCTGGGGAACGATCACCGCTTTGATGGTTTCTTGTCGCCCGACGGATTCGAGGGCGGACTGGGCGTCTTCGATGTCGAATTTGTGTGACACGATCTCGGCGAGCGGAAACTGCCGATGATTGTTCCGTGCCAACGCAACTGCCTGATGTAAATGCCGCGGACGCGAGAGTGCCGACCCGATGATGGAGACATTGGCATTGTTGAGATGGCGGGGTTCGACAGGAACGGTTCCGGGAGCCGACCACAGGCCCACGATGAGGTAGCGACCGCCTCTGGCCACCAATTGTGTCCCCTCGGAGAATGCAGGCAATTTGCCTGCAGCCTCGATGACGACGTCGGCACCTCGCCCCCATGTCGCGTCCAGCGCGGCCGCCACGCGATCCTCGGGCTTCGAGAAGGTGGTCAGGTCGATCGTGGTCGTCGCACCCAGCCTCTCGGCCATGTCGAGCCGGGCGGCGGGGGCGCCGACGACCGTTATTTCGCCTGCTCCAGCGAGACGTGCGAGCAACACAGCCGCCAAGCCGACCGGGCCTGCACCTTGGACGATCACACTCTGTCCGTAGTCGATTCGCCCCAGCCGCTCCATGGCGTGCAGCATCGTCGGCATTGCGCAACCGAACGCGATCACGGCCTCGGGAGGGGTGTCGTCGGGGATGCGGAAGAATGCCATTCCTGCTGGAAGCAGCGAATACTCGGAGTACGTGGCAAACGGAGGCAACAAGGGATCACGTGACCGCGCGGGCGACAAGTTTCTGCACAGCGACGTGTCTTCGAGCACGGTGCACGCGTGGCAACGATGACACGGTTTGAGGGGAACCCAGTACACGAGGTCGCCAGGTGTTATCGGGTCGCCGGCGTAATCTGTGTCGACGTCGGGGCCGAGCTCGACGATGCGTCCGATACCTTCGTGCCCCAGCACCATCGGTCCAAGGAGGTTCACCTCGCCGAGCGCGAAGTGATGATCCGTGCCGCAGACACCGGCCATCTGAACAGCGACGAGAACGTCCGCTCCTGTCGTCTGCGGGATGGGCGCGTCCCAGATCTCGACCGGCTCACCGGGTCGCACCAGAACGACTCGTTTGGCAGTCCGCATACGCTCTTCTCCTTCTGTTCCACAGATTCTGTCGAGAACTGACGAGTGAAGTACGCGTCAGATGGTCAAGCCGCCGTCGGCCACGATTGCGGCACCGGTGACGAAGGATGCAGCGTCGGACACGAGAAAGGCTACGACGGAGGCAATTTCGCTCGGTTGTGCGAAGCGGCCGAGGAGCACATTGTTGGCCATTCTGGCTTTCTGGTCTGCCACGGTGTCACTACCGACGACTCGTTGCGAGCTCAATGATTCCATCATCCGTGTGTCCACCGGTCCGGGACAGACTGCATTGACGCGGATGCCACCCGACGCGAGATCACTTGCTGCAGATCGTGTCAGGCCGAGAACTGCGTGCTTGCTCGCGACGTAAGGTGCGAGATTCTTCGAGGCTCGAATCGCGCCGACCGACGCGATGTTCACGATCGCGCCACGCTGCTGGGCAAGCATGAGCGGGACGACGTGTTTGATGTTGAGCCATGTTCCTCGGCCGTTCACCGCCCAGACGGTGTCGAACTCTTCCTCGGAATATTCGTGAATGCATCGCACGCGACCTTCGACTCCAGCATTGTTGACCAACACAGAGGGAGTGCCGATCTCGGCTGCCACGCGCGCGACGTAATTCTCCACGTCGGATCCCTGAGTTACGTCCGCGCCGAAGACAGTCACATGTGCATCGAGAACTTCGGAGAGTACCTTCTCGGCTGTTCGCTGCGCGGCGACCGCATCTCGGTCGACAAGAGCCACCGCGTATCCCGCCCGTGCAAGTTCGAGCGCGACGGCACGACCGATTCCCCCTGCGGCCCCGGTGAGAATCGCTACCTCGCGGCTCTGCGAGGTCGACGCGTCGTTCATGGGTTCATCCCCTGTCCAGTCTTTCTGCTCATCATTGTCACTCAACTTTCGTTACGACGTCTGAGTGTGTACGAGTGCGGAACACTGTCGGAGTCGGACAGTGGTGTGCCGCGCCAGAGCCAGTCGTAGGAGACATGGGACTCTCCCTCGAACGACGAGAGGTTGCTGTCGCGCTCCTCCTGCTCCGGGCCGTCGGGCAATTGGTAGAAGCGCTTGTTGGCGAGCGACGCGTCCTGAACCATGCCGGCGTGCTTGGACCGTCGTGCAACGTATCGGTTGAGGCCGCTTGCAATATCGGATCGCGTGACCGCGGCGAGTTCTTCGGCGAGTACCGCCGCGTCTTCGATTGCCTGGGAAGCACCCTGGGCTTGGTAGGGGAGCATGGCGTGGCACGCGTCGCCAAGCAATGCGACGTGGCCGTCCGTCCATACCGGGTCACGACGCTGTCGGAAGATCGCCCACTTGCTGGGTTCGCCCTCGGCTTTGGCCAGGATGGCGCCTACACGGGAATCCCAGCCGGCGAACGCTTCGACCATCTCGTCGACGGTGGCAGGTGCGCTCCAGCCCTCGCTCAGGTCGAGGGTGTTTGGAACAGCGGCACCGAGATTAAGGTACTCCCCACCGCGGATCATGTAATGCACCAGGTGTTTTCCTGGTCCGTACCATAGCGTCGAGTGGAACCGATCGAGCAGGAATCGAGTCGCCGGATCTGCCGCAAGCTTGTTTCCGGGGATCATTGCGCGATAGACCATTTGGCCGGAGAAGACCAGGTTTTCGGGAAAGCCTATGGCCCGCCTGACGCTCGAGCGAACGCCGTCGGCCCCGATCAACACATCACCGGCGAACCGTCGTCCATCGTCGGTGATCGCGACCGGTCGCGCGGGATCGGTCCGGTCCACTTCGGTCACGCCCGAGTCCGTGCGGACGTCGACGACCGGGCCCGGACCTTCGGGATCGCGGCATGCGTCGAGCAGAACCTGGTGAAGGTCTGCGCGGTGGAAATGCCAGTACGGTGCGCCGTATTCGTCCCAGACGGCATTCGACAGTGGTCGTGAGGCGATGATCTTTCCATCGGACCACCGGCGACGGACCTGATCGGTCGGCTCTGTGCGAATGGCTTCGAGTGCCGGGCGAAGACCGAGACTCAGGAGTATCCGGCTGGCGTTGGGCGCCGTCTGAATACCGGCGCCGACCTCGCCGAGTTCGGCCGCGCGCTCCAATACGGTGACGTGCATTCCGTGGTGGCGAAGCGACAACGCGGCGGTGAGCCCTCCTAGTCCGCCACCGACGATGGTGACGTCGAGAGTGTGGTGAGGCAAGATTTTCCTCCTGTGCGACGAACGCGGACCGAAATCGTCAAGTCCTCGAAATCAACGGTTGGATCCGAGAATTGCTGGAGATCAGCAGAGACGATTCCTCGTTTCGGACCAAGATAATACGAACACAAACTATCTCTCCGTGCAACTGCTGAAGGTGTTGTACGAGTGTGCACCTTGCATCGGCGGACCGGGCCCGGCCGTGCGTGACCGAGGGTGTCAACCGAGCGAGGATCGATGGATCGGCCCGGTGAGATGCCGTAATTCGTCACCGGACGCCTCGCGGACGGTCTTCATGATCTCGGCGACGATCGACACCGCTGTCTCGTCCGGAGAGCGCGCACCCAGATCGAGGCCGATAGGGGAGTGCAGACGTTCCAGAGACTTCAGCGGAAGCCCCAGGTCGAGGAGGGCCGCAACCCGTCGTTCGTGGGTTCTACGACTGCCCAGAGCGCCGATGTACGCGGCTTCGGAGCGGAGAGCATGTTCCAGCAGCGGAAGGTCGAACTTCTCGTCGTGGGTGAGAACCGCGAGGACGGTGTCGGTCTCTATACGTGCGGTCCGAAGGAACACGTGCGGCCACTCCACGACAACCTCGTCGGCATCAGGAAAGCGAGCCTGCGTCGCGAACACAGCTCGCGCGTCGACGACGGTCACGTGGTAACCGACAAGGGCCCCGAGCCGAGTCAACGCGGCGGCGAAGTCGATGGCACCGAAAACGATCATCCTCGGACGTGGATTGTGGACTTCGACCATCAGGGAGGGCCCACCCACCTCTGCCGCGTCGATTGTGTAGCAGTTGGATTCGCTCGATTTCATTCGGGCTCGCAGGTCGTCGACGATGTTGGCCGACAAGGACGAGTTGCCGAAGACCGTCGTTTTCGTCACCACGCTCGAGGTTGCGTGTGCCCCGATGGTCATATCGGTGACGATGGCAACGGAGTCGTCGGACGCGATTTTCTGGGCGACACGGGTGAGTGCGTCGGCGCCTGCCGAGTCGATGCGGCGCACGAGTACTTCGATCGTTCCACCGCAGGTCAGGCCCACGCTGAAGGCGTCGTCGTCGTTCACCTCATATCGTTCCAACCTGCTGTGACCGTCGGCGATCACGTCGAGTGCCGTCTCGTAGAGTGCGCCCTCGACACACCCTCCCGAGACGCTCCCCAGGACGTGCCCGGATTGTGACACCGCCATCGATGCGCCTGGTGGCCTGGGCGCGGATTTCCATGTTCGAACGATCGTCGCCATCGCGAACGGTTCGGCACGATCGATCCAGTCGGACACTCCCGCAATGATATCGCGCACTCGATACTCCTCGATCTTGGTTCCGGCTTCACCGGTGATGTCACTCGCGCGAAAAAACGAGTGACATCGCAGTGTGATCGTACGGGCGAACCGGGGAGTGTGCCGACCGCTATCGTCTGTGTTCGTACGATCACCCCCGAGGCTCGATCGAGCACAGTACCGACAGGTGGTGAAGCGATCGATCCGAGACGGCGGCAGTCGTATTCGGCCAAACCTTATGGGGTTTCGTCGAAGTAAAACTCTTGTTTCATCGAATACGGTCATTAATACGAATGCTGACTAGTACGATCGGTCATGCGACGGCAAAGTCTCGTGGTCAGCGCGGGATCACGATGCCGTGAGGTATTTGAAGTGCTGTTTTGTCATGAGTTTTGATGTCGGGCGGAGTCGGCTTCATGTGTTGCGCGAGTAAGTCGTCTGTGTTCGTATTAATTCAACGAACGGCAACCGGCTGAATGCGGCAGATGGTCTCTGCCGGCCGATGGGCTGAAGCCGGCTTGGATCAAAATCGGCTATGGAGAGGCATTTTCGATGACGAATACGCAAGACGCCGAAGGCGTGACTACGAACGGTGCTGTCCCAGACAGGAAGCAGTTGCGTCGGGTCTACCTCGCTAGTTTGGTCGGAACCACCGTAGAGTTTTACGACTTCATCGTCTTCGGAGTAGCGGCGAGCTTGGTCTTCGGGCCCGTGTTCTTCGATTCGGCGTCGCCCGCGGTAGGGACGATCGCGTCGTTCGCGATCTTGGCGATCGGCTACGCGGCGCGCCCCCTGGGCGGGATCATCTTCGGTCATTTCGGTGACAAGGCTGGGCGAAAGTCCACATTGATGTGGACGATGGGCCTGATGGGGGCGAGCACTGTCGCAATCGGACTCTTGCCATCCTCGGCTCAGATCGGTGGGTGGGCCCCGATCCTTCTGGTGGTCTTGCGGCTGGTTCAGGGCATTGCAGTCGGCGGCGAGTGGGGCGGTGCCGTGATGATGGCCGTGGAACACGCTCCGGCTAAGCGTCGTGGATTCTTCGGTGGCGCTGCCAGCCTGGGATCGGGTGCAGGCGTCCTGCTGGCGTACTTGGTGTTCGGGTTGATGAGCAATTTGAACGACGAATCGTTCGAGTCATGGGGCTGGCGCGTGCCGTTCTTACTGTCGATCGTGGTGGTGGGCGTGGGATTCTTCGTGAGACTCCGGGTCGAGGAGAGCCCGGTGTTCGAGGCGGAGCAGAAGCAGAAGTCTTCGACACCGTCGAAGAGTCGGATTCCTCTGGTGCAGGTATTGAGCGAAAAGCCGACGACCGTACTGCTCGGTATCGGGATGTGCTCGGGTGCCTTCATGGCACAGGCAATTCTCACTACGACTGTAATCAGTTACGCCACCTCGACTTACGAGGTCAGTCGGTCGATGATGCTGAGTCTGCTCAATGTGGCCCTGGTCATCATGCTGTTCACGATTCCTCTGTTCTCCTGGCTAGGAGACACTGTCGGGCGACGCACGGTCTACATTCCGTCGGTGATCCTGTTCGGTGTGTTCAGCTTCGCGATGTTCCCGCTCTTCGGAACCGGTTCGACTCCGGTCATTCTGTTCACCTTCGTTGTGGGGATGGCAGTTCTCAACGCAGCAACCACGGCGAACGGCGGGACACTCCTGTCGGAGCAGTTTCCGACCAAGTTCCGGTACACGGGAGCAGGAGTCGCGTACCAGTTCGCCGGACTCATCGGTGGCGGAATCGGCCCGTTGTTGGCGTCCGTCTTCATCGCGCCGGGAGGATTGGGGCCGATCGCGGTGTCGGTGATGATCGGCTTCTTCTGTGCACTGAGCGCTCTGTGCGTGTTCCTGGCCTCAGACCGTGGGGACACGTTCCTGAGCGATATCTGATCAACACAACCGCCGCAGTGATCAGGAAAGAATAGGTGAAACCGCATGACTCGCACTATGAATCTCGTTGCGTACTTGAAAACCGGTCCGACCGCAATGCATTCGGGCGGATGGCGGCATCCCGAGTCGATGGTGAACGACATCTTCGATCCCGTTCGATACGAACAGACCGCGTTGACTCTGGAAGCCGCGAAACTCGACGGGGCATTCTTCGCCGACCTCTTCGGGGTCGCGGACACGTACAAGGGTTTGGAGATGTTCATTCGCTCGGGTGGACAGAACAGCTACCTCGACCCCATGACCGTTCTTCCGATCATGGCCCGCGTCACGCGGAACCTCGGACTCGGGGTCACAGTGTCGACCAGTTTTCACAACGCGTTTCACATAGCCCGTTCGCTCGCATCGATCGACATGCTGAGCAAGGGTCGTGTGGCGTGGAACGTCGTCACGTCGACAAGCGAACTCGAAGCCGCCAACGCGGGGTTGGACGGCCTGCCTCCGCACGGCGAGCGCTACGACCGTGCAGACGAAGTTCTGGAAGCGTGCAACGCTCTGTGGAACTCTTGGGACGATGACCCGTTCGTGTTCGACAAGCGAACAGGGGTGTTCGGCGACACGGAGAAGATCCACTATGCCGACTACGTAGGCAAGTGGATCAAGTCACGTGGACCACTTCCCACTCCGCGTAGTCCGCAAGGTCAACCCGTCATCATGCAGGCGGGGAGTTCGGGCCGCGGACTCGAATTCGCGGCACGTTGGGCAGAAGTCGTGTTCACCCGGCAGAGTAGTCCCGAGGACATGGTTGCGTTCTACGCGGACATGCACGATCGGGTAGCTGCGGTCGGCCGTGATCCGGGAACGATGAAGATTCTTCCCGGAATCACGCCGATCATCGGTGAGACCGAATCGATCGCGCAGGAGCGGGCCGACTACCTCGACAGTCTCCAGCATTCCGAGTACGACCTGGCCTACGCATCTCTGGCCGTCGGTGCCGACCTGAGCAGGCATCAGACTACCGAAGCAGTATCGGGTGCCAGAGGTAATCAAGGTACACACGGTGTGACCGACCAACTGAACAAATACGCCGAGACGAACGGAGTGACTCTCGCGGAGGCCGCGGTGAAACGTTCTCGTTCTCGTGCGTTGGTTGGAACCGCCGAAACCGTCGCGGACCAGCTGCAGGGACTGTTCGAATCGGGGGCGTGTGACGGTTTCGTAATCATGCCCACCACGTTCCCGACATCGCACGAGCAGTTCTGTCGATCCGTGGTGCCCGAATTGCAGCGTAGGGGGCTGTTTAGAACCGAATACGCGGCGTCCACCCTGCGCGAGAATCTGTTCGCATGACCGGAAGGGTGACAGTGGAGACCTACGAAGAGGCAACGCTTCGAGAGGCGTTTGCGATGTTTCCGAGTGGCGTGGTGGCGTTGTGCGCCGAAGTCGACGGTGTTCCGGTGGGAATGGCTGCGAGCAGTTTCGTGTCCGTATCCCTCGACCCTCCGCTCGTCGCGGTCTGCCCCCAGAACACCTCGTCGACGTGGCCTGTGTTGAGGCAGTCCGATTATCTGGGTGTAAGTGTTCTTGGAGAGGCACAAGGACGGGCAGTGTCTGCCTTGGCGTCCAAGACGGGAGATCGCTTCGCCGGCGTCGACACGGTGACCGCAGACGACGGCGCAATCCACGTCGTAGGAGCGTCGTTGTGGCTGACCACGACAGTCGAACACCTCTATCCAGCAGGAGATCACACGATTGCCGTTCTTCGCATCGTGGAACTCAGGATGCACGACGAACACTCGCCGATCATTTTTCACGGCAGCAGATTCCATCGACTGCACCGGGATACCGCATGAGCGCCGGGTTCACCGGCGTCGAGGAAGCAGCGAGTGCATTGCGGGCCGGTCGGCCCGTCCTGAGCCTAGATCGAACGGGAGTCGGGGCGGTCGTCCTCGCCGCAGAGAACGCAACGGTGAAGTGGACGGCGTGGGCAGTCAGATACTCGTCCGGCCTGCTGTTCGCGGCGATGCCGGCTGAGCGGGCGGACCACCTCGACCTGCCACCGATGGTCCCGCAGAACAACCAGACATCCGGACACCGATTCACAGTTGCGGTAGACGCCCGCCGCGGCGTGACGACCGGCATCAGCGCAGCCGACCGCGCCCATACCTTCCGGACACTGAGTGATTCGAGTACGACGCCCGACGATCTCACTCGCCCAGGTCATGTAGTGCCTTTGTGTACCAGTCGCCGCGGTGTCCTGGAGCGCGCAGCCAATCCGGAGTGCGCCGTCGACCTTTGCGCCGCTGCCGGCATGTCGCGAGTGGCCGCCGTTGCGACCCTTGTCAGTGACGATGGTGATGTCCTCGACGAAGCTGGTGTGAACGACTTGGCTGCCGCCTACGGACTTCAACTCGTGCGTCTCGAGGAGATGCTGGCCTACCAAGAGCATTCGACTTTTACCGCGCGCACGCGGTGCGTTGTAGGTTCATAGGACAACGGCGTCCTGGAGCACCGTCTGTCTCGGTGGGCTGCGCGCTTCGGGAAGTCGACTGTGCTTCCGCGCAATGACTTTCGTCGAAGAATATGCCGCAGCGCAACGGCCGAGCAGGATCTGAACGTGCGGTCGCCGATTGAAGTGTTCAGATTCTGGACCACCGTTTGTGTCGACATCGAAGCTTTCTTCGATAGCGGGACGATTCGAGGTCCTATGTCGTTGGATCGGGCTGTCCTTTCGGGTGATAAGCGATTGGGGTCAGGACCTCGGCACGCACGACGAGGATGCGTGCAGCTACCCGAAGTGCTCTAAACGGTGCAGTCGCTTTTGCGCGCAGCGAGAATCGGACGTGCATCGATGACTTTGATATCGATGCGCGATCAGTTTCCGGGCGGCGCTCTGTCTAACCGATACGTGGTTTCCGCGACGGATCATGACCTTCCGTCTTTGGCGTGTGTTGCCGCAGCCCGGTAACCCGCGCTGACGATCTCGTCGACTCCATCGGCACCCGCACAGAGGAGGGCGTGTGCGCCCACGTACCCCAGGGGCAAGCTAGTCAGCACACGAACTTGTCACCGCCACGATGTCGGGAATGCGGCGGGAGTACGCCGCCACGGGGGACCGCCCCCGCACCCCACGCGACCCGCTGCCCGTCGACGACATCCGAGTCCTGGTGGCCACCGCGGGGGAACGCTGCAACGGCTGGGCCGACGAGGTCCTCGAACGCCGCGACTCGGCAATTCTGCTTCTCGGTTTCGCCGGAGCCTTTCGCCGCAGCGAACTCTCCGACCTACTCCTGGGAGACATCAAACTGCACCGCCTCGACGGAATCCACGTCAGGTTACGAAAGTCGAACACCGACCAGGAAGGGAGAGGAGCCGTGAAAGCGCTGCCATACACCGAGTCCCACGTGACCTGCCCACCCTGCGCGTACGTCCGGTGGGTCCAGGTCGTGGCCGCGTTCGATGCCGGCGGACGACCGTCGGTCTTTCGCCTGCTTGGGAATCGCGAACCGTTCACCGGGCATGTGTGTCGTGGGGGAGTACCGCGCACCGCTGCTCGTGCACCGCTACTCCGGGCCGTCGCGAAGAACGGCAACCTCGGCACTACCGCACTTTCCGGTGCCGCAATTCACCAGACCATCCGCCGACGCGCCCAGCACGCAGGCTTCGACCCCAGTGCCCTCGCGAAGCTCGACGGGCACTCACTCCGCGCGGGGTTCGTCACCCAAGGCATGCGCAACGGTGTCAACGGATCCGCCATCGCCCGCCAAACCGCACACGCCAGCCTCGACTCCGTCGAGGTCGACCGCCGCGAGCCCACACCAGTCGAGCGCGATTCCGAATACTACCGCTCGGGAGTCGATGCGCGGCGCCGCGCGCACACTGTCCTGGCGGACGTGCCCGACTTAGTCGACGATGTCAAAGACCGCATCGAAGCGCTCCTTCAGCGCACCCTCGATCGACACTTGAGTGCTGAGGTGTGCAAGCCCGTTGAGCACTTTATGGATCCCAACGAGGGGAAGGACCTACGCAACGATCGCAGAGATGCGCGGGTGTCCCCGTCCACCATCGGCCGTCAGATCGCGAAGTGGCAGCACGCCACAATGCGAATCGCAGCCATACGTAGTGCCATTGTTCAGACTAGGGCGAGTCCATTGGGGTCAACCTCGCAGGAAGACAAAACCCACCGCGTCCGGGAGCGACGTCGCAGCCTAAGCAGCGCGCACGGCGAGAACGATCGGAATGTCTGATCGGGTGTAAACGTCTGTGTAACAATCTATTTAGTCATTGGGATCCGTCCATCACAGTGCAACTTTCAGTGTCATGCAGTCCTCTGCTTCGAGGCGCGTTCCAGCCGTGCTGGTTTGACTGTTTCGACAAGAGTTGACGACGCAAGTTGGATTCCATTCCATCGGACCAAACTCCCAGAACGCACGGCTCCCTCTCCGACCAGATGACTACGACCTGCGGCAAGGAAGATTGCGGACCAGGTATCCGGCCACGGCAAGTGCCGGGCAGCCGCTTGTAATTCGATTTGGAGGGTCAGGCAATGTCCATCTGCTTCAGGAGTGCAACAAGTCGCGTTCTTGCTTGACCGAGCTCGTCCATCTGATGCTCGACGCGCGCATATTCGTTCTCGACCACTCGAACCATCTCTGGGGTGACAACGCCCGTGTCTTCGCACGTGATGAGCACGGCGATCGACCGGCTTGTCAGTCCGGCGGCCAGGAGCGTTCGGATCAGCCCGACCCGGGCGATGGTCTCCGGGGCATACACGCGTTGGCCGGCCGGCGTTCGGACGGAGGTCAACAGGCCTTGTTGCTCGTAGTACCGCAGTGACCGGGCGCTGACGCCTGTGATGCGACCGAGTTCTCCGATTCGGATGTGACCTCACTCCTTCGGCTTGCCTCTGACATTGATGTCAGCGTTTAGTCTAGGCGCTCGTCGCTATGCATCACACTTCGGATTGAGGAATGAACTGTATGAAGCTCGAAAATCAGGTTGCTTTCGTCACTGGCGCCAACCGGGGGATCGGAAGCGCCTATGTCACGGCGCTCTTGGACCGCGGGGTCGGGAAGGTGTTCCTCGGTGCACGTAACCCGGAGTCGGTGTCGGAGTCTTTGGCTGGCGACTCACGAGTGGAGGTGGTTCGTCTCGATGTCACAGATCCGAAGACAGTAGACGACGCGGCCCGGCTGGCAGACGATACGTCGATTCTGATCAACAACGCCGGCGTCGCCACGGGCGGACGTCTCCTCGACAGACCGACCCAGGAGTTGCAGGCTCTGCTCGACGTCAACGTGTTCGGATCGCTGAACATGGTTCGGGCTTTTGCCCCCGGACTTATCTCTCGCGGCGGGGCCGTTGTCAATGTCGTATCGGCGATCGCGTGGTTTTCGCCTCTCGCATATGGTGCGTATGCCGCGTCGAAGGCCGCAGCGTGGAGTATCACCAACGGTATTCGTGAGGAGCTTCGGCCTTCCGGGGTTCTGGTGCAAGGTGTGTTTTTCGGCGCAGTCGACACTGACTTCGCGTCAGGCTACGACGGTCCGATGATTTCCCCCAGCCTGGTCGCGACCGCCACCCTCGATGGAATCGAAAACGATTCGACCGAGGTGCTGGTAGATCCCGAGAGCCGGCAGGCGAAAGCGGCGTTGACGGGCGAACCGAACGCGTACGCGGTGCTGCAAGCTGCCCAGTAGAGCTTGTTGGTCATGAAGAACTAGACGCCGTCAAGCTCGCGCTTCGAGCAATGCGGCTGTGCCGATGAGCTCACTGCTGCTGATGCTCCGAAGCTGTTGTGGTTAACAGACTTCCAGCTCGGTTCGACCGTCGAAGGTGATCGAAATCGCGTCGATGATCGACGAACACACCTGGCAGTCCCTGTTACACAGGGTGGAGCGTTCGATCACCGCACAGCGACTGACCGAAGAGCCCCGTTCACAGGGGACACGCCATCGGGTCCTGTCGTCGGCGACGTGGTCGAGTACGCTCTGGTCGCCGCCTCCGAGACGACTCCGAAGCTGCTAGGTGAACATCTCTTGCGTCCTGCTCGAGCGATCGGCCAGGCGGTCGATCCTCGTTCTGTTCGGGACATGCATCGACGACGTGTGCTTGCAGTGCAAGCGGCGAGAGAGTGGCCCGAGGGTTCTCCCGTGCGTGAGACGAGTGCATCCACTTGAATCGTTACCTCTCAATCAGCGGGTCAGGGGTTCGAGACCCTTATGGCCCACAGGAATGGCCCCCTGACCGGCTCAAGCGCTGATCAGGGGGTCATCTTCTTGTCATGTGGAGTACCGGACGCCGATACATCCGCACGGTTCGAACGAGCACCTCCCCTCCGAACAAGCGAGCGCATTGCGTATCGTCGAATCGGAAACGGAAGGGAGATGGGTCCTTTGCACAGTCAGCGGACGCTTACCGCTCGTGGGGTCGAGCGGCGTGATGCTCTGCTCGATGCTGCGATGTCCGTCGTCGCCGGCGCTGGTGCAAGTAGCCTGACTCATCGCGCGGTCGCCGCGGAAGCCTCTGTGTCACTGGCATCGACGACATACCACTTCGCATCCATCGAGGATCTGCGCAGCGCAACTTTCGAACGAGCGCTGATGGTGCTCGACAACCAACTCTCCAGTGCGGTCGACTCTTTCGGTGGCTCGATCGAACGGATGCCCCGAGTTTTCGCCGAATACGTCGGAGCGTTGTTGACGAACCATCGCCATGCAGTGGTTACGGTCAACGAAATGATCGTGGCAGCGAGCCATGACGATCATCTGCGGATGTCATTTCACGCCCACCAGCACCATTTTGCGGAACTGTTGGCGCCCTGTGTCGGTGGGCAAGACGCCGGGGTCATGGTCGCCGCAGCGCTTCAAGGTCTGATCCTGTCGGCAGTGACGTACGATCATGCGGACACAGCCGTCGACGAGTCCGCCCGATGGAAGAACGCCGTCATCGATCTTATCGAGCGGGTTCGTCGCTAGGGGCGTAGTCGGCCGTGTCGAGGGTCTGTGCGTCCGCCGGCGGGTAGTCCGTATAACCGGCAGCCCCTCCTTCGTAGAACGTTTCGGGATCGGCTTCTGTAAGTGCGGCTTGCGTGCCGAGACGCTCGACCAAGTCCGGGTTGCCGATGTAAGCGCGTCCGAAAGCTGCCAGATCGATCACTCCGTCGTCGATGAGGTCGGCCGCCGTCCGGGGAGTCAGGCCACCTGCCAACATGAACGGCGTGCTCCCTGTGTGACCACGGATCTCGCGCAGAAAGGTCTGAACTCGCCGACCCAGGGTTGGATCGATATAGGACGTGTCGTGAAGGCTTATGTATGCAAGTTCTCTGTCCGAGAGTTCCTGAATCAGGGCGCGATAGGTTTCATCGGCGTGTTCATCGACGGGCATGTTGCCGACTGTGCTGAAGGGCGAGAGTCTGATGCCCACCCGTCCGGCGTCGAGACGATCGATTGCGGCGTCGACGACGTCCAGGACGAAGCGCAGCCGGTCGGTGACCGTGCGCGTGCCGTAGCGGTCCGACCGATCGTTGAAGGCGCTGTTGAGGAACTGCTCGAACAGGTAGCGTGTCGCGCCGTGAATCTCCACGCCGTGAAATCCAGCCCTGACGGCGTTGTCGGTTGCCGTCGCGAAATCGTCTACTAGTCGGGGTATTTCGGCGGTAGTGAGCGCGCGGGGCATCGAAGACGCGACGCGTCCGAACGTGCCGTCCGTGCGGTAGGCGTGGAGAGTGTCGCCGTCCTTCTCGACGGAACTGACGGGCGCTCTCCCGTCGGGCTGCAGCGAGACGTGGGATGCGCGACCGACGTGCCAAAGCTGAACGAACATCCGTCCACCTCGGTCGCGCACTGCGTCGGTGACGCGCCGCCATCCGTCGACTTGATCATCCGCCCAAATTCCGGGCGTACCGACGTATCCGGTTCCCTCTCTAGAGATGGGTGAGCCCTCGGTGACGATCAGGCCCGCACTCGCCCTCTGCGTGTAGTACTGCTCGGTCATTGCGTCCGCGGCGCCCGATATCGCGCGCGATCGAGTCATCGGTGCCATGACAACGCGGTTGGGAAGGTGCAACCCGCGCAGATCGAACGGCTCGAGAAGGCTACTGCTCATGTCGACTCCTGAATGTGAGATCCGTCTTTAACTCGGTACAAATGTACCAGGTACAAATGTACCGTTTGGCGATCGAGGCGGCAGACTGATCGCGGTGTGTGGCGTGATGCGCGATGAAGGCCACCGTGCCCGCAGGGTCATTCGTCAAACATCTTATTTGACTGATCGATCAATTTCAGGTTGACTGTCGCCGTGCCCAGAACCCGAAAGTTCGACGTCGACGCCGCTACACGCGCGGCTGCCGAGGTGTTCTGGTCGTGCGGCTATGCAGGTGCGAGCACCGACTCGCTGCTCGGCGCTATGGGAATCGGCCGGCAAAGTCTGTATTCCACGTTCGGTAGTAAGCGGGATCTGTATCTCCGGTGCCTTCGCCAGTACGGTGAGGACACCACCGTCGCTCACGTTGCCAGGTTGACGGCCCCGGACGACCCTGT
Source organism: Rhodococcus sp. 06-156-4 (assembly GCF_002259345.1). Classification (NCBI taxonomy): domain Bacteria; kingdom Bacillati; phylum Actinomycetota; class Actinomycetes; order Mycobacteriales; family Nocardiaceae; genus Rhodococcus; species Rhodococcus sp. 06-156-4. The sequence goes on along the minus strand of NZ_NPGB01000015.1, from coordinate 93,128 downwards.
CGACGGAATTCGGGAAATGTTGCACGGGCTGGTGTCCGACGACGACAATCTGCGTGCGCGAGGCTGTTTCGCGGTGGCGGCGACTGCAGAGTTCGGGCGTACGGACAGCGACGTCGCCCGCGAGCTGGGCAGGCCCGAACAAAGGCTTCGGGCGCGACTGCTCGAACGAGTTCGCCAAGCTCGGCGCATAGGGCGGATTCGAACCACGCTCGACGACATGGACGTCGTCGAATATATCAGCGGCCAGATGGTTGCAGTACAGGTAGCTGCGCGCGGCGGAGCTCCTGCCGAGCAGATGCATCGCTCGGCTGAATTCGCGGTGTTGCTGCTCGTGAACCCCTAGCTCGTGAACCCCTACTTCGAGCAGTGGAGGTGTTCACGATCTTATAATTGATCGATCAGTCCAGAGGAGGAACTATGAGTGAGCGTAAGGCGGCCCTTGTCTTCGGTGGGTCGCGCGGACTCGGTGCGGCTGCAGTGCTCAGGCTTGCTGCAGAGGGCTATTCGGTGGCGTTCACCTACGTCTCACGCAAGGGCGCGGCTGATTCGCTGGTCGAAGACGTCGTCGCGCGCGGTGGAAGCGCTGTGGCAATACGTGCCGACAGCGCCGACGAGGAGCAGATTCGGAGCGCAGTGGCGGAAGCCGTAGATCTTCACGGGTCGTTGTCGACCGTGGTGGTCAACGCTGGGCTGATGCGTGTCGGGTCGGTGGACGAGGTGTCCGTGGAGGACCTCGATCTGATGCTGAGCGTCAACGTCAGGGGCGTGTACTTGGCAATTCAGGCCGTCGTACCACATCTCGGCCAGGGCGGAAGCATCATCACCATCGGCAGCAACGTCGCGGTCAGTCCATCCGCAGGTTTGAGCGTGTATCAGTTGACCAAGGCCGCAGTCGCCGGGATGGTCGAGTCGATCGCTCTCGATCTGGCTCCGCGGGGAATCACCGTCAACAACATTCAGCCCGGGCCATTCGATACCGACATGAACGCAGGTGCTCTCGATTCATTGTCCGAACGCAATCCGATGAAGCGGGTGGGCAAGACGTCAGAACTCGGAGGTTTGATCGCCTACCTCGCCGGGCCGGAATCGCGGTATGTGACCGGCGCCGATTTCACCATCGACGGCGGCTTCTCCCTCTGAGGTGCATGCGAAACATGGACTGTCACCGGCCGACCGTCCCGTCTGTCAGTTCGCGCAAGATGTCGAGATGGCCTGCATGGCGGCCGGTTTCCTCGATCATGTGTGTCAACGCCCACCGCATCGAAGGGCTGCTTGTGCGGCCAGGTCGGCGCGGTGCCGGGGCGGACAGGTCGTCGTAGGTGTCGATGATGGCATTCGCGTCCCGTACCGCCGCCTGGTATTCGACTACCACGGCGGCGATCGACGTTTCGGATGTGACGTGAAAAGTGCTGGGCCAGTTCGTAACCTTGTGGCCGAGGAATGTAGCCGTTCTACGTAAGTCAGATGTCGTAGCAGCCCGCGAGGGTGGATCCCGACGGTACAGCCACGCTCCGGGCAGCTACGTCATCGATGCCGCGTACTTTGCCGATCACACAGTCCCTCAGATAGTTCAGAAAACCAGTCAACACCTCTGCTTCCGACGACCCGGTACGAGGCGGCGGGGCGTCACGTTTGCGGGGTCGGGGTGAATCCGTCTTGGGTACGCCCATGTCGCGTCTCACATCGACTGCTGACGCGGTTGGTGTTCGACGAGCGTCGACGATGGCGTTGCGGCGCTGTCCACGTGCTCCGTCGCGCACGCAATGAGGTATTCGAGTTGGTCGCGCGTCTGCGTGATGGTGTCGATTTGTTCGCTCAGCCGATCGCGCTGCGTCTGCAAGACACAGATATCGAATCCAAAGTTGTACCGGTGGTAGGTGCGTCGACGCACGGCATGATGGTTGCGATTGCCGCGCTGGACAATCCGGCCGCATACATCTGGCGCAGTACGCGAACTCGGCTTATGGCGTCTCGGTCGAAGTCTCGATGTGCGCCGGTGCCGGCGCGTCGCGCCTCGAGTAGCCCGAGCCCTTCGTAATAGCGCAGCGACCGCACGCTGGCCCCGGTTGCGCGCGAGAGTTCACCTATTCTCATATGTGTTTCCGATCACTTCGACTTGAAACTGACATCAGTGGCAGATTTTACGCTGGACAGATCACCCGCTCACCGATGAAAGTGTTGGACAGCAATGCTCGCAGTGCAGTATCGAAACTATGGAAGCCCCGACGTGCTCGAGGTCGTCTCACGTGCGGAACCTCATGCACAGGAAGGCGCGGTGCGCATTCGCGTCCTGGCCGTCAGTATCAATCCCATTGACTACCTGCTCCGCGCCGGTCAGCTCGAACAGATTATGCCCGTGGAGTTTCCAGCCATTCCCGGTCGTGATGCGGTGGGTGTCGTGGACGAGATCGGCGCCGGTGTCGATGACGTGGCGACGGGCGACAAAGTGTTCGGGCTCGGGGGAGTCGCCGACACCACCGCCGAATATGCAGTATTGACCGCGTGGGCGAAGGTTCCCGCAACGTGGAACGACGAGCAAGCCGCCGCCGCCGGGCTGGCATCGGTCACCGCGCTCCAAGCGCTGGACGCCCTTGGGTCCATGGCGGGCGCGACGATCGTCGTCGACGGCGCTGCAGGAGCGGTGGGAGGGGCAGCGGCAGCATTCGCGCTTGCTGCAGGCGCTGAGCAGGTCATCGGAACTGCGCGCAACGCCAATCATGAACGTCTACGCGCCCAAGGCGTCACGCCCGTTGCCTACGGCGATGGTCTGGTCGAGCGGATTCGCGCTGTTGCTCCCGACGGTATCGATTTCGCTCTGGACGCGGCTGGGGCTGGATCGCTCGCCCAACTCGTCGAACTGGTGGGTCATCCCCAGCGTGTGGTCACGGTTGCAGATCACGGCGGCGCACGTGAAGTCGGTGTCGTCGCAGTCAACGCGGTGAACGACTCGGGTCTCCTTGGCCGAGCTGCCACGATAGCGGACGCCGGTCGATACACTCCGCACGTCAGTGCCTCGATGTCGTTCCGTGGGGCCGCACGTGCACACGCGCTGTCCGAGGCCGGTGGCGGCAAAATCGTCCTGCGGGTTGGGCTGGATGTTTGACCGAACCGGGTACCGATTCTGGCGGGCGATGGCCGAACTCCATTTTCATCGTCGACTGTCGGCCCGTCCACACAGCATTTCAGTAGACCTCTTCGTGATGCTCCACCGTGGCCAACGAAATTCCCAGGGGGCAACTGGGTGGTCGGGGCTCGGTGGTGAGAATTCGAAAACCGGCACTGGTCACGACTTTCGATACAGCGGTGGTCAGTCCGTGGGAACAGGTTGACGATGCGATTTCTTGGCCTAACGGTGGACGCTGCTCGATCAACTGGGAGATATCATTCCTCGCGACGGCAATCACATCGACCACGACATGTGGTGATGCTGTCCCCTCAGCGGGCCCGGGCTCGATATGAAGTCGATGCTGTCCCATTCCGGCAGCACCGGCCGCCACCGGAGTGGGATTTGAAGTACGCGTAGTTACGGCGCGAGGAACCCCGACAGTGTTCGGGTTACGAATTCCGGGTTCTCTTCGACAAGCCAGTGTCCCGAGTGGGGCACATCGACTGAGTGTTCGATCGTGGTGACAACCGATGTGAGTGTTGCCCTGACGGACTCTGCTTGTCCCTCCGCAGCCATGACAAGCGTTGGTGTGGAGATAGGTCGTGCTGCGACGTTGGCATCGACGTCGCGGTCGAGTGAACGGTAGAGGTCGAATCCGGCGCGAAGTACCTCCGGTCGGTCGTAGGTGCGAGCGTATTCGTCGATCTCGGCGTCGGTGAACGGGCTGGTGGCTCCTGGCCCGCCGAACGCAGTTCCGCGGTAGGCAACTCGAGGATAGAAGTCGGCGAGGTAACTGCGTACCCGTCCGGTCACCAGCATCTCCGGCACGGACGGTTGAGAGTGAAATGCGATGTGCCAGCTCAAAGATCGGTATTGCTGCCCGTCGATGGCGGGCCCGGGCAGAGGTAGGTCGAGGTAGGCGAGTTGGTCCACCTCACTCGGGTACTGCGCAGCATAGCGGAACGCTACGGCTGCGCCGAGATCATGTCCGACGATATCGATGTCGCGCTGTCCGAGCTGATCGGCGACGAGGTCGTGGACGTAGGTGGCCAGGGTGGCTTTGTCAAGGCTGGGTGGGGTTCCTCGGCTGTCTCCTAGACCGGGGAGGTCGACTGCGTAGACGGTGTGGGTACGAGCCAGTGCCGGCATGATCTCCCGCCATTCGAACCAGGTCTGGGGCCACCCATGCAGCAGCACCATGGCGGGCCCGGTACCACCGACCACGTAGTGCATTTGCATCCCGCGCACGGTTGCGAACTCGTGTCGAAACAGACGATTGAACTCCTCGTCGTTCGCGGTGGCTGAGTCGTACCCCGGCGCGATGTGGTGGTGATCGTCTGGCTCGATGACGGTCTGCGCACACCCGGTCGCGACTGTGCACAGCACGAGAACGACGACAGACGCCATGAGCGCGCGAATGACGCGTCGCCTGTCGATCGTCACCGGCCAGTCCTCCGATCGATCGATTCACACAGGATGTCGAGGTGACCCGCATGACGAGCGGTCTCTTCGATCATGTGTGTCAGTGTCCACCGAAGGGAGGCCGCGGACTTGTGTCCGTCGCGCGGGGGAGCGCTCGACGACGGATCCGTCAGTGAAGCGATGACGTGGTCGGCGCGCTCGACCGCGTTCTGGTATCCGGTGACGACATCGTGAAGTGAGGTGGTAGCTGGGACGTGGAAGGTCGCGGCCCAGTCCGCGACCGGCTCGCCGAGGAACGTGAATCGCTCGACGTGCGCGAGATGCCACACCAGTCCGAGAGCATTGGTGCCGCTGTGCACCGGCGACAAACGGGCTCGCTCGTCGTCGATGCCAGAAATCTTGGTCACGACACAGGTGCGCAGATAGCCGAGGAACCCAGTCAAGGTGTCAAATTCGCTGGAACCCGTGCGAGGCGGAGGTGCATCGTTGTGGTGTCTTGATGCGCGCGGCGTCATCGAAGAACTCCTTTCTGTAGTGCGACTAGCGCGCAGTCCGGCGAATTCCGAGGACGTGATCGACGACGGTGGCGCGCTCACCGGATGGACCCGTCGCAGTGCGGCTGCTCGAATGTGCCGTTTCGATGTTCCACCGGGTGGTGTCGATCTCGATATCGGCTGCAACGTCGTGCGGGGTGGGAAAGTTGTTCGCAGCCCCGCGGTCCCACGACCAAGGGGCGGTCGATCCATGATCGACGACGAGCAGCAGTCCGCCGACGGTCAATTGCTGTAGCGCCTGGCGGAAAATGGTTGTGCGTGGGATGGCGAACGGTGAGTGCAGGAACTGGGCGGACACGAGGTCGTAGTTGCCCGGGGGGATGCCCCCGCTCAGATCGTGGCGCAGTGCGATTACTCGGTGAGCGAGGCCGGCCGCGCGCGCAACAGATGCCACGTGATCGATCGCCACGGCCGACGTGTCGACAGCGGTCACCTTCCACCCCTGTTCGGCGAGCCACAAGGCGTCGCCGCCGCTCCCGCACCCAAGGTCGAGTGCATTGCCGGCAAATAAACCGGAAACCTGCTCGCGCAAGGCGAGGTTTGCTGCCGGCCTGGTCGGCAGTCTTCGATCACGATAAATTCTGTCCCAGAACGATATCGAGTCATCGGGCATGGTTCGTTCGGGTGGCGGTGTGGTCATGTGGCTCTCCTGTCGACGAGCCACCAGTATCAGGCTGCCGTTGTCGAAAATGCACACCTTCTTGCAGTTTCTGCAAGAATCACTGGATGAGCAACATCGACGACGCCCTCTCCGCCGTCGGACCCAGACTGAGGTCGCTACGCGTGCAGCGTGAGATGACCTTGAACGACGTCGCCGGCCGTATCGATATCTCACCGAGTACTCTTTCTCGCCTCGAGTCGGGTCAGAGACGGGCGAGTCTGGAGGTGTTGCTTCCACTGGCCGAGGTTTACGGAGTTCCTCTCGATGCGTTGGTCGGCGCTCCCCGTACCGGTGATCCTCGTATTCACCTCCAACCAATCCATCGACACGGATTGGTATTCATCCCGTTGAGCAGGCGAGCAGGGGGAGTGCAGTCCTACAAGATGGTCATCCCGTCTCGAACGGTGTCCTCTCGTCCCTCACTGAAGACTCACGATGGTCACGAATGGCTCTACGTGCTGTTCGGCCGTTTGCGACTGGCTCTCGGCGACGATGTGTTCGTTGTCACGGCAGGGGAGGCAGCAGAGTTCGACACGGCTCGGCCCCACGCACTCGACACAGAGGACGGTGCAGCGGTGGAACTGCTGATCCTTTTCGGGTTGCACGGCGAGCGAGCGCACGTCGCACCGCGCGCCTCTGCTGGAAGGGCAACTCGTAGGTGACCCAACGCACTGTGCTGCGGGGGCGGTGGCGGCCCAACGTGCAACTGGAGCGCGACTGCTGGAACGGGTTGCCAAGGTTAACGTCACGGTCGAAATCCATTCACACCTCGATGGCAGTCGTTTCCGCGCGAAGTTGTGGGCACAAGCATGTCTGTTGTTGCCGTTTCAGTAAAGTATTCGGCTTTGCCAGCGCATCGCTGCAGCGAACCCCGGCCTCCATCTGACTGGCATCCTATGTATCACTGCGACGGCTTCCTCTTCCGGTTCCGCGACTTCAGGACAGATCGAGAGGGCCGCCGGGTAGCGAAATGCTGGCCGCAATGGCAGCGATGAAACGTGCCCGTTCCACGCTGAGATGCGCTGATGCAAAGTCTTTGCAGAATCGCTGACGCCTAGCCCGAATTGAAGACCAGCGTTGGTCTAACAAGTTACTGGACGAATACGGTCGGTGTCGCAACGTCATGCTACTGATTCGAGGGCGTTATGTGTTCGCGACGAATGAGTCTCGTAGTCACGAGTCCGCACAGAGTGCCGATGCGGGATGGCGCGCTTGTCCACCCGAAACCGTAGTTGTCCGCGGCTGACCACGACTGTCCGGTGCCGGAGCACCGGCGGTAGCTCGGTGTCACGAGAGTGTCACAAGTCGGTACGTTCGTGCATGAACCGGTTCGGAAGGTGATGTACGAAAAGCGTTGCGAATAAACAAATATCGAGTCCCGAGAAGTTCAGGTGAATCCACTCCTAGGGACTTGAAATCCGCTGCCTCGTGGATTCTTGTTGTGATCCGGCGTTCGGTTACGCAACTGTGGACCGTGATCGCTTCATCCAAGCGGTGTGGGCTGTTTCACGACACGCAGGGTTTGCTACGTAGTAACTGAAGGATGTAAGCCATGGTGGATCGTGTCGTACGCTCGTGGACTGTCACGGATTGCGTCATGCGTGGATGAGCGCTCGGTGCTGTGTGCGTGGCAGTCATGTGGGGAGTCGAGCGCAGGTGTTGAGAGTTGTTTGAGTGTCACGACGTTGTCACAACATGGTGCGACCGGGGGTGGATTCTTATGGATGGTGACGGACGATATTGCCTGCTCAAGGTCGGATTCGTGGTTCCACGTGGACCCATGTAGGCCTGCCGCATCTAGCTGGGGGTCAAGTGGTCGCAGGTTCAAATCCTGTCAGCCCGACGTATAACTGCAGTTCAGAGGCGGTTTCGGAGAAATCTGGAGCCGCCTTTTTCGTCTGCGTGCCGCGAGAGTGTCACTACTCGTTCCTTACAGGGTCGAGTCCGGCGCTGAGGCGGTGTCCAAATGGATCCATCAGTGTCCGGAAATCTGCGTAAGTTGAGCGAATGTACCTGGGCGGACGATGCCACTTGATTCGGCTGGTTCGCTGTCAAGTAGCTGCGGAGTCCGGAGGGGCCCGTGTCGAGTTGCAGAGTGACTGAATCGGAAGCGCCCGCTCTGAATTGCACGCGGCGCTATGACACTGCGGCTTGTGCTGCCAGTTGATGTTCGCGTTCAGCACGGGATGATGTAGCTCGGGTCTGTCGTGGTGTCGAGCCATTTGCCGTACGAGTCGCCGCCGGATGCCGCGACGGCTGCGCATACCTCTGCCGAGGTGGTGCCGGCGATGCGGTATACCGCATAGATGGCGTTTCCGTCGGTGGTGGCTTGTCGAAGCGACGGACAAGCGTTGTCGGTACGCAGATATTGCGCGCCCGGGTTGGTGATTAATTGCGCGGCGACCTCCTCCGCGTAGGTGTTGGGGTTTGTTGCCGAGAACAGCACGACGATTCCTGTGCCGTCGCACGACGGGACTGACATGGTGGAGGCCAGGCCGAGGTCGCCTCGCGCCGAGCCGGTCGATGCCGTAGGTGCGGTGGCTGACAAGGGGGATGACGATGGCGCGGACGCTGCTATTTGTCCGACCCACTTAGCCAATTCGTCTCCGAGGGCGCCGTTGTAGCGGATGGATGCAATCGGCGGTCCGGTGACATCGAAGGCGACGATTCCTTTGAGGATGTCGCCCGATGTGACGGTTCCCGTAGCTAGTTGGCCGTCGACGGTTCCGAGGGCTGCGTCGTAGGAGGTGCCGTCGGCTGCCCTGGCGGTGAAGTAGAGGGGATTGACGTTGGTTGTCCCTTGAATGCCTTCCAATGTGACAGTGATCTGCTGCAGTTCGCCGGCGGCGGGGAGGCCGTACTTCGACCCTTGTGCGTATGTCAGGTTCTCGACGGTGATGCGGGTGGTCACGTCGTCGTCGGCGACATCCTGTGCGGCCCCGATGGGAACCGAAGTCTCGGCCGGTGGTGCAGTAGGCGCCTCGCTGCTCGACGTGCTCTCCGTAGTTGCAACGCCATCGGTGCTACCGCAACCTGTCAGCACGAGTGCGGCGATGATTGGGGCAAGAAGCCACGATGCTGCAAAGCGCCTGCGCGTCATTGATGCGTCCTATTTCTGTGTCAGTAGATAGCCGATAACATAATCTTCTTGTGCTGTCAGGCGTTACATCTGAGCACTAGAAGCTGTGCCGAGTGGCGCGTCGAATTCTTCGGCGTCGCGCACCTGACGATGAGAAACGAAACCGAGTCCACAGTCTCCGATCCCCTCATGTGTGACTACCCGGGTTTGGGTAGCTTCTTTAGTCGATCGTTTGAATGAACGGACTGTGCGGATTGTCCGAAGTTCTTTCGAACCGCTTACCATCAGCAACACTCGACTTCTTGTTCAACGTGGAAAGTGGATGGCATGACTGCGAATTATCCCGCGCACGGCGCTCACCAACCCGCGTCGCAGACGCTTCCGTACAAGCCGTGGGTTGTTGCCTCGTTGGCATCGAGTTTGGCGATTGTGGTGGGCAGTCTTGGTCCGTGGGCGACCATCTTCGCGTTCACCAAGAATGGCATGGAGGGTGACGGTGCGGTCACCATTTTCCTCGGTGGGATCGCTGCGTTGATTTCATTTGCGGTGTTGTTGCGCAACGGCAAGCCGATGGTGGGGGACCGATTCGTCAACCCTGTTATCGCCCTCGTGGTGGTGGTCGTGGCGTTCTACGACGTCGGGAACATCGGTTCTGTGAAAAGCGAGTTCATGGGCGCGACGATCAGTCCGTCGGTCGGCTGGGGTTTGTGGCTGGTGCTCGTCGGCGCCTTGGTCCTGTTGGTCAGTTCTATTTTGGTAGCGGTGAAAGCAAAGTCGCAGAGGTAGGGCTGCTGACGCGAGCGGCGTACTCGGGTACGCGGTGTACGGGTCTGCCGGATTGTTCCGGCACACGAAGCGCGACTCATACTGTGTTGCTATTGCATCATTCGGTTAAATGATGTTGTTGCGCAGGAAGAATAGGGACCCTGGTGTGTCGGTCTGGCGGGCTATTCTGCACGGACTCGGTAGGTGTTCGATGTTTGATGGAGTTGTGTGACCTCGCGGTCGGCGACGACGAGCAGGGTCAGGTGGCTAGGCAGTGCGGGTTCTTCGCGGAGATGCAGCATCGGGCTCGATTGCGCGAGCAACGTGAGCGCCAGCAACAGCGGGCGTCGGCTCAGGCGCATGCTCGCGCTGTTCGTGAAGCGGAGCGCTGGCGTCGGGAGTGGGAACGTGCACGTGCTGCCGATGCTCGTCATGCGGCTGCGATGTCGGCTTTCGAAGCCAAGGAGCAGGCACGGCTACATGTCGAGGCACGCGAGTCCGAGGTCCGATTGCTCAATGCCGAATTGGCTCACAAGGTGGAGGATATCGGCGGGATTCTGGCCGCCCACCCTCGACGTCGACGACTATGTCGATCTGGCGTCGTTGAGGCAAATGGTGCAGCATCCTCCCTTCGACCGGCCGGATCACACTCAGGAGGTTTCTCCTACGATCGCACCTGTTGTGACGAAGGTGTGGATGGCTGGCGAGGTAGGGGAGTCGATCTGCACGGCAATACTTCGGGCCGTACCGCTGTCTATGTTCTCCTCGGCTGCTGTCGTTCGTTTTAGTTGGTAGTCGATGGAGTCGTCATCGGTCCATCGATCAGGGTTGTTGGGTTGGCTGGGTAGTCGTTCACCAGTATCGCTAATTTCATTAGCATTGCGTACTACCAGTGGGAACCTAAGATTATCAAAACTAGAACGGGAGGTCTCGTTGTTCCACAGTCACACTCAGCCATGGGGGACAGGCGATCCGCAGGCGTGGATCACTAAAAAGTACGGACCTGGCTACAGGCCGGTTCCATGGAAAGAGATGTTCATGAGTGTCGAGTGGCCGGACATCCCAGTGATGTACCGGAACGTGGCGCAACGGACTAACGCATGGACCGGCCAGATCACCTTGAAGTCGATCCCGCTGCATGACGCTGTTCTTCCCGAGGATCTACTGTTTCCAATCCCGTTGGTGGACGAAGCACTCAACCCCGACACCTTCAGCTACCACTGGCAGCAGCTTACTTACGCTTTCAAACTGCCCAGCCCAGCCAACTTCCCGGCCCTCACCCATCTGACCGATGACGAGCGGTTGATGCTGCGCCAGTACGTGAAGAACGCACGAAAGTTGGCTAAGTACTCGGTGTTTGGCGACACCCTCGGATCATTCGACATCACCCATGAAGATGGTGAGCGGTTCGTCAACGCCAACTTGCCGAGTGAGGAAGCTTTTACGGCCGCTTCGGCTACGTTCCGGCAGCTGAACAACCAGAATGACGAGGCGTCGTTCGACAAGGTGAAGGCTGTCCTGGAGAGGGCTATCTCGCAAGAGGGATCATCCAAAAGAGCACGCGGTCAAAAGCTTTTGAAGCCTTGGCTTGCAGCACGCAAACAGCTCGCGAAACAGATGATCGAGACGATAATCGCGCGCAAGCTAGTCGGTGACAAGGATGAGCGTCCGCCCTACACATTCGAGGGCGTGAACCCAAGCAAACTGATCAAGACGTACAACTATGGTGACACCCTCCACTGGGGAAAAGAGCGTGAAGCGCTTGCCGAGCTGACCGCAGATCCGGATCTAGAGAAGTTCTGGATGCACTGCGTGCTCAGTTCGATGCTGACGATGAGTCACTTCTACTTCGGGTTTGCCATAGCAGTTGAGGCTGCACTGGGAGAGCGACGGTAGATCAACGCATTTCACCCCGGCGCGAACGACGGGAAGTCAGTGCCGGGGTGGACACACTGATCTATGTCCAGTGGATCTTTGTGATGAACCAGAAGACCAAGGCTGCAGCCAGGGCACCGGTAAGAAGGACGGCGAACAGCTGGATCTGACTTGTGTGGAGATCACGCGGTCTTACCGTTCAGGACGGGGTAGCGGCCGACTAGCGGCGGTGTTTTATTGTCAACGCGATACCTTATAATTGGCATGGCGACCATGAGGAGTGTGACTGTTAGGTGGAAGATTAATTTCTCCCTCACCGAATTGGCTCCTTCGGCTTTCGTTGACGTGTAAGGGTTCAACACATCTTTGACCGATCGTCATCGTGTCGCTCGTTGGCATCGGTACCGCTTTGCCAAGCCGATTAGTTTGAAAAACGGTACGTCGACCCCGTGTTCAATGCAAATGATGCTGCGATAGTAACGATGGTTTAGGTTCTCTATTCATTGCCCCTCCAGCAGAAGACTACGAGCCATTTGCTAAGAAATTGCTATACTTTTCTTCTTCCTCAGGTGGGATAACTCTGGTGGAAAAGTCAGCGCTTACAGAGGTGGTTAAGCAGGTTCGGGCTTGTCGTTTCGTGCCATGAACTTGTAGGCCCCATACGACAACACCGGTGGGACAGCGTCACCACCGGTGGTCATCAGGTTGCTAAGAGTGCGTGCCAACTCGGGCGGTCCCCACTGAAGGGCGTAGAAGATTGCGACATACGAGAACACGTACACAGTTGCAACGACGATTTTTACCGCGATGTGGTGGGGGATCTTCAGACTGGATACGAGAGATTGAACTGCCGTGTTGAACGCTTCGAGCTTAGACGGATCGGACGCAATCTGTTCCTCGACCGCATCCGCCAGGTCGTCGTCGACATATGTGCCTACGAGGTCTCGCAGCTGGGTGAAGTCCGGGAACTCGGGCATCTGCGGGACGAGCCGTTGGATGGCCTCTGCAAACGGTGTGCCGTAAGTGTCACCCAGCGCACCGGCTGCGAGCATCCCGACACCCGAGTTGTCGCTCACTGCCTTGGTGAGGGAGCTGACCTCGGCCTTGAAATTGATGATCGACGCCTGCGACTCGCGGATCTGCTTCATGGCATCGGCCAGTGGGTGATCGACCTTGGGGAACAGTGCGTTGTAGTTCAGCACCTCTTTGAACCCGATGTCGATCTGAGGCAACTCGACATTCGCTAGCGCACCTGCCGCCATCTTCGAGATGCCCGTCGTATCGATCTGGTCGCGCCACAGTTCGGAGATGTCAGGCATAGCGTCGATCAAGCTGTTGCGAAACGGCTCGACCTGGATCGCGGCCAGCTCACTCAATGCTGTGGTCGTCGCGGGCATGAGCTGGTTCTTTGCGATCTCACTTAACCGGTTGCTCTCCCGGAAGTACTCAGCGAGAGGGGAGAAGTCGAACTGCGCCTTGACCGATACTGAGTCGATCAACCGCTGCATGGCAGGCTCGGCGATGAACGAGTCCTTGAAGGGCTGAGTTACGTCTAGCATCCGTTGACGGTTCGCTTCGGTCATCGCCCGCATGGCTGTCTTCAAGTGGTCGGTCATGGTCGATCCTCTCGTCAGCTTGGAACCATCCTATAAGTCGGTTCCGACAGAAAGCCGTAGCTGCACGGACCTACCCGAGTCGTCCGGGGTCTACAGGTTCATGAGGATCAGGTAGCCGGTTAGGAACATGAGTCTGAACACGATGAGGCCGGCGATCAGTAGTGCGACTGCTCCGCCGATGACCTCAGCTACCAGCTTTCCACAGCGGTCGTCGCTCGATCTGCAGGGTGGGATGCGGTCAGTCATCGCTTGGCCTTTGGAAGTTCGCCTGCTTGGGACTGCCACCAGACAAATGCGGCGCTTGCCGGTTTGATGTCGAAGGGGGTTAGAGGGGCGTTCTTGATTGGATGCCATTCCTGGGCAGCCTCTGGGCGGATGTCGGAAAGCGACATACCGGGAAGTGGATGTGCGCTGGCCACAGTGCTCCTCGCTCGTCGACGGTCATTCGTAGTTTTAGCACGCGATCTGGACACTCTTCTTCTTAAGAGGTTCGGTACCTGCAGTGGCGCCTGCAATGCTAAAAATTCAGATATGCACACGATTCGGACGCTTACGGCCTGTACCGGGGCCACCGCTGTCGTTCTTCTCACCGCTGCGTGCGGAGGTCAGGAAGGCACGACGGGGACCGTTCAGGAGCCATTGACATTCGCGCCAACCACGACCCCAGCCGTAACTATGCCTACCGGTGTTGCTGAGAATTCTCGGGGAGCGCTCGAAAAGCAGTGGCGTGAGCTCGCAGGAGCCGGATGCGAGGATCCAACTAACTGCGACGCACTCTTCGCTTTGGACCCACCGACGGACGCTACCGGCTGCCGGGATTCGATCCCATCGGAGAACGGTCAGTTGAAGGCCTTCTCTTTCACCGTCCAAACCGGAAGCAATTTCGCCCCCGCGAACTACGGAACTTTGCTCGGTGGTTTCGACTTCGCAGCGATCCGAGCGAATGGATACACCCAAACGAATCTGTGGACCGACGCGTCTATCAACTGCGACGAATCCGATCAGGTGTTGCCCACACAGCTCGCGCCCCGGTCGATGTACACCGGATTCGTTGTCCTTGATTTGCCACCGGACTCGACCGCGATAGCCTATCGGCCTGCATTCGCGACGGGCGGTTGGGAGTGGAAATTGAACGGCGGCGTCGCATAGGGATGCATCAAACACGCCTTGGCCACTGGCGATCTAAGGCGGCGTTCAGCAGGCCAGGCTGATGAGACAACTCCGCTGGCGTGCGGGAGCGTCTACCTCGTCAATCCGACTGCGGCCGTAGTGCAGAACAGATACACGACTGGTCGTTGTCCCGAGCGTTTGCGGTGACCTTCCCAGGTGCAACGCAGGTTGCCCTAGCCGCTAGAAACTTTATGCAGGAGTCAGGCTGTTTTCAATCGGTGATGATGGCGAGTGTGTCGGCGAGTTGGATATGGTCGTCGAAACGGCCTTGTAGGTCGAGTCAGAAGCGTTCGGGGAGATGAGAGCTTCCCAGGAACGAACGTAGCCCCGGCGATGTGACGTGAGTCAGGGATCGTTCCGGGGCCTTCGTCGTCTAGTTTAGGGAACAGTGTCGGTATGTCAACCAGTAGGAGGAGTGGCGTTGTCGTGGAGTAACGAGGTCATCGCCGATCTGTTGACTCGGCAGCGTCTCGGTTCGTACCTCTCGGCGAGTGGCGGTGACATCGATGCGGCGATTGCGTTGTACGACTGGAACATCGAAGCATCAGGTGCAGTGTTATCGCTGGTGTCGATGGTCGAAGTGGTGGCTCGCAACGCGCTCGACCCTCAGCTGAGCGCGTGGTCGCAGCGCACGCGGGGGACATCGGAGTGGTTCGATCATGTGCCTCTGGATCAGCGGGGTCGGCGCGATGTCATCGAAGCTCGAGGCCGGGCGGTTCGTCGGCAGCCAAGCGAGGTGCATGGGAAGGTGGTCGCCGAGTTGTCGTTGGGGTTTTGGCGGTACCTCGCGGCGTCGCGGTATTTGACGTCGTTGTGGGTGCCGGCGCTTCATGGTGCGTTCCCGCATGGCGCCTCGGATGCGCGGCAGCGTCGCGGGGAGGTCGAGCGCCGGCTTCAGAGGCTGGCGTTCGTGCGAAACAGGGCTGCGCACCACGAGCCGATCCATCAGCGTCTGCTGGTCTCTGATGTCGCGGACGCCGTCACGCTCGCTGGGTGGGTATCGCGTGATGCGGCGGAGTGGGTACGCGCACGCGAGTCAGTTTCCTCGGTGTACGCGAGGAGGCCGTCGTGAAAGGCGATTTGGCTGCGGCCGAGGCGCCCGTGCTGCCTGGGAGTGAGACCCTCGCGGGGCGATGGATCGGTAACTTTTCGGGGCGTTGGACTCGTGTGATGTCAGGTGACTTTCGGTGGATCGGCATGGAGTAATGGGAATTCGAGCGTGCCGCGAGAGTGTCACTACTCGGTGCAACCGGGCATGGATTGTCGCATACGGTCTCGGACGAAACTGCCTGCTCAGAGGCTGTGCAGTGAGTACAGGTGGGTCCATCGAAATCTGGTCGATCTAGCTGGGGGTCAAGTGGTCGCAGGTTCAAATCCTGTCAGCCCGACACAATGCAGTTTCAAAGGCGGTCTCGGAGAAATCCGAGGCCGCCTTTGTGCTTTGACGTAAGTACCGCAAGCCGAACCTATTGCAGTTTCGGAGATTCGGGCCAGTTTGCCTTGCAGACAATGGGGCTGGCCGGAGTCTCAACCGTGGAGAGCAAGCCAGGTACCTGGTGAATCAGGTACCTGGCTTGCTTCCGCTGCACAGAGCTCGAGCGGGTCAGGTGATGGTCATGATGTAGCGGGTTGCTCCGTGGGGGTACTTGCTGCCAGTCGTGCTTTCCGTGTTCTCGGCCCGAAGACGGCGAGCGTAAAGGAACCGAAGAGCCACATACCTGCGATGAAGTAGAACACGCTTTGATAGCCCTGACCGTTGTAGAGAGCGACGATGATCAGTGGTCCGATGGCGTTGGAGAGTCGCCCCAGTCCGTAGGAGACGCCGGTGCCCAGTGAGCGCGCTCGGGTGTCGAACACCTCAGGGGAGTAGGCGTAAGCGACTGCCGTGTAGCCACGTTCGAAGAAGTTCACGAGGAATCCGAACGTGACGATCATGATCGGGTTGAACGTGAGACCATACAGCAGACCACAACCGGCAATGACTGCGCCGAAGATTGCCAGACACCACTTGCGTTCGAATCGGTCGGTGATCTGCGCTGCGAGCAACGATCCCAACGGTGCACCAACTGTTGTGAGCGCTACGTAGAAGATCGAATCCTCGACGCTGAACCCTTCGTTGGCGAGAAGAGTGGGTGCCCAACTGGAGTACCCGAAGAATCCGATCGTCTGGGTGATCCACATGACCGACAGGAGGATGGTCGGGAACAGGTATCGCTTCTGCAACAACATTTTCACGGGTGCTTTGGACTGCGAAGCGGTCTCGATCACCTCGGTCTTCGGTTCAGGAAGGGGCCCGGACTCGGCAACTATGTGCTCTTCGATGTCTTTCAGGACCGCATCTGCCTTGTCGTATTCGCCTTTGCTTTCGTACCAGCGTGGCGACTCCTTCAGTCGACGTGCAAATATCAAGAAGAGGATCCCGCATGCACCCCACAGATAGACCAACCGCCACGACCAGTCACTGGCCGGGACCACTGCACTGGCAATGAGGTTGGTGACCGGGGTCCCGCAGATCCCGATGGCAATCGCGTAGGCCTGGTACTTACCGCGGATCGCGCTCGGAAATATCTCATTGACGTAAATCACCGCGGCCACGGTCATCGCAGACAATCCAGCTGAAGTCAGGATCCGAAGCAGCCCGAGGGAGTAGATATCCCAGGAAAAGACTGACAGGAAAGAGAAAGACGCGAACCAGATTGTGGTTGCGAACAGCGCTTTCTTGCGTCCGAGCCTGTCCGCGATGTAGCCGCCGATCATGGAACCGAAGAACATCCCCACGAACGACAGTGAGGTGACGTAGGCGATCTGATTGACATTGACACCCCAGACCGAGATGAGCTTGGGGACCGTAGTGGCGAAAGTATTCAAGTCGGCGAACTCGAAGAAGTATGCGAACGCGATTGCAATCAGGGTGATCTTGTGGAATTTGGACACCGGCATTCGATCGAGTCGGTTCGCCGCATTGGAGTGTTGCATCGGAAGCTCAATTCTCAAAGAAGGGTGAGGGTGGTCGGCGATCAGACATTCTCGTGGGGCCAATAGAGTCGAATGGGGTTGGCTACAAGGAGTTTGTGCTGGAGCTCGGGTGTTGGTGCGAAGAGCGGAATTCGGTCGACTACGAGTCCGTCGTCGGGCATATGGTTGGTCAGGTTCGGATGTGGCCAGTCGCTTCCCCAGAGCACCGAGTCCGGAAATTCGTCGACGACTTTTCGTTCGAAAGGTAAAACGTCGAGGTATGCGTTGCGTTCACCACTGAGTGCCGCAGGTCCGGTTACGGTGAGCCGTTCTGGACAACTGACCTTCACCCACGCGTTGTTGCGCTCGACGAACCGCAGGAACCGACTGAAGTCCGGACCGTCGACAGGAGCCGTGACGTCGGGTCGCCCCATGTGATCGATGACGATCGGGACAGGGAGTGTGTCGAAAAATCCCTCCAGGTCCGCGAGGCCCTGCCCCTCGAAGTAGATGACGATGTGCCAGCCGAAAGGCTCGATTCGTTTGGCAATCGTGAGCAGTTCGGCTTCGGGAGCACTGTCGACCAGCCGTTTGAGAAAGTTGAAGCGAACCCCTCGTACGCCCGCGTCGTGCAGGGTGCTCAGTTCGGTGTCTGTTACGTCGGGCCGGACGGTGGCGATGCCGCGAGCAGTACCACTGGAAGCTACGACGGCGTCGACCATGGCGGTGTTGTCAGCTCCGTGGCACGTTGCTTGGACGATGACGTTGCGGGTGGCTCCGAGTTGGTCGCGGAGTGCGAACAGTTGATCTTTGCTTGCGTCGCAGGGTGTGTACTTGCGCTCGTTGGCGAACGGGAACTGGTCGGACGGTCCAAAGACGTGGCAGTGAGCGTCCACGGCCCCGGTCGGCATCGCGAAACGCGGCGTGCTCGGGTCGGGATACCAGTCGAGCCATCCAGGGCTTTTGACTGCAGGTGTGGTCATGCGGTTCTCCTGTGTCGAAGAGTCGGGTGTTGGTCTCGTATCCAGCGGCGTGCAACCGCATCGAGAAGGTCGGTCCGGTCGAAGTCCGCGGAAAAAGCCGTTTAATGAGCTACGATTTGAACAACAATTTTGGTGACAATCTTGAAGGTGGTTCGAAGTCGATGGCGGAACAGGGATCGAAGGAACTGATTACCGATCACACTGTGGTGACCGATGGGATTCGGCAGGCGATTCTCGGCGGTGACTTCGCACCCAATCAACGAATGGTCGAAGCCGATTTGTGCGTGCAATTCCATGCCAGTCGGAGTGCCGTTCGCGCTGCTTTGCAGGAGCTCGGCGCTCAAGGCTTGATCGAACGTGTGGCAAATCGGGGCGCGCGGGTTCGGTCGGTGTCGCTCGACGAGGCAGTCGAGATCACCGAGGTCCGTATGGTCGTCGAAGGTCTGTGTGCCGCCCGGGCCGCGCGCAATGTCACCGACGACAACATTGCCGAATTCACCGACCTTCGCCGCGCTATTGCCGAATCCGCAGCAGCAGGCGATGTCTTTGGATATTCGCGTCAGAATCAGTTGCTGCACCGACGTATTCGTGAGATCAGCGCTCAGCGCTCCGCGGACGAGATCTTGGAGCGGTTGCGTGGGCAACTCGTCCGGCATCAGTTCAAACTGGCGATGCATCCTGGACGTATGTCGGTGTCGTTGCCCGAGCATGTTGCGATCATCGATGCCGTCTGCGCCCGAGACTCCGATGCGGCCGAGGCTGCGATGCGCGCACATTTGCGGAGCGTGATCACTGCGCTTCGCGAAGTAGCCGCAGCGCGGTAGATCCGGCACATCCGTCACTGGAGCGACATGCGAGGAACTCGAGGCCGACGGCGCATCGAGTTCTTCGTACGAGGTCATGGAAGCTCCCGGAAATGGAGGTTGGTGGTGACTGGGGTCACCTGATGGGGACATACGTTAAGCACGCCGCCGGTGATTCGTCAACAGTCCGGTGAATCTTTCTGTGCGCAAAATTGTTGACAATCGTGTCGGCGATGTGGATTACTGATGGAGCAGCGGTCGCGTTCGTGGCCGGAACTTCGTCGTTAGGTGAACCCAGTGTCAGCAAATGTCACACCAGCCCTGCTGGTGATCAGTGCCCACGCCGGAGACTTCGTGTGGCGTGCGGGTGGCGCAATCGCGGCCGCCACGGCCCGTGGTGAACGAGCCAAGGTGGTGTGCCTCAGCTACGGCGAACGCGGAGAGTCGGCGCGTGCGTGGCGCGATGGCAAGACTCTGGAGGAGATCAAATCGATTCGTCGCGGTGAGGCGGAAGCCGCTGCATCAGCTCTGGGTGCGGAAATCGAGTTCTTCGACGCGGGCGACTACCCTCTACTGCAATCTGCCGAGATCGTCGACAAGCTGGTTCACGTCTACCGTGATGTCGAACCGACTGTTGTGCTGACACACCCGCTGATCGACCCGTACAACGCGGACCACCCTGTCGCGGCGAGAATGGCTCTCGATGCTCGGATCCTCGCTCAAGCAATCGGATATCCCGCCGAGGGTGAAGCCCTCGGGGCGCCGCCAGTTTTCTTCTTCGAGCCACATCAGCCCGAACAAAGCGACTTCAAGCCCAACGTCCTCCTCGATATCACCGAGGTGTTCCCGCAGAAGCGCAAGGCGATGGAAAGCCTTGTCGCGCAGGAGCACATGTGGACCTACTACACCGACCTCGCGCGCAGGCGAGGTGTGCAGCTCAAGCGCAATGCCGGCCCTAATCTCGGTTTTACCACCGACACCTTGGGGGAAGCGTACGTGCGGTATTACCCCGAGGTTGCTGGAGTTCTGGCATGAGCTCGGTCATCGTCACCGATCCGGTGCGCACGTCGCTCGAGGTCGTTGACGCACTGGCGGAGTTCGGGACGGCCACCGTCCACGAAGCGCAGGGGCGAACAGGACTTCCGGGTCCGGAGTTCCGGCCGATTCAGTCGGGCGCGCGGATTGCAGGTAACGCAATTACCGTCCACTCGTGGCCGGGCGACAACCTGATGATTCACGCGGCCATCGAGCAGTGCACTGCCGGTGACATTTTGGTGGTCGCGACCAATTCGCCGTCGACCGACGGTATGTTCGGCGAGCTGTTTGCGACAGCGCTGCAAGTACGAGGTGTTCGCGGACTTGTGACCGCGGCAGGTGTTCGCGATCTCGCCGAGCTCAACGAGATGGACTTTCCGGTGTGGTCACGGGCTGTTTCGGCGCAGGGGACGGTCAAGTCCACCGCAGGGTCGGTCAACGTTCCGATCGTGTTGGGGCAGGTGACGGTGAATCCAGGAGACGTGGTGGTAGCAGACGACGATGGTGTCGTCATTGTGCCTCGTCGCAGCGCGGCTGCGGCGGTCGAATCGTCGCGTGCTCGTCTCGACAAGGAAGAAGCTGCACGGCAGGCCTTTCGAGGTGGGCAACTCGGTCTCGATCGGTACGGTCTGCGGCCGGTTCTCGCTGATTTGGGCGTCCGATACCTGACCCAACAGGAATTTGATCGGGAAGAACGTGGTGAAGCATGATCGGTGGAATCCAGTGCACATGGATGCGTGGTGGAACTTCGAAGGGTGCGTTTTTTCTGGCCGGGGACTTGCCTGCCGGTGTGATCGAACGTGACCGTCTGCTTCTACGAATCATGGGCTCGCCGGACACCCGTCAGATCGACGGTATTGGCGGGGGACACCCGCTGACCAGCAAAGTAGCAATAGTCAGGGTGTCCAATGATCCACGGGCGGACGTCGAGTATCTCTTCCTTCAGGTCGGCGTCGACAGGGCCACGGTCAGCTCGGCGCAGAACTGCGGCAACCTACTCGCCGGTGTAGGGCAGTTCGCCGTCGAACGAGGACTCGTCTCCACTGGCGAACACAAGACCACAGTACGAATCAAGATGCTCAACTCCGACAGCTACGCAGCTTCTACGTTCCCCACTCCGTTGGGGAAGGTCGAGTATTCGGGAACAAGTCGTATCGACGGTGTACCCGGCACGGCAGCCGAGGTTCGTGTCGAGTTCTCCGACACAGCAGGGTCGAGTTGCGGGAAGCTCCTTCCGACCGGAAACGTGATCGATATCGTCGATGGTGTCGACGTGACGTGTATCGACAACGGAATGCCCACAGTGGTTCTGGCCGCGACCGATGTCGGGGTAAGCGGTCACGAGAGCCCGTCGGATCTCGAGGGCAACGCCGAACTCGCCGAACGTGTCGCGAACATCCGGGCGCAGGCCGCCAAGTTGATGGGGCTCGGCGACGTATCCGAATCGACCGTTCCGAAAATGACGCTCGTGTCCGAACCAGACAACGATGGCAGTATCGCGACCAGGACCTTCATCCCGGTCCGGTGCCACACCGCCATCGGCGTTCTCGGCGCGCTCACCGTGGGAACAGCCGCCCGCCTCGAGGGGTCGGTGGCGGAACGAGTGACCCGCACGAGTGACGGCGGCGTGGTGCGAATCGAGCATCCCACCGGCTTCTTCGATGTCGACGTCGAAGTGGAGTCGGCAACAACAGGCGAGGTCGAGGTACGCCGCGGGGCGGTGATTCGGACCGCCCGGAAACTTTTCGCGGGCGAGGTGTTTCCCGGGCCGGAACGCGCCGAAACATAGAGACAGTCTCGACGGTTGACCGTATTCTCGTCCGGGGTCGGCGATCACCCCCCCCGGGAGAGCTCAGTTCGAAAGTTGACCCATGCGTAACTCTTTCCCTCCACCCAGGCTCCCCGCTCCTCAAAGCTCGGAGTGGGAATGGCAGCTCGACGCTCGGTGCCGTACGGAATCGATTTCGATCTTTTATCCGCCGCACGGAGTTCGAGGTGCGGCGTTGAGACGGATCGAGAACGCGGCGAAACTTCACTGTGCAAATTGCCCAGTGGTAGACAGGTGTCGCTCGTTTGCGCTCGAAAACTTCGAGCCCTACGGAATTTGGGGCGGGCTGACGGCGACCGAGCGCTTCGGGCTGATCAGCAAGCCCCTTGACGCACAGCAGCCTGGAATTGAGACAGCGTCGAATCGACGGCGAAGAATGCTGACTATTTCAACGGACCTTCCGCCCCCAGGCCAACGCCAACTGTCAAAGCTTCCGATGTAGATGGCCCGCTGCGGTCGGGGCACTGTGCGGCCGGTCGAGGCGTCGAGTGTTCGAGCCTCGACCGGAGGTCAGCACTGCGGAATAGTAGGTGAGGCCTGTGTCTCAACGGTTGCTGTTCGAGGTGTGGCCATCGGTCGTGGCTTCGAAGAACATCTGAACGAACGGTGGGCTGTCGGCGAGGGGATGGTGCTTTGTTGAGTTGTTCGCTCCGGCAGTGCAGTGAATCTCGTTGCCGGGAGCGGTCTCCGGAGGGCGACTCATGCGACGACTCTTTCTGTGGGCCCGCTGTCGGGTCGGACGTTCAGCGCCGACGCAGAGATGGCTGCACGATGGCAGGGGGAAGGTAGCCCGCGTCGCGCTCGGTCATGTTGCGGCCGGGGGAGACGATGTCGTCGATTCGGTCGAGTGTCTCGTGATCGAGCACGAGATCGCTGGCCGCGAGCTGACTTTCGAGTTGATCGACGTTCATTGGGCCGATGATGGCCGCGGTCACTGCCGGGTGCGACAGAACGAATCCAAGTGCGAGATGAATAAGCGAGATGCCGAGTTCCTCGGCAAGGAGTGCGAGGGCTTCGGCGGCGTCCAACTTGCCCGCGTTGTGCGGTGCGGTGATGTCGAACAGGCCGGGCATGAGCTTGTTTCGGTCGCTGACGAAGTCCGGGGAGCCCTTTCTGTATGCACCGGAAAGCCAGCCCCCGCCGAGCGGACTCCACACCAGGACTCCGAGTGCAAGCTGTTGTGCGACGGGGAGAACGTCGGCTTCGATTCCTCGTGCGAACAGTGAGTAGGGAGGCTGCTCGGTGACGAAGCGGCCGAAATTTCGCCGTTCCGAGGTCCATTGTGCAGTGACGAGTTCGTGTGCGGGGTACGTCGTTGTGCCGAAGTATCGGATCTTTCCGGCTCGTTGCAGATCGGTCAGCGCGCCCAATGTCTCTTCGATGTCGGTGTCCGGATCGGGGCGGTGCACTTGGTACAGATCGAGATGGTCGGTCTGCAGTCTGCGCAGGCTGTTCTCGACGGCTTGCACGATCCAACGGCGGGAGTTTCCTCGTGCGTTGACGTCGTCGCCCATGGGGTTGTGGAATTTGCTCGCCAGCACCACATTGTCTCTGCGTCCCCCGGCCAATGCCTTTCCGACGATTGTCTCGGCTTCACCGTGTGAGTACAGATCTGCGGTGTCGATCATGTTGATTCCGGCGTCGAGCGCGCGGTGCACGACTCGGATCGATTCGTCGTGATCCTTGTTGCCCCACGTTCCGAACATCATGGTGCCCAGACAGAGGTTGCTCACTCGTACACCGGTTCGTCCGAGGGTTCGGTACCTCATTGTCCACCTTCTGTGGTGTCGGATGGGTTTGTCAGTGCTGGCAGCAGCAGAGTGTCGATCAGTGTGAGTACGTGCTCGGGATCGAGGGAGCGACCCTCCACGGTCACGCGGTAATAGCACATGGCGGGAATGACTCGGGCCATGAACTCGACGTCCGTGTCGGCGGCGATTTCAGCTCGCGCGACGGCACGTTCGATCATGATGCGATTGGCCGCGATCCACGGATTGGTGCCGGATATCGACGCTGCCAATTCTGGATCGTCCTGGGCGGCAAGCATGCTTGCCACCGCACTCATGATCTTCAGCTGTTTGTTGCCGCTGTCGAACGCCTCCGGGCGCATCAAGGCCTTGAGATCGCCCCGAAGGGTTCCCGAGTCCGGCAGCTCGTCGACGTCGACTTCTTGTTTGGACACACGCGCGACGGCGTCGACGATCATGTGCGCCTTCGACGGCCACCGCCGGTACACCGTGGCCTTTCCGGCTTTCGCGCGGGCAGCGACCATATCCATCGTCATTCCGTCGTAGCCGTGCTCGGCGAGAACCTCGACTGTCGCGTCCAGGATGTCGCCGTCGCGGGACTGATCGCGTTTGCGTCCGCGCGGCGTCGGCGCATCGGGCGTCGTTGTCCTATCTGGCACGGTTCCTCCTTGTTCCGGGTTGGATACTGGCCTGGTAATTACGGTACTGGACAGATCCGATACTAGCAAGTACCGTAATGAGAGTTCGTCTCGTACGTCAGCTCTCCAACAGTCGGCACCCCGACATCCGATCGCTCGCGTATCGCGCGCCGGGTCGCACAGTTCTCGCTCGAGAAAGTCCACACAATGTCACGAGATTTTTCGACGCCGAGAGCAAAAAATCTTGCTCTCGCGTTACTTGCCCTGACTCAATTCCTGATCGTCATCGACGCGTCGATCGTGAACGTCGCGCTGCCGTCGATCGGTGAATCACTGGGGATCGGTCAAGACGGCCTGTCCTGGGTGATCAACGCCTACATCCTCGCGTTCGGCGGGTTCCTGCTGTTGGGCGGCAGGCTCGCCGACCTACTCGGACGGCGCAAGATGTTCGTCACCGGATTGCTCATCTTCACGGTCGCCTCGCTCATGGGCGGCTTGGCGCAGAACGACGCATGGCTCAACATTGCCCGAGCAGTGCAGGGACTCGGGGCGGCCATCGTTTCTCCTGCTGCCCTGTCGATCCTCACCACCACCTTCAAAGAAGGCTCCGAACGTAACCGCGCGCTCGCGGTGTGGGGTGCGATGTCCGGTGCGGGCGGGGCGGCCGGCGTGCTGCTCGGCGGTGTGCTCACCGAGTATCTCGGATGGGAATGGGTGCTCTTCGTCAATGTTCCCGTGGGATTGTTCATGGTGTGGCAAGCATTCCGCCTGTTCCCGGCGTCGAGCAGAGTCGACGGGGCCCGCAGCTTCGACCTACCCGGTTCTATCAGCGTGACGGCCGGCCTGGCGCTGTTGGTGTTCACACTCGTCGACGCCGAAAAAGCCGGATGGACATCGACTACGACACTGCTGCGAGCTGCGGCTGGAGTCGCACTTCTGGTGGTCTTCGTGGTGATCGAGCGGCGCAGTGCGGCACCGCTGGTGACACTGTCGATTTTCCGACTGCGTACCCTTCGTGGCGCTAACGTCGTCATGCTCCTCGTGGGCGCATCCTTGATCTCCGGCTTCTTCCTCATCACCCTGTACCTGCAGCAGGTCCTGGGGTTCACCCCGCTTCAGGCTGGTCTTGCGTACCTGCCTCTGGCTCTGTCGATCATCGCCTCGGCCGGCGGCGCGTCACCGCTGATCACCAAGTTCGGGTTCAAGACTGTCCTTCTCGTCGCCTTGGGCTTCGTGGCTGCAGGCCTGGCCTGGTTCGCGCAGGTCGGTGCCGACGGTCGATTCATCTCCGACGTCTTCGGTCCGTCCGTTCTGACCGGCCTCGGACTGGGTGGCTCCTTGGTGGCCGTGACCGTAGCCGCCCTCACCGGAACGACGGACGAACAGGCCGGCCTCGCTTCAGGTCTCGTCAACGCCGGCAACCAAATCGGTGGGGCAGTGGGGCTGGCGGTCATCTCGGCGGTGGCAACAGCGACGACTGCACGCGCGATGTCCGGCGGGGTCGATCGAACCGTGGCGTTGACCGACGGCTTCCACGACGCGTTTCTCGTCGGGGCGGGTGTCGCGGTGGCAGGCATGGTTTTCGCGGCGTTGTCGATCTCCTCTCGGGACAGTCGTGAGCATGCTGCTGCGGCGCAGCGGGGCGAGGTGGCCGTGACAGCGCTCTGAGCGGCACACCGCACACCCGTTTCACCAACCGACTTCAACGGGCGTCGACGGACGCTCATTCTCGAAGGAATCCGAAATGTTCGATGTTCTGACCGATATCAATTGGCTCGCAGTGCTTGCCGCGTTCGTGGCCTCCGCGGTGATCGCAGGCGTGTATTTCCCCGTCCTCATCGCCAAGCCGTACATCGTTGCACTCGGCCGCGAGAACGCGGGGGAGCCCGAGTCCTCGCTCGTGCGTAATCTCGGCCCGGTGGCGTGCATCCTTGTCACCACCATCACGAGCGCGGTGTTGATCACCGCGCTGGACATCACCGCGGTCGGCGACGCCGTCGTGTTCGGTCTCCTCGTCGGGATCGGTTATCTCACGGCTATGACGTTTCAGATTGCGCTCAACCCCAACTTCCCCCGTCCGCTGTACTACGGGGTGCTCAATGCCCCGTTCTTCATCATCACCAGCGTGCTCACCAGCGTGATCATCGTCTGGATCGGCTGAGACGTCCGTCGCTCCGGAGTTGCCCGGCAGCTTCGGAGCGGCACCCGACGTGACGAACTCACGTCGTCTGCTGCAATGGTTCTTTCAACAGAAACCCGGTCATCGTTCACTATGCCTGCTCCTCTTCTCGCGCTCGTCGCAATCGTCGCAGTGCTGTCGATCTTCGTGCGCGTCATGTTCGTTGCTCCTCTGCGTCTGTCACGTCCGTTGGCACGCACCGTGGACTGTGTTCTCGCGGTCTTGTTGTGCCTCACGGTGGTCGGCTACGGAAGCGGAAGTATCTTCGATCCGTCCTGGGCGCGCGGCCCGGGGTTCGTCGGAGCTACGTGGGCTGCCGCACTGCTGTATCTGTGCCTCGGCGGTCTTGTGGTCGGTGCAGTGTTGCTTGCGATCCGGATCAAAGGTGTTGCGCAACAACGCGACAGTGCGCCCACCAGGATGCGAGTTGCGCGGGTCGGTGCCGCCGTGGTCGCGCTGACAACAGCCGGTACCGTCGGATACGGTCTCGTCGAAGCGGCCCAGCCTCAGGTCACGCACACCACCATCGCGTCGGATGGCCTCCCACAGCAATTCGACGGTCTACGGATCGCGTTCGTGTCCGACATCCACGCCGGGCCCACGCGAGGTGCAGGTTTCGTCGAGGCGATCGTCGGCGAGATCAATCAGCACGATCCCGACGTGGTGATTCTGGGCGGCGACCTCATCGACGGGACGGTCGAGTTGGTCGGCGATGTGTTGACGCCGCTGTCGGAGCTGAACGCCCCCCTCGGAGTGTTCGCGGTCACCGGCAACCACGAGTACTACGCCGACGCCGACGAATGGACCAGGCTGTGGTCGAGCCTGGGTGTGGAAGTTCTGCGCAATGCCACTGCGACACTGGAGCGTGGCGGCGCGTTCATCGATCTTGCGGGAATCAACGATGTCTCCGCTCCGCCGCCACATGCGCCCGACCTCGGACTCGCGCTCGGCGAGCGAACACCCGATCGATTCACCCTGTTGGCGGCTCATCAACCAGTTCAGGCGTTGGACGCCGTCGGTGCCGAAATCGATCTCCAGCTCTCCGGACACACTCACGCAGGTCAGTTGTGGCCTCTGCGGTATCTCGTTCCCTTGCAGCAACCCTCGATCGAAGGGCTCGTGACCGTTTCGGGCACCCCCGTCTTCACAACGCGCGGCGCCGGTACGTGGGGACCGCCCGTGCGCGTAGGTGCCGAGCCGGAAATATCGATGCTGGAACTACATTCGGTTGGTGCGTGACCTCGAGGCACTTATCGAAGTACGCGCGGCGGGCCCGCCTCACACCCCAACCCCACCACCAACCGCATCACGAGTTCACCGTCCACCACCCGGGTCCGTTGTTCGCAGATGGTGTTCATCAACGCCGTGCCCTCCACGATGTCGCGCCGGTGGGTCAGTAGTCCGTCGATCGCGTCGTCCGCTGCGGTCAGTGCCGTAGCCGCCGCGGTGAGTTGGTCGTTGGTGACGCCTCGATTACCAGTGAATGCCACTCGCTGCGCACCGCGGCTGAACGTGGTGACCGCGGGAGGCGTCGGGCCACCGGTGTTGGCTTGCCTCACCCCGGCGATGTCCACACCTGGTAGCAGGCCCGACGTCGCCTTGGCCGGCACCCCGCCGATAGGGTGCACGGCCACTACCCGATCCCCGAGACGCCGTATCGCCTCGTCGATCGAGGCGACAGTTCCCGCGCGGTGGGTCGCGCCGAGCACCGCAACGGACCCGGTGATGTGACGTTCCCAGTCGTCGCCGGAGGAGAAGTTCTGCACCGAGGGCAGGTAGTTGGCGGTCCACTTCGCACCCAGCTCCGTACGGTGCACCATCGCCACCTCGACGGTCGGGAACATCGCCGAGGGTGCAAGTGTGGCCGCGAGGTTGCCGATCAGACCGTCCCCGAAGATGAGAAGCGTTTGCGGGGTCTCGCGCGCGAGACACGACAGTGCATAGCGAACCACGGCATACGGCTCCACAAGGGTCGCTCGGACACTCGACAAGTCGTCCGGCAGCAACGACACCAGACCGCTGCTGACTGCGGACGCTCCGATCACGACGCGTTCCTGAAACAGACCTTCCACATTGTGGCCGAGTAGGAAGGACGAATCGTGGGGATGGGTCGGGTTGACCACCACGCGGTCACCCACTGCGAATTCCGACACTCCTTCGCCCAGCTCGACGACTCGCGCAGCACCCTCGTGCCCGACGATCGGGGACGGATCGTTCCGGTCTCCCCGCACGATCTGAATGTCGGTTCCACACAGCGACACCGCTTCCGGCGCGAGCAGCAGCTCGCCGGGCCCAGGGGAGGGCGTCGGGCGAATCTCGACGGACGAGTGGCTACCGTGCCGGACGATGGCGCGGTGGGTGAGTTCGATTGTCATCGTTCCTCTTTCAAATCTTAGTCACACGAAGGTAACCGTCGGCGATTGCGTCCGCTCCGGAGAGTGTGTCGATGTCGCCGGGCGCGCACACGTGGATGATCTCGCGAACCCGATCCGACGTGAGCGAGTCGGCATACGAACGCGAGCCGGCAAGTTGCGCAATGAGTTCGCGCTCGTAGAACCCGACCAGTCCCTCCGCTACCCCGCCGCCGATCCCGATGCGGTCGAGTCGCGGATCGAGCGTGATCATGGTGCGGATCAACTCGGCAATGGGTTCGACTACCACGGTCAGCAATCGAGCGAGGTCATCGATACCCTCCGCCAGCGAAGAAGCGAAACTCCGCTCCTCGTAGTCGATTCCGAGGACTTGCGCGACCGCCGCCACTCCGGGACCGGACGACATCGACGAAATGTGCCCGACGCCACCGCACGCGCACGGCAACTGCAGCACGGCCGGAGGCGCGGAACTGACGGCGCGCACGTGCCCGACCTCGCCTTGCAATCCGCGGTGATCGACCGGAACAACCTTCTCGGCCAGGTAGGCCGTGCGCACCGCGATGCCGCTGCTGATCGTGATATACGCCAGGTGCCGATCGGTGGGGCGAGCGAACCCCTGAGCGTACGACGCCAATCCTGCCGTCACGTCGTTGACCAGGGTCCAGCGCACATCGGGGCGTCGAGACGACAGCATGTGCAGTAGCGGAATCTCGCCCGAGGGCGCGCCGCCCCACAGTGGCCCGGAACCGAGTGCCACGCCCTTCTGCTCGTCGAGCGCCGCGCCGCAGGACATGTTCACCCTTGCACCGTGCGGCACGTGGACGTCGAGCGTATCCACCAACTGTTGCAGCAACCTGTCCACGGACAGGCCAGGCTGTTGCAGCACACTGGGCGCCGGGAACCGTTCGATCGCGCTCCCTGCACGAATGCGCAGCCACGTACCACCCAGATCGACGGAGACAGTATCGGTCATCGCACGGGAACCGCGTCGATCACCGGATGCACGTCTTTCGCCGGGTGCAGGTCGATGACCAGCGACCGGTCGCGCATCTCGACCCGCAGGGAGTCGAAGTTGTCGACGCGTGCGATGTTCTGGCCGGGCTCGTCGCCGATGGTGATGCACCGCACACCGGCATTCGCCGCGGCAGCCATTCCGGCCGACGAGTCCTCGAACACGATGCACGACTCGATGGACGCGCCCAGCTGCGCTGCCGCGGAGAGGAACCCTTCCGGGGCGGGCTTGCCGACGGTCACGTCCTCCGCGGCGACGGCGATCCGCGGCGTCGGTAGCCCGGCGGCGGTGAGGCGTCGGACCATCATCGATCGCGTCGCCGACGTGACCACCGCCCACCTCTCGGGCGGCACCGACGCAAGGAATCTCGCGGCGCCGGCAATCTGCTGAACCGGCACCACGCTCCGGCGCTCGTGCTCCCGTATCCACTGCAGCTCGGATCGTACGTCGGCTGCGGGTCCGAGGACGCGCAGAACGATATCGGCGGCGAGTCGGCCCGGAAGTGCCTCGGCAACAATCGATCTGTCGACGTCGTGTCGCTGGGCGAACTCGAACCACACCGCCTCGATGGATGCGTGCGAGTCGACGAGGGTGCCGTCCATGTCGAACAGGAACGCGCCCGCAGTGATGGACTGCCGAATCGGGCTGGGCTGCAGACTCATACCGTGACCCCCATCCCCAGGCTTTCTCCGGCGAAGCGGACGAGTTCGAGATCGTGCTCGGTGGATCGCCGCAACCGTTGATCGCCCGGATCGGTATCCAGAACCACGGTGCCGGCGCCGAGCCCCGCGAGGAAATGGATGTCCGAGTGGATCTGCTCGACGCTGCCGTACCCGAGGGGACGGTTCGGCGACTGGACCGGAGTCTCGGTGGGCAGGAAGTAGATACGTGGGACGAAGTCCTTGCCGTCGTCGAGGGCGTCGGCGCCGGCCGCGCACAGCTGCCTCGACGGGTGCAGCGGATGCCACCCAGTGCCCACGCGGTTCGTCCGCGCGATCGCAGCGGGGCCGTTGCCGCCGATCCACAGCGGCGGGTGCGGCGTCTGGGCGGGCAGCGGCCCACCGTGCACGCGGCGCGGGGTGCCACTGGCGCCGAGGGCCTCGTAGGTCTCCGACGACCATGCCGCCACCAGGGCGTCGAGGGTGACATCGGTCAGCCGCCCGCGTTGGTGATAGGGGACACCCAGCACGTCGAACGCCTCAGACGTCCACCCGACACCCACGCCAACGATCAACCGCCCACCGCTGAGTGTGTCGATGGTGGCCGTCGCGTGCGCGAGGTGCGCCGGATGGCGGTGGCTGCCGATGAGCACGCCGCTACCCAGACGGATGGTGTGGGTCTGACCCGCCAACCACGACAGCGTCGCCAGGCACTCGTAGAACGGCGCGGGCGAGCGGCGATGGGCGTCGTCGGTCAGCACCACGTGATCCGATAGCAGCACGTTGTCGAAGCCGGCGGCTTCCGCGGTGGTGGCCCACGCAAGGATCCCGTCGGCATCGATCTGCGGCCCGAAGTTCGGGAGGTTGAGTCCGTACCTCACAGCGCACCCGGAAACAGTCGAACGCCGTCGCGCCGACCCTCAGCAGGAAGCGTCAGGAAGTTGCTGCCGTTCGCGGTGAGTGGGCGTGCGGCGTATCGACGGCCGACGTGGTGTTCGAACAGCTCGATGTTCAGCTCTCCCACCGACACCATTGCCATCCGCGACGTACCTTCCACGTCGAGGTCGAACTGCGCGGTCATGAAGCCGCGGTCGGCCTCGATGTCGGTCCGCAGAACTTCCGTCGCTCCATGGTGATTCACGAGGCGGTCGATGGCCGCGTCCAGATCGGCGACGCTGTACCCCGAGTGGTCCAATCCGCGGCACGTGGGCAGAGTGGCCGACGGTAGGTCCTCGCGTCGGTGATGCAGGCGGGCGTCGGTGTCGCCGTAATAGCCCGGCACCTCGGGCCAGTTCTGCAGTTCGAACAATGTCCCCCACGGTGAACGGAAGTAGACCCATCTGTTGCCGGCGATCGGGCCTTCCGGCACGGTGATCACCTCGCCGAGAACGGACACATCGTCCAGCCCGGCAAGGTGATCGGCAGCGCGTTCGATGTCGCCGACGGTGAAGCAGAGGTGATTGGTGCCGATGTCGACCAGGCGCGGCGGGGCCTGATTCGGGCTGTGCGAGGACGTGAATTCGATCGATGTGGAGCCGACCGGAACCGTCGCGCCGTTGCCACTCTCGACGCCGAGCAGAGACGCGACGAAATCGGCTGCCTCGTGCGCGTCGGGAACAGTGATTCCGATCGTGCTGAGCGATGTTCGGGCATTCGTGGTGACGGTCATGGGATCAACAGCACCTTTCCTCGTGTTCCACCGGCAGCGAGCAGGGCGTGAGCCTGCGGGGCTTCGTCGAATCCGAATGTGCGAGCGATCGGCACGGTGATCTCCCCCGAGGAGACGAGTGAGGCGAACTCCGCTAGGCCAGGCCCGTCCTCGTTCACGTAGCTCTTACCCGGGGTGATGCCCCGCTGTGGTTCGGGTTGGTCGCCGTCTTCGATGGAGACGAACGATCCGCCGTCACGCACACCGTCGATGGCCTCGACCACTCCGGCGGTGTCGACCACCGCGTCGTACTTCCGTGGCTCGAGATCGACGGGCTTGGCCAACACCGTCCCCACGCCGAGCGTGAGAAGGTCGTCGGTGTCCGTCTCCCGCGCCAGCGCGTCGACCCGGTGGCCCCGCGACAACAGGATCGCCGACGCTATGCGCCCCACCGCGCCCGCAGCACCGGTCACCACCACGGTGGCGCCTGCCGGAAGCGTGATCTTGTCGAGCTGTTGCACGGCGGTGAGCGCCGCCAACGGGATCGCGGCCGCATGCTCGAGGCCGACGCCGGTGGGGGCGTGGGCGAACAGCGATTCGTCGGCGACGACGCGCTCGGCGTACGTACCGAAACGGTGCGCCGGCTGCGCGATCATCCCGATGACGGTGTCGCCGCGGGCGAATCGAGTGACGGACGAGCCGACTGCTTCGACCGTGCCCGACACGTCCCATCCCAGCACCGCGGGATACGTCAGTTCGATGGGCAGGAAGCCGGACCGGGTCTTGAGGTCTACCGGGTTGACGGCCGCGGCGGCCACCGACACGGTGATGTCGCCGGGCCCCGCGGTGGGCTCCTCGATCTCGCCGACGGTGAGGACGTCGGGGTCACCCTTGCCGTGAACGATGATGGCTCTCATGCAGCTCCCTTCGATGTGGCGGCCTTCGATGTATCGGCCGTGTGCAGTTCACCGGCATAGCGTGCGTTCTCCTCGGCGGCGGTGAGTACGAGTCCGCCGTCGACAGTGATGGTGGTTCCGGTGACATAGCTCGACGCGGAGCTCGCGAGAAACACCGCGGCAGTGGCTACTTCGTGCACACCCGCCGGACGACCGAGCGGGATCGCGGGCCGGTCGATGGCGGCGTAGGAGGACTCGTCGTCGACGCCGTTCATCGCGGTCGCCGTTTCGCCCGGTGCGACGCAATTGACGCGGATACCGTGCTGCGCGAATTCGAGGGCGAGCACCTTGCTCGACGCCGCCAGCGCCGCCTTGCTCGCGCAGTAGATCGATCCCCCGGTGATGGGCACCGAGTCGTGAACCGAGGTGATGTTGACGATGGATCCCGCGATACCGTCGGCGATCATGCGGCGACCCACCGCCGACGCCAACGCCAACGGCGTGACCGTGTTGATCGCCAGCACATCCTCGATGCGGCCGACGTCGAGCGCATCGGCCGGAGAACGGTCGTTGACACCGGCGTTGTTGACCAGGCATCGGATCTCGCCGAGGCGATCTGCTGCGTCGAGAACGGTCTCGACGGCGGTATGGGCGTCGCGCAGATACAGCCGAAGCGGGACGACATCGACGGGATGATCCGCACGAATATCGTTGACCAGGGCGTCGATTCGATCGATTCCGTTGCCGTAGCCGAGGATGAGGTTGTGCCCTTCCGTGGCGAGCGCAAGCGCGATGGCGCGGCCGATGCCGCTGCTCGCGCCGGTGACGACCGTGTAGCCGGGTCTAGTCAATGGAGATCACCACCTTCGGCCGGGTTCGGTGGCTTTCGAGTCGATCGAAGGCGGATTTCGCGTCCGAGAGGGGCACGACGCTGTCGATGAGCGACGCCAGGGCGGGCCGGATGAGGGGGAACAGGGCCGCTGCACGCCGATAGTGATCGACGCCATGGCGCACCCCGATGATCGAGATTCCGGCCAGCGCAACCGCTCCGGGGTCGATGGACTCCGACTGCGCGGCGACCCCGACGAGTATGCACTTTCCGCCCGGTCGGAGTACGCCGATTCCCGTTCCCAGCGCGCCGTCGCCACCTGAGGCTTCCACGACGATGTCGTAGGGTCCTGCCAGGGCCTCGGTACTGGTGAAGCTGTGTGCGGCGGCGCCGGGACCGAGGTGGTCGATGGGTCGTGGTTCGAGCACGTCGACGGTGACGGGGTACTGCGACAGCATGGCGATAGCGAGGCTGCCGATGGTCCCCGCTCCGATGACGAGGACGCGATCGCCCGGGGAGACCGACGCCGAGTCGACGGCTTCGAGCACGGTGACCAGGGGTTCGATGAGAACGTGTTCCGGTTCGGCCGGAGCGCGGCCCAGGGATACCAGGGCGCGACGCGGCATGACGAGGAATTCGGCTGCGGCGCCGCCGTGCTCGTAGAGGCCGACCTCACGGAGGTCGGAACATTGATTGCGTCGACCCGATCCGCAGGCCGTGCACGACTGGCAGAAGATCATCGTGCTGCCGGTGACGGCATCGCCGGCGGCGAGGTCATGGACGTGAGCGCCCGATTCCTGGACGATGCCCACCCACTCGTGTCCGAAGTGATGCGGATACGACGTCTTGCCGTCCATCAGATACGACGACGTGCCGTGCAGTAGTTCGAGATCCGTACCGCACAGGCCGACGTACTTCACCGCGACGACGACGTCGTCAGGACCGCAGACAGGCGCGTCGAGTTCGACGACCGACACCGAGTGAGGCGCGTCGATCACGGCCGCTCTCACACGGCCACCCGGGCGGTACGGCGACTGAGGAACAGCAATCCGACGGCGGCGACGGCGAGAACAGCCCCGATGGCGGGCAGAATCCCGACGCTGTAGCCGCCGGACAACGCAATGGACCCGATCCACGCGCCCGCGGCGTTCGCGAGCTGGAAACCGGCGATGTTGACCGTCGCGGCGAGGTGCGGCGCTTGACTGGCCGCGCCGATCAGTTTGGAGGCCAACGGCGGAATGATGGAGAAGCCTGCGGCGCCCAGGACGAACATCCATGCGAACGCGAACCACGGGGTGCCGCCGAACAGGAACAGCACCAGCAGTGCCGCGGCGAGTGCGGTGAGCGCGACGTAGAGCGTCTTGTCCAGGGCCTTGTCGGCGAAGTGGCCGCCGAGTTGGTTGCCGACCACCGAGCCGACCCCGAACACGAACAGCACGATGGTGACGGTGGACGCCGAGATCCCGGCGTGGTCGGTGAGGTACGGCGCGATGTAGGTGAACACGACGAACAGCGCGGCCTGGCTCAACGCGGTGAGGCCGATGGCCCAGAGCACCGGGCCGCGGGTGAACACGCCCAGTTCCGAGGTGACGCTGCCGGTCTGATGAGACGGCGCTGCGCGTCGGGTCGAGACGATGAGGGCTGCGGTGACGACGAGCTGGAAGATCGCGATGATGGCGAACGACCAGCGCCAGCCGAGTTGGGTGCCGATCAACGTGCCCAGCGGAACACCGAGAACCGTAGCGAGGTTGAGGCCGAGCGTGACGCGGGCGATGACGCGGCCCTGGAAC
The DNA here is from genome assembly GCF_002259345.1 of Rhodococcus sp. 06-156-4. Lineage (NCBI taxonomy): Bacteria > Bacillati > Actinomycetota > Actinomycetes > Mycobacteriales > Nocardiaceae > Rhodococcus > Rhodococcus sp. 06-156-4. The sequence continues at coordinate 57,505 of NZ_NPGB01000015.1, read as the reverse complement.
TCGGGGGCCACCAGGGAGGTGGCCAGCACGAGGCACAGCGCGAAGAACGTCGCGTGCGGAAGCGCGGTGATGACCCGGAAGACGACCAGGGTGGCGAAGTTCGGCGCCAATGCGGTGCCGATGTTGCCGACGATGAACAGGGCCATCAGCGCTGCGATGAGCGGTGTTCGCGGGACCCGGGTGGTGACGATGGTGAGCAGCGGGCCGCCGATCACGACGGTGACGGCGTAGATCGTGACGAGCAGGCCGGCCGTCGAATTGCTCACGGCGACGTCGGACGAGATGTCCGGGAGGACACCCGCGACGAGATATTCGACGGTGCCGACGCCGAATACGGCGAGGAGCATCCAGAGGATGGCGACGTTCGCGTTGGTAGGACGCGTGGCTGCGGGCTCGCTCAGACGTGTCTCGGTGACCATGGTCTATCCCTTCGTTGAGTTGTCGTGGCCGGTGTATTCGACGACTGCACATCCCCAGGTGAATCCGACGCCGATGCCGGTGAGCATGATTCGGTCACCCGGGTCCAGCGTCTCGGTACGGCGGAGCAGATCGAGACCGAGCAAAGGATCGGCGGCACCGGTGTGGCCGATCTCGCGGCCGAGTTCGACAAGTGTCTGATCAGGGCGGATCTTCAGCGGCTCGAAGCATTGCTTGCGGAGCAGCACATTGCCGAAGTTCGGGACGATCCACCGGGTGATCTCACCGTGGTGCGTGGCGGCATCACCCAATGCTGTTTCGGCGCAACGCGACAGGGCTGCCGAGTTGCGGGACCAGAATTCGTCGATGGAATGCGTTTCGGTGAATCCGGCTACCCGCTTCCGCAGGTCGAGCGGACCGTCGGTGCTATAGACCTGCATGGCGAGACTGTCGTGGCCGCGGTGCATCTGCTCGAGGTGCGCGTCGCTCACCACGGAGGTGGACAGCAGGCGGAACGGGCCGGGATCCGGACCGATGACGGCGGCCCCCGCGCCGTCGCCGTAGACCAGTCCGCTGTCGGAGGTCCACCGATCGAACAGGGGCTCACGCCACGCGTCGGATGCGGTGACCAGGCCCTTGCCGCGACCGTCGAACCAGCGTCCGATCATCTCCATCCCGACGATCGCGCCGGCGCAGGCGGTCCGGATCTCGATCGGCAAACAGTCCTCGATACCGAGTTCGTTCTGGATGTATGCGCCGCAGTTCCACGCCTCGAGCCCGTTGTGCAGGACTACGGCGTGGACGAGGAGGTCGACGTCCTCGGTGCTGATTCCGCTGTCTTCCAACGCAGCTCGGCCCGCGAGAACGGCCATGTCCGGAGCGGACTCGCCGAGGTCGGGGTTGGACACTGCCGCCGACGTCTGCCCGGTCTTCTGATGCTCGACCTCCTCGAAGCGGCCCGCGGCGACCATGTCGGCAGCCTGGACTCGCGCATCCGGAAGATACGAACCGAAGCCCTCGATGTAGAGGCTGTCCCACTTCATGACGCGACCCTCGTGACCGTCGGTTCTCCGAGTTCGGCGTTCTTTCGGCTCAGCAATTTCAGCGCGGAGGCGATTTCGCCGGGCGTGACGTCGTTCGCGAAGTGGTGACCGCCGATGCCGACGGGGAGCGGCAATCGCTGCCGACCGTCACGGTGACGGACGGTGTCGGCGAGTGCGGCGTCGAGCAGTCCTGTCTTGTCCAACACGTCGTTCCAGACCGGCAGCCCGAGCTGCTTCATGACCGTCAGTATCCGGTCGAGGTCGGCGCTGCCGAGGCTGCCGCGCAGGAAACCCAGTGCCGACGTCAGGGCCATGTCGATGCCGACGGCTTCACCGTGTAGCAACGCGGGCAGCGCTTCCATCTCCAGAGTGGGGGAGAACGTGTGCCCGTAGTCGACGCACCGTTCGAGGCAGGACTCCCACAGATTCGGTTGCAGTTCCTCCAACATCAGGTGGATGGACTCCGCGATGACCTGCGTTGCGGCAGTGTCGAGTTCGCCTGACGTCCCCTGAAAGTTGTCGGCGATCAGACGCGGACCGTACGTTTCGAGCAACTCGAACAGGTCGACCGACTTGATCAGCGCCATCTTCAGAATCTCCGCGAGACCGTTGGACAGGTGCCGGTCGTCGAGGGTGCGGAGAAACGCGCGGTCGACGTAGGTGGCGATCGCCGGCGCATACGTTCCGAGACGGTTCTTGCCCATGGCGTAGTTGACGCCGGTCTTGACGCCGACACCGGCGTCGACCAGGCCGATGAGCGTGGTCCGGATGCGGATGTAGGGGGTTCCACGGCGGTACACGCTGGCGGCGAATCCGACGACGTCGAGCAGTACGCCACCACCGATGGCGATGACCGGCTCACGGCGCCGGTCGATGCCGAAGCCGTTCATGGCGTCGACCACCCGGATTACCGAGCTCCACTCCTTGACTGTCTCGTCGGCTCGCATGGGCACGAAGTGTGCGTCGACGCCGTGGTGTTCGAAGTAACTGCGGATACGGTCGCCGTGGATGCGGTCGACATTGGCATCGATGATGATCAGACGACGGTCGCCGCGGGTCAAGGGTGCCGCGCTGCAACTGTCGAGTAGCTGCGTACTTCTCGGCGCGAACAGGTTTCGCGCGGCGATGACATGGTATTCGACTTGCTTGACGGCCTCGACCTTCCACGCGGAGTCGGCGTCCGCCGTGTGGCTGAGGCCGAGTTTGAATGAAGCGGCACTACGCATTTCGATCCCCCTGGACGATGAACTGCAAGCTCGGGCTGTGACGGTTCCTTTGCGGTGCTTCGGCGAACCAAAGTTCGTAACCGAGGGTAAGGGATTCGCGTAGTGATCGCTACAGGAGTAGACTAGATCACAATTCGGAGCGAGACCAGGAGGTCCTATGGCAGGCGTACCGGGGCAGGGGCGGAAGTTCGACGTGGGCACCGCGTTGGAACAGGCGATGTTTGCCTTCTGGGAGCATGGCTACGAGGGCACATCCGTCTCCAAGCTGACCTCCGCGATGCACATCAACCCGCCGAGCCTCTACGGCGCATTCGGTGGCAAGGAAGGCGTTTTCTTCGCGGCCGTGGAGCATTACCTCGCCACACGCGGTGACTTCATGGACCGCGCCTTCTCGGAGGAACCTCATGCGGCCAAGCTGATCTCCCGGCTGTTGTATGACGCCGCGTCGCACTACACCGACGAGTCGTGTCCGGGTGGGTGTCTCATCATCAGCTCTGCCGTCAGCGTCACCGACGCCAACCAGGGTGTCGCAGATCGATTGCGCGACATGCGCAATGCCAACGTGGCGCTTCTGTCGGAGCGCATCACCGCCGACATTGCCGACGGCGTCCTCCCGACATCCTGGGATCCGGTCGAGATCGCCGAATACATCGGCGTGATCATCCAGGGCATGTCGCAACGAGCCCGCGACGGCGCCACGCGTGCGCAGCTCGAGCGGGTGGCCGACCGAACCGTGGCGTCCTTGGGTGCAGCGGCTGCGACGCCCCTGCGCACATGATCACTGCCCGCCCTGTCGAAGACTCATGACCTAGGTCAGTTGAATTCGGATCGAGTCCGAGCGCATCACGATTCACGTTCCGTTCGGCTCACCGACCGTTTCGGAGTCACCTGGATCATCGACGTCATTGCACCCTGGGGCTGAACTCCGCAGGCTGCGTGAGAATGGGTTGGCGTGGTTCAGGTGTTCCTCACCCCCGGCGTGAGTTCGAGACTCTGCGGCGCCGTTCGCGGAACGCGCATCGGGTTGCGCGTTTCGAAAAACGGGGAGGCTCCCTGAAATGCGCCCTCGATTCGACATTCGAGTACGGCTCGGAACCTACTTCGGAGTGGTTGTCGGTGCTTCGGAGGCCGCGGCTGGCACCGCCAGTGCATCTTGTCGAATACGTTGTCGCGGTCGTGAATCACCGCCTATCGTGCAGTGCATGATCATCGTGACTACGAACGAGATTCCTGGCCATCGCATCACGGCGGTACACGGTGAGGTGTTCGGTTTGACCGTGCGCTCGCGCCACATCGGATCGAATATCGGTGCCTCCTTCAAAGCGCTCGCGGGCGGAGAGCTGAAGGGCATCACCACGCTATTGCAGGAAACTCGCACCGAAGCGCTGTCCCGATTGTCGGCGGAAGCCACGGCGAAGGGTGGCAATGCCGTGGTCGCGTTTCGATTCGAAACCAACGATTACGGCGACACCGGAGGAGTCGAGGTGTGCGCCTACGGCACCGCGGTCACCACCGAACCCAGTTGAGGGTTTTATCCGGACGGGCGCGATAACGGTCGGGTCCAAGTCCGTTGTCGTTTGCGGGGGCTCACTGTGGGTACAACCCTGAAATGACAATCGACGACGACCGTACGGCCGGTATCTCCAAAGTGACCGAGCTCCTGAAGGATTCGAAGCTGTGCATGTTCACCACACACGGCCGTGACGGACACCTGCTGTCCCGTCCAATGGCACTGCAGGAGCACGACTTCGACGGTTCGCTGTGGTTCTTCGCGCGCAACGATTCGCGCAAGGTCGGCGACGTTCGCGCGGACAGTTCGGTGAATGTGTCGTTCCAGTCGGGGACAGCCTGGGTTTCCGTGTCCGGACGAGCAGAGATCGTTCTCGACGAGGCGAAGAAGAAGGAACTATGGAATCAGGCGGCGGCAGCATGGTTCGACGACGGCCCTGAGTCTCCCGAGGTCGTTTTGATCTCTGTGGAAGCGGAGGGCGCGGAATACTGGTCAGCGCCGGGGTCCAAGGTATCGACCCTGCTCGCGTACGCCAAGTCCAGGATCACGGGCGACAAGCCGGATGTCGGCATGAACGACACCGTCGAAATGTAGAACCTGGCGCGCTGGAGGAGGGTAGGGTGGCGGCCTCTGGACGGTGCAGGCACGAATGGTGATCGAGGGTGTGCGTGAAGTATTACGAGATGTTCGCTGGCGGCCCGCGCGCGTCGAGCATCGTTCTCGGCCTGATGCGCATCGAAGCACTCGACAATGCGAGTATCGCCAAGCTCGCCGGGACCGCTCGCGATGCGGGTGTTTCGGTGTTCGACCACGCTGATATTTACGGCACAAGTCGGCACGGATGTGAGCGTCGATTCGGAGACGCAGTGACATTCCTGCCCTCCGAACGCGAGCAGGTCGTCATTCAAAGCAAGGTAGGGATCCGGGACGGGTTCTACGACTTCTCCAAGGCGCACATCCTCGACACCGTCGAGAAATCGCTCTCCGCGCTCCGTATGGATCATCTCGACGTGCTGCTGTTGCACAGGCCGGACAGTCTGGTCGAGCCCAGCGAGGTCGCCGCTGCATTCGACGCTCTGCACTCGGCCGGAAAGGTGCGCAGTTTCGGCGTCTCCAACCACACACCCGGTCAAATTCAGTTGCTTGCCACCGAGGTGACGCAGCCGCTGATCATCGATCAGGTGCAACTGAGCCTCACCCATGCGCCGTTGATCGCTGCGGGTTTGGCGTCGAACATCGGTGGTCTCGACCAATCGATCGACCTGAGCAACGGCCTTCTGGATTACGCGCGCATCAACGACATAGCCTTGCAAGCTTGGTCGCCCTTCCAAAGCGGCTACACAGGAAAGGTTTTCATCGGTGATCGCGACAACTACCCAGAACTGAACGACGCTCTCGACGACCTCGCCCGCGATCACGGTGTGACTCCCACTTCCATTGCGACGGCATGGCTCACGCGTCATCCGGCGAAGATGCAAGTTGTCCTGGGGACGACCACGCCGAGTCGAGTAGCTGAAGCCGTGGCCGGGAGCGATATCAGTCTGAGCCGGGAAGAGTGGTATCGACTCTTCCGTGCTGCCGGATACCGCCTGCCTTGACGGTCAGCGCTTGTTTGCTCGGATTCCTTTCAACCATCCTCGGATAACTGTGAGGTCGTGCAGTCCCAAAGGTGCAGTGGTCGAGAGGCAATGCGTCGATTCACTACTTCTGCGCACGTCGTCGCATCTGGGCGATAGGTAATCTAGGGGAATGGCGGCTTTCGAGGTTGGAGACGGGGTAACAACGACGGGTGGGCCCATGAGCGGTGTCTACGGCACTGTTGTCTGGTTCTACGAGGAGAAGAACCAGATCCTGGTTCGTTTCGGTGCTACTCAACAGATGTACTTCGCGCCCGACGAATTGAAGCGTTGGGGCGGGTAGCGCCGGCGAGGCTGGAATCGTCGATCTTCGGGGCAGTCCTGGAGTCATTCGGTCGAATGAATGTCTTTGGAGAGCGCCCGACCGTCCGGCGGACTGCATATTCTGAGACTTCGGAGTCTGTTCGTGCGACAGGAGCGATTGCGCGTGAGTTCACCTTTTCTGACCAGGGGCGAGAACGTCGCGTTACCGGCAGAGGTAACCGAACTGGATGTCATCGTGTCGTGGGTGGATCAGGACCGAGATCTCGATGCATCGGCTCTCCTCGTCGACGACAGCAACCGGGTTCGATCGGACTCCGACTTCGTGTTCTACAACCAGCCCGAGTCTGCCGATGCCGCAGTTCGATACTTGGGACGTAGCAGTACCGACGAGGGCAAGCAGGAGCGGATATCGATCCATCTCCACTCGCTTCCGGCGGACGTGCTCAAGGTTGTGATCGCGGGAAGTTCGGAGGGGCGCCCACTGAGCGACTTCGGAAAGCTGGCGCTGCAGGTCAGAGATAGATCCGGTTCGATTCTGGGTGAGTTCGTCACAGCCGATGCGACATCGGAGCATGCCCTCGTGTTCGGTGAGGTGTACCGCCGGGACGGCGTGTGGAAGCTTCGGGCGGTAGGCCAGGGGTGGGAGTCCGGCCTTGCCGGTTTGGCGCAGGATTTCGGTGTCGACGTCGACGACGCTGATCGAACCGAACAGGTCGACGACGTCGTCGTGGTCGAAGTCGCAGATTCGCATGCGCAGGCCAGGACGGAAACGGGCGAGGTCGTCGAAGTCTCGATAGTCGACGTAGATCCGCCCAAACGAGGCGTTCGAACGAAGAAGCCAGTGGCGAAGAAGGCGTCGCCGCCTCAATTCACTCTGGCGGGAGGGGAGGGGTGGCACACCGCCCGTTTGTTCTCCATCTCGGGTGTCGGCTCGGGTGAAGAGCAGGAGAAGCGGGCGACCTCCGCGCTCATCGCAACGATGCAGGCGGTGCGTCCGTTCGCTCGCGCCATCTGTTCGCGCGCTGGGGCGCCGGCCGGTCCGTTCGAGGGGTACCTCGAGGTTCCCTTCGTCAAAGGTGATGGCAAGGTCATCCCCGACGGCGTATTTCGGGTGTCCCGCGCCGGACACATATGGACGGCACTGCTCGAGGTGAAGACCGGCACCGGCAAGCTGACGAAGGAGCAACTCGAGAACTATCTCGACGTTGCCAAACGGCACAAGTACGAGGTCGTGCTCAGCGTGTCCAACGACATTCCGGCGTCGGTGGGCGAACTTCCGGTTCAGGTGAACAAGTTCAAGCTGAACAATGTTGCCTTGCGGCACATGTCCTGGTCCGAAGTTATTCACGAAGCTCGAATGTTGCTGTCACACGGCGATCTCACGGACTCACTGCAAGTTTGGATCCTGAGCGAGTTCGTTCGATATCTGACTCATCCCAAGTCCGGCGCGACGGAGTTCGTGGACATGGGGCGTCACTGGGTCGCGGTGCGCGATTCGGTGTCGGCAGGCACGCTTCGTCCGAGCGACGCGAAGGCACTGTCGGTCGCCAACACATGGGCGTCGTTGTCACGGCATCTGGCGTTGCGTATGACAGCGGATCTGGGAGCAACGGTGAAGCATCACCTGCCCAGGAAACTCGGCAGCGACCCGCAGGCTCGGAACGAGTTCATCGTCAACCAACTCGCCGCTACCGGTTGTCTTGTTGCCACGCTCCGCATACCCGATGCAGCGGGTGACGTGACCGTCGAAGCGGATCTGCGTACCAACAAGATTCAGTGCAGTACGAGTATCGACGCCCCGGCCGACGGAACGTCTCTCCGACGCGCGTCGTGGTTGTTGAAACAATTGAAGGATGCGCCGGCGGACGTGCTCGTCGAGGCAGTGTTCGCCGATGTCAGCGAGGTATCGTGCGAAAACCTGGCGACCGTCCGCGCTGACACGAAATCACTGACTTCCGGGCGGGTCAGTGAACTGCGACGGTTCACCCTCACGTCACCCTCGAAGATGGGCAGCAAGCGGTCGGGAACTGCTGCGAGCTTCATCGGCAGTGTCACCGATGGGATAGATGCGTTCTACCGTGATGTGGTGCAACCGCTGAAGCCTTGGGTGCCGTCGGCGCCGGAATCGACCACGAGCACGGTCGATTCGGAGTGAGGATGCCAACCTCCGTGCTTCATGGTGGCGCATGGAGTGGAGCGAGATGCAGTTCCCATCGCGCACTGGTAGCCCCAGCGTGATGCTCGAGCCCCACGACAACAGTCACCGTGCAAGCGAATTCGCTCCCGTTGTGCGGCGCCGGAAACTGGGTGTCGGTATCCGGGTGCGGTCAGGGCAGCACTCCGGGTAATCCTGGATGTGCCACCCTCGGGTAATTCGTACCGTTGTTCCATGCGAACACGGGGCACCGAGCGAACGAAGGCTTCGACTGCAGCGTTCGCGGTTGCCGCCGGGGCCGGGGTGGTTCACGCGGTGGCAAGCATGTACTGGGCGCTCGGCGGGCGATGGCAGCTCGAATCGGTCGGGGAGTGGGCCGTCCAGCTTTCGGTTGAACACCCGCTGACGACCGGGCTGGCGCTGGGGACGATCGCTGTCGTCAAGCTGGTTGCGGCGGTCGTGCCGTGGGTCGACGAGCGTCATCAGGGGCGCTTCCACCGCCCGTTGCGGGTGGTCGGTTGGGCGGGCGGATTCGTTCTGGTCGGGTGGGGCGGCATGTCGACCATCGCGGCAGGCGCGGTGCTGGCTGGACTGTTCACACCGAGCGGTGGATACAACGAGACGACAATGATCGGACACGCGATCGTGTGGGATCCGCTGTTCGCGCTGTGGGGAATCGCGTTGTTGACAGCGTTGGGTTTGACGCGCACCGCAGAATCATCGACTGCGGGCCTCGGCCGAGTGCGTCACCGCTGAAGCCCGATCTGCGGACAAACCAATACCTGCAGCGACGGAATCCGAATACCCATCGAGAGGCATTCGACGTCGATGTCGGGGCCTGCTGACTGGAGGAGTGAGTTCATGCGGGGCGACAGGAACCATCTCAGGCTCGTCGACGATGCACCCGAAGTGTCCGCGTCGGTCCCACGAAGCGGTGCGGCCAACGTGATCGCAGTCCGAGCCGACAACGTTCGCCCAGGTCAGGTCTGCGAGGTGTTGCACGCGGGGGTGTTCGCACTGAGTCACCGCGTGGTGGTTCCCGAGGGTCACACGGGCGTCACGATGTCGACCTTCGCGCTGGTGGAGGGCAACTACGAGGTTTCGTTGCGGATCGACGGCGTCGTATACCCGTGCGCCGGTCCAGAGTCGGTTCGTGTGGGCGAACGACGCACCGAGCCGACGACCGCGCCCTCCACGCCGAAGCCGTCGTACCCGAACATCCGTACCGCTGCTGCCGGGCCGCGCAGCCTGAGCCGACCGCGGTCGGCTCAGGTCGCTGCGCACTCGCGCTGAGCACCTGTCGAGTCGTCGTGGGTGCGGCGGTCACGTCGTCTTCACGGTGCCCCCATCCACGATCACGTCGTGTCCCGTCATCGATGCAGCCGCGTCGGACACGACGAATCCGATGACGTCGGCTATCTCGGAGGCCGGCGCCAATCGGCCGGCCGGAATCCCACCGAGCGAGTCCATGAGAACAGTCATGCCCTCTTGCTCGTTCACATCGCGAGCCGCGGCTATCCGCCTGGCCAGATCGAGTGCGCCGTCGCTCTGAATCCCGCCGGGTGAGACCGTGTTGACGCGGATTCCATGAGGAGCGAGCTCGTTCGCGAGCCCCTTGCTGTACGTGCGCAACGCGGCTTTGGCAGCGGCATAACCCAGCGTCCCGTCGTACAACGGCATCCTGCCTTGTATCGACCCGACATGCACGATCGCACCCGCGCCGTTCGCGAACAGAAGTGGCACCAACGCTCTGTCGATGCGGACCGCTGCCAGCAGGTTGAGCGCGAGTTCATCGTTCCAGTGAGCATCGGTCATCGTCGCGTGACCACCGCCCGGCGAGGAGGACCCGCCGGCAACGTGCACCACGATGTCGACTCCGCCCGCTTGCTTCGTTGCGCGAGCAATCTCGGCCGCCGATGTCGGATCTGTGACGTCGACCTGGATCGTGCCTGCCGCTCTGGTTTCGGGTGCAGCTGTACGGCCAACCGACAGCACAAGTGCCCCGGCGTCGGCGAGACGATCGACGACCGCCGATCCAAGGCCTCTGGTCCCGCCGACCACAACGGCCCTTCGACCCTTCAGCGACAGGGTGGTCGGGTAGAGGGTATGTGTTTCCGGCGGCGTTGGTTCGTTCATGCTCCTACCATCCAGTCTCCCTGCAGGGGAGAGTCAAGCTGTCGGTGCGAGCGAACCAGTCGCCTGGTGATTGCTGCAAAGTGGTGTCCGGGTCGATAGTGGATGCATGGACACCCTGAACCCGGATGTACCCGACGATGTCTTTTCCGATGTGCTGACGCAGATCTCGAAATTCGTGCGGTCACGCGTCGTACCGCGCGAAGTGGAGATCATGAACGCTGATGCCGTACCGGATGATGTACGGGCGCAGTGCGCGGAGATGGGCCTGTTCGGGTTCGCGATACCGCAGGAATGGGGCGGACTGGGTCTCAACCTGATTCAGGATGTCGAAGTCGCGATGGAGCTCGGCTACACGTCGCTGGCCCTGCGGTCGATGTTCGGTACCAACAACGGGATTGCCGGGCAGGTTCTCGTCGGTTTCGGCACCGAGGAGCAGAAGGCGAAGTGGCTGCCGGGTATGGCAGCAGGCGACATCGTCGCCTCGTTCGCTCTGACCGAGGACGGTGCCGGTTCCAATCCTGCTGGGCTCGCGACCACGGCCAGAGTCGACGGTTCGGGCTGGGTGATCAACGGCAACAAGCGGTACATCACCAACGCGCCGATCGCCGATATGTTCGTCGTCTTCGCCAAGTTGGATCCGAAACCGGAGAGCGGTAACGGTATCGCAGTGTTCCTCGTCCCTGCCGACACTCCTGGAATCACCGTCGGGGCCAAGGACGCCAAGATGGGCCAGCAGGGATCGGGAACCGCGGACGTGACGTTCACCGACGTGAGGGCCCCGGCCGATTCGCTTGTCGGCGGAAACGGCGACATCGGGTACAAAGCGGCGATGACGTCGTTGGCGCGCGGGCGAGTGCACATCGCCGCACTCGCCGTCGGTCAGGCACAACGTGCGCTCGACGAGTCGGTGTCTCACGCTGCGGTGTCGAGGCAAGGCGGTGAGCCGATCGGAAACTTTCAACTCGTGCAGGCGATGATCGCCGACCAGCAGGCAGGGGTCATGGCCGGCCGCGCCATGGTCAGAGAAGCAGCGAGGGCTTGGGTCGAGAAAACAGACCGACGCATCGCCCCCTCTGCCGTGAAACTCTTCTGTACCGAAATGGTTGGCAAGGTAGCCGATCTCGCGGTCCAGATCCACGGCGGTGCAGGCTACATGCGCGAAATACCGGTCGAACGGATCTACCGCGACGTGCGGTTGCTACGTCTCTACGAGGGTACGAGCGAGATACAGCGTTTGATCGTCGGCGGCGGGCTGATCCGAGCGGAACAGAAGCGGAACAAGTAGCTCGCAGGACGGACCGGACCCTGGGATGTCGTTCTTCTCGCACTACCCCCAGTTCTCGGCTTTGGTCAGGCAGAAGGGGTGACCAGACGGATCGAGCAGGACCCGCCAGGTTTCGCCGGGCTGGTCGTCGGGGAGGGTGGCGCCCAGGTCGACGGCCGCGCGTGCTGCGTCGTCGAGATCGGCCACGGCTAGATCGAAGTGAAACTGCTTGCTGCCGTGTTCGTTGGGCCACGTGGGCGGGGCATAGTCCTCGACTCGTCCGAATCCCAACGCGCTGCTGGGGCCCGCCAACATCGCGTAGTCCTTCTCGGAGTGGACGACGTCCCATCCGAGCAGAGACGACCAGAAGGTCGCGCTGGCCTCGGGATCAGCGCAGTCCAGTGTGACCATCTTCAGTGTTGCCAAGGGCGTGGTGTTCATGTCTCTCTCCTGACGAACGGTGTCGTCACAGCCTCCTAGACTGCTCCACGTGGCGGATAGGAAAAATGCGACAGCAACCACTGCGGGTGTTCTACGACCCGCCGAACTCGCACGCCACGTCGAGCTCACTCGGCTTCCCTGCTCGGCTCCGTTGTCTCCATGGATCGAGAACTACTGGCTTCTGCACTGGGATCTGCCGTCCGGATCGACGTACGCCAGCTCGACGCTTCCGCACCCGGCATGCACCTTGAGCGTCGAACGCGGGCACCTTCGTAAAGGGGTGACCGATCCGGTGGTCGTGACGGGCGTACTCACTCGACGGTTTGACGTCCGACTGGCGCACTCCGGATGGGTGTTCGGGGCCAAGTTTCGTCCGGGAGGATTCGCGTCGTTCACCGGCACTCACGCCCGCACGTTGCGCGACGTGTTCGTCGCACCTCCCGTCGCGTTCTCGACGGAGACCGTCGGGTCGCTGGCAACTCTGGGTTCGCATCTCACGCCGGACGAGTGTCGATTGCACATGGACGCCGCACTCCGCCCGTACGTACGGGGCGTCGAGCCGGACTACTCCACAGTTCTGGACATCATCGAGGTGATGCTGCACGACCGATCCCTCGTCCGAGTCCAGCAGGTCGAGGACCGGTGCGGGATCGCGACGAGGAGGCTGCAGCGACTTTTCGAGAAGCTCGTCGGCGCCACACCCAAATGGGTACTGGCGCGCTATCGCATCCACGACGCGGTGACGGACCTGGACAACGGCTACTCCGGATCGCTTGCTGACCTCGCGGCTCGCTACGGCTGGTTCGACCAAGCTCACTTCACGCGGGAGTTCACCGAACTCGTCGGCGTTCCGCCGGGAACCTATGCACAAGCACGACCGACTGAAACCTGATCGTCGGCGGTGAGGCGCGAGTGCGTCGGGTGCGCAGATCCGAACCCCCGTTCTGGCGGCGTGATGGAATGGAGTCATGGTGACCGAAGTCGAACGTGCGCCTCGTGTGATCGTCGTGACCGGAGCGGGATCCGGGCTGGGGCGCGCCATGGCGACAGGCCTGCTGAACGTCGGCCATCGTGTGGTGTTGGTGGGCAGGACCCGGTCGAGTCTCGACGAGGTTGCCGAAGGACACGATCGAGCAGACGTCCGTGAATGTGATGTGTCCGTGCCCGATTCGGTCAAACGACTGTTCGAAGGAGTGGTCGCGGACTTCGGGAGACTCGACGTGCTCGTCAACAACGCGGGCACGTTCGGGCCGTCGGGAAGCATCGACGAGGTCGATCCCGCCGACTGGTCGCAGACCGTTGCCACGAATCTCACCGGGGTGTTCCTCTGCGCGCGCGAGGCAGTGCGCATCATGAAGGCCCAGGACCCACGAGGCGGCCGGATCATCAACAACGGTTCGATCTCCGCGCACACGCCGCGCCCCGGGAGTGTCGCCTACACCGCAACCAAGCACGGAGTGTCCGGGCTGACCAAGTCCATCGCCCTCGACGGCCGCGATTTCGACATCTGTTGCAGCCAGATCGACATCGGCAACGCCGCGACCGACATGACCGCGGGCATCGCACACGCCGCTCGGCAGGCAGACGGGTCCAGCCGCCCGGAACCTACGTTCGATCCGGTGCACGTGGCGAACACTGTCGTGCAGCTGGTGGACCTGCCGCTGGACGTGAACGTCCCGACCATGACGATCATGGCGAACCGGATGCCGTACATGGGACGGGGCTGACTCGTCCGAGTCGACTCAGCCCGGGTCGACTGTGCCCGAATAGACTCTGGGAACTACATCATTCCTGTTCGCGGGAACACCACCACGTCGTACGGCCGCCGACGGTTCCGCGAGACATCGGTGCGCCGCAGCGAGGACACGTCGCATCCTTCTTGCGGAACGGGATGATCTCACCGGTGTGTACTCCGCCTTTCTTTATGGCGGACCTGATCGCGCGCCGCAGAATCACTCGGAGTTCGTCGAGTTCGTCGACCGTCAGGGTCTTCGCACGGCGTGACGGTGACAGTTCGCTCTGCCACAGAACCTCGTCGGCGAGGAGGTTTCCGATCCCGGACACCGCGGCCTGATCGAGCAAGCGTGCTTTCAGGGGAGCACCGCTGATGCCGACGCGGTGCCGGAAATCGTCGCGGGTTATCTCGGCGGCATCCGGGCCGAGCGCGTCGATGTCGGGTTCGAGCCGTACACGGCCGAGCCGCCGCTTGTCGAACAGACGGAGCTGTCCGCCGTCGTCGAACGTGATCGCGAACCGAGTCCACTCGGGTTTGTCCGTGTCCCGTTCGCCGACATGCGGATCGCCGCCGCCGTACCGGGACGTCTGCTCGCCGTCCGGTGCGGTGACGATGATGCGTCCACCCATACCGAGGTGAATTCCGAGAGTCGGGCCGTCGGAGCCGTCGGCGAGCCTGGTCTCGCACCACATCGCTTTGCCGCGGCGGCGCGCTTCGACCAGCATGCCGCCGGTGAGTGCCCGGGCAATGTCGCCCGGACGATGGGGTCTGCATTCGAAGGTGTCGGCGTCGTCGACCTCGACGATGACGCGATCGAGCGCCTTCTCGACGACTTGTCTGGCGTTCTCGACTTCGGGTAGTTCGGGCACCGATGGTCCTTACCCCGTCGGGCAATCGTCTATGCCTGCACCGGTGCACCGAGCTACGGGGACGTGGTCCGACGCGCCAGGATTCGTCGAGCATGGGTGAGCACCGGAGCGTCGATCATCTGGCCGTCCAGGCTGAACACGCCGCGGTTCGACTGCACGGCACCCAGAACGCGCTCGGCCCAATCGATCTCGTCGTCCGTCGGCGCGAAGGCGCGGCGGATCACCGGGATGTGACTGGGATGGATCGCGACCTTGCCGTCGAAGCCCACGGCCACGGCGTCGTCGGCCTCCTCGCGCACACCGCCGAGATCGGGAATGTCGAGATAGACCGAGTCGAGGGCGAACAAACCCCGCGCTTTCGCGGCGAGCAGAACCTGCGACCGGACATGGTGCGCGACAGTTCGATACGAGCCGTCCAGCAATCGGCTGGAGCTCCCGCCCAAGGCGGCGATGAGATCCTCGGCGCCCCACATCGCACCGACGGCGTTGCCGGCGCCCAGAGCACGGTGGCACTCGACGGCCCCGGCCGGTGACTCGAACAACGCGATCACCTCGCGGGGCGCCAGGGCGGACACGTCCTGGGGGCTCTCGCACTTGGGAAGCATGACGACGGTGTAGTCGGTTCTGTCCAGTGCGGTGAGATCCGCGGAGCAGTCGTCGGTGCCGTGCGCGTTGACTCTGACGACAGTTCTGGTCGGGTCGAGTGGGGTGGCAACCAGTGCTTCGCGCGCCGCAGCCTTGTCCGCCGGTGCAACGCCGTCCTCGAGGTCCAGGATGACGACGTCTGCGCGCGCGGCCGCTTTCTCGAACCGTTCCGGTCGATCCGCTGGGCAGAACAACCAGGCCGGACCGGGCGGCACCCAGTTCATGAACGATCCTCCGACAGTGGGTCCGTGGCCGGTTTCATCCGAACCAGTGTCTTGCGGACAGCGACCACGACAACGTCGCCGTGCTGGTTACGCCCGGTATGCGTGAACGTGACGACGCCTTCGCCGGGCCGGCTCTTGGACTCACGCTTGTCCGAGATCGAAGTTTCGGCGTACAGCGTGTCGCCGTGGAACAGCGGCTTGGGGAACGTCACCTCGGAGAAACCGAGATTCGCCACGATGGTGCCCTGAGTCAGCTGTGCGACGGACAGGCCAACGACGGTGGACACCGTGAACATCGAATTGACCAACCGCTCACCGAACGATGTGCTCTCGCTGTACGCCGCGTCGAGATGTAGTGCCTGAGTGTTCATCGTCTGGGTCGTGAACAGCGTGTTGTCCGCTTCGGTGACGGTTCGGCCGGGCCGATGCTCGTAGGTGACGCCGATCTCCATTTCCTCGAACCACAGGCCTCGCTGCCGAATAGTCCTGCCGCTCACAGCCCCAACCCCCGCGCAATCAACATCAATTGGACCTCGGTCGTTCCTTCGCCGATCTCGAGGATCTTGCTGTCCCGATAATGCCGAGCCACCACGTACTCGTTCATGAATCCGTATCCACCGTGGATCTGCGTCGCGTCTCGGGCATTGTCCATCGCAGCCTCGGAGGCGACGAGCTTGGCGATCGACGCTGCTTTCTTGAACGGTTTACCTGCCAGCATCAGCGCGGCGGCGTCGTAGTACGCGGTACGGGCGGTGTGCGCACGCGCTTCCATCCGCGCGATCTTGAACGAAATCGCCTGATTGCGTCCGATCGGTGCGCCGAACGCCTCGCGCTCCTTCGCATACTTGACGCTCTCGTCGACGCATCCTTGTGCCGCACCGACGGACACGGCAGCGATGGCGATACGGCCTTCATCGAGGATCTGCAGGAAGTTGGCGTACCCGCGCCCCTCGTCCCCGAGCAGGTTCTCCACGGGTACGCGGACGTCGGTGAAGCTCAACGGATGTGTGTCCGATGCGTTCCACCCGACCTTGTTGTAGGCGGGTTCGGCGACGAATCCCGGTGTGTCGGTCGGCACGAGGATCGACGAGATGCGTTTCTTGCCTGTCGCCTCGTCGACCCCGGTCACTGCGGTCACCGTCACCAGCTCGGAGATCTCGGTTCCCGAATTGGTGATGAATTGCTTGCTGCCGTTGATGATCCAGTCACCGCCGTCGCGTTTCGCGGTGGTCTTGGTGCCGCCGGCATCGCTGCCCGCTCCCGGCTCGGTGAGACCGAAGGCCGCCAGCGCCCTACCCGTGGTCAATTTCGGTAGCCACTGTTGTTTCTGCGCGTCGTTGCCGAATCGGAACACGGGCATCGCGCCGAGGGACACCCCTGCTTCGAGTGTCATCGCGACGCTTTGATCCACCTTGCCGAGCTCCTCGAGGGCAAGGCAGAGCGCGAAGTAGTCGCCGCCCATCCCGCCGTACTCCTCGGGAAACGGGAGTCCGAACAAGCCCATGTCGCCCATCTTCGCCACGACGTCGTAGGGGAAGGAGTGCTCCTCGTCGTGTTTCGCCGATACCGGCGCGACCACCGTTTTCGCGAAATCGGCTACCGAGTCCTTGAGTTGGCGATACTCGTCCGGCAGGGAGGACGATGACAGGTAGTCGGTCACGATTGCACCTCTGAATCTTCGTTGGGAATGATGCGGGCGAGAACTTGGTCCACCTGAACCTGGTCTCCGACCGACACTGCGAGTTCGACGGTTCCGTCGACAGGTGTGGTCAGGGCATGCTCCATCTTCATCGCTTCGACGACGACGACGGCGCTTCCTGCACTCACGGCGTCGCCGGTAGCGACCTCGACAGCGATGACCGAACCGGGCATCGGGCTGACGATCTCGGCGTTACCCGAGTGGGCTTCCTCGGCGCGAACACTCGGCTCGGACACCGTCGACATCGACCAGGTTCCGCGTGAACTGGAAATCCACGTCGCATTCTCGGCGTGGGCGAATCGCGCAGTCTCACGGTGACCGTCGACGACGGTCACGATGGTGTCCGTTCGTAATTCTGCGTGCAGGGGCCTGGATGGCCCATCGCCGACGGCAACCGTCGCAGATCCAGGAACACCGGTGATCGAGACGTGCACTGCCGCTTCGCCCGTGGACAATCGCACAGTGAACGGCGCGTGCTCGCCCACCCGCCATCCGGTCGGGGATGACCAGATGTCGGCCCCGGCGCCGGTCCACATCTCGAGCCAAGAGACGGCTGCAGCTGCGATCAGCGCCTGATCCGGCACCGACTCAGGAGTGAAATCTTCCAGTCGGCGGTCCAACAGACCTGTGTCGAGCGTGCCCGCTCGGACGTCGTCGTCGTCGAGCAGGAATCGGGCGAACTCGATGTTGGTGACGACGCCCAGTACGGCCGTCTCCGACAACGCGCGATCGAGTGTGCGCAGGGCGGTGGGTCGATCGGGCCCGTACGCAATCACTTTCGACAACATCGGGTCGTAGTTGCTTCCCACCTCGGTACCGACGGAAAGCGAGGAATCGATCCGAACCCCGTCACCGCCGGGTTCGCGGAGCCCGACGACGGTGCCACCGGTGGGTAGGAAGCCGCGGCCAGGATCCTCCGCGTACACGCGGGTCTCGATGGCGTGACCGGTGAGAACGATGTCGTTCTGCTGCAGACTCAGTACCTCACCTGCAGCGATACGAACTTGCCATTCGACGAGATCGAGTCCGGTCACCATCTCCGTGACCGGGTGCTCGACCTGCAAGCGGGTGTTCATCTCCATGAAGAAGAACTCGTCGGGGCTGTTTGCGGAGACGATGAATTCGACAGTTCCTGCGCCGGTGTAGTCGACGCTGCGGGCCGTGTTGCACGCCGCTTCGCCGATGCGGGCGCGGGTCTGCGCGTCGAGCAAGGGCGACGGCGCTTCCTCGATCACCTTCTGGTGCCGGCGTTGCAGGCTGCACTCGCGTTCACCGAGATGAATGACGTTGCCGTGCTGGTCCGCCAGGATTTGCACTTCGATGTGTCTGGGCCGGAGGACGAACCGTTCGAGGAAGAGCGTGTCGTCGCCGAACGACGACGCAGCCTCACGGCGGGCACTGGCCAGAGCGGCCGGCAGGTCCTCTGCTCGCTCCACCAGCCGCATTCCTTTTCCGCCGCCGCCTGCCGACGGTTTGACCAGTACCGGGAAGCCGACCTCGTCGGCGCCGGAAATCAAGTCGGCGTCGGTCAACCCGGGCCTCGAGATGCCCGGAACGACCGGGACCCCGAACTGGGTCACGGCGTCCTTCGCCGTGATCTTGTCGCCCATCGCGGCGATGGCCGTGGCCGACGGTCCGAGGAATGCGATGTCGGCCTGCGCGCACGCGGCCGCGAACTCTGCGTTCTCGGAGAGAAATCCGTACCCCGGGTGAATTGCCTGGGCGCCTGTGCGTTCGGCAGCCTCGATCACGTTGCGGATCGACAGATAGCTGTCCTTCGCTGCAGCCGGTCCGATGCGTACGGCGGTATCTGCCTCGGTGACGTGCCGAGCTCCTGCGTCCGCATCGCTGTAGACAGCAACGGAGGTGATCCCCATCGTGCGCAGGGTTCGAGCCACGCGGACTGCGATCTCACCGCGGTTGGCGATCAGAACGGTATCGATTCTTTCGACCATTTGTCTCACATCCTGAAAACGCCGTAGGAGACCGGTTCGAGCGGTGCGTTGGCGCACGCCGACAATGCCAGTCCAAGAACAGTTCTGGTATCGGCCGGGTCGATTATGCCGTCGTCCCACAGCCTGGCCGTCGAGTAGTACGGGTTGCCCTGTGTCTCGTACTGGGCGCGAATCGGCGCTTTGAACGACTCCTGATCTTCTTCCGACCAGGGCTTGCCCGCGGCATCGAGTTGGTCGCTGCGCACGGTCGCCAACACCGACGCGGCCTGCTCGCCGCCCATGACGGAAATGCGCGCGTTGGGCCACATGAACAGGAAGCGGGGGGAGTAGGCGCGCCCGCACATCGAGTAGTTGCCTGCGCCGTACGATCCGCCGATCACGACGGTCAACTTCGGAACGCGGGCACACGCGACGGCAGTCACCATCTTGGCACCGTGTTTGGCGATTCCGCCCGCCTCGTAGTCGCGCCCGACCATGAAGCCGGAGAGGTTCTGCAGGAACACGAGTGGGATGCTGCGCTTGTCGCAGAGCTCGACGAAGTGGGCGCCCTTCATCGCCGATTCGGAGAAGAGAACACCGTTGTTGGCGACGATACCGACGGGATGACCGTGGATGTGCGCGAAGCCGGTGACGAGAGTCTTACCGTATTCGGCCTTGAACTCGTCGAACTCACCTGCGTCGACGACTCGGGTGATCACTTCGCGCACGTCGTACGGAGTTCGTGGGTCCGTGGGGACCACGTCGTACAACTCGTGCTGGTCTGCGATCGGTTCACGGGGCGTCACGATGTCCCACGGGCGCGGGGTGCGAGGTCCGAGCGTCGAGACGATCTTGCGCACTCGGTCCAGTGCGTCGCGATCGTCCTCGGCCAGATGGTCGGTGACACCGGAGACCTTGGAGTGCACGTCACCGCCGCCGAGCTCCTCGGCCGTGACGATCTCCCCGGTGGCCGCCTTGACCAAGGGCGGACCACCGAGAAAAATGGTTCCCTGATTCCTGACGATGACGGCCTCGTCGCTCATGGCCGGAACGTACGCGCCGCCGGCGGTGCACGACCCCATCACCGCAGCGATCTGCGCAATTCCCTTGGCGCTCATGGTGGCCTGATTGAAGAAGATGCGGCCGAAGTGGTCGCGGTCAGGAAACACCTCGTCCTGGCGGGGGAGAAACGCACCGCCGGAATCGACCAGATATATGCACGGCAGGGTGTTCTGCAGCGCGATCTCCTGGGCACGCAAGTGCTTCTTGACCGTCATCGGGTAGTACGTGCCGCCCTTGACCGTTGCGTCGTTGGCGATCACGACACACTCGCGCCCCGACACCCTGCCGATTCCCGCAATGACCCCTGCGCCCGGGCACTCGTCGTCGTACAGGCCGTTGGCTGCGAGCGGAGCGATCTCGAGGAAGGGGCTTCCCGGGTCGAGCAGTTCGTTCACGCGATCGCGGGGGAGCAGCTTGCCTCGGGCAACGTGACGTTCTCTCGACTTCTCGCTACCGCCGAGCGCGGCGCCGGCGAGGCGTTCGGAGAGTTCGGCGGTGAGGAGCTGGTGTTCTGCCCTGCTGGCGTTGGGTTCATGTGCCATGTGGTGCGCGCCTTCGGTCCGATCCTGCGAAACGAATGATTTCAGTTAACTAGAAATAACTGAACTTATAGTAAACTAGAATTAACCGAGTTGTCCAGGATGGGGAGGGGAATCGATGGCCGAACAGACCGTGGAAGGCGAGTCCAAGCCGGAAACGCTGCGCGAGCGCCGCAAGGCGGAACGGCGTGCGCAGCTACTCTCCGCGGCGGCCGAACTGTTCGCCGACCGCGGTTTCGCATCCGTGCGGCTCGAAGATCTGGGCGCTGCAGTGGGTGTCAGTGGGCCGGCCGTCTACCGGCACTTTCCCAACAAGGAGTCCGTTCTCGTGGAACTTCTCGTCGGAATTTCGGAGTACCTACTCGACGGTGGACGGCGAGTAGCAGAGCGCGAGCCTGCAGGTCGTACCGTGCTGGACGACCTGATCGAGTTCCACCTCGACTTCGCCTTCGAATCCCCGGCGCTCATTCGAATCCAGGACCGCGACCTGCAGAATTTGCCGGACGCAGCCCGGCGAAAGGTGCGCCGGATGCAGCGCGAATACGTTGAGCTATGGGTTGCCCAACTGAGGGCTCACGACACGAACCTCAGCGAAAGCGATGCTCGCACAAAAGCGCACGCGGTGTTCGGTTTGATCAACTCGACTCCCTACAGCGCCGGTCGCACGCGGTCCAAGAACGTCCGCCCGCTGCTGCGGGGAATGACCGTCGGCGCGCTCGGCATCGATCGCTGACGCGCAAGAATGCGGGCCGCTACTCCGGTTCGAATGTGTCGGACCGTAGCGGCATATCGGGATACATTTGAGGTGTGAGCACGGACAACTCTTCGGGATCCAAGCAGCAGCCCTTGCTCGTTCTGGGCAAGATCACCGAGATCCTCGACGCCTTCTCCTTCGATCGTCCGTCGTTGACACTGGGTGAAATCCAGCACGCCACCGGTCTTCCGACGTCGACGGTTCAGCGGCTGGTCACCAACCTGGTGCAACAGGGTTTTCTCGATCGAAGCGGCGACCGGATTCGGATCGGCGTGCGAATGTCCTACTGGGCCGCGACTGCCGCCAAGGACCTCGACGTGTTGTCCATCGTGACCCCGATCCTGAAGAACTTGCGGGACGAGACCACCGAGACGACGTGCTTTTTTCGAGCGGAACAGAACTATCGAGTGTGTGTCGCGTTGGCGGAGACGCGGCATCCCCTCCGGCGCGACATGTACGTGGGCAAGATCGCTCCGTTGAACGCGGGTTCTGCGGGGCGAGTGCTGCTTGCGTACGACGACGACTTGGCGGAAGAGATTCTGGCACAGGAACTTCAGCCGGTGACGGACCGAACGGTGACCGATACCGACATTCTTCGGGAACTGCTGCGGAAAACCAGATCCGACGGTTACGCCATCACGACGGGCGAGCGGGACACAGGAGCATCCGGATTGTCGGCCCCGGTGTTCAATTCCGCGGCCGACGTCATCGGCGCCGTGTTGATCAGTGGCCCGACACTCCGGATGCCTCTCTCGAAATGCGAGGAGTGGGTGGATCTGCTGGTCTCGCACGCCGAGCAGATCACCCGAACTCTCGGTGGTCGCTACCCGGCGTGAGTCCACGCTTCGGGGTTGACCGGGTGCGGAGGAAGGGAACCTCCGAACATTGCGGCGGCGTTCTCGGCGCACAATCTGGCCATTTCCGACCGCACCGACACCGTCGCGCTGCCCACATGCGGGAGTAGCACAGCGTTCGGGAGCTCCGCGAGACCCGGCGCAAGTGCAGGCTCGCGTTCGAACACATCCAGTCCTGCAGCGGCGATCGTTCGGTGTCCGAGTGCCTCCACGAGCGCGGCCTCGTCCACGACGGGTCCGCGCGCTGTGTTGATCAGAATCGCCGAGTCCTTCATCGCCTTCATCACGTCGGCGTCGACGAGGTGATGCGTCGCGTCGTTCAGCGGAACGTGAAGGGACAGAAAGTCACTTGTCGTCACCAGCTCGTCCCACGTCACGTGCTCGACGCGCCCGGCGAATTCACCGAGTTCGGCGTCGCTGACGTCTCGATCCGACGGTGGACGTGGGCAGAACTTGACCTGCATACCGAAACCGAGTGCACGCCGCGCCGTCGCGCGCGCAATCCGGCCGAAACCGGCGAGGCCGAGAACCCGCCCGGACACGTCCGTGCCGAGCATGAACTCGGGTGCCCAGCCGGTGAAGCCTCCGGATCGCACGAGGCTGTCCGCCTCCACCGCGCGGCGTGCCGTCGACAGCATGAGCAGCAACGCGATGTCTGCCGTCGAGTCGGTCAGCACACCAGGGGTGTTTCCGACGGTGATGCCGCGCGCGGTTGCCGCTGCCACGTCGATGTTGTCGAATCCGACTGCGTAATTGGATATTCCGGTGAGCTTGGCCGATTCCAGCAACTCGGCGTCGAATTTGTCGCGAAGTTGGGACACGACGACCGAATACTCACCCGACGCACATCGTTCGACGAGGCCCGCGTGATCGAGCGCGAGCACCTCGACCTCACCGGCTGCAGCCAGGATGTCCATGCCGGGAGCCGGGATGGGGGTCGTGACCAGAATCTTGCTCATATGACCCACTCGAATGCGTTGGCGGATCCGGTGCCCTCGGTGCGGGTGCCGCGACTCGAGCGTGCACCCTGAACGGTCTTGGACCGCATGGGTTCACCGAGCTCGGCAAGCAGTTTCTCCGATAGTTCGACCATGGTGGCGAGTTTATCGGGGTCGAACCAGTCCGGACGAGTGGCGAAGAGGATGTCCTCGGTCGAGGTGTTTCCGCTCGCACCGGGAGCGAACGGGCAACCCCCGAGACCGCCGAGGGACCCGTCGACCAGAGTGGCACCTGCAGTGATCGCGGCGAGCGTGTTCGCAACCCCGAGGCCCCACGTGTCGTGACCGTGATAGACGATGCGTCGCTGCGGGGACTCGGCAGCAACTCGCTGAACGAGCGATGTCACCTGAGCGGGAACGGCCTGTCCGAGAGTGTCACAGATGACGATGTCGACCGATCCGGCCGTTCTGTCGTCGTTGGCGATGGACAGTACGCGATCCTCGGGAACGTGGCCGTCGAACGGGCAGGTGAACGACGTGGCGATGCACAGTTCGATCTTGCCCCCGACCGACTCGGCGATCGCGGTGGCGTCGGGCATCGCGGCGATCGAGGTCTCCGTCGAACGGCCGATGTTGGCCTGATTGTGTGCATCCGACGCCGACAGACAGTACTGAAAATTACGTGCACCGGCCGCTGCGGCCTTCTCGACGTGGCGCGGCGTGGCGACCCACACCCAGCACCGCTCGAGCTCTTCCGGTGTCAGTTCGCCGATCAGCTCGAGTGTTCCCGCCATCGGGGGAACCTTGTCCGGTCTGGCGAGCGAGCCCAACTCGATCTCGGGCACACCGAGAGCGATGAGCTGTCGGGTGATGTCGAGCTTGCGTTCGACGGAGAGCAACTTGCCCGTCAGCTGGAGTCCGTCGCGCAACGTGACGTCGCGCAAGTGCGCTGTGGGAGTGAACGTGTACATCAGGCGCCTATCTCTTCGGATTCTCTACCCAGGAGGTTCTTCAGTACTTCTGCTGTGTGTTCGCCCAGCTCGGGGCCGACGGATCGGATCGGTAGCGACGTGTCGCCGATGACGGGAACGATGCCCACGAAACCGACGTCCGCCGGTTCACTGTCACCGGTGTCGACCTGAAAGTTCTGAATCATGTTGCGCGCGTTGTACTGCGCGTCTGCCACCACGTCGGCGGCAGTGTAGATCGGGCCGGACGGAACACCGGCAGCATCGAGGAGCTTCAGGGCGTCGTCACGAGAATGCAACCCGGTCCACGCACTGATCGCGGCGTCGAGCTCGTCGCGACGCTTCCATCTGCCGGCATTGGACTGGAGGTCGGGATCTGCGCCCAGGTCGGGTCGCTCGATGGTCTCCATGTAGCGCTGGAAGATCGCATCGCCGTTACCCGCGATGATGATGGAGTGACCGTCGTTGCACGGGTAGGCGTTCGACGGTGCGATGCCCTCCATGCGGCCTCCGACGCGTTCGCGTTCGACGCCGTAGGCAAGATAGTCCGGAATCAGGGATTCCATCATCGACAGGATGGATTCGTTCAGGGCCACGTCGATGGACCGTTGTGTCAGAGACAGAGTGGATTTCGCGGTCTGCCGTTGGAACAGGGCCATGACGCATCCGAACGCCGCGTAGAGACCTGCGATCGAATCGCCGATCGAGACTCCGACGCGCACCGGTGGTCGGTCGGGATCGCCGACGAGGTTGCGGAAACCCCCGTATGCCTCGGCAACTGCGGCGAATCCGGGACGCTCGGACATGGGTCCGGTCTGTCCGAATGCGGAGATCCTGGTGATGATGAGGTCGGGATTCTTGCGGCTGAGAACTTCCGGCGAGATTCCCCATTTTTCGAGCGTCCCTGGGCGGAAGTTCTCCAGAACGATGTCGCATTTCTCGGCGAGGTCGATGACGTCCTGCCGGCCCTGGTCGGTTCGAAGATCGAGAACGATGGACTTCTTGTTGCGATTGATCGTGCGGTAGAGCATCGAGGTGGTGCCGGAGTACAGACGCCAGTTGCGGAGTTCGTCGCCGGTGCCCGGTCGCTCGACCTTGATCACCTCGGCGCCGAAATCGGCCAGCATACGGGCAGCAGTCGGTGCGGCGATGTAGTTACCGAGCTCGAGTACCCGTACTCCGCTCAGTGGTAGGGCTTGGTCGGTCATGGTGTTCCTTTCGGTACTCGGCACTGCATTCTGGTCGTGTGCACGGTCCGTGCGGCTCGAGTCGGGTGTCACAGTACGAGGCTCATCGGCATGATCAGCAGGATGGCGATCACGGAGGCGACGGACACGCCGACCGAGCACGTCTTGAGCGTTCCGCGGGTGGTCTGGCCCATCAGTGACTGCAGTAGCCAGAAGGTGTTGCTCGTGACGTGAACCGCGAACAGTGAACCGGCGCCTGCCGCAAGAGCGATGAAGACGGGGTCTAGTCCGATCAGCGGCGCGACAGGGGCCAGGATTCCGGCCGAGGTGATGGCGGAGATCGTGACGGAGCCGACGGCGATGTGCAGTGCGGCAGCGATGACCCACACCATCAACAACGGCGCTGCGGTGCTCGCGGTGAAGTACTGCCCCAGAATCTCACCGAGTCCTGCCTCGTTGATGACTGCCGCCAACGATCCGCCGACACCGGTGAGGATGAGGATCTGCCCACTCTCGGCGAATCCTCGTGCCAACGCCTTCTCGACGCGCTTCTGCCCGACGTGGTACCGGCCGATCAGGCACGTACCGACGAGACCGAACAGCAGAGCGATGACCGGGCTCGCTACGAACTCCACGATGGGCTGGGAAAGTTCGGCGACTTCGAAGACCGCGCCGGTGGCGATCAGGAAAAGCGAGAGCAGCAACGGGGAGAGCAACACGATGAGGCGGGTCTGCTTTTCCGCACGCACCTTCTCGGCGACACCGACCGCGCCCGAGCCACCGTTTCCGGACGCACCGTCGTTCGACGTACCGCTGACGGAACCTCCTGCAGCGGGCGTTCCGCCCAGCTCGTCGTTCGTGTCCGCACCGTCGATGGGCCCGACCGTCTCGTCGATGACCGCGACCTGCTCCTCGTCCTTCTCCTCGTTCCACCAGCCGTGACGGAAGACGAACGACATGATCGCGACCGAGAGCACGACGACGGGGACGATGAGGATGAGTCCGTAGATCATCATCTTGCCGAGCGGCACACCGAGTAGGCCCGCAAGAGCCAGGGCGGCAACACCGGGAACCATGAACACGATGCCGCACTCGAGTGCGATGGCCAGCGCCGTGGCCATGCGGGCGGTGCCGTACTTACCGATCTTGGGTCCGAGGTTCCGGGCGAGTGGTGCAGAGATGACGAGCAGAACGTCCAGGAAGATGGATTGAAGTACGGTCGCGATCGTCAGCGACAACGCGTACGGCATCCGTTTCGGGCCGAAGATGCGCAGCAGTGTGCCCACCAGCCGTTGAATGGCGTTCATCTCCTGGAGCACGGAGCCCATGAGAACGCCGAATGCAATGAGCAGGCCGACTTCGGCCATGATTTCGCCGAAACCGCCGGCAATGGTGTCGACCGTCTTCTCGACGCCCAGCTTGGTGGCGAGGCCGAGGTAGGCGGCACCGAGGACGAGCGAAACGACGGGGTTGAAACGAAAGCGCACGATGAAGATAACGACCGCCAGCACTGCTATGGCGGTGTTGATCACGATCCACATGTCGGACATCGGTTGGTCTTCCCACGAGTTGTGAGTGGCGTCATGGAGGAAACTTGGCTGTGACGCGCCACACTGTCACCCACATTATGGGCATACATTTACTTCGTGAGCAAGCTTGGATTCGGCGGAGTTTGCAACACTCCTGGGGTGCGCTGGTAAGAGTCCAGAAGTGGTGCAGATATCGGCCGTGTGGGAGGAGCCCGCCCTCGCTCGCAGGCGCCTTCGATGTGTAGGGGTTGCCGGCTCACCCGTTCGGTGCCCGTTGTAGCTGTTTCAGGGGTTCGACGTGGTGCTCGATTCGGTTGAAACGTCTGCATGCTCGCGTTGCCGGACGAGAACAAGAACGATGACCGCACCGACGATGCCGAGCGCACCGGCGGTCGCGAAGGCGCTGCCGTAGTGGTCGCCCGCGACGATGACGCCGGTGACGGTCGGGACGGTGGTGAACAAAGACATGTCACGGAGGCTGACGCCTTGCGCGTCGACGAGATAGTCGGGGAACCACGTCATGAAGAAGAACAGGATGTAGTTGTAGCAGAACAGGGACAACGCGATTGCGAGCACGGAGGGCTGAACCACTGCCCGCCAGGCCGAGTGGCTCGCACCGGCAATTTCCTGCGCAGTGCGCTGCTCGATGCCGGCGTCCTTCCTGATCAATGCGAGCTCGGCGGCGTCGACCCGTGAACTGTCGCGCGGATCGTCCGTCGATGCGAGTTTCCATGCGATCGCCCACGTGAGACCGACGAAGGCGATGACCACGACGAAACTCGTCGAGCTCAGCTACGGGTGCACCTGCTGCACACTGCGGGAGGATCTCGTCGAGACCGTCGGAGCGCCGGCCCTCGAGCGCAGGTGGAGGTCCTGCCGCATCGGTGAATCCCAGGGCAACGAACTTCCCGTTTTCGGGCGGTCCGATGTTGTGGTCATCCAAGTACGACGCTGTCGTACTTGCCCTTCAGGCGTCCCTTGACGAGCTTGCCCGTCGGTGTGCGCGGGAGGTCCGAAGTGAAGACGATGTGACGCGGAACTTTGTACCGTGCCAACGAGTTTCGTGCCTCGCTCAGGATCGACTCGGCCAGTTCGTCGGAAGATTCGACACCGGGCAGCAACTGCACGACGGCGAGCACCTGCTCGCCCATTTCCGGGTCGGGTACGCCGATCACAGCAACATCGAGGATGCTCGGATGCGAGGCCAGGACGTTCTCGATCTCCTGCGGATAGATGTTCACCCCACCGGAGATGATCATGAACGTTGCACGATCGGTGAGGAACAGATAGCGATCCTCGTCGAGGTAGCCGACATCCCCTGTTGTGGACCAGTTCTCGTGCAGTGGGTGCTGTGCGCTCTTCGTCCTGGCAGGGTCGTTGTGATAGGCGAACGGCATGACGTCTCGTTCGAAATAGACGTCGCCGATTTCGCCGGGAGGCAGGACCTCGCCGTCAGGACCACAGATGCGCACTGTGCCCAGAAACCCGTCCTTACCGACCGAACCGGGCTTCTTCAGCCACTCCGCAGATGTGATGCTCGTCAATCCGGCCAGTTCGGTGGAGGAGTAGTACTCGACGAGAATCGGCCCCCACCACTCGATCATGGCGTGTTTGACGTCGACCGGGCAGGGCGCCGCTGCATGGATCGCCACCCGCAGCGTCGACAAGTCGTACTTCGCTCGGACCTCGTCGGGGAGTTTCAGCATACGAACTAACATTGTCGGCACCCACTGACTGTGCGTGACAGCGAACTTCTCGATGTAGGACAGTGCGCGCTCGGCATCGAACTTCCCCATCACGACGACCGTTCCGCCGAGAGCCTGTACCGCTGCGGCGGTGCGAAGGGGAGCAGCGTGGTAGAGAGGGGCCGGCGAGAGATAGACCGTCGACGAATCCACACTCCAGATCGTCGACGCCAACGCAGCCATCGTGTCTCCGGGTTCTTCGATCTGCCGATTCGGAAGTGACGGCTCGATCCCCTTGGGCTTGCCCGTGGTTCCGGAGGAGTACAGCATGTCCGCGCCGCGCGGCTGATCGGCCAAGGGTTCGTCCGACAGGTCGACGATCGCGTCGTCGAGGTCGTCGAACCCCGGAACCGGACCCCCGAAGGCCAAGCGGATGTCCACGCCGTCGACCAAGTCGGCAACCTTCGTGGCAGTGTCCCCGAGCGCAGCGGAGGTGATGACAGCGCGGGCTCCGCAGTCGTCGACTATGTACGCCATCTCGGCGGGGGTGAGATGACGGTTGACGGCAGTGATGTACAGACCTGACCGGAGCGCAGCCCAATACACTTCGAACACCCTGACCGTGTTGTCGCTGACGAGCGCAATGTGGTCGCCTACGCGAAGTCCGGCGTCGCGCAGATAGCGAGCAATGCGGACGGACTGGGATTCCAGTTCGGCAAACGTCACTGTCTCACCGGTTTCGGCCATGACTACAGCAGCTTTGCTCGGGTGGGTCGCAACGTGGGCCCCGGGATACATGGCATGCCTTTCGCTGAACAGAGAACGTTCGATCGATGCAACCGTATCAACGATCGGGGTCGCACTCCGCGAGTATCAAGGTCGAGGTTTGGAATTCAGACGTTGACACATAAATGCACCGCTGACAAACTAAACAGAAGTCGAACGATTGAACGGTCTGTTGTACCGTTGTAGTCGTGTGCAAGTCACTTCCGAGAGGTTCGTCAGATGGGCATTCGCACAGCACGCCAGTACCGAGAGGGGCTGCGAGACGGCCGTAACGTCGTGTACCAGGGCCAGAAGGTCGACGACGTCACGGCGTTCTCCGAGTTCGACACGGCGATCTCTCACTCGGGGCTTGCGTACGACATTGCGGAACTCGAACCCGATCTGGCCATCGCCGACGATGGACAGGGTCCGTACACCGCGTTCTATCGAGTACCACGTACCGCCGAGGACATCGAGCGTCGCGGGCGGCTGATCGAAAGTGTGTGCAAACTCGGCACTGGCACGATCGTCTTGAAGGAGGTCGGTAGCGACGCACTGTTCGGTCTCCTGCGGGCTCTGTCCGGGGAGGGATTGGAGAACGCCAAGGCGTTCTACGAGCATTGCTGCGCGAACGACGTCGCGATCGCGGTCGCACAGACCGACGTCAAGGGCGACCGGATGCTCGCACCACATCAGCAGGCCGATCCCGATCTGTACCTGCACATCGTCGACGAGGACGCCGAGACGATCACGGTTCGTGGCGCGAAGGTGCACACCTCCTTCTCCGCGAACGCAGACGAAATCCTGGTCCTGCCCACGCGCGCAATGGGTCCCGCGGACGCGGACTATGCACTCAGCTTCGCTGTGCCGGTGGACACACCCGGGCTCACCCTGTACGTCTCGCCCTACCTGCACGGAGACAGGGACGAGTTCACCCACCCGCTCTCCTCCAAGCACAAGCTCCTGGAGAGCCTGACCGTCTTCGACGACGTTCGGGTCCCGAAGAACCGCGTGTTCCTCGCTCGGCAACCCGAACTGGCAGGTCCGCTTGCGATCGCATTCGTCGACTACCACCGGTACACCGCCATCAATTACAAGTTGCCTCTGCTCGACCTGCTCGTCGGATCGGCGACAATGGTCGCCGAGGCCAACGGAATCTCCAAGGCCGGTCACGTGAAAAGCAAGTTGACCGAGCTGATTTCGTACACAGAAACCGTTCGTGGCTTCGGCCAACTCGCCGCGATCCGGTCGACACAGGGCGACAACGGCGTTCAGCTGCCCGACCCTCTCGCTGTGAACATGGCCAAGTATCACTTCGCACATGGATTCCATGCGGCGACCGCAGCGGTTCTCGACCTCGCAGGCGGACTGGTGGCCACAGGGCCCGGCGCGGGCGACTGGGCAGACCCCGACACCCGCAAGGTCCTCGAGAAGTACTTCGCGGCAGCAGTTCCGGCCGAGCAAAGACTTCGGCTGATCAATCTGATCGGCGATCTCTGCACCGGCAGCTGGGGTGGGTACCAGTCGGTACTCGCTACCCATGCAGAAGGTTCGGCCGAGGCCGAAAAGATGCAGATTGCACGGTCCTTCGACGCATCCAGAGCTCGGGGCTACGTGTCCGAGCTTCTCGGCTTCTGATATTCGATCAACTCCAGCGAGGAATTCCCATGAGCACAGCAGTCATCGTCGATGTCATCCGCACACCGTCGGGCAAGGGCAAGCCCGGCGGTTCGCTGTCATCGGTACACCCGGCCACCCTTCTCGCCGATCTGTTGGCGGAGCTGGTTCGCAAGCACGATCTCGACCCGGCTCTCGTCGACGACGTCATCGCAGGCTGCGTCACCCAGTCCGGCGAGCAGGCCGTGAACATCGCTCGTACCGCTGTTCTTGCTGCCGGATTTCCCGAATCCGTACCGGCCACCACCATCGATCGCCAGTGCGGTTCCAGCCAGCAGGCCGCAGCATTCGCAGCTCAAGGCGTCGCCGCGGGTGCGTACGACATCGTCATCGCCTGCGGTGTGGAGTCGATGAGCCGAGCCCCGATGTTCTCGAACGTCGGGGGCGCCGATCCCAACGTGGGACCGTTGAAGGCACGATTCCCCGAGGGGCTCGTGTCACAGGGCATCGGAGCCGAACTGATCGCAGCACGGTGGAAGTTCGGTCGTGAGGAACTGGACGCGTACGCAGCCCGCTCGCATCGGCTCGCGTCGCAGGCAGCCGAGCGCCTGCAGGCAGACCAGATCGTGCCTGTCAGGACCACGGACGCATTAGGAAACGACATATTGGTGAGCGTCGACGAGACCGTCCGATCGTCCACTACTGCAGAGTCGTTGGCATCGCTTCGTCCGGTGTTCCGCACCGACGAGATGTCCGCCCGGTTCCCGGAGATCGACTGGTCGATCACCGCCGGAAACTCCTCGCCACTGACCGACGGCGCGTCGGCGGCCCTCATCATGAGCGAGGAGAAGGCGTCGGCGCTCGGGTTGACCCCCCGCGCTCGGTTCCACAGCTTCAGCGTCGCAGGTAGTGATCCGCTCCTGATGCTGACCGGTCCGATTCCGGCAACCGAGAAGATTCTCGCCAAGTCGGGTCTGACGCTCGACCGGATCGACGCGTACGAGGTCAACGAAGCGTTCGCGCCGGTTCCGTTGCTGTGGCAGAGCCACTTCGACACCGATCCCGAGCGCTTGAACCCCGCAGGCGGCGCGATCGCGCTCGGGCATCCCCTCGGAGCGTCCGGCGGTCGACTTCTGGCCTCGATGCTGACCTACCTGGAGCACACGGGCGGTCGGTACGGCCTGCAGACCATGTGCGAAGGCGGCGGCATGGCCAACGCGACGATCATCGAACGAATCTGACGGAGGAACATCATGAGCGACCTACGCTTCGACGGACTCACCGCGGTGATGTCCGGTGGCAGCCGCGGAATCGGCTTGGCCATCGCCACACAGCTGGCGAAGGGTGGTGCCAACCTGGTCCTGCTGGCCAAGACCGACAACCCGGACCCCCGGCTTCCCGGGACCATTCACTCCGCCGTCGAACAGATCGAGGCCGCAGGCGGGAAGGCCGTCGGAGTCGTCGGAGACGTGCGCATCGACGCCGACGTTCAGCGAGCTGCCCAGACCGCGATGGACACGTTCGGCGGAATCGATTTCTGCATCAACAATGCGAGCGTGCTGAATCTCGCGAAGACAGAGGACCTGCCGCTCAAACGGTTCGACCTCATTCAGCAGGTCAACGTGCGCGGGACGTTTGCGCTGACGCAGGCGTGCCTTCCGCACCTGAAGAAGTCCGATTCCGCGCAGGTTCTGACGCTGTCTCCACCGATGAACATGTCGAACGAATGGTTGGGCAAACATCCCGGGTACATGCTCGGAAAATACGGAATGACCCTGCTTGCACTCGGTTTCGCCGCCGAGTTCGCCGAGTTCGGTATTGCAAGCAACTGCCTGTGGCCCGAGACCACGATCGCAACCGCTGCCGTCAAGAACCTGCTGGGCGGAGAAGAAGGCACTTCGCACGCGCGCGATCCGCAGATCATGGCGGATGCAGCGGCGCTGCTGCTGGCCCACCGCCCGAGCCGCCGAACGGGACGAACGACCATCGATGTCGACGTGCTGGCCGAGGCCGGAGTCACGGACCTGCAGCAGTACGGGGGAGTCGAACCACTCGACTACGACATCTTCGTCGATCCACGCTGACATCGCCGCGGTCCGACCGGACTGCTTCCCCCGCCCGTGCACGATCCGAACCAGTACTCATGACGGAACACACTCGTCGTGGACACAGAACAGGAGCTTTTCGTTGAAGACCGACAACATCACCGCATTGGTCACGGGAGGTGCGTCCGGTCTCGGACTGGCCACCACCGAGGCGCTCGTGGCTGCAGGAGCTCATGTGGGCATCCTCGACCTGCCGGGATCACCCGGTGAGGCCGTCGCGCAAGCACACGCGGGTTCCGTCACGTTCCTTCCCGGAGACGTGACTTCGACCGAGGACGTGTCGCAGGCACTGGACGTACTGTCGGAGCAGGGACCGCTCCGAGTCGTGGTGAACTGCGCAGGCGTCGGCCCTCCCGGAAAGGTCCTCGGCAAGAACGGCCCGCTTCCCCTCGAGGACTTCGAACGTATCGTTCGGATCAACCTGTTCGGCACGTTCAACGTCATTCGCCTTGCAGCAGAGAGGATTGCGGCCACCGACAGTGTCGACGGCGAGCGGGGCGTCATCGTGAACACTGCGTCCGTGGCGGCGTTCGACGGCCAGATCGGTCAGCCTGCCTACGCGGCATCCAAGGGCGGCATCGTGTCGATGGCTCTCCCCATCGCCCGTGAGCTCGCGCGTCACCAGATCCGTGTCGCGACCATCGCACCGGGAATCTTCGACACACCTCTGCTGAAGACGCTGCCGGAAGACGCACGGGCATCTCTCGGTGCGCAGGTGCCACACCCGTCGCGGCTGGGTGACCCGGACGAGTTCGGTGCGCTCGTACGCCACATCGTCGAGAACCCGATGCTGAACGGTGAGGTCATCCGATTGGACGGCGCCATCCGTATGGCACCACGATGACCGACGCGATCGTCGACGAGCCGGTGATTTACTCGACAGACGGCGCGCTTGCTCGCATCCGTCTCTCGCGCGGCGCCGCGTCCAACTCCATCGATACGGATCTGGCCGAGGCGTTCGAACGAGCAGTCGAGAATGTCGCCGCGGACCCGTCGGTCCGCGTGGTCCTGCTGAGCGGAGACGGCAAGAACTTCTGCGCCGGTGGCGACGTACGGCAGATGGCGGCGGCGGAGGACACTCCCGGATTTCTACGCGATCTGGCCGGTGTGGTTCACCGGGCACTGGCGAAGCTCGACACGCTGCCGGTCATCGTCGTTGCTGCCGTGCAGGGTTCGGCCGCGGGTGCAGGGCTCGGCCTCGTTCTCGCTTCCGATTTCGTCGTCGCCGGGCCGTCGAGCAAGTTCGCCGCGGCGTACTCGGGCGTGGGTCTGTCTCCGGATTGCGGAGTGTCCGCGCTGCTGCCGGCGGTCGTGGGCGCACGCAATGCCGCTCGGATGTTGCTGACATCCCGCGTCGTCTCCGCCCAGGAAGCGCTCGACACGGGCCTGATCACCGACCTCGTGGACGATTCCGACATCACCACCCGCGCAGAAGAACTGGCGGCAACCCTCGTTGCCGGCGCCCATCCGGCACTCGGTGAAACACGGCGGCTGATGCGCAAGGCAATGACGTCGTCGTATCAGGAGCATCTGGACGACGAAGCCGAGACGATCGCCAGGGTCGGTACGTCCGACGATGCCCAAGGCCGTATCGGCCGTTTCGCCGGCAGATGATCGATCCGGCACGGTGCGGGGTGCCAGAACGAGGGGATCAACCGCAGAACAGGTGGACCCGGCACCGCTGTTCAGTGCTGGTGAACGGCAGTGGGTTGGTAGGCTGAACGCATGACCAGTGCAGAATCGTCGACCAGTCCCGGCGCGTATGTCGGTGCCCGGGTCAGGGACATGCGTACTCAGCAGGGGATATCCCTCCGGGAGCTGGCGCGCCGGCTGGACCTGAGCCCGGCTACCATCACGGCTCTCGAGACCGGTCGAACCACGATGAGCATCGATCGTTTGCACGCTATCGCGACTGTCCTCGACATCGCGCCCGGCGATCTGTTCACGGGCGCCCCAGCAGCGTCCGGCAGCGCGAACTCGAACGCTGCTGGAGATCGGCCCCCGAACTGGCGTGAGTACGGTGAGCTCGACATGGACGTCGTGCTGCGAGCTGCGGTGGCGTGCATCGTGCGGAAGGGATACGAGGGCTCTTCCATTCGCGACATAGCCGAGGAAGCGAACTCGAGTGTATCCGCTCTCTACCACTATTACCCGAGTAAACAGGCAATGCTCGTAGCCATCTTCGAGCTCACGATGACCGACCTCCTACGTCGTGTCACCGCCGCCCGTGACGAGGTGGAAGGAGATTCTCCGATCAGTCGATTCGCCCGGCTGATCGAGAGCCTGACGCTATATCACAGTTACCGCAAGGAGCTCGGATTCATCGGGTCCAGTGAAATGCGTAGTCTCGAGGACTCCAATTACTCGCGCATCGCAGCCAAACGCGTCGAGGTCCAGCGCATGGTGGATGCCGAGGTCTACGCGGGGGTGGAGCAGGGGTTGTTCGGCACCACAAGGCCGCGTGAGGCCGCACGCGCCGTCGTGGCGATGTGCGTCGCCGTGGCCCAGTGGTTCGACACCGCGCGCAACGAGCGACCGGAGGACGTCGCAGCCGCATACATCGAGTTCGCATTGGACCTGGTCAAGCACTGATCGAAAGGTCTTAGTCTCACCAACCATAGGACAGAAAAGATGACTTCGCAGACATCCCGCAGTTCGGTGCTCGTCAGCGTCGAGGAACTCGGTCGTGCCGCGTCGGCGGACGGACTCGTCGTGGTTCTCGACGTGCGGTGGGCACTCGGACGAAGCGACGGCCACGAGCTGTACCGGCAGTCGCACATACCGGGCGCAGTCTACGTGGACCTGGACACCGAACTCGCCGGGAATGCGGGGCCGGAAGCAGGGCGGCACCCGTTGCCGGACATCGCCGATCTTCAGGCGTCCGCCCGTCGGTGGGGATTGGACAACGGAGACGACGTCGTCGTGTACGACGCGGGTCCGACTACGTCGGCGGCGCGGGCGTGGTGGCTACTGAGGTGGGCCGGGGTCGCGAACGTGCGGATCCTCGACGGCGGTTTCGCTGCGTGGACCCGATCGCATCGTCCAGTCGAATCGGGCGAGGCATCGGTCGAATCCGGCAACGTGACGCTGAGTGCAGGCAGCCTCACAACGGTGGATGCCGATGGCGCGGCACGGTTCGCCGAGTCGGGCCGACTTGTGGACGCACGCGCAGCCGAACGCTTTCGAGGCGAGGTCGAACCGGTGGATCCGAAGGCCGGTCACATTCCAGGCGCGAAGAATTTCCCGACCAGCGCTCTGCTGGCGGAGGACGGGACATTTCTTGCCGACGACGAGCTTCGATCGGCGCTGACCGACCACGTGGGGGACGGCACCGACGTTGCCGCTGTGTACTGCGGATCTGGAGTCACCGCCGCTCATGTGATCGCGGGCTTGAACATTCTGGGCATGGAGGCGGCCCTGTACCCGGGTTCGTGGTCCCAGTGGTCGAACGACTCGACCCGATCTGTCGCGATCGGACCGGCGTCGGCCGCCGAATTGCGTCGCGAGTGAGTGCACCGCCGACGCGCATTTTCATCTGAACGTTTGTACATTTGAACTTCCGTACGAACGAAGAAGGTAGATGAACACACGTTTCGGACATCGCTGCGCCGCGGGAGCGGTCTGCATCCTCGCGCTCGCGTCCTGCGGTGCGCCCACCGGTTCGACAAATGTGTCGTCGGAGGGGGGCATCGTCCTCGCCGACGGGTATCAACTCGGTGGCTACAACCCGATCGCGGGTTACGGCTCCGCAGGCGAGGCCAAGATGTACGACGGGCTCCTACGCCTGGATGGCACACCAGGTCTCCCTGGGTTCACACCTGCTCTCGCCACCGAGATCCCTACAGCCAACGCGGATGCGACGGTGTGGACGGTGCCGCTGCGCGGCGGCGTCACGTTCTCCGACGGCTCGGAATTCGATGCCGCCGACGTGGTGGCAACCTACCGTGCGATCCTCGACCCGGCATCGGCTTCGGAAGCGCGGTCGTCGTTCGACATGATCAGCGACGTCGTTGCAGTGGACGACAGTACGGTCGAGTTCCGTCTCGCCTATCCGTACTCGGCGCTGCCCACGAAACTGCTGATCGGCATAGTTCCCTCGGAATCGGTGGCCACGCCGGGGCTTGCTGCGGAATCGAGCCTCAACACCGCGCCGATCGGCACCGGACCCTACACTCTCGTCGACCTGACACCGGACCGCGCGATATTCGAGGCGAACGAGAAGTACTTCGGTGGCGCGCCCGAGGTGAAGAAATTGACCCTGCTGTACGTGCCGGACGACAACACGCGCGCCCAACGCATGGCGGCCGGGGAGATCGACGGTACGAACCTTCCTCCACTGCTCGCCGAGTCGATCGGCGGGCGCGACGGAATGTCGCTGGCGTCCAACACTTCCGCGGACTGGCGCGGGGTGTCCCTCCCGACGGACAATCCGGTGGCGGGGGACGAGGCCGTGCGGATGGCGTTGAACCTCGCGGTGAATCGGCAATCGATGGTCGACGGCATCCTGGGTGGGTTCGGGCGGCCGGCGGCTACGCCGATCCCGGAGGTCTACGGTGACGCGTACGAACCGTCGGCGGTGTTCTCGTACGACCCCGGGAGTGCGGCGCGTGTCCTCGACGGCGCGGGGTGGCGGCTCGGCGCGGACGGGGTGCGCGCCAGGAACGGTACCCGCGCGGCGTTCACGGTGATGTACAACTCGACGGACACAGTACGTCGAGACCTTGCTCAGGCCTTCGCGTCCGACGCATCGGCGGTCGGTATCGACGTGAGTCTGGAGGCGTTGTCCTGGGACCGGATCGATCCCAGGATTTCGTACGACGGGACACTCCTCGGCGGTGGTTCCGAACCGTACGACCCGGACACGCAGGCATACAACGCGTTGAACTCCGTGTTTCTTCGCCCCGATGTCGGCAGCGTGTACGACAACGCGAGCGATTACTCGAACGCGAACGTCGATGCTGCGTTGGAGCGGGGGCGTCGAAGTCTGGACACCGCGGAGCGTGACCGTGCCTACCGCGACATGCAGCGAGCCTACGTCGAGGATCCGGGGTACGTGTACTTGGTGTTTCTCGATCACACCTACGTCGCGAAGGACTCGGACTGGACAGTGTCGGGCCCGATTCTGGAGCCGCACTCTCACGGCGTCACGTGGGGACCATGGTGGTCCTTGCAGACCTGGACGACAACACCGTGACCTCCACACTGCTTCGGCGACGGGTGACGGCTCGGCGGGATCGCCACGCCCGACGGCGTTCGATCGTCGCCATGGTGCGTAGGCGACTGCTGTTCGTGGTGCCGGTCTGCGTGGCCGTGTCGGTCGGGCTGTTCGCGGCTGCGGCGGCGTCGCCGTTCGATCCTCTCGTGGCATACCTGGGTGTGCGGTACACCACGACATCGGAGGCGGACAAGGCTGTCCTCACCGAACAACTCGGTCTGGACCGTTCGTGGTACGACGCGTACGGACAGTGGGTACAGGGCGTGTTCACCGGCGATCTGGGAACGTCGAGATCGTTCGGACAACCAGTGACTCAGGTGGTGGTGGAGCGCGTCCCGTGGACTCTGCTGCTCGCAGGACTCGGTCTGCTGCTTGCCGCGACCCTTGCGCTGGTGCTCGGCGTCCTTGCCGGTAGTCGTCGCGGAGGATGGCTCGACCGCGTGACGACCGGAGTCTGCCTAGCTGTGCAAGGAGTGCCGCCGTACGTGCTGTCTCTCGGCGCGATTGCGCTGTTCGCGCTCGGACTGGGATGGCTACCGGTAGCAGGACTCACCGAGGCGGGTGCCGACCCGACTCCTGTCGGAGTGCTCGAACACCTCGCGCTTCCGGTGTCGGTGCTCGCCCTGTCACAGCTACCGTGGTTGCTGCTGGCGGTGCGCGAATCGGTATCGACCTCTCGTGGTGAGGACTTCGTGGCGGGCGCTGTCGCGCGAGGAATTCCGGGCCGGACGGTCACGACTCGGCATATCGTCCCGGCCTCACTCGCCCCGTTCGTCAACGTCGTGGGAGCCCGATTACCGGAGCTCGTCGTCGGAGCCGTACTCGTCGAGGAAGTGTTCTCGTGGCCCGGCATCGCAGGCGCCCTCGTTCAGTCCGCGCGGGATCTCGACATGGCGTTGCTGGCCGTTCTGACGGTCGGTACGACCGTTGCGGTCATGCTCGGCTCCCTGATCGCCGACGTGTCCGCAGCCGTGTTGGATCCCCGGGTGAACACCGATGGCTAGGCGACGCTCGGTCGTCGCTGTCGCCGTTCTCTCGCTCCTCGCGCTGTACGCCGTCGGCGTTCCCTGGTTGTCCGGCGTCGACGATCGCATCACCGATTTCGAGCAAGCAAGGTTGGCGCCATCGTTCTCGCACTGGTTCGGTACCGATTCGGCAGGCCGAGATCTGTTCGTACGCAGCGCAAGCGCGATACGGACGTCCCTCCTGATCGCCGCGTCGTGCGCGGTGCTCGCCACGCTGATCGGGACTGCCGTCGGTGCAGCGGCCGGACTCCGTGGTGGCTGGTTCGACCGGGTCGTCATGCGGGGCACCGACGCCGTCAATGCGCTCCCGCATCTGCTGCTCGGTATCGTCATCGTCGCGATGTTCCGAGGCAGTGCGACCGCGGTGATGCTGTCGATCGCACTCACACATTGGACGCAGGTCGCTCGCATCGTTCGATCGGAGATACTCGGACTGAGGGGCAGGCCCTACATCGACGCCGCCATCCTCGCCGGCGCGAGTCGACGTCACGTCACAGTGCGGCATCTGCTGCCTGCGGTGATGCCGCAAGCCCTGATCGCTGTCGTACTCCTGTTGCCTCACGCGATCTGGCACGAGTCGACGTTGTCGTTCCTGGGCTTCGGACTTCCACCGCACCAGCCGAGCCTCGGAACTCTGTTGTCCGAAGCGAGAAGCTCGTTGCTCCTCGGAGGATGGTGGACACTGGTGTTTCCGGCGGGAATTCTCGTGCTCGCAACGATGTCCGTGGCGCTGGCGGGCTCGGCCTTGCGCTCGTCGATCGCACCACCCGTGCCATCGGAGCTGCGGTTGTGAGCGCTCTGACGATCGAGAATCTGACCGTCAGGATTCCGGTGCGCGGCGGTGGCGTCGTGCACGCGGCCAGCAACGTGGACCTCTCGGTCGAACGGGGTACCATCACGGCGCTTGTCGGCGAATCCGGCTGTGGCAAATCGATTCTCGCGTCTGCCGTGATGTCGATGCTCCCGAGGGAATCGTCGGTGACGGGCTCGATTTCGGTCAGGACCGACACCCGGACGGTCGACGTGTTCACCGACAAGTCCTTCCGCGGACGGGACGTTGCACTGATTCCGCAGTCGGCTTCGTCCTATCTGACCCCGGTACGGACAGCGCGCTCACAACTGAACGAAACGATTCGGGTGCTCGGGTCCACCCACACCGCGGACGACTTGGCCCTTCGAGTCGGGTTGGACCCGGCGGCGCTGGACTGCCATCCACACGAGTTGTCCGGGGGCATGGCGCAACGGGTCGCGATTGCCGGGGCGCTCGTCGGGGATCCCTCGGTGATCGTCGCCGACGAACCGACGGCCAACCTCGACACCGAACTCGCCGATCGCGTGCTGGCACTGCTGCGTCGGTCGGCGGACAACGGTGCCGCCGTCCTGCTCATCACCCACGACCTGTCGTCCCTCCTCAGATCGTCCGTCGCCGATCGAGTCGCCGTCATGTACGCGTCGCGCATCATGGAAACGGGTCCAGCTCGGTCCGTGCTCGACGATCCGTTGCACGACTACACCCGCGACCTCCTGAACGCCCTTCCGTCCCGTGGCCTGAACCCGATGCCGGGAATACCGCCGCAGCTGACCGACCTGCCCGACGAGTGCGTGTACCACCTCCGACGACCGGACACGATGTTCTCGGGTGGACCGACGAAGCTGATCACCGTCGGGGCCAGGTCCTACAGAACGAAGGCGACATCATGAGCCTCGACGCATCGGATATCACGGCCGCGTACCCCGGCACGAACGATGTACTCGTCCGGCAGTCCTTGTCGGTGCCTGCCGG
The DNA here is from genome assembly GCF_002259345.1 of Rhodococcus sp. 06-156-4. Taxonomy (NCBI): domain Bacteria; kingdom Bacillati; phylum Actinomycetota; class Actinomycetes; order Mycobacteriales; family Nocardiaceae; genus Rhodococcus; species Rhodococcus sp. 06-156-4. The sequence continues at coordinate 16,280 of NZ_NPGB01000015.1, read as the reverse complement.
CGAACTCGTCGGTCTCGCGGGACCGTCCGGATCCGGCAAATCCACCATGGCGCGAGTCCTCGCGCTACTTCTCGCGCCGCGCGAAGGTGTCGTCTGCATCGACGGCGTGGACGTGAGCGGGGTGGGGTTCTCCGTCCCACCCGATGTGCGGCGGAAGGTTGCGCTGCTCTTCCAATCTCCGCGATCGGCGACCGATCCACGCATGACGTTGCGGTCGATCATCGAGCAACCCGCTGTGATCGCGCGTCGTGCCGCGGATGTCGACGAGCTCGCCGACAGTGTCGGATTGACCACCGACCTCCTGGCCAGGAAGCCTCACCAGGTCAGCGACGGTCAACTTCAACGTGCTTGCGTGGCAAGAGCTCTCGCGCAGAAACCGAAGTATCTGATCTGCGACGAGGCCACGGCCATGCTCGATGCAGCGACGACCGCTGCGATCGTCCGCTTGATCCAAGGGAATGCGGACGCGGCCGGCATGGGTGTGTTGATGATCAGTCACGACGTCGAACTCCTGTCTGCGATCGGCGCCGACACCACGTTCATCGGGAGCTGAAGACGAAGTGGCCCGAGGATTGTGATTCGCCGGCAACCAGAGCTGCCGGGAAGGTGGTAGCGCTTTAGAGCACTCTCGGACGCCACGTGGTTGACCGTCGACCGGTGTAGCCCTAGTCTGCACTGGAACGTACTACTAGTACGTACTAGTCTTCAGAACGGAATAACGATGTCCACGAAGAATCCAGTTCGACTGGCCCTGATCGGTGCCGGACGAATCGGCTCCAGCCACGCCGAACTCATCGCCCGCCACGTCCCCGGAGCCGAGCTCGTCGCCATTGCGGACCCGACGCCGAGCGGTGAACGGCTGGCCGATCTACTCGGCGTCGACATCGCGGAGACATCCGCAGCGGCGATCCTCGCGCGCGCCGACGTCGACGCAGTTGTCATCACCACGCCGGCCAGGACGCATACAGAGCTCGTGGTCGCGGCCGCCGAAGCCGGCAAACACGTCTTCGTCGAGAAGCCGATGGCCATCACGCTGGCCGACGCCGATCGAGCGATCGCCGCTGCCGGCGCTGCGAACGTGGTGCTGCAGGTCGGGTTCAATCGCCGCTTCGCGGCCGGCTGGATCGCTGCTCGCGCCGCAATCGACTCCGGACGAGTCGGCACCCCGCAGCTTCTGAGGTCGGTCACCCGCGATCCAGGTCCGTTCACAGCCGATCCGGCACGAATACCGCCCGGAACGATCTTCCTCGAGACACTCATCCATGATTTCGACGCACTGGCGTTCCTCAATCCGGGCGCGAGCCCCACGCGCGTGACCGCAATCGCCGATGCGCTGATCCGTCCCGACGCGAAAGCCGACGGCCACCTCGACACTGCCGTCGTCACCGTCGAATTCGACAACGGCGCAATTGCTGTTGCCGAGGCCAACTTCAGTGCGCTGTACGGGTACGACGTACGCGCCGAAGTGTTCGGATCGGGCGGCATGGTCACCGCAGGCAACGCACGGTCGAGCGACATGACCTACTACGGTCCGGGCGGAATCGGAGTCGACACTGCCCGTCGCGACACCGATCTGCTGCGCGACGCGTACCTGGGTGAGTTCGTCGCATTCGTGAATGCGATCCGTGAGGGAACCGATGCGCCGGTGACCGGTCAGGACGCGCGCACAGCACTGACCGTCGCACTCGCGGCCATGGAGAGCGCAGCCACCGCACGCTCCGTGGACATCGACGCAACCGGGTTCGACGCATGATCGGCGGGGTCGACCTTGCCGCGTGCGCGGAGATGCTCTATCTCGATCTGCCGATGCTCGAACGAGTTCGGCGCATATCCGACCGTGGCCTGCTGGTGGAAATCTGGGACTGGTCGAACAAGGACATCGATGCTCTCGCCTCGTCCGGGGCCGAATTCTCCTCCATGACAGGCTATCTCACCGGGAACCTGACCGAACCCGACGGTATCGCGGAGATACTCGCGTCCGCCGCGCGGTCCCTGGACGTTGCCGACCGTCTCGCATGCCCTCGGCTGAATCTGCACGGTACCGGCCTCGGCGAGGGCGGTCTGCCACTACGGCCCGTACAGGTGGTCACACCGACGATGTGGCTCACGGCTGCCGACACGTTGCGCACGCTCGCGGAGTTGGGGGAGAAGGCAGGCCGCACGTTCGTGCTCGAAAATCTCAACGTCGCCGTCGATCATCCCGGCACACCGTTCGCATCCGCCGCGGACACCCTGTCCCTGGTGCGCGCTGTCGACCATCCCCACCTTCGTCTGAATCTCGACCTCTACCACGCTCAGATCGGGGAGGGGAATCTGATCGAGTCGGTCACGGAAGCTCTGCCGTACATCGGTGAGATCCAAGTCGCGGACGTGCCCGGCAGGTGTGAGCCCGGTACCGGAGAGATCAACTACGCCGCAATTGCGTCCGCGCTGAAACGCATCGGCTACACCGGGGTCGTGGGGCTCGAGGCATGGGCGTCCGCAGACTCCGACGATGCTCTCGACGCGTTCGAGACAGCCTTTGCCGCAGCCAGGCGATGACCTGGGACGACACAGACACGGACAAGGCCCGGGGACACCGTCGGTGGCGTCCCCGGGCAGTCGACCTGCTACGTGGGGGTCAGGTCATGTCCACAGCCTTCGTCTCTACGAGGGCCTTGGTGCAGGCGAGGCTGAGAACGGACAGCAGTGCAAGCATCACGCCGACGGCGATACTGCCGAACTGCGCGGTCAACGGGGCCGCAAGCAGAGGAGGAATCGCGCCACCCAGTACACCCGCCAGGTTGTACCCGAGTCCCGCTCCGGTGTACCTGAACCTGGTCTGAAACAGCTCGGGAAGCAGGGCGCCCGTGGGACCGTACGCAATACCGAAAATGGACAGGGTCACACACATCGCAAACACGTACGCACCGGGGTTGCCGGTATCGAGCAGCGGAAACAGGACGAGTGTCCACGGAATCGCCACCGAGCAGGACGCCATGATGACGCGGCGACGGCCGACACGGTCGGAGTACACCGCGGACAGCCCGATTGCGATGCCGAACACCACGGCCCCGAGGATTCCGGTCCACAGTACGAACGGCCGGTCGAATCCCAGACTCTTGGTCCCGTAACTGGTCAGATATGCGGTGCCCATGTAGAAGAGGGAGAACAGCGATGCCAGTGCACCTGCGGCGAGCAGGACCTCGCGCTTCTGCACGTGCCACGCGTCGAGCACGGGGAGCTTCGTCGCGCGGGCCTGTACCTTCTCTTCCTCTGCCTGGTTCGCACGGAAGATCGGTGTCTCCTCGATCGCCAGCCTCATGTAGAGACCGATCAACACCAGCACCGCGCTGAGAAGGAACGGAATTCGCCAGCCGTAGTCGAGGAAGACCTCGTTGGTGTCACCGAACACCGCCCCGGTGATGAGGAACGTCCCACTCGAGAGAATGAACGCCGCCGACGGGCCGAGCTGCGGAAACATACCGTAGAAGCCACGTTTCTTCGCAGGCGCGTACTCGGCGGTCAACAGCGTTGCGCCCGCCCATTCACCACCCACTGCGAACCCCTGTCCGAACCGAAGAACGACCAGGATGATCGGCGCCGCAACACCGATCGTGGCAGCACCGGGCAGAAGTCCGATCACGAAGGTGGAGATTCCCATGAGGAGGAGCGTGGAGATCAACGTCTTCTTACGGCCGATCCGGTCACCGAAGTGGCCGAAGAGCACTGCGCCCGCCGGACGCGCGATGAAGGCGACCGCGAACGTCGCGAACGATGCGACCGTTCCTGCCGTCGAGCCGAGAGCAGGAAAGAACACCGTCGGAAAGACAAGTGCGGCGGCGGTTCCGTAGATGAAGAAGTCGTAGAACTCGATGGTCGTGCCGATGCCGCTCGCGACCGCGACCTTGCGAACACTCGTCGTCGGTACCGGATGCGGTGCGGACGACGGTGTCGCGTCGGGGGTTCGACGGGTGACCGCGTCGTCGGGTGTCAGTGATGTCATGTCTCTCCAGGAATCGGCGCCGAAAGGGTGGTCGGTTCAGGATCGAGACGTTATGTGACGCGCGCCATAGTCGACTACCCCCGCATGGGGGTATCCGGTCCACCGAGAAGATCGCACGCGAGGGACCCCTGGCGGTACGGTGATCCCCTGGCCACCTGAACGGCGCGAGGGGAGCAGGCGATGAAGATCGACTTCAAGAAGACGATTCCGACCTACTCCGCGCGGCAGGGGCGCTTCGACGTCGTGGAGGTCCCGCCCCTGCAGTACATCGCGATCGACGGTTCCGGTGATCCCAACACCGCCCCGGAGTACCGAGAGGCGCTCCAAGCGTTGTTCCCCGTCGCCTACGCCATCAAATTCGCGAGCAAGAACGAGCTCGGGCGCGACTACGTCGTCATGCCGCTCGAAGCGCTCTGGTGGGCACCGAACATGAACTCCTTCACCACCGCCCGAGACAAGGCGCAGTGGAAGTGGACGGCGATGATCTTGATCCCCGACTGGATCGACGACGAAAAAGTTTCTGCCGCACAAGATTCCGTCGAGCGAACAGGTAACCCAGTGGGTCTTCGGCGAATCCGAACCATGACGCTGGACGAAGGCCGGTGCGTGCAGACACTGCACGTCGGCCCGTACGACGACGAGGCAGCAATCCTGGCGACGATGCACGACGACGTCATCCCACGAACCGGTGCGTCGATGACGGGGAAGCATCACGAGATCTACCTGAGCGATGCACGACGGGTCGAGCCGTCCAGGCTCAGAACGATTCTGCGTCAGCCCATCTCTCCCTGACCGGCACCGAGTACGGCGTCGGCCGGTTCGGGATCACCCTCGTCCAGGCCTCGCGCGATGGCGGTTCGCGAGGCGAGCCACAAAGCGACGCCCGCGACGAGCACGAGACCTTCACTGACGGTCAGCGCCCAGATGATGCCGTTCAGCCCGAACCAGAGGTTGCCGAGAACGACGATGGGGACGAACGCAAGACCCTGCGTCATCGACATGATCGTCGCCGGAAGTACGCGACCGGTTGCCTGGAACAGTGTTGTGACCAGTCCCGCGGCACCGTTGAAGATCACCGACACCAACTGAGCCGTGATCACGACACCGCCGAGGGCGAGCAGCGAGGTGTCTGCGACGAACGCTGCGAACACCTGCTCGCGGAACACGAACACCGCAGCGGAGAAGACCACCGCGATGACGCCGACGGCCACACCGGCACCCCGCACCGATGCATACAGTCGCCGCGCATCACCCTTGCCGTAGGCGTAGGCGAGCAGCGGCAGGCAACCGAGCGTGACACCCATGATGAGAAATTCAGGCACCTGCGCAATGCGTACCGCTACACCCATGGCCGCGAGCGGTCCGTCACCGTACGCAGCGGCGAGGTTGTTCAGAACCAACGAGGTGACCACCAGGAAACCTGCCTGAGTCAGCTCACCGACGCCGATTCCGAACACCGGCCCGGTGATCGACCGCGTCAGCCTCACATGCCTCGGCGCGAGGCTGACGTGTTCACTGTGCCGTGACAGCCACGTCACGAAGTACACGGCGGTGACAACGTTCGCGAGGCCGACCGACAGTGCCGCACCGGCGACACCGAAGTGCAGTACGAGAATGAACAGTACGTCGAACACCACGTTCGCGACGGTCGACAGGATCAGACCGGTCATCACCTGCCGCGTCGCGCCCTCTGCTCGCACCAGCTGCTCGAGGCAGAAGGACGTCGTCAGCACCGGAACGAACACCAGCAGCACCACCACGAACGCCGTCGTGGCATGGACCTCGTTGCTCTGCGCGCCGAGCATCGCAACGAGTGGATCGACGAAAACGACTCCGGCGGCACCGATCACGCCACCCACCGCGGCAGCTCCCCACACCGAGAACGAGGCCACGTGCTTGATCTCTCCGGCCTTCGACGGATCGGCCTCGGACCCTCCGAGCAGCCGTGAGATCAACGCGCTACCGCCGGTGCCGAACACTCCGCCCACGGCCATCACGATTCCCAGAACCGGTGAACCGAGGGTGACGGCAGCGAGGAGTGTGGCGTCGTGGAGCGAACCGATGAACCCTGCGTTGACCACGTTGTAGACCGCGGTCACGATCAGCGCGGCGGCCATCGGAATACACAAGTGCGCGAGCGCACGAAAAATCGGTGCGGACGACAGATACCACCGGTTCGAACCTTCGGTCTCGGTGACGTTCTCGGTAGAGGCGGTGGAGGTATTCATGGCAACTCCTCGTGTGCAGCGGTGGGATCCGGGCATGGTCGGGATCCGGGCATGGGTGCGAAAGCCCTGTCCGACAACGCGGTACGCGGGCACGGTCGGTCGACGCATCGGCGTCGTCGATGCGTCGGAGGTGGGGGCGAGGTCGGTCAGTCGCGGGACGGGGGCGCGAGCTCTGCGGTGACCTTGCTCAGAAGCGTGTGCAGAGTGGTTCGTTCGTCGTCGTCGAGCGGCCCGAGGAGCTTGTCCTCGATCGCCCTCATCGCGTCGTCGAATCCGGCGATCAGTGCGCTGCCGGATTCTGTGGCGTAGACCCGTTTGATGCGTTCGTTCGTCGGATCGGGACGCCGCTCGATCAACCCTCGTGCCTCGAGTCCCTGCAGAAGACTCGACACACTGGCGGGCGTGGTCCGTGTCATGTTCGCGATGTCCCGCTGGATCGCCCCGGGCGACCTGGTCAGGTAACCGAGGACGAAACTTTGCTGGTGACCGAGGTCGCGTTCACGAATCCAGTCGAGGCCGGCCTGCTGCTGAGCCCATCCGATCCACCTCAGTAGGTCGAGAGTGCTGGTGAGATTGACGTCAGGTCCGGTCATAATTAGAAATCTAACCGTTAGATTTCAAACTGTCAACGGCGTGCTCGATCCCTGCCTCAGTCCGATGTCTGACACGATGTCGGTCATGACGTTCGCGTTGCGGGGGACTTCGTTCACGGTCGGCACTCTCACGCTGCTCACCGCGCTCTATTTCGCCCAGGGTCTTCCCTACGGATTCTTCACCACTGCGCTGCCGGTCGTCCTGCGCGAGTCCGGATACTCCCTCGTCGAGATCAGCGCGACCGGGTTCCTGTTCCTGCCCTGGGCACTGAAGTTCCTGTGGGCACCGTACGTGGATCGCTACGGCACCCGGCGACGGTGGTTGCTCGGCCTGCAACTGGGCGCAGCTGCCGTGGCCCTGGGAATGGCCTTCCTCGAACTGTCCACGAGCCTGCGCTGGCTGTTCGTCGGAATCTTCCTCGTCAACGTTCTGTCCGCGACTCAGGACATCGTCACCGACGGCCTCGCCGTCCGACTCCTCGGTGTCCGACAACGCGGCGTGGGCAACGGAATTCAAGTCGGTGCATACCGGATCGGAATGATCTGCGGGGGAGGTTTGCTGCTGTGGCTCTTCTCGCTCGCCGGATGGCGCGCGCTGTTCGTCACGATGTCCGTGCTGCTGATCGCCACGACGATTCCGGTCCTGTTCGCCCGTCGACCACTGGCCGAAGCCGACGTGGACACCACCGACGAATCCGAAGCGGGCCCGCTCGTGCGGGCTTCGCTCCTGACCATCGGATGGTTGGCCAGGCTGCGACGCCCGGGGATGGTGGCGTTCATCGGGCTCGTCGCGCTGTTCAAGTTCGGTAACTCGATGGGCTCGGCGCTCGTCGGCCCCTTCATGTCCGACAGCGGCCTGACTCTCGCCCAGATCGCGTTCGTCGACGGGGGACTGTCCTCGGTGGCGGCGCTCGGCGGCGCTGCACTCGGCGCGTGGCTGTCTGTGCGCTACGGACGACGGCGGTCACTGCTCGTCGGTGGTGTCACTCAAACCGCAAGTCTGGCACTCTATGTGGTCGCATCGTTGGGCGTCGGCGGATTTCCACTCCTCGTCACTGCGAGCGTGGCAGAGCACGTACTCGGAGGCGCAGCGACCGTCGCGATCTTCGCACTGATGATGGATGCAGCCGACAAGCGTTTCGCAGGAGCCGACTACACACTGGTCGCATGTGCGGTGGTGTTCTCGCAGGGTGCTGCAGGGCTCGCTGCCGGCGTGGTCGGCGACGCATTCGGGTTCACGGCAGTCTTCGGCGTTGCACTGATTCTGTCCGGAATCGGATGCCTGGTCCTTCTCGTCGCGCTCGACCGAGGCATCGGGCCCAGCGGGCTGAAGGAGACCTTTCCGCCGCGTGTCACGCGCGCGTGAGCGCAGGGCCCGACAACGGCCCGGCCCCAACGGAAGTGGGGCCGGGCCGCAGTATCAGTCGACGGCGATGATGGAACCGGCGATCGCGGCCAGTCTCGTCTGCGTCGCGGAGACCACGCCGTGGCGGTTCTTGTGTGCTTCCTCGAACGCGAGAATCGTCCGAAGCTCCTTCGGATCACTCGAGTCCTTGATCGCTGCCACGGCTTCCGCGACGTTCAAGGATTCGTAGTCGTCGATCGGTAGCTCGTCGGCGTCCAGAACGCCTGCGGCGGAACGTGCAGAGTGGATGGCGTCGGCGACGCCGTCGACACCTTCCTCGCGCACGACGTCCTCCGCAGCCTCCAATGCCGCGTCGCGGCTCGCCGACAGCGTTCGAGCGGCGATGTCGCCCGCATGCGCGCCGCGGCCCAACAGCTCGGACAAACGATTCGGTGTGGATCGGGCGACATCCAGTGCGCGGTCGATGCCCCGAGCAGACCACGTCGCGGGCGCGTTCACGATCTTAACGGCCCCACCGGCAGCCGCTTGAAGCGGTGTCCTGCGCAGGGCGACGGGGCCTCCGAGTGCTTCCTCGGCGAGAACTGTCTCCAGCCACTCGACCGTGGCCGAGTGCGCACGAACGAGACGGTCTGCCAGTTGGACGACGCTCCGCTCGGAATCCGCCGTCGCAAGCGCCTTGATGTACTTGGAGCGACTGACCAGCTGGTGTTCCAGAGCGAGGTCGCCCAGAAGCGCCTCGTCGAACGGCTGGGCCTGCTCGGCGAGCGTCTTGAACAATGCAAGCGTCCGACCCACGAGAGGCCCGACGATGTCGGGAAGCCCGCCGAGATCACGCAACTCCGACTCGATGGCGGCCGCACGTTCGCGCCCGTTCGCGGCGTTCTGTGTGAGTTCGGTACGGACGGCATCCGTGCGGGCCTGCGCCACACGGGTTTCCGCGACCTGAATTTCGGTGTTGGTCAGCTGAAGTACGGCTCGCAACTGCGCGAGCAGGGTGGGTGTAGCCATCGTGCGCTCCTGTTGGTCGAGTGGGTGGTTCCGATCGGTGCCAACTGTCGTGCCAGGCACTGTGTCGTCGGGTAGCCCACGCACGACCACGGCAAACCGTGGAGCGGATGTGTGACCAAGCTCTCAGGCGCCGCGGTAGTCGGCGGTACCGTCGGATCCCTCGCTCCTGGGCGGACCCGTCGTCGATCGAACGACCAGCTCGGGTTCGATGACGCACTCGAAGCCTTCGGTCCGATCGTCGTCCAGCCGGGTGACGGTGAACTCGAGTGCCCTCCTGGCCAATTCCTCGCCGTCCTGGCGCACCGTGGTCAGGTCGATACGCGCCAGCCGCGACAACGGCGAATCGTCGTAGCCGACGATGGACACGTCGCCCGGAATGGACACCCCCGCCCGGGTGAGTTCGTCCATGATGCCCAGCGCCGATCGGTCGTTGCCTGCCATGACCGCCGTCGGAAGCTGTGCCTCGGACAGAAACGATCGCGCAGCAGCGGCGCCTGCTTCTTCGTCGTGCGCACCGCCCACGACGCGGGCGAACGTATCGAGTCCGTGCCTTCGCATGGACGCGACGTAGGCGCGTCTGCGCGCATCCGACACAGCGTGATCACCGCCGTCGACATGGACGATGCGAGAGTGACCCAGTTCGACGAGATGATCGACCGACGCACGGATGCCTTTGCTGTCCGCAGAACGAACCGTGTTGACCGGGGGAGAATCGGGCCCACGGGCAGGAATCTTGCGGCCCACGATCGTCAGGACGGCTCTGGCCGCGACGGACCGCAGGTACGCGGAATCGGAGAGCGGATTGAACAGAATCAGCCCCTCGCACCGGTGGCTGAGCAAGGCCTCGATCGCTTTGCGTTCGTCGCGAGTCGGGCCGCTGGCCGACAACAACACGTCGTATCCGGCGGTTTCGGCGGCGTCGTAGACGGTCCCGAGCATCTCGGCCTGGAACGTCTGCTTCACGTCGGTCAACACTCCGAGAGTGCGGCTCCGGCCACGAGCGAGCAGTTGTGCCGCCCGATCCGGTTGATAACTGAGCTCGTCGGCCGCGGCGAGGACTCGGTCGCGTGTCTCCTGGGAAGCACCCGGTTTGTCGCTGAAGATCAGCGACACAAGTGTCCGCGACACACCCGCACGCTCGGCGACATCGGCCATCGTCGGACGTCGATGCGGCGTTGATTCCGGCGATGGATGCACGGTGTCCCCCTGGAAAGTGACCGCGTACGAAGCGGCATTCAGAATGTCTTGACAATCACACAGTGGATCATCATAGTATACGACTGAAGCGCGTCAGTAACGCGCGTCAGATCCAGATCTTCCTCGTAGCGCGTCGAGGCGCGCACCGAGACTTCTCGAAAGGACAACCATGAGCGTGATCCGCGTTGGATCTGCACCGGATTCGTGGGGCGTGTGGTTCCCGGAAGACCCGCAGCAGACGCCGTACACCCGATTCCTCGACGAGGTTTCGGCATCCGGTTACGAGTGGATCGAGCTCGGTCCTTTCGGATACCTGCCCACCGACCCCAAGCAGCTTTCCGACGAGTTGGCGGCACACAACCTCAAGCTCTCGGCGGGAACCGTGTTCGAACACCTGCACCAGGACGACTCCTGGGATGCGGTCTGGACCCAGATCGAGGACGTCGCCAAGCTGACCGCTGCGGTCGGTGGCAAACACGTCGTCGTCATCCCAGAGATGTGGCGTGACCCGGGCACGGGCGCCGTTCTCGAGGACCGCAACCTCACCGCAGACCAGTGGCGCAAGAAGACCGAGGGAATGAACGAGCTCGGCAAGCGCATGTTCGAGCAGTACGGCGTCAAGGCGCAGTACCACCCGCATGCCGACAGTCACGTCGACACCGAGGAGAACGTCTACCGATTCCTCGACGGAACGTCGAGCGAGTTCGTGAACCTGTGCCTCGACACCGGCCACATCAGCTACTGCGGCGGCGACAACATCGCCATCATCGAGCGCGCTCCCGAGCGCATCGGATACCTCCACCTCAAGCAGGTCAACGTCGAGGTCCGGGCCAAGGTCGAAGCCGAGGATCTTCCGTTCGGTGAGGCGTGCAAGCTCGGCGCGATGACCGAGCCGCCGCTGGGAATCCCGGACATGCCGCCGCTGCTCGGAACCATCGAGCGCCTTGCCGACGAGGGCAAGCTGACCGCGGACATCTTCGCAATCGTCGAGCAGGACATGTACCCGTGCGCTCCCGATGTGCCGCTGCCCATCGCGCAGAGGACCCAGAAGTACCTGAGCTCCTGCGGAATTCCCTCCGTCTCCTTCAAGTAACGCGCCCGCCGCACCCTGACGAAAGAGATCTTCAATGTCGAACGAACTCCGCATCGCCGTACTCGGTGTCGGAATGATGGGCGCCGACCACGTCGCTCGAATCACCAACAAGATCGCCGGCGCGCGTGTGGCCGTGGTCAACGATTACTTCACCGAGAAGGCCGAGGAACTGGCAGCCACGATCCCTGGTGCTCGTGCCGTGGCCGACCCGTTCGAAGCCATTGCCGACCCCGAGGTGGACGCCGTCCTGCTCGCGACGCCGGGACCCACCCACGAGAAGCAGCTCCTCGCATGCCTCGAGCACGGCAAGCCGGTCCTCTGCGAGAAGCCGCTGACCACCGAGGTCGAAACCTCACTCGCCGTCGTGAAAGCCGAAGCAGCCCTGGGTAAGACCCTCATCCAGGTCGGCTTCATGCGTCGATTCGACAACGAGTACGCAGAGCTGAAAGCGCTCATCGACTCCGGTGACATCGGCCGCCCGCTCGTCGTTCACTGCGCGCACCGCAACCCCGCCGTGCCGCCGAACTTCGACAGCGCGATGATCGTCAAGGACTCACTGGTGCACGAGGTCGACGTCACCCGCTTCCTCCTCGACGAGGAGATCACGTCGGTCCAGATCATCAAGCCGTCGGCGAACGCGAATGCACCCGAAGGCCTACAGGATCCGCAGATCGCCATCTTCGCGACCGAGTCCGGACGCCACGTCGACGCCGAGGTGTTCGTCACCACCGGCGTTGCGTACGAGGTTCGCACCGAGGTCGTCGCAGAACTGGGCAGCGCGCAGATCGGCCTCGACGTCGGCCTCGTGCGCAAGACGAAGCCCGGCAACTGGGGTGGCACGATCACTCCGTCGTTCAAGGAGCGTTTCGGACAGGCGTACGACACCGAGATGCAGCGGTGGGTCAACGCCGTCAAGGCAGGCGCCGAGACCGGCAACTACATCGACGGACCCGGCGCATGGGACGGCTACGCGGCTGCAGCCGTCTGTGCAGCAGGCGTGAAGTCGCTCGAGTCCGGTGAGCGTGTCGCCGTCGACATGGTCGACCGCTCCAGCATCTGACACACCCGCTTCACCCGAGTCCGAGGGTGGACCACTCCGCGAGGGAGATATCCGTCGTGATGTGGTCCACTCCTCTGTGCACGGCCCCGTACAGCGGGCCGTCGTCGCCGTGTACCCCGTCGAGAACCTCGGGGGGAGCGGCTTTTCTGAAGGACATGAGGCCCTCGACGTACGCGCGGCGAAAACTGTCCTGCGCTGCGCCTCGAAGGGCAGGAGCGAGGCCGCCGAGCGTGACGACCTCCGGGTCGTGCAAGTTCACCAAGCCGGCGATCCCGCGCCCGAGGGACTTGGCGACCCAGTCGAACGCAGGGGCGAGTCCGCTGTCTCCGGCGTCCAGCTTCGCCACGAGGTCGCGGGCGTAGCCAACCGGATCCGCCGGGGGAGCGTCGCCGATCGACGACGCCAGTGCGCGCCCGTCGATCGACAGATCCCAGCAACCCCGCGCGCCGCACGGGCACTGCACGGCAGGGTCTCCGAACGGTATGTGGCCGTACTCGCCCGCCGCGCCGCGGGCACCGGTGGTCGGCGTGCCGTCGACGACGAGCGTCCCGCCGATTCCGACGGCGATGATCAGATGCAGAGCCGTCGACGCTCCTCTGGCCGCACCTGTTCTCGCCTCTGCCAACCCGGCCAACGTTGCATCGTTCCCGACAAGGAACGCCACATCCGACGGAAGCCCCGCCGTCATCGGTGTGAGGTCTGCATCCGTCCAGCCACGCGGCGTGAACTGAACGAGTGTGTTGTCACTGACCGTGCCTGCCACGGAAAGGGATACCGCGCGGACCCTGCCGTCGGATTCGAGGTGGATGCGCTCGATCTCCTCGGCCATACCCGCCAGCACCTCGTCGGGATCCGGCCGCGAGCGAGGAGCGCGCGACACGATGACCGGATCTCCGAAGATGTCGGAGACAGCCAGCCGCCAATCGCTCGAGCGGAGTTCCGCAGCAAGTACCAGCGGACCTTGGGGGTGCGGTCCGAGGACCGTCGTCGGACGACCGCGGCCGCGTGTCTTCGCCGGTGTTTCGTCGAGGATGCGCGCATGCTTCAGTCGGGCGACGAGCTCGGTTGCCCCTCCGCTCCCGATGCCCAGACGCTGAGCAGCTTCGACCCTGGTGATGCCGGGGTTCGCGCGTACGACGGCCGTCAACTGGGCCGCGCCGAGCCATCGAGCGCGCGCGGACGTATCGGAAGTAGTTGCCATCGCGGATCATCTTCTCACTTGATTAAACTCAACAATTGAGTATATTACGTCCGATGTCGACCGGAGACACGAGCACGCGAACCGACGGGGGCCTGCGCACCAATACGAAGGGGCTGCTGTCCCTGTCGCTGGCGTCGTGCTTGGCGGTGACCACCGAGATGCTGCCGGTGGGGCTGCTCCCGGTGATGGGCCGATCGTTCGGCGTCGCGGAATCGTCGATAGGCCTTCTGGTGAGCCTGTACGCGGGTCTTGTGGCGCTTCTCGCCGTGCCGATGACCATCTGGACACGCCGGTTGCCACGTAAACCGATTCTCGTCGCGACGCTCGGCGGATACGTCGTCAGCAACCTCGTCGTCGCCCTGTCGCACTCACTCGAATGGCTTGCGTTCGGTCGCGGCATCGGCGGCGTCGCGCACGCATTGTTCTTTTCTCTGTGCATCGGGTACGTGCCCCGACTCGTCGGACCGGCGAACCTCGGCAGGGGATTGGCGATCGCTGCAGCTGGTGCCACGGCCGGTTATGTACTGGGAGTGCCGATCTCGACATCGATGGGCAATGCCATCGGATGGCGATCGTCCTTCGTGGTACTTGCCGTGCTGTCCGCCGCCACCGTCGTCGCCGTGACAATCCTTCTCCCTGCAGTCCCCGGCGACGCGGGCCGACGCGAAAAGTCTCGCGGCCACGGCAGTCTCTCGGTCGTGGTGACTTCCAACGCGCTCACCTTCCTCGGCCACTACACCGTCTACACCTACATCAGCATCCTGCTTCTGAATGCCGGAGTCGTCGAATCCGCGCTCGGACCGGTGCTTTTGATCCTCGGAGCATGCGGCGTGCTCGGATTGTGGCTCACCGGACGTACGCTCGACCGCAGTCCGCGCCGAACGATGCTCGTGGTGCTCGGTCTCGTCGCGACATCGATCGTGGCAGTCGGGAGCACACACCTGTGGTTGTTGCCGCTTCTCGTGTGCACCGCTGTGTGGTCCGGTGCGTTCGGGGGAGTTCCGTCGATGTACCAGTCCGCCGCAGTCCGAACAGAACCGACGTCACCGGAGACCGCAGGCGCGTGGATCAACGCGACGGCGAACGTGGGGATCGCGGGCGGTGCCGGGGTGGGAGGCATCGTTCTGCCGTGGCTCGGCCTCGGCGGCCTCGCACTCACGGGAGCAGCGTTGGTCGCCGCTGGTTTGCTCGTCGCATCCTTCGCCCGAACCAGCGTTTCGGCCTCCGCCACCTCGTCGTGACCGTGTCCCTCGTGGTAGACACAGGCCGGACCGCGCAGCACCTACCGAGCGACGCGGACGACACGAAGCGAAGGCGGGGTCGAGAATGTCTCGCATGTGGGGGCGCGCCGCCGACTGGTATCGCCCGAACACGGCGGTCACGTGCGCGCTGGTGGTCGTCCTGGTGTCGCTGTGGACGGCCGTGTATTCGGTCAGCATCCTCGGCGCTCTCTGGCGATTGCGCGATCCGAACGCACCGATGCCGATCCTGAGCGTCCGAGATCAAGCCGCCGACCTCGCGGTGCTGGTTGTACAGCTCGCACTCGGCACGATCGCGATCACCGCGGTCGCCTACCTACGGCGATCGGACATCGGGGAACTTCTACCGCGCAGGCAAGGAACGGCCGTCGACGCAGCAGTCGCCTGGTGTGCCGCGATCGCCGCCGCGTCGGCCCTCGCTCTCGTGCTGGACCGACTCTCGGTGGCGCGGTTCGATTTCTCGGTGCCGGCAGTGGTCGAATCTCCGGCGTTGGCAGTGCTCACCGCCCTGTCCGCCGGACTACGTGAAGAACCACTGCTGGCAGCACTTCCTGTGTTGCTCTTGGTCGGTCGAATACCCATCGGGTGGGTCATGATCCTCGCCGGGTGCATGAGAGGGCTCCTGTACCTGTTCTTCGGCGGCGGCGGCTTCGTGTGGGCCGCACTGTGGGGAGCGGCCGCAGTATGGGTGTACTTCAAGTACCGGCGACTGTGGGTGCTCGTCGTCGTTCACGGAATCGCCATGAACATTCAGGTGCTGGACCGAGTGATTCCGCTCGACAGCGCCGCCACGCTTCTTCAGTGGGCGAACATATTGATCATGTTCGGTGCGTTGACGATGTGGTTGGTGCCACGCGCCCTCGGAGGGATTCCGTCCACCCCTGTGTCCGACGAGGTCCCGCGGCCGACAACGCCGCCCGTCGAACGGTAGGCGTCACTCCCGAATGGACGTGACCGGTTCAGCGACCGTACCCGCGGTAACCGACACCGTGAGTGTGATGCGCAGCACGTGGCCCTCGTGCAGGTGATGCAGGTAACCGTCGCCGCGTAGTGGGCGTTACCGCCGGTTACATTAAGCTCCGAACAATGATCGAATCCACCTCCGCGGTGAAGCGCAGGCTGCTGGGACTGCTGCTGTTTCTCATGATCATCGTGTTCGTGACGTGGTCGGTCACCTCGTACAGCAAGACTTTCAAGAAAGTCGTCAGTATCGACCTGGTGACCGATTCGGTGGGTAATGCGTTGCCCAGCAACGCGGATGTGAAGGTTCGCGGTTTGATCGTCGGTGAA
>NZ_NPGB01000028.1:0-337119 GCF_002259345.1 Rhodococcus sp. 06-156-4 | reverse complement strand
GTGCGGTCCACCCCCGGCATCGATGCCGGCTGCCCGACGTGATCACACCCTCGGCGAGGCAGGCAGCTGAACACCCCTACGCAGCAGAGCGGGCCGCACCCCGTGAGGGATGCGGCCCGCTGTGGTGGAACTACCCGACTACTCGCTGTCGCTGTCGCCAGCGGCCTTGGCCAGGTCGACCGGAACCTCGTCGGGAACGGTGATGGCCTTCTTCTCGCCGCGGAACGTGAACTTCGCGTCCTCGCCTGCGCCTTCGCCGTCCCAGTTCTCGACGTCGACCAGGACGATCTGTCCGGGCTCGATCTCGCCGAAGAGGATCTTCTCCGACAGCTGATCCTCGATCTCGCGCTGGATGGTGCGACGCAGCGGCCGCGCACCCAGAACCGGATCGAATCCACGCTTGGCGAGGAGGGACTTCGCCTTCTCGGTGACCTCGATGGCCATGTCCTTGTTCTTCAGCGCACCCTCGACGCGGTTGAGCATGAGATCGACCATCTGGATGATCTCGTCCTGGGTGAGCTGGTGGAACACGACGATGTCGTCGATACGGTTCAGGAACTCCGGGCGGAAGTGCTTCTTCAGCTCGTCGTTGACCTTCAGCTTCATGCGCTCGTAGTTCGAGCCGGTGCCTTCACCCGAGGAGAAGCCGAGACCGACTGCCTTCGAGATGTCCGAGGTACCGAGGTTCGAGGTGAAGATGAGCACGGTGTTCTTGAAGTCGACCGTGCGTCCCTGGCCGTCGGTGAGACGGCCGTCTTCGAGCACCTGCAGGAGGGTGTTGTAGATCTCCTGGTGTGCCTTCTCGATCTCGTCGAACAGCACGACGGAGAACGGCTTGCGGCGGACCTTCTCGGTGAGCTGGCCGCCCTCTTCGTATCCGACGTATCCGGGAGGAGCACCGAACAGACGCGACGCGGTGAAGCGGTCGTGGAACTCGCCCATGTCGATCTGGATGAGCGCGTCGTCCTCGCCGAACAGGAAGTTCGCCAGTGCTTTGGACAGCTCGGTCTTACCGACACCGGACGGGCCGGCGAAGATGAACGAGCCGGACGGACGCTTGGGGTCCTTCAGACCCGCACGCGTACGGCGGATGGCCTTGGAGACGGCCTTGACGGCCTCGACCTGCCCGATGATCCGCTTGTGCAGCTCGTCCTCCATACGGAGCAGACGGGTGGTCTCCTCCTCGGTGAGCTTGAAGACGGGGATACCGGTCCAGTTTCCGAGGACCTCGGCGATCTGCTCGTCGTCGACCTCGGCGATGACATCGAGGTCACCGGAACGCCACTGCTTCTCGCGCTCGGCACGCTGCTGAACCAGCTGCTTTTCCTTGTCGCGCAGGTTCGCGGCCTTCTCGAAGTCCTGCGCGTCGATCGCGGATTCCTTTTCGCGACGCGCGTCGGCGATCTTGTCGTCGAACTCGCGCAGGTCCGGCGGCGCGGTCATCCGGCGGATGCGCATCCGCGCGCCCGCTTCGTCGATGAGGTCGATTGCCTTGTCCGGCAGGAATCGGTCGTTGATGTACCGGTCCGCCAGAGTTGCTGCCGCGACGAGTGCACCGTCGGTGATCGAGACACGGTGGTGTGCCTCGTAACGATCGCGCAGACCCTTGAGAATCTCGATGGTGTGCTCGACGGTGGGCTCGCCGACCTGGACGGGCTGGAACCGCCGCTCGAGAGCAGCGTCCTTCTCGATGTACTTGCGGTACTCGTCGAGGGTGGTTGCACCGATGGTCTGCAGCTCGCCACGCGCAAGCTTGGGCTTGAGGATGGAGGCCGCGTCGATAGCGCCCTCGGCGGCACCTGCGCCGACGAGCGTGTGCAGCTCGTCGATGAACAGGATGATGTCGCCGCGAGTGTTGATCTCCTTGAGAACCTTCTTCAGGCGCTCCTCGAAGTCACCGCGGTAACGGCTGCCTGCAACCAGCGACCCGAGGTCGAGGGTGTAGAGCTGCTTGTCCTTCAAGGTCTCGGGGACCTCGCCGTTGACGATTGCTTGCGCGAGCCCCTCGACGACAGCGGTCTTACCGACACCGGGCTCACCGATCAGAACAGGGTTGTTCTTGGTACGGCGGCTCAGGACCTGCATGACGCGCTCGATTTCCTTCGCGCGGCCGATGACGGGGTCGAGCTTGCCTTCGAGTGCAGCCTGGGTCAGGTTGCGCCCGAACTGGTCGAGCACCAGCGACGTGGACGGCGTACCGGCCTCGCCGCGGCTGCTGCCGGACTCCGACGGCTCCTTGCCCTGGTAGCCGGACAGTAGCTGGATGACCTGCTGACGCACGCGGTTGAGGTCGGCACCGAGCTTGACCAGAACCTGGGCGGCGACGCCTTCACCCTCGCGGATCAGCCCGAGCAGAATGTGCTCGGTACCGATGTAGTTGTGACCGAGCTGCAGAGCCTCACGCAGGCTGAGCTCGAGGACTTTCTTGGCGCGCGGGGTGAACGGAATATGACCGGACGGAGCCTGCTGGCCCTGACCGATGATTTCCTCGACCTGGCTGCGGACTCCTTCAAGGGAGATACCCAACGACTCCAGAGACTTCGCCGCTACGCCCTCACCCTCGTGGATGAGCCCGAGCAGGATGTGCTCCGTGCCGATGTAGTTGTGGTTGAGCATCCGGGCTTCTTCTTGAGCCAGGACGACAACACGCCGCGCGCGATCGGTGAACCTCTCGAACATCGCTCTCCCTCACTTCTCGGTGGGAGGTAGCACTTCCCACCAGGTCTTCTAGCACCACAGTATCCAGTACACGGGGTCGCTCGGCATCGGAGGCGCTCGACGACGACAACTACGACGTCTACGCCTCCAGCCTCACTGTAGTTGGCCGGTCGTTCACTCGCCGACCCTCGGCCCCCTCGGATCAACGCTCGGCGTTGCTGTGGGTGACTGAAGTGCCTGCTTACAGTTCTTAACGCGGGCCGATGCGTATTCGTTTCCGATTATCTGTCCGCTGCTGGCGAACAGCCGAGGGACTCAGCCCTGCGGTTTCACGATGGGAAACAGGATGGTCTCCCGAATGCCGAGGCCGGTCAGCGCCATCAGGAGCCGGTCGATTCCCATGCCCGTGCCCGTGGTGGGCGGCATGCCCTGCTCCATCGCCGCCAGGAAGTCCTCGTCGAGCACCATCGCCTCGTCGTCGCCGGCGGCAGCCTGACGGGCCTGATCCTCGAAACGCTCACGCTGGATCACCGGGTCGACGAGCTCGGAGTACCCCGTGGCCAGTTCGAAGCCGCGGACGTAGAGATCCCACTTCTCGGTGACGCCCGGCTTGCTGCGATGCTGGCGAGTCAGCGGCGACGTCTCCACCGGGAAGTCACGAACGAACGTGGGCGCGGACAGGCCGTCGCCGACCTGGTGCTCCCATAGTTCCTCGACGAGCTTCCCGTGGCCGTAGATGGGCTTGCCGTCCTTGCGAGGAACCTCGAGCCCGACCTTCTCGGCGAGCGCGAGCAGCTCGTCGACAGTCGTGTCCGGGGTGACGGTGACGCCGATGGACTCCGAGAGCGACGGGTACATCTCGAGCGTCGTCCACTCGCCACTCAAGTCGTACGTGGTGCCGTCGGGGAGCAGCACGATCTGTGTGCCGAGGGCGGCCTGCGCGACTTCCTGGATCAACTCACGCGTCATCCGTGCGGAATCGTCGTACGTCCCGTACGCCTCGTACGTCTCGAGCATCGCGAACTCCGGTGAGTGCGACGAATCCGCGCCTTCGTTACGGAAGTTGCGGTTGATCTCGAAGACCTTCTCGATACCGCCGACGACGCAGCGCTTCAGGAACAGCTCCGGCGCGATCCTCAGGTACAGGTCCGCGTCCAGCGCATTGGAGTGCGTGACGAACGGGCGTGCAGCCGCGCCGCCGTGCAGCGTCTGCAGCATGGGCGTCTCGACCTCGAGAAAGCCGCGGCGCTCGAGTGCAGTGCGAAGCTCACGCACGACGGCGATGCGCTTGCGCGCGACCTCACGAGCCTCGGGGCGAGTGATCAAATCCAGGTAACGCTGACGGATGCGCGTTTCCTCGTTCAATTCCTTGTGCGCAACCGGCAACGGACGCAATGCCTTCGACGCGATCTGCCACTTGTCGGCCATGACGCTGAGCTCGCCGCGGCGACTCGAGATGACCTCGCCGTGCACGAACACGAAGTCACCGAGGTCGACGTCCGACTTCCACGCCGCCAGCGCGTCCTCCCCGACTCCGGCGAGGCTGATCATCGCCTGGAGCTGGGTGCCGTCGCCCTCCTGCAGCGTCGCGAAACAGAGCTTTCCTGTGTTGCGGACGAAGATGACGCGTCCGGCGACGCCGACGAGCTCACCCGTAGCGGTATCGGCATCGAGGCTCGGGAACTGCTCCCTGATCTCCAGCAGCGAATGCGTGCGGTCCACGGACACGGGATACGCCTCTTGCCCCTGCTCGAGCAGACGGTCCCGCTTGGCACGACGAATCCGAAGCTGTTCCGGAGTGTCCGACAGCTCTTGGGCGTCCGACGATTCTGGAACGGCGGCGGTGGGGGAAGCTGCGTCAGTCACGGAAGCACACTTTATCCGGCGCGTGCGACAAAGACAGAATCAGTGCGCCGTGACGGCTTCTGCTTCACGGACGCAGTGCCGCGCCTTCGTCAGAACACCGAGCAGTCCAGCGGACTTGAGCGCTTGGTAGCCACCGACGAGGTCGGTCGCCTTGTGCAACCCCAACTCCTGCAGCGACGCTGCAGCCAGGGAGGACGTGTACCCCTCGGAGCAGATCACGATCCACTCGACGTCGTGATCCACCGCCGCGACCAACCGAGCGTCGCTGGTGGGATCCAGACGCCACTCGAGCACGTTGCGTTCGATGGCCAGCGCGCCGGGCAGCGTCCCTTCGACGGCCCGTTGGGCCTGCGGACGGATGTCGACGACGATCGCGCCGCGTTCGACGGCGTCACGCAGTTCGAAGACGGTCATCCGGTCGATTCGAGTCCGTGCTTCGTCGAGCATCTGGACGACGGTCTTGCTCATTTCGAAGGTCCTTCGGGCTCGTCGGTCAGCTCGGTGCGGGTTCTTCGGAGTGCCGACTTGTCGGTCACTTCGTAGTAGGACATCGCGGTCAGCGGCGGTGAATAGGCGTGGACACTCAGTGTCGGGTGAGGAGTTGTCGAGTCACTCCGCAGGCTCCGCTCCTGCCCAGCGATCGGGTCACTCCGCAGGCTCCGCTCCTGCCCGGTGATCGATGCGGGTGCCCGCATGACGTCGTGTACCCATCCGAGCGGGAAGGACGCCTGATCCCCGGCGTCGAGTCGACGACGCTTCAGTCCGTCTCCCGCCCAACGGTATTCGACGAGCGATCCGCTCAACACGGTGAGTGCACCGAGCGATCCGGCGTGATCGTGCAGCTCGGTGGAGCGGTCCGGTACCCAGCTGATCAACCAGACATCCAGGTCGTCGTCGGCGTGCAACCGCGTCGACCAGCGCTCACCGGTGGGCCAGTTGCCACCGGCGGGCAGCAGGTGGTCGAAGCGTCCTTCGAGGACGTCGGACGCACCCTGATCGGTGATCCGCAGCAGGTCGTGAGGCCGCAACCGAGTCGGAAGCGTCAGATTGGGCGCAGAAGTGGACGACAGAGATCCAGAAAAGACAGGTGTGGAAAGCATGGAAACTTCTCCAGGATAGGTAATTGAACGAGGCAGCGGTCAGCCTCGACAACACTCCTGGGGTCCCATGCACATCATCACGACGACGATTCTTACACAACCGTTCCAGTTGCGCTAGCGGGTCCGTCTTTTCGCCAGGTTTCGCTCGAACACCAGACGCAGGCCCTCGAGCGTCAGATCCGGCTCGTGGTGCTCGACGGACGCACTTTCCGCCATGACGAGCGGCGCACTCTCACCCGTCCCGATGACGGCGACGTCCTTGCCCCCGAACTCCGGCAGTTCGCGCCGGACCCGATTCACCAGGCCGTCGACCAGGCCCGCGAACCCGAAGACCGCCCCGGCCTGCATGCACTCGACGGTGTTCTTGCCGACGACGGAACGCGGTCGCAGCAATTCCACCTCACGCAACGCCGCGGAACGTGACGACATCGCCGCCGTCGAGATCTCCAGGCCCGGTGCGATGGCGCCGCCGAGGAACTCACCCTTGGCCGAGACCACGTCGACGCACGTCGTGGTGCCGAAATCCACCACGATGCAGGCACTCCCGTACAGATCGTGCGCGGCGAGCGTGTTCACGATGCGGTCCGCACCCACCTCCTTGGGATTGTCGACCAGCAACGGAACTCCCGTGCGCACACCGGGTTCCACCACCACGTGCGGCACATGCTTCCAGTATCGGGCCAGCATCGTGCGCGTCTCACGCAGCACCGAGGGCACGGTCGACAACGCCGACACTCCCGTGATCTGCTCGGCATCGGGCCCGATCAGCCCACGAAGCATCAACGCCAGCTCGTCGGCGGTGACGTTGGGGTCGGTCCGCACCCGCCAGTCTCGGTGCAGCGTCGCGTGATCACCACTTCCGCTGAACAATCCGAGCGTCGTCGAGGTATTGCGAACGTCGACTGCGAGCAGCACAGCTAGACCAGCACGGAGTCGGCGCGCAGCGTGCGTGGAGTGATCAGACCGGACCCCTCGGGCGCGTGGGCAGGATCGGAGCCCAACTCCACCGGAGCGTTCTTGTCGTCGACGAACACCACTCGCGGCGCGTAGTCCTTGCACTCCTGCTCGTTCATCACTCCATAGGCGATCAGAATGACCAGATCACCGGGGTTGACGAGATGAGCTGCCGCACCGTTGATTCCGATGACGCCACTGCCCCGCTCACCGGTGATCACATACGTCTCGAGGCGCGCACCGTTGTCGATGTCGACGATGGTGACCTGCTCCCCTTCCAGCAGATCGGCAGCCTCCATCAGATCCAGATCCACCGTGACCGAGCCAACGTAGTGCAGGTCGGCATGCGTGACGGTGGCGCGGTGGATCTTGGACTTCATCATTGTGCGAAACATGTTGTCACCCTTCAGCTTTGGTAAATTCGTTCGCCTGCGCAGGCTCCACTCCTGCTGCATCGAGTCGTTCCGCAGGCTCCACTCCTGCTTCGAGGAAGCCGGTGCCCACGGCCACCCCGACGTTGTCGATGAGGCGGGTGGTTCCGATTCTGGCGGCGACGAGGAGTCGCCCGTCTCCTCGTTCCGGGGCCGGCCCGAGGTCCACGCCGCGGACCTCGAGGTAGTCCACGTCGACCCCGGGGACCGAGTCCAGCACACCCCGCGCGGTCGACAGGATCGCCGACACACCACCTGCCGCTGCGTGCGCTCCGGCTACCAGAGCGGCCGAGAGAACCATCGCGGCGTCTCGCTGCGCGGAGTCGAGGTACCGATTGCGGGAGGACAGTGCGAGCCCGTCCTGCTCGCGGACCGTCGGCACGCCGTAGATCTTGACGTCGAAGTTCAGATCGCGAACCATCTGACGGATCAGAGTGAGCTGCTGATAGTCCTTCTCGCCGAAGTACGCCGCGTGCGGCGACGCGATCTGTAGCAACTTCGCGACCACGGTGAGCATGCCCGCGAAATGTGTGGGCCGGGAAGCGCCTTCCAGCTCCGCCCCGAGCGGGCCTGGATGCACGGTGGTGCGCGGACCGGCCGGGTACATGTCCGACGCGGAGGGCGCGAACACCAGCTCGACCCCTTCCCCACGAAGCAGTTCGACGTCGGCGTCGAGCGTGCGCGGGTAGGCGTCCAGGTCCTCCCCTGCCCCGAACTGCAGAGGATTGACGAAGATCGACACGATGACGACAGCTCCGGTGAGCTTGGCCTGCCGGACGAGGTGGATGTGACCTGCGTGCAACGCACCCATCGTCGGCACGAGGGACACAGTTTTGCCCACTGCGCGAAGAGCTTTGGACACCGAGGTGATCACGGCGGGATCGTGGTGGACCGTGAGTTCCCCGGCCTTGTAGCTACCTGCCAGTGTCATCGTTCGCCTTCCAGAAACTCGACCAGTGGCGCGGGTGCGCCGATTCTCTGTGCGGACCGCAGCGACAGGGCTCGGTACCCTTCGGCAATCCGCGGGTCCACCTCGCGCAGCACACTCAGATGTTTCTGCACTGCGCTCAGATCCCCGCGGGCGACCGGCCCCGTCAACGCAGACTGTCCACGTCGAAGCGCATTCTCGAGCGCAGCATTCAGCAACGGCGCAAGAACACGCTGCGGCACACCGGGTTCGGTGTCCATGCCGGGAAATCCAGGGCCGTCGAGAGCAACGTGCAGAGCCTCGACGGCGTCGGCGACGAGGGTGACGAGATGATTGGATCCGTGCGCCAGAGCTGCGTGATACAGCGCTCGCTCCGTCTCCGCGACGTGCACCGGTTCGCCGCCCAGTTCGAGCACGAGCGCCTGCGCGACGGCGTAACCGATCTCGTCGGCCGCAGTGATGCCGAAACACGCCGAGGCCAGTCGATCCGTGTCCTCGGCGAGTCCGGAAAAGGTCATCGCCGGATGGATCGCCAGCGGCACGGCACCCTGAGCGGACAGCGGCGCCAGAATGCCCACACCGTTGGCGCCGGAAGTGTGCACGACGAGCTTGCCCGGCGCCACGACGCCCGTTGCCGCCAGACCCGTTACAAGCGAGGCGAGTTCGGAATCGGGGACCGCGAGGATCAGCAACTCGGCGCGGGTGGCAACCTCGTCGACCGGCAGTATCTGCGTGTCCGGAAGGCGTGTGCGCGCACGATGCACCGAATCCTCGGACACGGCAGAGCAGGCGACGACGACGTGTCCGACGCGCTCGAGAGCTTCGCCGAGAGCTGTGCCGACACGACCTGCCGACACGATGCCGACCGCCAAACGCGCAGGTGCGGGATCAGCAGTGAACTCGGATGAGGTCACCGATTACTTCCTCTCGTTCGTTCCAGTCCCGCTCGGCGGGTACCAGACGTCCTGTCCAAGAGAATAGCCTCACAAGGCAGGCACCGGCCACGGCGCATCAACGTGATCTAGTTCACGATCGCGTCAGTCGGCGCGACGACGGTGCCTGCGTTCGGTGGGCTCACCGGAACCCGACTGCAGTCCTGCCATGATCTCCGCGACGGAACGACCGTTGGAGTGCGCTCCGGCGGTGTCCCCGTCCTCGGGTTCCGCCCGGCGCCGACGCCGTGACCGCGGCTCGGGATCCGGAAGATCCCAATGTTGGGACGGGCTCTCGGGCTCGGGATCCTGTCGAACCTCGGGCTGCGGCTCGGGCTCGGGATCCTGCCGAACTTCAGGCTGGGGCTCGGGCACGGGCTGCGACTGTGGCTCGGGAACGACCTCGGCCGGCGAGTCGTGCACCACGTCTGCGTACTCGGCGTCGACTGGTACTTCGGGGGATGGCTCCGGGTACGCCGACGGCGCAGCGGGGGCGCGGGGAGGCGTCGGGACCCGTCGGCCACCGCCGGGAGCCCGCGCGTCACCTCGCCGGGGCTGTACCGGGCTTCCACCACCGGCAGTTCCACCACCGGCAGTTCCATCGCCGGACGCCTGGGGCGCGGGAGCCTGGGAGGTGGGAGCGTGCGTGTAGCCGAGGGGGACCTCGCTGCCGATCGGCACGTCGGGGTAGAGCACCGACGTTTCCGCGGTCACCGGTTCGTCGTACGGGTTGGCGATTCCTTGAACCGGCGAGACCGGGGCGCTCGGCCGCTGGCCTCGCGGATCCCTGAGCGCCGAGTCAGGCTCGTTGGCACCGGTACGCCCGGGGATGTACAACCCCGACGGCGCTGGTTGGTACCCGTCGTAGTTGCGGCCTCCGCCGAGCTCGGCCACCCGCGTCGCCTCGGCGCGGAGGGCTACCCGCTCGGTGGGGAGATTGCCGTCGAACAACATCTGCAGGTTCTCCCGCAGGTGCGCGAGTTCCGCCCGCAGGGCCGCGACCTCACTGGTCTCGAGCTGCACTTCGCTGCGCACACGCGCCTCGACACCCAGCTCGTACTCACGCCGGGCGGAGATCTCCCGCGCGAGTTGCAGCTCGTACACCGTTTGCAGGTCCTTGGCCTTCGTCTGATCCGCCGCGGCCTCGCGTCGATACTTCGTCATCGCGAACGCGCCCACGATCGCCGCCCACAACGCGGAGACGAGGCCCACCCGCAACCATTGGACGTTCTCGCTGAACAGCAGCAGCACACTCGCCGCGACTCCGAAGACGACCAACGCGGCTATGAACAACTGGCTCGCACTGCGCCGCGAACGGCGTGCGGCCTTTGCGCGAGTCGGTTCGGTCATGGCAACCAGGGTAGCTGGCAAATCGCCACGAACCGGTCAACCTCGGTTGTGGATCGCCACAGCGCCTGCTGGGTGGTTCGGCCACGTGACGGGACCCACGCGAGTCAGCGCGGATCGTCTCCGCGATCCTCCGGTGTGCGACAGCACTGTTCGAGCCACAGCGCGGCACCGACGAGAGCGAGACCGGCAAGCAGCCCGACGATGGCTCCCGGCCTGTCGGCGGCCGCGGCTCGCACGGTCGACGCCTGGGGCAGGATGTGAACGAGAAAACCGGCCCAGATACCCGTCACGGCCGACCCCACCAGCGCCGACGCTTTCGCCAGGGCCAGGGCCCGAGCGGCCGTGATGGGGTGAACGTGGCGTGGTCCGTCGCCGATCCGGCTGGTCCCCACTCGCGACCGCAGCACGAACGCGAAGATCAGCTCACCGATGGCGATCGGGTACAGCGATGCGCCGACGAGCACCGACATCGGCGGAAGCATCCCGTAGAACGACCTGACCAGCAGCCACATCGCGACGGCTGCGAACAGCGCGATGGAGACGAGGTCTCGTACCCGTGTCGGTTTCATCTCGGTCATCCGCGCGCGTCTACTCTCGACGCTCTTCTGCGGAGACGGGTGTCATGTCGGTCGCCCGGACGCCACTGCGTTCCTCGGCGCTCAACGTCGCGAGCCAGTCGTCGACGCGCCTGGCGTCCGTGCCGACCGCGAGGGTGGCGTCGGGCTCCACGTCGAGCCACGGGAGCAGGACGAACGCGCGCTCGTGGGCACGGGGATGCGGCAGCAACAACTGCGGATCGGTTCCGACGACGTCCTGGCCGGCATCCGATCGGCACACCACGATGTCCACGTCGAGGCTGCGAGGGCCCCACCGCACCTCACGAACCCGCTCGGCGTTCGCTTCGCGTTCCCTGGCGAACTCCAGCCACTCGTACGGTCCGCGCTCCGGGTCGTCGGCGACGACGATCGCGTTCAGAAAATCCTGCTGTTCGATGCCACCCCACGGCGCTGACACGTAGACCTTCGACACCGCTCGCACTCGCGGTCCGAGATCGTCGGTGACGGACCGCAGGTGTGCGAGCGAATCACCGACGTTGCTGCCGATCGACAGTACGACCTGCGTCATGAGCGCACTCGGTGGGCGACGACGGCGACATCGACGAATTCCAGAGGAATCGGAGCCGACGGCTTGTGCAATACCACTTCGACGGCGTCGACCCGGGTATCGGTCATGACCGAATCTGCGATCTCGGCGGCAACCGTTTCGATCAGGTCCCGGGGCGGGCCCGCCACGATGGCGGCGGCGGCCTCGGCCAGTTCGCCGTAATGCAACGTTGCCGTCAGGTCGTCGGACGCGGCAGCCGGCTTCAGATCCATCCAGACGGTGATGTCCACGACGAAGTCCTGGCCGTCGCGCTTCTCGAAGTCGAAGACTCCGTGGTGTCCGCGAACCTTCAACCCGCGCAACTCGATTCGGTCGCTCACCCGATGCTCGCCCTTCATGCGCTTGCCTCCCATGCGTCGACGACGGCCACCGCGTCCAGCGTGGAGCGGGCGTCGTGCACGCGTACGCCCCATGCCCCTGCTGCCACCGCGAGCGCCGATACGACGGCAGTCGCGACCTCACGGCCGGCCGGCGGGCGGTCGACGCCGTCCTGCGCCAACAGCGACCCGAGGAAGCGTTTGCGCGACGCCCCGATCAGGACGGGCATTCCCAATTCCACGAACGTGGGAATCGCGTGGAGCAGTTGCCAGTTGTGGTGGGCGTTCTTGGCGAAACCGAGGCCGGGATCCAACACGATGTTGGATCGGTCGACTCCGGCAGCGACAGCGCGATCCACCTGGTGAAGCAGCTCGCGTCGAACGTCCGCCACGACGTCGTCGTAGTGATCGGCCGCACCGGAGTGCGCATAGTTCTCCGAGCTCCGCCAGTGCATCAGGATCCACGGCACGCCTGCGTCCGCGACGACCGACGCCATGTCCGGGTCGGCCCTGCCACCGGACACGTCGTTGACGATGGTGACGCCTGCTTCGATCGCGGCGGCGGCAACCGATGCGCGCATCGTGTCGACGCTCGTCGGGATGCCCTGCTCACCGAGGGCGGCAATCACCGGCACCACTCGTCGGGCTTCGACCTCCGGATCGATGCGTTCCGCTCCCGGACGCGTCGATTCGCCACCGACGTCGACGATGTCCACACCCATGGCGTGCAGCTGAACACCGTGTGCGACGGCAGCATCGACGTCGAGATACCGACCACCGTCGGAGAACGAATCCGCCGTGACGTTGAGAACGCCCATCACCACATGGGCGCCGGGCCGAAACGGCCGAAAAGACGTCATTTCCGCAGAATCAGATCCAACGCCTCGGATCGAGACGCTGCACTCGACTGGAACAGTCCGCGGACGGCCGACGTGGTCGTACTGGCTCCTGGCTTGCGAATGCCGCGCATGGCCATGCACAGATGCTCCGCCTCGATCACGACGATGGCGCCGCGCGGGTCGAGCTTGCGCATCACGGCGTCGGCGATCTGGCTGGTCAGACGCTCCTGCACCTGCGGACGCTTGGCGTAGAGATCCACGACGCGGGCCAACTTGGACAGGCCGGTCACCTTGCCGCTCTTGCCGGGAATGTACCCGACGTGGGCGACGCCGTGGAACGAGACCAGGTGATGCTCGCACGTAGAGAACATCGGGATACCCCGCACCAGAACGAGTTCCTGATGGCCCTCGTCGAACGTCGTGTTCAGCACCGAATCCGGGTCCGTGTACAGCCCGCCGAACATCTCCTTGTACGCACGGGCCACGCGCGCCGGGGTGTCGAGCAGGCCGGCACGGTCAGGATCTTCTCCGACGGCGATCAGCAACTCACGGACCGCGGCCTCGGCACGCGGCTGGTCGAACGTGCGCCCTGTTGCAACTGCGACGAGGTTGTCCGGCGCAACCGGGGCGCCCTCATCGTCCATCCGCGTGACTGACACGTGTGCTCTTTCCTTCGGTCCACCCGCGGCTCACAACCGCAGGCCCACTCATTGCGCCGCGTAAGCCTATCGCCCGATCCCGACTGACCTAACTGTGCCCGCCGGGACCTTCCCACCGCTGCGTGCGAGGACCTTCGTCGCCGCCGTGCTCGGACTCCGGCGCATCGGAACGCTGGTTCTCCGGACGCGGTGCATCAGGACGCTGTTCGTTCGGACGCTGTTCGTTCGGACCCTGGGGCACGGGACCGCCGAGCGGCAATCCGCCCAGGGGATCCCACTGCGAACCGGCGGGGTCGCGGTATTGAGGAGTCGGGCGCTGGTCGCCGTACTGACCCGACGCGGCCGAGCCTCCACCCTGGCCCGCCGAACCCTGACTGCCGGACGCGTCATCGGAATCCTGAGTGCCGGACCTGCCATCGTTACCTGGCTCGCGGTACTCCGGGGGCTGGTACTGAGGCGGACGGTACTGAGGAGACTGGTACGTCGGCGGCGCCTGGAACTGCGGACCCGATTCACCCGGGCGACCGCCGCCGGGACCGGAAGCGTCACGCGGGGGCCAGCCCGGTGCCGACCAGCCGGCAGGTGCGCCGTAATCCGGACGCGATCGCGGAGTCTCGGGGTTGCGGTAGCTGCCGCCACCGTTGTAAGCACCGCCACCGGTGTAGTTCCCGCCCGGATAGTTGCCGTTGCCCGGGTGGCTGCCCGTGGCGTCGGCACCACCGGAGTGCTGGCCTCCGCGCGATCCACCGTTGTACGGGGCACTGCCGTACGGTGTGCCGCCGTTCGCGGGACCACCGTTCGCGGGACCACCGTTCGCAGGACCACCGTGCACCGGGCCACCGTTGACCGGGCCACCGTTGTGCTGGGAACCGTTGGCCGGGGCACCGTTGGTGTGCGCTCCCGGCCTGCCGCCGTTGTACCCGTCCTGACCGTTGTAGCCGTCCTGACCGGACTTGGTCAGCTGCGGGGAGCCTGCGTAGCTGGGCTGCGGGAACTGTTGCGGCGGAACGACCTTGGGCGCGATGGGCGGCGGAGGCCACGGCTCGCCGCGTTCGATCGCGAGCTCACCCGGCGTCTTCACCGGGGGCTTGTCCGACGGGATGCGCTCACCGAAGTCGTTGAACAGTGTGATCCGCGGCCGCTTGGTGACGCCCGTGAAGATCTTCTCGAGATCCTTGCGGGTCAGCGTCTCGCGCTCCAACAATTCGGTTGCGAGCGTGTCCAGCACGTCGCGGTACTCGTTGAGAATGGCCCACGCCTCGGTGTGCGCGGCTTCGATGAGCTTGCGCACCTCCTCGTCGATCTCGCGGGCGACCTCGTGCGAGAAGTCCGACTGCACACCCATCGAGCGGCCGAGGAACGGATCGCCCTGTTCCTGCCCGTAGCGAACTGCTCCGAGCTTGCTGCTCATGCCGTACTCGGTCACCATCGCGCGAGCGATCTTGGTCGCCTGGTCGATGTCCGAGGATGCGCCTGTCGTCGGCTCGTGGAACACGAGCTCCTCGGCCGCGCGGCCACCCATCGCCATCACGAGCCGCGCGATCATTTCCGACCTGGTCATCAGGCCCTTGTCGTCCTCGGGGACGGTCATCGCGTGACCACCCGTCCGACCGCGGGCGAGGATGGTGACCTTGTAGACGGGCTCGATGTCCGGCATCGCCCACGCCGCGAGGGTGTGGCCACCCTCGTGGTACGCGGTGATCTTCTTCTCGTGCTCGCTGATGATCCGGCTCTTGCGGCGCGGCCCTCCGACCACGCGGTCGACGGATTCCTCCAGCGCGGCCTCGGTGATGACGGTGCCGTTCTCACGGGCCGTCAGCAGAGCGGCCTCGTTGATGACGTTGGCAAGGTCCGCGCCGGACATTCCGACGGTCCGCTTGGCGAGACCTTCCAGATCGGCGTCCTGAGCGACGGGCTTGCCGGCGGAATGCACCGCGAGGATCGCGCGTCGACCGGCCAGGTCCGGAGCACCGACCGGTATCTGGCGGTCGAAACGGCCTGGTCGCAGCAGCGCCGGGTCGAGGATATCGGGCCGGTTGGTGGCGGCGATCAGAATGACGCCGGTGCGCTCGCCGAAGCCGTCCATCTCGACGAGAAGCTGGTTGAGGGTCTGCTCACGCTCGTCGTGGCCACCACCCATGCCTGCGCCACGCTGACGACCGACGGCGTCGATCTCGTCGACGAAGATGATGCACGGGCTGTTCTGCTTGGCCTGCTCGAACAGATCGCGGACACGGGAAGCGCCGACACCGACGAAC
This sequence comes from Rhodococcus sp. 06-156-4, assembly GCF_002259345.1. Lineage (NCBI taxonomy): Bacteria > Bacillati > Actinomycetota > Actinomycetes > Mycobacteriales > Nocardiaceae > Rhodococcus > Rhodococcus sp. 06-156-4. The sequence goes on along the minus strand of NZ_NPGB01000028.1, from coordinate 321,663 downwards.
ATCTCGACGAAGTCCGAGCCGGAGATGGTGAAGAACGGAACGCCTGCTTCACCGGCGACGGCGCGTGCCAGCAGTGTCTTGCCGGTTCCGGGAGGGCCGTACAGCAGCACGCCACGCGGAATCTTCGCGCCGAGCGACTGGTAGCGAGCCGGGTTCTGCAGGAAATCCTTGATCTCGTACAGCTCTTCGACTGCCTCGTCGGCACCTGCGACGTCCTGGAACGTCGTCTTGGGCATGTCCTTGCTGAGTTGTTTGGCCTTCGACTTGCCGAAGCCCATGACGCCGCCGCGGCCACCGCCCTGCATGCGACTCATGATGAAGATGAAGACACCGAGCAGAATCAGCATCGGAAGAACGAACAGCAGCAGCGACGACACCCAGCTGTCCTGGCTGACGACGGTGTTGTAGCTTTCGAGGCCGTCCGCGCTGACCTTGTCGAAGATGGTCTGCGACGCCGAGTCCGGGTACTTCGCGATGATCTGCGTTTCGTTCTCGGTGGCGTCGTTGCCGTTCTTCAGGGTGAGGCGGACCTGCTGCTCGCGGTCGTCGATCTGGGCCTTCTCGACGTTGTTGTCGTCGAGCTGGGCGATGGCCACCGACGTGTCGACGGACTTCCAGTCCCTCGTGTCGTTTCCGAAGTAGCTGAAAGCGAAAATCGCCAGCAGTATCGCAAACACGATGGCCAGGTTCCGTATAACTGTCTTCCGATTCATACAGCTTCAGCCGAGACGGCCTCGTCCTTTCCAGTTCCAGTTACCGGGCCACTCTGCTGGTTCAGCTCGAGCACCGGATGCCCCAGGTTACCGCGAGCGGCCGCGGCGTACTCGTGGTGCGGTAACCCGGCGATACATCCCCCACGCCGTTCGCCCGACGGATGTATCACGATTCTCCCCCATCCAACGCGCATCACGCCTTTCCGGTTCCCCGTGCCGGTCACGAAAAAATACCAGCAGTGCTTGGGCAACTTCGGGTCTATCGTTGGTCCGTGCAGCCCGGCTCGGATGGAGTCAGTGCCTTCGCGAACGACGTTCCGGCCAGTGCGGACGCCGTCCGGACGGTTGCCGCTGCCCGGCTAATACCGGGAGACGCAGAACGCAGGTTGCGGCGGGATTGGCGTACCGCTCGGGCCGAGGGCGGGTCGGTGGTGCCCGACCTGGCGGATTATCTCCCCGATTCTGAGTCGATCCGGCGCCGGTGTCTGATGCAGTTGATCGCCGTCGACCTTCAGGAGCGGTGGCTGCGGGCGCATCGACCGAAGCGGCTGGCCGAGTACTGCGCTGATTTCCGCTCGATCCTGACCGATTTCGACGTGGGATCACTTCCGGTCGACCTGGTCTACGAGGAGTTCTGCATCCGCCGCCAGAGCGGGGATTCGGTGACGCCCGCCCAGTACGTCCGCGAGTATCCGGCGCACGAGGACGCGTTGGCTCGGTTGTTGAACATCGGCAGCGGCGAGAACACCGAGATGCAGTCCCCCGACCTGGACGCGACGGGACCACAGGAGACGATCTCGCAGGACACAAGCCCCCAGGACTCGAGATCCCAGGACACGAGACCGGGGGCGGCGCCGACACACCCCGGATCTTCGGACGAGTTGGAGGATCTCGACGCGGGTGATCGCGTCGACGATTTCGATCTGCTGATGGGCCTCGGCCGCGGCGCGTTCGCCCGCGTGTTCCTGGCCCGGCAACGTTCGATGCAGCGAATCGTCGCGGTGAAGATCTCCTCGAACCACGGCAGCGAGCCGCAGATGCTCGCCCAGCTCGATCACGACTACATCGTCCGAGTCTTCGACCAACGGATACTTCCCGGTCGAGGGCTGCGTCTGCTGTACATGCAGTATCTGCCAGGCGGGACACTTCTCGATCTTCTTCGTCGAGTGCGTGCCTGCCCGGTCGAATCGCGCAGCGGTCAGCTGCTGCTGGACACCGTCGACGCCGCACTCGAATCGCGAGGAAGCGTTGTTCCGACGGATTCGTCCATCCGCGAACACATTTCGACCCTCTCGTGGCCGGAGACCGTCGCGTGGCTTGGGCGGCGACTCGCGGACGCGCTGCACTACGCCGGCGTGCATGGAATTCTGCACCGCGACATCAAACCGGCAAACATTCTGCTCACCGCCGAAGGCGTGCCCAAACTCGCCGATTTCAACATCGGATTCTCCGACCAGGTCGACGGTGACAGCCCCGTCGCCTACTTCGGCGGATCCCTGTCCTACATGTCCCCGGAACAGCTGGAGGCGTGTCACCCGTCGCGACCGGGACGTGCCGACCAACTCGACACCCGCAGCGACCTGTATTCCCTCGGTGTCGTGTTGTGGGAGTTGCTCACCGGCAGCAAACCGTTCGACGACGCAGCGGCGGCGAACGTCGACGGAGACCGCACGGTGATCGACGCGCTGCTGACGGCCCGTGAGGACGGCGTGACGGCTGCCGCGCAGGCGTCGCTGCCTGCGGACTGTCCGGCCACGTTGCGTCGCGTACTGCTGACCTGCCTGTCCGCCGACGTCGACCAGCGCCTGCCGGGCGGTCACGACGTGGCCCAACAGTTGGATCTGTGCCTGGATCGTCGTGCGCGTGCTCTGGTCGACCCGCCGCCGACGAGTGCTCGCGCCCGGCTTCGACCGTTCACGGTGCCGGTGATGACCGCCGCGATCGGGATCCCCAACGTGACGGCGGCCGTCTACAACTACCAGCACAACAAGGCGCTCATCATCGGCGATCTGATCCCGGTGGCGCAGGACAGATTCGAGACCGTCACGGTGGTGATCAACGGTTTGTTCTGGCCGATCGGGCTCGCCCTCATCGTCTACTTCTTCCGACATGTCCTGGCGGTTCCGGCCGCCCTGCGCGGCGGGCGCGACGTGTCCGACGACCGACTGGCGCAGGCTCGGGCAGACACCCTTCGTGCGGCGGGCAGGGTCGTGGCGGTGTGCCTCGGACTGTGGATATGTGCCGGAATTGCGTTTCCGGTGTCCCTGCAGATCGCCGCCGGATCGGTACCGGGTCAGGCGTACGTCCATTTCATCGCGTCACTGGTGGTCTGCGGCGCGATGGCGACGGCCTATCCGTTCTTCCTGGTGTCGCTGTTCACCGTCCGATGCCTGTACCCGTCACTTCTTCCGTACGGAAGCGCAGGCGACAGGGATCACGCGCTGCTCGACGCACTGAGCCGTCGAAGCGTCGGCTACCTGACGGTCGCCGCCGCCATCCCACTGGTTGCCGTCGCCGGTCTCACGTTCGTTCCGGCGTCGGACATCCCCGGCGTCCTCGACGTCGTGCGCGTGGTGTGCATCGGGGGCATCGCCGCCTTCGTGGCGTCGTACGCGATCTTCCGGTCGGTGGAGCTCGACCTCGGTGCGCTACGTCGAGTGGTGACGCGTAAGCCGACGAATCAGCTGTAGACGTGCGGTGCGAGCGTCCCGATGTACGGCAGGTCCCGGTACCGCTCGTTGTAGTCCAGGCCGTACCCGACGACGAACTCGTTGGGGATGTCGAAACCGACATCGGAGACCTCGACGTCGACCTTGATGGCGTCGGGCTTACGCAGCAACGTCACCACCGACAGGGACGCCGGGTTGCGCGTCGCGAGGTTGCGCTTGAGCCAGGACAGCGTGAGGCCCGAGTCGATGATGTCCTCGACGATGAGCACGTGCCTGCCGTTGATGTCGCGGTCCAGGTCCTTCAGGATCCGCACGACGCCCGAGGACGACGTGGACGATCCGTACGAACTGACGGCCATGAACTCCAGCTGCGTCGGAATGGGGAGGGCACGCGCGAAGTCCGTCATGAACATGATGGCGCCCTTGAGCACGCCGACCAACAGCAGATCACCCTCCGGCGCATCCACCGGGTACCGCTTCGCGATGGTCTCGGCCAGCTCGGCGGTGCGGTCTCTGATCTGCTCTTCCGAGATGAGAATCGATTCGATGTCGCCCTCGTACACGCCGGGTCCCTTCAGGTGTTTCTCGTGGTCGGATTCAGTTCCATTCGAGCTCTGCGTTCAGCCTGCCATGTCGGCGCCCCACCACCAACCTGGCACCCGTCGGCGCACCGCTCACTGCGACTCCCCCTTGCCCGCGCCACGCACCCACGAGATCGTCGACGAGCCGTAACTGTTTGTCCGACAGTCCTTTCGCGCCGCGCTCCAACAGCCACAGCCGCAGTGCTCGTCGACGAAGCGCAGCAGGGCGCTCGGTGAGCATCGTCACCAGAACCGCGTCACCGTCGCGCGCGAGGTCGAGCAGCTCGGCGGCCAGGTCGTCGAGAACCTGCGCGTCCTCCCGTATCTGCGCGGCCGTCCGGCCGAGGGCCTCCGCGACAGCGCCGCCGAGGACGTCGTCGAGCAGCGGCAGGACTTCGTGCCGGAGCCGGACCCTGGTGAACGCAGCGTCGGTGTTGTGCGGGTCCTCGAACGGGACGACGCCGAGTTCGCGGCACGCCTGACGGGTCACGGATCGACGCACGCCCAGCAGCGGACGTCCCCACGGGTCGTCCCACGCCTGCATTCCGGCGATCGAACGCGGACCGGATCCCCGACCCAGGCCGAGCAGCACGGTCTCGGCCTGATCGTCGAGCGTGTGCGCGACCAGAACCGGCCTGCCTGCACGCGCGTCGCCCAACGCGTCGTACCGGGCGCGCCGGGCGGCCGCCTCCATCCCACCGCAATTTCCGACGTCGACCGTCAGGACCACCGCATCACTGCATCCGAAGGCCACGGCCTGCGCTGCCGCCGCAGCCGCGACGGCGGCGGATCCTTGCTGCAGACCGTGATCGACGACGAGGGCGAGAACATCCGGTACCTCGGCGACTGCGGCTGCGGTCAGGGCCAGCGAATCCGCGCCACCGGACAGGGCAACGGCGACGGGTCCCCCGCCATGATCGGCCGACCACGAGCGGACGGCATGCCGGACGCCCAGAATCGCCGGTTCCTCGGGAAGCAGCACCGGCTGCGCCTGATCGGACCGACTCAGCCGAGGACGCGCGCGATCCACCGGTCCGGGTCCTCGATCTCGGGGAGCAGCGGCAACGTGTCACCGTCGGTCCAGATCGTGTTGAACCGCTCCATCCCGACTGCGCCGACGACGTGGTCGACGAAGGCCTTGCCGCGCACGTACTGCGCCATCTTCGCGTCCACGCCGAGCAGCGCCCGAACTACTCGCTGGAGAGGGTTCTGCTTTCGTCTCCGACGACCGTCGAACGCACTGCGGATCTGGGCGACGGACGGGACGACCGCGGGCCCGACTGCGTCCATGACGTGGTCGGCGTGGCCTTCGAGGAGGGTGCCGAGCACCAGTAGACGATCGATCGCGTCGCGCGTCTGCGCCGGCTGCGTCGCGCGGAGCAGCCCGACGATTCCGGCGTCCTCGGCCTTGTCCGATCCCTTGCGGTTCTTGAGCGCAGTGGTGAGCCGGGACGCGACTTCGCTCACCGGCTCGTCGACGCCGTCGGAGAGCAGGGCCACGTTGCTGCGCATGTACTCGCCCAGCCACGGCGCCGACGAGAACTGCACGCGGTGAGTCACTTCGTGGAGGCAGACCCACAGGCGAAAGTCACTGGGCGACACTCGAAGTGCGCGTTCGACGGCAATGATGTTGGGCGCGACGAGAAGCAGTGTTCCGTTCTCACCCGTGAACGGATCATACTGTCCCAGAATGGCGCTCGACAGGAACGCGAGCATCGCCCCCGCCTGCAATCCCGCGGGCTTGCCACCGAGCAGGCCGGACGGCTCGGTGTCCGCCTCCCCGGTCAGGTGCTTCATCGACGCGGCGGCGGCCTCGATCCAGCCCGCGCGGTCGACGATCTGCGCCTGCGGCACCGCAAGGCCGTCGGCCAGTCCGGTGGTGTCACGAACCGGACCCTCGGCACGGACGGACGCCTCGGCGAGTTCGGCGACGATGGCATCGGCGGTGTACCGGGACGTCGACGGAGGCTTCGGGGCGAGTTTGGCGCCGGTCTTCGACGCCAACGCCCAGTCGACGGACGCCCCGATCCCGCCGGGAGCCTGGGTGTCGTCCTCGCGCTGTGAATCCGTGTTCGAGCGGGTCACCGGCAACCACACATCCTGAGTGTCGACGCCACTGCGTCCAGTGCCGGCCGTGAAATCTCCGGCGGTCGGTCGTTGGACATCAGAGCGAACGTGAGTGCCCTTCCGTCGACGTCGACGACGTATCCGGCGAGAGCGCTTGCTGCTGACAGTGTGCCAGTTTTCGCCCTGACCCATCCGGCTCCGATGCGGTCGTCGCTCGCGTACCGGTCGGACAGGGTTCCGGTGGAACCGGCGACCGGCAGGTAGTCGAGCATCGGGCGAAGCTCTTCGCGCTCGGTACCGGCGGCGGACGTCAGGATCTGATCGAGGATTCGGGCGGGTATGCGGTCGTCGACGGACAGGCCGGACGCGTCGTGCAGTGTCATTCCGGTGAGGTCGTAGCCTGCCGAGAACAGCGCCTGCCCGATCGAGTCCACCGCCCCGGTGAACGACGCCGACGTGTTCGTCTCGATCGCGATCTCGCGTCCGATGGCTTCGGCGAGGACGTTGTCGGACCGGCCCATCATCTGACCGAGTCGCTCACGCAGTGGCGCCGACTGCACACTGGCAACCTTGTCGGCTCCGTCCTGCGCCGTTCCGATCGTGACGCGCGCCTGGTCGATCCCGAGCCCACGGGCAAGCGCGCGACCGGCGTCGAGGGCAGGCTGGGCACTGCGGGGCGACTCGTCCTCGAGCGGTACCGACCTGCCTCCGTCGATCATGATCGGTTCGATGGGCGTGATGTAACCGGCGGCAACGTCCGGATCGAACCATCCCTGCGCCATCGTCGGGCCGGAGTAGATCGAGGTGTCGACGACGATGCGGTCGACGGGCACACCCGAACGCTGGATCTGCTCCACGAGATCGTCGATCCGTGCCGCTCCCGGATAGAAGCCGGGGCTTCCCTTCGGCTGGGCGGTGATGGTCGGGTCGCCCGCGGCGACGATCACGATCTCGCCGTCGTTCTGCCCCTTGACCACCCGCGTGGTCACTCGGTGGTTCGACGGCATGGACAGCATCGCCGCGGCCGCGGTCAGCACCTTCGTCGTGGACGCAGGAGTCATGGGGGTGTCGCCGCCGGAGGACCACAGAACATCGCCGCTGACCGCGTCGGCGACGACTCCGGTGAACGCGCCGAGTGCGTCCACTCCGACGACCGGCGCCAGGGCGGCCGCCACGCCTGCTGCGGTGGGCGCGACTGCAGCATCGGAGACCGGGGTGAACGCCGGATCGAGCTGGATCGGATCCGGTTCGGGTGCGGACGCGGCCTGCGACTCGTCGCCCGAGATGCCGGGAACTATCGCGGCGACCGCGGTTCCGCCCGCGGCCAGGGCCACGATCACGCCCAGCACGAGCAGGACTCTGGTCCGTCGGCGCTTGCGCCCCGCCGTCGGGCCGAGAGAACGCTTGGTCAACCCCGCCACCATTCCTCCGTCAGTTCAATCTCGCCATGTGAGCAGAAATGTGTCCCCCAGGACGCATTTCTGCTCACAACGGCTCGGCGACAGTCCCTCAACACTATCGCCCTGTCCGGTACGCTTGCGCCGCCACCATCGTGCGTCACTTCGGGCGCACCCAACGTAGAAGAAGAGCGAGGGCGTGCACGTGTCGTTCGACGTCACCATCGAGATCCCCAAGGGTCAGCGCAACAAGTACGAGGTCGACCACAAGTCGGGTCGCGTTCGGCTTGACCGCTACCTCTACACGGCGATGGCATACCCGGCCGACTACGGCTTCATCGAAGGCACCCTCGGCGAGGACGGCGATCCGTTGGACGCGTTCGTTCTGCTCCCGGAATCGGTGTTCCCCGGCGTCATCGTCGAGGCACGCCCGGTGGCGATGTTCAAGATGGTCGACGAGGCGGGCGGCGACGACAAGGTGCTGTGCGTTCCCGCAGGCGACAAGCGCTGGGATCACATCCAGGACCTGTCCGACGTGTCGACGTTCGAGCTGGACGCCATCAAGCACTTCTTCGTTCACTACAAGGACCTCGAGCCGAACAAGCACGTCACCGCAGCCGACTGGGTGGGGCGCGCCGAGGCAGAAGCGGAAATCGCTGCATCGTTCAAACGTTTGGCGGACAATCCGGAGCACTGACACACGATGCTCGGCCATCGTGGGGTGAAGAGAGAACTTCGAGCAACGTAAACCAGGGAAAGCATCAGGTGGGGAGAAACATGACCGACAGCAACACGACAGGCGAGCGTCGTAATTCGGAATCGAGAGCCATTTCCGATCCGGCACAGTTTCCCGATCTTCCCGTCACGGTCGTTCTCGACCGGATCCCGGTGCCGATTCTGGCCGTCGACCCCAGTGGCGCGATCGTGTTCGCCAACGAGGCGTTCGACGAGCTCTTCGGCACCGACCGGTCCGAGCCCGCGGACTTCCACCTGCACGACATCTTCCCCGACCAGGCGCCCGAGGGCGTCAACGTCGCGGACATGTTCCTGACGACCGTCGCCACCCGCGCCGACTCACTGTGGCGCATGACCGACAAGACCGGTGACGTTGTTCAGGTCCGGGCCAGCAAGTCGATCCTTCGGCGTGCGGAGGACAACCTGGTGCTCGTCGCACTCGAAGATTTCACCGATCAGCTCTGGAACGACCCGAAGAGCGCACTGCGCTGACGGCTCGGCCCACGTTCCGCATGCCTCGACAGGGGCCCGCGGGACGTGGGCTGTCTGCTTGGCATGGGCTGTTCACTTGACGTGGGCTGTTCACTTGTCGAACACACGCACCTGATTGCCGCCCGACCGTTTCGCCTCGTACATGGCGGCGTCGGCCTTCAGCAGGGCTGAATGGATCATCGCCGACGCATCCTGTGGCTGCAGGCTCTTCCACCGATCGACGGACACGACGGCGGCTCCGACGCTTCCCGTGATCGACACTTCGTCGGCGGGCTCGTGCAGAGATTCGAGGATCATGCCCGCGACTTCGGGCGCCTGCGACCTGGTCACTCGTACCGCAGCCGTGAACTCTTCACCACCGGTGCGGGCGACGCAGGACTCGTCGGGCACGACGGCTTCGAGACGGTGCGCCGTCGACCTCAGCACCCGGTCTCCCGCTGCGTGGCCGCGACTGTCGTTGACGGACTTGAACCGATCGAGATCGACGACGAACACTGCGACGTCGTCCCCGTCGCCGGACTCGGTGAGCAGTCGTTCGATCCGAACTTCGAATCCGCGTCGATTCAGCAACCCGGTGAGCGAGTCGGTGACCGCGAGTTCCAACTGAGCTTTGATGACGGCTCGGAACACGATCACGGAGTTGACCACGACCAGGGCGACGAGCGCCTGGGCCACGACGGACGCGGCGTCGTGCACTCCCTCGATGTAGGTGCCGACGGCCAGGACCACGATCACCGCGCTGACGAAGAGAGAATGCAGCCGTAGAACCGTGGTGGACGAGAAGTACGCGATGTAGATGCCGATCACGGCGAACAACACGGTCGCGTACAGCGCTAGCCCACGCTCGTCGAACGTGAACAGAACGGTGGCCACGCCCACGTCGGCGTAGAGGACGAACCATCCCGGCATGCGCACGACTTCGCGGCCGTGCACCCACCACCACCCCCCGACCGGGAGAGTCGAGAGCAGCACGGCACCACACAGAATGCGCCGGAGATCCGACGACGGGCCTTCGTCCGAGAGCATCACCACGGCGCCGATGACGGCGAACACGGGAACGAGAACCGCGATACCGAGACCGACCCTGCGCTCGAGTCGATCCGCCGGGGCGGAGCCTGAGTGCGGACGGAAGGTACGCGGGAACCACCGTCGTGTGCCGTCCAGCACCGCGTCCTCCCTTGTGGTCAGCGTGCCCGGGATTCGATGTCTCCGAGCGATCGACTCGTTCAGTCGCGGCCGGAGGGCGCGTCGGGCCTGACTCGCTCGTAGTCGGTCAGGAACCGGTCCAGCAGGTCGACGAGCGCAACTCGATCCTCCTGAGTCCAATCGGCCAGTACCAGCCCGAGGCTGTCGGTGCGCTTGCGGTGCATCCGGTCGGCGACGCTGCGGCCGGTCTCGGTGACCGCGAGAACGTACGCCCGGCCGTCCTTCTCGTCACGCACTCGCTGTACGTGGCCGTGCTCCACCAGCTGCGCAACCTGCCGACTCACGGTCGACGGGTCCGAGTTCACCAGAGTCGCAAGCTCACTCGATCGCATCGGCCCGTCGCGCAGCAGCCGGAAGAGGCAGACGAACGCTGCGCCTTCCACTCCACCGGACTCGACGGACATCTGAGCCAACTTGCGCTCGCGAATGCGCTGCAGTCGGACGAGCTGAGTGCCCAGTTCCTCGGCGGTGTCGATGTCGGCGGTACCGCTCATGTCAGCTGCCACTGAAGTTCGCCGGCCGTTTCTCGAACACGGAGGTGATGGCCTCGGTGAGGTCGTTCGACGCCAGGAACGCTGCGTTCCAGGCCGCAACGTAGCGGAGACTGTCGTCGACGGCGGCGGACCGCGAATGGTCGAGAACCGTCTTGATCCCGTGTACGACGAGCGGAGGGTTGGCGGCGATCTCCGCCGCGGTCGCCCGAGCGCCTGCGAGCAACGCGTCCTGATCCTCGAAGACGTCGTTCACGAGCCCGATCTTCTCCGCACGAGCGGCGTCGATGTCCTTGCCGGTGAGCGCGAGCTCACGCAGGTGTCCGTCGCCGATGATCGCGGGTAGACGTGCAAGCGAACCCATGTCCGCGACGATCGCGACCTTCACCTCTCGAACACTGAACTTGGCATCGGCACTGGCGTAGCGAATGTCGGCGGCGCTGATCAGGTCGAGGCCACCGCCGATGCACCAGCCGTGCACCGCCGCGACGACGGGCTTGCGGCAGTCGGCGACGGCGTTCGAGGCCAGCTGCATGCGCTTGATGGTGTCGTGGAAGGTGGTGCGCGGACCCGCGAGCGCCTTGTCCGCCATCAGCGGCGCGAACTCCCCGCCCATGGCAGCCAGATCGAGGCCGTACGTGAAGTTCTTGCCGGATCCGGTGAGCAGAACTGCGCGCACCTCGTCGTCGGCGTCCAGCTCGGCGAACAACCGCGGGCACTCGCTCCAGAAATCGGGGCCCATCGCGTTGCCCTTACCCGGCCCGAGCAGCGTCACCGACGCGATATGGTCGGAAATCTCGACCGAGAATGCGTTCCAGTTCCGTTCCGTCATGAACCCGAGAGTAACAAGCCTGGGGCAGCCCACCTCGGCTGTCGGTGTAGGTCGCAGCAACAGCAGTTTGCTCGTCCTCCACTCGCCCTGCACATGCTGACCCACACCCCACGAACGAAACGACACCGACGACCCCGCACCGTTCCGAACGGCGCAGGGGCTCGGGTCGGGAGGGCTGGAAGTGCAGCACCGTGTTACGCCGCGTTACGCCTGGGCTAAGACCCTGCTCAGGCCTGGAGTTCGCATCCTCGGCGGCTCATGATTTCTTCATGATGATGCACCAGGGACTCGGGCTCGAGACGTTCAACGATCTGCCGCGTCGCAAAGCGGTGCACGCGCTGTACGAGTGCAGCTGTTCGCACACGTGGGCATCACGAGTCGCCGACGCGCGGCCGTACGGGTCGTACTCCGAGTTGTTCGCGCGGGCGGATGCAGAACTTGCGGAGCTGTCCGACGCAGACGTGGACTACCTGGCGTCGACGCTCCGGCCTGTCGGACGTACGTGCGCTGGGATGGATCCGGCGACGCAGAGTGTGTTCATCGACGCGTGCCGCATGTACATCGAAAGGTTCGGTTACGGCTACATCGTGTGCTCGACGATGCTCGGTGACGATTCCTTCCGTCTCGACCCCCGCGCCGTGCTCGTCGACCTGGGGCATCGCCTCGACAATTCCGACGAGACCGAACGCAAGGTCATGCGGGACGAGCTGGCGAAGATCAACCGCACGCGCATCGAGCGCGTACTCGGCCCCGAGGACGGTTGGCCGCCGTACTGACGTTCGGACGATCAGCACGGCGGCCACTCGTCAGGACAGTTCTTCCTGCAGGCGCTCGACGAAGTTGGTTGCGCTGTAATAGTCGAGCCGGAACGTGTCCAGTCCGACGGCGTAGACGTGCTGTTGCTGCACGGCGGGAGTCTGTGCGAGCAGGGCGTCGGCTCGGTACTCGGCCACGTCGGTGTCGTCGGCCGTCACGAGAACGACTGTCTGCCCGGCCAAGGCGAGCGAGTAGTTCTCGGGCGAGATCTGGACGATGTCCTTGCGCGCACCCATCGACGTGTCACCCAGTGCGGCCGAGGGGATGTCGGCGAGAGTGAATCCCAGCTCGGTCAACAGACTTCCCTGCGCGGATTCTTCCGTCCACACGTTGGACCCCTCGGCGCCGTTGTAGACCAACGCCGTGGTCGGCTGCGGCGGCAAGGCCATCTCCGCCTTCGCAGACGCCACCAGATCCTCGAACGTCGCGATCTTCTCCTGCGCTTGCGCCTCGTGGCCGGTCGCTTCGCCGAGAAGTTCGGTGACGTCCTGCCACGAGTTGTTGCCGTAGTCCACGACGATGGTCGGCGCGACTGCACTCAACTGGTCGTACAGGTCGATCGCCGAGTCCGCACCGGTCTTGGAGACGACGATCAGGTCCGGGTTCTGACCGATCACCTGCTCGACGTCGATGTCCGTCGCGGGAAGCGGTTTCACGCCACGTTCGGCCGCGATGCCACCCCACTGCGTGAAGAATCCCTGACCGTCGGCGACGTCGGTGTTCGGCGACGTCGCCCCGCTCGCGACCACGGGAGCATCGATCGCCAGCAGACTGCCGGTGAGGGTGACCGCCGTGGACAGAATTCTCTCCGGCTGCGCCGGAATCTCCACCGGCCCCTGTTCGGTGTCGACCGTTCGGGGCCAGGATCCGTCGGAGGACGCTACTGCTGTTGTCTCGGAGTTCTCGGCCGCGTCGTCGGCGGACGAACTGCAACCGACGAGGGCGACCGTCGACGCGATCAGTACCGCCGCGGCGCGGGTGAAGGTACGGCTGGTGGGCACGAGGAATGAACCTTTCGATCTGAGGTTAGGCTTGCCTGATGGTAGTTGATGTGGAAACGACAGTGCGCTCCCAGCTCGCGGAGGCCGGATCCGAGCCCGAGTTCTGGAAACGCGTCTCGCGCGCGGGAACTCCGCGAATCGCGGCCGTGGCCGACGGTCGCGTGCAGGTCGGCTTTCTGTACAGGCACTCCAGCGGCGCGGATCCGGCGCGCGTGTATTTCGACGCGAGCTCGTTGACCGACCATCACAGTGCGCAGTTGACGACGATGCGTCGACTGGACGACACCGGCATCTGGTTCTGGTCCACCGAGGTCGCATCGACGTGGCGCGGCAGTTACCGGTTCGTGCCCGCATCGGCGGAGTTGGTTGCGCAGGTGGATCCGCCCGGGATAGCCGACACGGTAGCGGGGGTCCGATCGAGGTTCCTCGGGCTTCTCGATCATGCGGTGGCCGACGAGTTCAATCCACGACGGTCCTCGGCGTCGGGCACGGACCGGGCGTCATTGGCCGAGATGCCGGACGCGCCCGTCCAACGCTGGTGGCACGAGGCGGACAAGACCGGCGAGGATCCGCACGAACTGGTCTGGGACAGCACTGTACTCGGCAACAGCCGACGGGTCTGGGTGCACCGGACCCCGGGAGACGTCGATGCACAACGCCCCCTGGTGATCGTTCTCGACGGCGAGCGCTGGGTGGAGGACAATCCGCTCGCGCCGGTTCTGGACCTGGCCACCGAGGCGGGCGAGTTCCCCGCGGCTGTCCTGGTGTTCGTTCACACGATCGACAACGACACACGGGGTAGGGAACTCCCCTGCAACGCCGATTTCTGGCGAGCGATCACCGACGAGCTGCTGCCGCTGGTGGCCGACATCACACCGTTCACCGACGATCCGACGCGCACTGTTGTCGCCGGGCAGAGCTATGGCGGCCTGGCAGGGATGTTCGCCGCACTGACCCGGCCGGACCGGTTCGCGCTGGTGGCGAGCCAGTCGGGCTCCTTCTGGTGGCCGCAGATGCCGCACGGCGACGTGCAGGGCCCACTGGGTGGGCGCATCGCGGACATGATTGCCGATCAGGCGGTTTCGCCGTTCCGCGTGGACATGACGGTGGGGATTCACGAAGGGCACATGCCGGCGAACAACGAGCGCATTGCGGACATGCTGCGAACTCGGGGCATCGACGTTCGATACTCCGAGTTCGACGGCGGTCACGAATGGCTGTGCTGGAGAGGCGAATTGGTCGAATCGTTGATTCGACTCCTGGGTTGAAGCTCTAACGGCGCTAGAACAGATCCAGCGTCCGGCCGACGAAGGCAAGCACGACGATCACGACGATCAGTCCGATCACACCGAGAACAACAACGGGCATGGCCAGGCTGCGCTGCGGGGGCTCGTGCTGCGGTCCGCTCACTCCCGTCTCGGCGGGAGGGGTATCGCCCGGCGTGACGCCGCCGCCGGCCTCGAGGCCTGCAGTGTCGTCGGGTTCAGGATTTTGAGCAGTCATGAGTCGTAGTTACCCATCCCTGTCGGCTCCAATCAGGAGTGGAGCCTGCGAGATTTCGGGATGCCCGGGTTCAACGTTCGAGAGCGGCGCGTGCGATTGCGCCGGTGAAGAGGGCGGAGATGGCGTCGCCGATGGCGTCGTGGTCGATCTTCTCCGGGTCGACGGAGTGTTCGACGGCGAGGCCGGAGATCAGGGCGAGCAGTGATGTTGCGACGCGGCGTGCGTCGATTCCGGTGCCGACGCCCCAGTCGTCGGCTCGTTCGGCGATCAGTCGTTCGAGTTCGTCGCGGAGTCGGCGGCGTTCGTGTCGATATCCGTCGGCGAGGCTGGGGTCTCGGCCGGCTTGGATCCCGTATTCGGTGACGAGCAGTGGCCAGCGCGGTTCGTCGACGACCCAGGAGGCGATGGCGTCGCCGCTTCTGCCTGCGGCGTCGCCCGGGCCGAGGCCGGAGACGGTGTCGATGACGCGGGTGGCGAGGTCCATCGACTTCTTGGACAGCAACTCCGCGAAGAGTGCCTGTTTGGATTCGAAGTTGGAGTAGACGGCGCCCTTGGTGAATCCGGCTCGGCGGGCGATGTCCTGCAGTTTGGCTGCGGCGTAGCCGTTCTCGGTGAATTCGTCGGCGGCGGCGTCGAGCAGTCGTTCGCGCACGTTTTCGCGGCCGGGACGTTGTGTCGGCGCCCACGTTGCTTGACCCTGTCGGTTCACGATACCTAGAGTATTCAATACCTGAGGTATTCACAATCGTGTCGGAGGAGATCGCATGCGCAAGGTCGTCTGGATCGCGTTCGGGGTACTACTGCTCCAACTCGGCTTCATCGCGAGCTATGTTGCCGCGTTCCATCAGCCCACCCCGCGGGAAATACCCATCGCGGTGGTGGCCGAGCAAGGTCTGCCCGCAGGAATCGACACCGACACCGCGGACAAGCTCAACGCCATCGACGGCACACCTCTCGACGCGCGCGCGGTCGCCAGCACCGAAGATGCCAGGTCGTTGATCCGCGACCGCGAGGTGCTGGGCGCCTATGTCGTCAGCGCCTCGGGCACGGACACGGTCATCACGGCGAGCGCCGCGGGAAGCTCCATCTCCGCTGCCCTCGAGTCGATCTTCACCGAGGTCGAGGCCTCACAGGGCCGCCAGTTCGTCGTCCGTGACGACATCCCCGTCGGGATCCACGACAACCGCGGACTGTCCGGGTTCTATCTGTCCGTCGGCTGGGTCGTCGGCGGATACCTGCTGGCCGCCGCGATCGGCCTGCTCGTCGGCGCCCCGAAGTCCCGCCGCGACGCCGCTGCCCAACTCGGAATCTTCGCCGCGTACTCCGTGCTGTCCGGTGCGCTGGGAGCGCTGATCGTCACCCACCTGCTCGGCACGTTCGCCGGTCACTGGTTCCCGCTGTGGCTCCTCGGCACCGGAGTGGTGTTCGCGACGTCGATGTTCACGCTCGGGCTGCGCGCAGCCATCGGAGTGGCGGCGGTACCGATCGCCATCATCGTGTTCGTGATCCTCGGAAACCCAAGTGCCGGAGGCGCGTTCGGACCCTACGTACTCCCCGAGTTCTACGCCGCCGTCGGGCGGTGGATCACGCCGGGAATCGGCACCGAGGGTGTGCGCAGCATCGTGTACTTCTCCGGGACGGGCCTCGGTCAGCCTGCACTGGCCCTCGCGGCGTATTCGGCGGTGGGGATCGCCCTGCTGTTCGCCTTCACGAAGGCCGCACGCACCGAGCAACCGGACGCACTCCCAGTATCCTGACCACCATGACAACCACCTTCCCCCTCCCCTTGCCAGATCTCGCGGTACGCACTCTCGGTGGCGCAGTCGTGTGGGCGAACGACGAAACGTTCGCGGAGAAGGAGAATCTGGTCAAGCCGGGGAAGGCCGATTACCAGACCGCCACCTTCGGTCACAAAGGGCAGATCTACGACGGCTGGGAGACGCGGCGGCGTCGCGAATCGGGTTACGACGAGGCCATCGTGCGGCTCGGAGCGCCGGGTGTCGTCGACGCAGTCGTCGTCGACACCGCCTGGTTCACCGGCAATTACCCGCCGGAGATTTCCGTCGAAGCGGCGTCCGTCGAAGGCTTCCCGTCGGCGAAGGAACTGTACGAGGACACCACGTGGGAGACCATCGTCCCGAAGAGCGCCGTCGAGGGCGACTCCGAGAACCGTTTCAAGGTGGCCTCGGAGGAGCGCTGGACCCACGTCAAGCTCAGCATCTACCCGGACGGCGGTGTCGCGCGGTTGCGAGTGCTGGGCCGAGGAAAGCCGGATCCGCGCTTCATCGCCGCAGGCCCGTTCGATCTTGCGGCGCTCGAGAACGGCGGGTACGTCTCGGCGTGCTCCAACATGTTCTACAGCTCACCCAACAATCTGTTGTTCCCCGGACCGCCTCGCTCGATGGGCGAAGGATGGGAGACATCACGCCGCCGCAACGACGCCAACGACTGGGTCCAGGTCACTCTCGCCGGAACGGGCACGATCCATCTGGCCGAGCTCGACACGTCGTGCTTCCTCGGAAACGCTCCCGGTGCTGCGTCGTTGACGGGCAAACTCGGAAACGGTGAATGGATCGAACTGCTGCCGCGCACTCGTCTGCAGCCGGACACCAGGCATCGCTTCCTGCTCGATCACTCCGAGCCGGTGTCCGAGGTGCGCATGGACATCTTCCCCGACGGCGGCATGGCGAGGCTCAGGCTGTTCGGCGAACTGCGCAACGAGTAACTGCGAACGGGGCCGAGTGGCAATACCATTGGAAGATGCCCCGGCTACTTCACCCGAACGCAGCCCACGTCGCGGACATTCTGATCTCGCGCGGACACCACGGCGTCGTCGTCACCTCGCCCGAGCCGACACCGACGGCCGAGGCCGCCGCTGAATCGTTGGGTGTCGCCGTCGGCGCGATCGTGAAATCGCTGGTCTTCCTGCTCGACGACGATCCGGTTCTTCTGCTCGTGTCGGGTGCGCATCAGGTGAACCTGGAGGCGACAGGCGCCCGCCTCGACGGAACGTTGACGCGTGCCCCGCTCGACCTCGTCAAGCACGCGACCGGGCAGCCGATCGGCGGCATCGCGCCCGTCGGGCACCCCACCAACCTGCCCACCTACGTGGACGAGTCGCTGGCCGAACACAAAGAACTGTGGGCGGCGGCGGGGCATCCGAACACTGTCTTCCGGACCACCAGCGCGGAACTACTGCGCATCACCGCAGGACTCGCGGTCGACGTCACCTGAACGCGTGACCCGACCGCGAGGGTGACCTGGATCAGGACGCCAGCACTCGGCTGCGACGAGCGACGCCTGCACCTTCGAGAACTGCATCCGCTGCGAACACCACGCCGCGGTCCTCCAGCCACGGCACGACGCCGTCGGCGACGCGGTCCAGATTCCGGGACGTGGGCCCGACGGGCAGGAGGGTCACACCGTCGGCGACGTCGGCGGCCTTGACATCGGCGATCAGGCCGGCCAGTCCGGAGGGTGTGCCGACGTAGCGAATCGACCCGGGCACCGTAGGCGCGTCGAGGGCCGCGAACTCGCGGCGAGCCGTCCTCGCGTCGTCGGCGATGTGGATTTCGATGTCGAGGAACACGGCGACGCTGTCCGCGTCTTTGCCCGCCTCGACGGCCTCGGCGCGGGCACGAGCTCGTGCCTGCTGCCCTTCACGAAGGTCGGCGGCTTCGATCCGCACGATCGTCTCGGTGGGGGCTGCGTCGGTGATTTCGGTCCACTGCGACGGGTGGACGAGTGCTACGCGTACGGCTGAACTGTTCGACATGAAGGTGAAGTCCTTCTGGTGCAAGCAGGGATATGACGGCTGAGGCCTAGCCCGAACGCCTACACGACCCCGAGGCGGTACGGCACAGATCGACGTAGCGATCCGACCAGAGTCCGCTCTGCGACAGAGCAATTGCTGTCATGAAGCGATGCTAACCGTTTGTGTGGCGCATGGGGATCCCACGCCTGCGGCACCGTCGGCCAGATCGGGGAACGGGCGGGGATCCGGCACCGGATTCCACCATCCGCCGTCCTCCTCGTACGTCCAGGACGGTCCGTCGGTTGCGAGGGTCCGGACCGCGTCGATCAGCCTGTCGACGTCGCCTCCGGAACTGCCGAGCCCCAGGCTGGCGCGTACGGCCCCGCCTGCGTGGCCGAGCCTGGACAGCAGTGGATGCGCGCAGAACTTGCCGTCGCGCACACCGATTCCGTGCTCTGCCGACAGGTACGCGGCGATCTCGCCCGGGCCGTACCCGTCGACCGTGAATGTGACAATGCCCACAGTGTCCGGTGCGTCGTTCCAGACCGTCAGAAGGCCGACGCCGTCGATCGACGACAGACCGTCGCGCAGACGGTCGGACAGTTCGCGCTCGTGCGAGATCGATCCTGCCGACTCGTGCCGAGCCAGCGCCTCGCATGCCGTGGCCAGTGCGACGACTCCCAGGACGTTCGGAGTTCCGGCCTCGTGCCGTGCGGGGACCGGCGCCCATTCGGTCCGATCGATCGAGACCGAGCGCACGGCGCCGCCTCCGGCGAGGTACGGCCCGGCCGCGTCGAGCCAGTCCCGCTTGCCGACGAGGACGCCTGCACCGTGCGGCGCGTACAGCTTGTGGCCGGAGAACGCGAGGTAGTCGACACCCAGATCACCGATGTCGATGCGGCGATGCGGCACCAACTGCGCGCCGTCGACGAGGATGCGCGCACCGTGCGAGTGCGCGAGCTCGGCCAGTTCGCGGATCGGCAGCACCTCTCCGGTGACGTTCGACGCGCCGGTGATCGCCAGCAGCGCAGCGGGTTTCGTCTCCAGCTCGACCTCGATGCGCGTCAGCGTCTCGGCGATCGAGTCGGCGGCGACCACAACGCGACGATCCCTCCACGGCAACAGGTTCGCGTGGTGCTCGATGTCCAGCACCACGGTGTCACCCGGTACACATCCCGCGAGCAGGTTCAGCGAATCCGTGGTGTTCCTGGTGAAGACGACGACCGAATCCGGTTGTGCGCCCACGAAATCGGACACCGTCACCCGGGCCTTCTCGTACGCGGCCGTGCACACACGGGATGCGTACCCGGCTCCGCGGTGCACGCTCGAGTAGTACGGAAGCAACTCGGCGATCCGTGCGGTGACCTCGGCGAGCGCAGGCGCGCTGGCCGCGTAGTCGAAATTGGCGTATGTGCAACTCGTTCCGTCGACCAACGGGACCTGAAGGTCAGCTCCGCTGACGGCCGCGAAAGACGCACACGAGTTGTTCAGAACAGCAGTCATGACAAATAACCCCTTGTCGATCAAGGGACCCGACGTACCTGTCGGAAATCGAGTCCGCGCTTGCTGCACCGGTTTTCCGGCGCCAGCCAGGTCGTCACCCGGAGCACCCCACCGCGGAGGAGGGTTGCCGACCAGCAAGCCGGGGCTCGATGCTGGTACTCATGACCTGAAAAGAGGATGGCAAACGCGGCGAGGGATTGTCAACCTCCCAGGTAGGAAACCCTTCGACAGGGGCGAACGGGGCACTTCCTAGTAGAATCCGCGCAATGCCGAGCTACGACTTGTGTCGGAAGGGGACAGCCGAGACTGTTCACCTTCTGGACAACCGAACATGAGATAACGACGCGCGACGTTCGTTCGAATTTCGGTACCACACGAGAAGAAGGACACCCGGTTGTCTGTGCAATCACCATCGGAAACGGCCGACACCCGCAACGGGGTTCCGCCCGAGTTCCTGCGCGGTGAGCGTGCTCCACAGGAACGCACGCTCATCGACATCCTGCGGTCCACGACGTCGCAGTTTCCCGACGCACCGGCCATCGACGACGGCACCGTCTCCGTCAGCTACCGCGAACTGCTCGAGGACATCGACGAAGGCGCTCAGTGGCTGGCCAGGGCCGGCGTCCGGCGCGGCGATCGCGTCGGCATCCGGATGCCGTCCGGTTCCTTCTCCCTGTACGTCGCGATTCTGTCGATCCTGAACGCAGGCGCCGCCTACGTGCCGGTCGACGCCGACGACCCCGACGAGCGGGCCGAGCTCGTCTTCGGCGAGGCCAAGGTGACCGCCGTCGTCACGGCAGGCGGTATCGCCGCCGGTACGGCCGAGAAGCAGGACACCCCCGCCCCTGATGCTCTGACGACCCCGACTCCCGACGACGACGCGTGGGTCATCTTCACCTCCGGCTCCACCGGCACCCCGAAGGGTGTTGCGGTCAGTCATCGCAACGCGGCGGCGTTCGTCGACGCCGAAGCTCGGATGTTCATGCAGGACGATCCGCTGGGACCGGGCGACCGTGTCCTCGCCGGCTTGTCGGTGGCTTTCGACGCCTCGTGCGAGGAGATGTGGCTGGCGTGGCGGCACGGTGCATGCCTGGTGCCCGCTCCCCGGTCCCTGGTGCGCAGTGGATTCGATCTCGGGCCGTGGCTGGTGTCCCGCGACATCTCCGTCGTCTCGACCGTCCCGACGCTCGCTGCCCTGTGGCCTGCCGTCGCGTTGGAAGCCGTCCGGCTGCTGATCTTCGGCGGAGAAGCGTGCCCGCCGGAACTGGCCGAGCGCCTCGCCGTCGACGGCCGCGAGGTGTGGAACACCTACGGACCCACCGAGGCCACCGTCGTCGCCTGCGCGTCGATCATGGACGGCAAGGGACCCGTTCGGATCGGCCTCCCGCTCGACGGGTGGGATCTGGCCGTCGTCGACGGGTCGGGCCACCCTGTTGCCGTCGGCGAAGTCGGTGAGCTGGTGATCGGCGGCGTCGGCCTCGCCCGCTATCTCGACCCGGCCAAGGACGCCGAGAAGTACGCGCCGATGCCGACGCTCGGATGGGACCGCGCCTACCGCAGCGGCGACCTGGTGAAGCTCGAGCTCGAAGGCCTGCTGTTCCAGGGCCGCGCCGACGATCAGATCAAGTTGGGCGGCCGACGCATCGAGCTCGGTGAGATCGACAACGCACTGCAGGCGCTTCCCGGTGTCGGCGGTGCGGCTGCTGCCGTACGCAAGACCGGCGCAGGCAACTCGGTGCTCGTCGGCTATCTGGCCAGCACCGATCCTCACTTCGACCTGGAAGCTGCTCGCCGGATTCTGGCCGAACAGTTGCCGTCGGCACTCGTTCCGCGGCTCGCGCTCGTCGAGGAAATGCCGACGAGGACGTCGGGCAAGGTGGACCGCAACGCCCTGCCGTGGCCGTTGCCCGGCATGGGCGAGGGCTCCGATCTCGCCGGCACCGCAGGATGGGTCGCCGGGCTGTGGACCAACATCCTCGGCGCGCAGGTCTCCGACGAGAACGCGGACTTCTTCCAGAACGGCGGCGGATCCCTGTCCGCGGCTCAGCTGGTGACGGCACTGCGCGAGCGATTCCCGGAGATCACCGTCGCGCAGCTCTACGACCACCCTCGTCTCGGGTCGCTCGCGCGCTACCTCGACGAGTTGAAGCCGCCCGTCGAGGTGGTTCCGCGTGAAGTCGAGCCGACGTCCAGGTCGGCCCAGTGGACGCAGATCGCGGCCACGGTCCCGCTGACGACGTTGACGGGTCTGCAGTGGATCACGTGGCTGGGGATCCTGTTCAACGTGATGAGCTGGTTCGCCGAGGTTCCGTGGGCGCCGACGGTGTCCTGGTGGTGGATTCTGGTCGCGTTCGTCGCGTTCATCACTCCGGTCGGCCGCATGGCGATCTCGGTCGTCGGTTCGCGCGTCCTGCTGGCCGGTCTGAAGCCCGGCGCGTATCGACGCGGCGGTAGCGCACACATTCGTCTGTGGACCGCGACGAGGCTGACCGACGCCAGTGGCGCGTCCAACCTGTCCGGTGCTCCGTGGATGGTCTACTACGCCCGCGCGCTCGGCGCGAAGATCGGCAAGGGCGTCGACCTGCACACCCTTCCCCCGGTGACCGGGATGCTCGAGCTGGGCGACGGTTGTTCGGTCGAACCGGAAGTGGATCTCAGCGGCCACTGGATCGACGGCGACATCGTCTACATCGGCGGTATCAAGATCGGTGCGGGCGCTACCGTCGGGGCTCGGTCCACACTCCTGCCGGGCACGACCGTCGGCAAGAACGCCGTGGTGAGTGCGGGCTCGGCCGTCGTCGGCCGGGTCAAGGCGGGTCAGCTGTGGGCCGGATCGCCCGCGCAGAAGGTCGGCAAGGCCGAGCATCCGTGGCCGGAGGAGACTCCCCCGCGGGCCACGCGCTGGGTCCTCGCCTACGGTGTCGCGTCGCTGATGCTGTCCGGGATGGCGATCTTCTCCCTCGGTGTGTCGCTCGTACTGATGGGGTGGTGGCTGCACACCGCGACGACCCTGCTGGGTGCCGTCGGGCGCGCGGCGATCATGCTTCCGGTCGCCACGCTCGTCTCGCTCGGTGTGTTCGCGCTGATCACTCTGGTGGCGGTCCGCCTGCTCGGCATCGGCCTCACCGAGGGATATCACCCGGTACGGAGCCGCATCGGTTGGCAGGTGTGGGCGACCGAACGCCTGATGGACTCGGCCCGCACGTTCCTGTTCCCGCTGTACGCGTCGCTGCTCACGCCCCACTGGCTGCGGTTGCTGGGCGCGAAGATCGGCAAGGACGTCGAGGCATCGACCGTGCTGATGATTCCCAAGTTCACGACCGTCGCCGACGGTGCATTCCTGGCCGACGACACGATGGTCGCGAGCTACGAGCTCGGTGGCGGGTGGATGCACCTGGGTGACGCGAAGGTCGGCAAGCGTGCGTTCCTCGGCAACTCCGGGATGACCGGACCGGGCCGCACCGTGCCGAAGAACGGCCTCGTCGCGGTCCTGTCGGCGACGCCGGACAAGGCGAAATCCGGATCCTCGTGGCTCGGCAGCCCGCCGGTGAGGTTGCGCCGGGCAGCGGGCCGGGCCGACTCGTCGCGCACGTTCGATCCGCCGGTGAAGCTGAAGATCGCGCGATCACTCGTCGAGACGTGCCGCCTGATCCCGGTGATGGTCACGTTCGGAATCGGGCTCGGCGTTCTGTTCGGGCTGACCGCCATCGCCGACGCCGTGGGCTTCTGGCTGGCCGCGCTGCTCAGCGGCCTCGTCCTGCTGCTCGCCGGAGCTGTCGCGGCCGGAGTGTCGGCCGCCGCCAAATGGGTGTGGGTCGGCCGCATCGACAAGGTCGAGCATCCGTTGTGGAGTTCGTTCGTGTGGCGCAACGAGGTGGCCGACACGTTCGTCGAGACCGTTGCCGCACCGTGGTTCGCACGGGCCGCCGAGGGTACTGCTGTGCTGAACATGTGGTTGCGCTGGCTCGGCGCCGACATCGGACGCGGAGTGTGGTGTGAGACGTACTGGCTTCCGGAGGCTGATCTCGTGACTCTCGCCGACGGCGCGACCGTGAACCGAGGGTGCGTTGTGCAGACACACCTGTTCCATGATCGGATCATGTCCATGGACAGCGTCACTCTGGGACGAGGAGCAACCTTGGGACCGCACTGCGTCGCGTTGCCTGCCGCCGGTATCGGTGACGGCGCGACGGTCGGTCCTGCATCATTGGTTATGCGCGGAGACACGGTTCCCCATCACACCCGTTGGCAGGGCAACCCCATCGCTCCCTGGGCCAAGGGCGACCCCTTCGCACGCATCGTGACCGCGGCCCCCCACGACAGTCGTTCCGGCGGGCTCGACTCCGGGGCCGGCCTATGAAATTCGGTGGCTCCAAGTTGGTGACGCCGACGTTCGACATCGACGGCGCAGACCCACCGATCGACGACTACCTGCCACAGAACGGCAATCGCGGCTACCGGGTGTCGCGGTACGAGTTGGACCTCGAGTACAAGGTCGAGAGCAACCGGCTCGCCGGTAAGGCGAAGATCACGGCGGTCACCACCGACACCGTCTCGAAGTTCGCGTTCGATCTCGGCCCGGCACTGCGCGTGTCCAAGGTGACCGTCAACGGTTCACGGTCGGTGAAGTTCAGCCAGCACCGAGGCAAGCTCAAGATCACCCCCGCCAAGCCGGTTGCGTCGGGGGCGGCGCTGGTGGTGAACATTCAGTACAGCGGAACCCCGAAGCCCATCGACGGGTTCTGGGGCGAAGTGGGCTGGGACGAGCTCACCGAGGGTTCCATCGTCGCGAGTCAGCCGAACGGCGCGGCGTCGTGGTTTCCGTGCGACGACCACCCCGTGTCGAAGGCCAGTTACGGGATCACCATCACGACCGATTCGCCTTACTACGCCATCGCCAACGGGACACTGGTTCGCAAGCAGACTCGTGCCAGCCGCACCACGTGGGTGTACGAGCAGCCGGAGCCGATGGCCACCTACCTCGCGACCATCCAGATCGGCCCGTACAGCCAGCACACCATCACCGAGTCTCCCGTCCGCATGAAAGCCGTGCTGCCGCACCGGCTCAGGCCCAATTTCGAGCACGACTTCGGCCGTCAACCGCAGATGATGGAGACCTTCACCCGCCTCTACGGTCCGTATCCGTTCGCCGCGTACACCGTGGTGGTCACCGACGACGACCTCGAGATCCCCATCGAAGCGCAGGGACTGTCCATCTTCGGCGCCAATCACTGTTCCGGCACACGGTATTTCGAGCGGCTCGTGGCGCATGAGCTCGCCCATCAGTGGTTCGGCAACAGCCTCACTCTCGGCAAGTGGAAGGACATCTGGCTGCACGAGGGGTTCGCCTGTTACTCCGAGTGGATCTGGGCGGAGAACTCCGGCGGCTCGTCCGCAGCGGAGAAGGCCCGACGCGTACACACCATGCAGCGAGGGCTTCCGCGGGATCTGATTCTGGGAGATCCGGGGCCCGCGAAGATGTTCGACGACCGCGTGTACAAGCGCGGCGCGTTGACGTTGCATGCGCTGCGCACCACCATGGGCGACGACAAGTTCTTCGAACTGATTCAGGAATGGACGTCGAAGTACCGCTATTCGACCGTCAGTACCGCCGATTTCACGGATCTGGCGTCGCGCTTCGGAGCCCCGCGGTCGCTGTGGGACGCCTGGCTGGGGCAGGAACAGCTGCCCGCTCTGCCGTAGTTCTCGAACCACGGCAATTACAGGGTCCACCACACGACGAACACCAGCGCGGAGTACAGCACGGCCGTCGCCGCCGCACCGAGCCACGACGACGGTGGTACCGACACCGACCACCGACTGTCGTCGCTCAACCGGAGATCGAACGGAAAGGCGCTGACGCACAGTGCATCAGGTCGCGTCGGGTGTGCGAGTACGACCCCCGAGGTGTACGGGAGGCCCCGCACCACGAGGGTGCGCGGCGCTCCGCCCACGGTGTACGTGATCGTGTTGTCGTGGATCTCGCCGGTGAACCACCCGCGGTGCACACGCCACCCCGTCGCATGAGCGAGACGCACGGTGCCACGCGACGCCACGGTTTGCTCGACGGCATCGACGACGACCGGGTCCGCGAATCTCAACAGGGTCCACCACCGGACGATACGGCGCACACGCAGCCCCAGACCGACGACGATCAGCCCGATGGCGAAGAACGGCAACAACACTGGCACGGTGGTGAGCAGCAGGATCGGGATCACGAAGGCGAGGAACACGGCGTAACTCTCGCGCCAATCCCACACCGACAACCCGGTGACGGGAACGAGGAGTGGGACCCGCCGCGTGGTCACGAGCGGGGAGGCCGACATAGTCAGCTGATCTTAGACGCCTCGGCCGGGAGGTGGTGGGTCGAACGGGTACGAACGAACGCCCAGCAGACTGCAGCGATGACGGCACCGGCGGTGAAGATCGCCGGATAGGTCACCACCCCCGGCCACGCTTCGGTCAGCGCCGACAGGATCGCGGGAACAGCGAAGCCCAGGTAGGTCAGCGAGTAGAAGACCGCAGTGAGCCCGGCCAGGTCGTCGGGTCCGGCGATGCGCTGCACCTCCTGCAGCCCGGAGACCAGGGCCATGCCGTAACCGCAACCGAGGACAGCTGCCGCGATCAACGCCGCGACGATGGTCAGCACCGAGGCAGCCCACGCGGCCAGCACCATGCCGACCACCAGAATCGTCAGTGCGACGAGTGCGCCGCGAGCAGCGTCGGGCGTGTCGATTCTGCGCCCGACCGCCTGAATCGCGAATCCGGATCCGAGTGCGATCACGGACATCAACGCGGACAACGCAATCGGATGACCTCCACTGTGGTCTGCCATCAGCGACGGCAGAACGGCGTAGGCGACGCTGGCCGCACCGAACACCCACGGCGCGAGCGGAACCACGACCAGCAGGAACCGCTTGTGCCCGGCGGACGGGATCTTCAGGTCGTCGACGAGTCGACGCCGATCGGCGGGTGGCACTGCGGGCCGCGTCTCGGGAACCGAGATCATGCCGAGGCCGGTGACGACGCAGATCCCGACATGCACCAGGTACGCGAGATGCGTGGGCCACGGACCCCATTGCGCGAGAACGCCCGCCACGCCTGCGCCGAGCGCAAATCCAGCGGTGAGGCTCATGGCAGCGCGCCTCGCGCCCGCCGAGGAACCGGCCCGAGCGGACAGTTCCTTGATCCAACTGCCGCCGACAGCCATGCCGATACCGAGTGCCACACCACTGAGCACGCGGCCGAAGAAGAGTATCGCGGCGGTGTCCGCACCCATGGCGATGAGGATCGATCCCGCCGCGGCGACGGCCGTCGCCGGCAACATGATCGGACGCCTGCCGAGCCGATCCGACAACGGACCGCAGACGAGCAACGCAGGAACGATGCCGATGACGTACGCGAACAGGAACGTGTCGACGGTGATCGCCGAGAATCCGTGTTCGAGCCGGTACATCACCAGTAGCGGGGTGAACTCGTTTCCGCCCCACGCGACGGCGAACATCCCGGCGGCTACGAGAATCCACCGTCCCGTCCTGGTATCGGTCGTCCGCGTCGGAGTCGTTGCTTCGGACCCCTTCACTGAATTCTCGGTCATGTCGCGCCTCCTTCGTCCAATCCGTGTGTGCGTCTCATGTGGGTGTCGACGGCCTCGCCGAAACCGTCGACGTCGGCGGCCTCGATCAAGTCCGCGAGGCGGCTGTGGTCGTCGACGATGCGGGAGATCTGATCGGGATCACGGGCGAGCGAATGCGTCGTCATCCGCCGCTGGCGCTCGCGAAGTCCGTCGTAGAAGGCGTCGAGCAGTGGGTTGGCACCGGCTCGGACGATCAGGCGGTGGAAGTCCGCGTCCGCGGCGCTGAAGTTGGCTCGCGTACCCGTCGCGGCGATCTCCCGTTGCTCGGCGAGGTTCGCGCGTAGCCGAGGCAGAAGCCGCTCGCGCACGTGCGGCGACGCGGCGACGACTCGGACGCTGCCGGTCTCCACGAGCCACCGCGCGGACACGACGTGTTCCGCCTCGTTGGCAGCGATGGGTACGACGAGTGCGCCGCGCTTGGGGTAGAGCCGCATCCACCCTTCGACCTGTAGGCGCAGAAATGCCTCACGGACGGGAGTGCGGCTGATGTTCATTCGGCCGGCGATGTCGCCTTCGCTGACCAGTTCCCCACCGGGCAGCTCACCGGTGACGATCATTTCCTTGACCGTCACATAGGCGTGCTCAGCGGCAGTGGGCTCCTTAGACACAACATAGATACTAGATGAGCCGCGTTCGGCGTCGAGCTAGGGCACCCAGTACCTCGTGGCGAGGACGTCGACGATGGGGTCGTCGTCTGCTGCGTCGTCCAGAGCAGCGAGGTCGTCGCGGATCGCTGTGAACCGTGGGTCGTCGCCCTCGGCCACCTCCGCGTCGGTGGCGCCGTCACCTGCGAGTTGATCGAGCAGTTTCGCGCGCACTCGCGCTTTCAACGAGTCGGTCATTCGTCGTCACCCTTCTTGAACACACGCCGAGCCGTCGGGATCAGCACCACCAGAGCTCCGACGAGAACGACCACGGAAAACGCTTCGAGCCACATCTGATTCCTCTTTCCTCAAGGCGCCAGGGCGCTACCGAACGGCAGATTCCTGACCACGGTGAACAGAACTACGACGATCACCGAGAGCAGCACTACCCACCTCGGCGGCGCGTGAACGGCCCGGCCGCGAACCCACGTCGCCCACAGGAGCACTCCGAACACGAGCAGTGTCACGGCGAGCACGTTGGTCGACACGGCCGACGCGACGTCGCCGTGCACCAGGTCTCCGAACGCCCTCGTCGCACCACACCCGGGACACCACACGCCGGTCAGCGCATGAAACGGACACGGTAGGTACGTCGACGACCTCGGATCACGCACGAACAGCACAGCTCCCGCCGCAACCGTCAGTCCCGCAACCGCCGCCGGAGCAGCGAAGCGTCGTCGACGTCGCGCCCCTGTCTCGGTCATGCATCCAGACTAAGTGAGTCCCGAGTCGGTCTCGGGCTTGTCCACTGCATGGTCGTAATAGCCGACCACCCCGCGCGCTCCGAACACCGCGAACTCGGCCTGACCGCCGGACGTGACGGCGTCGTCGACGATCCGGCGCAGGACGACGTCGACCAGGCGGTCCAGGGCGAACCATCGATCCGCCGGACCGGCCTCCTCGTGAACTGCCGACTCGTCGAAGTTGCGTCCGACGGATGCGTCGAGGTCTGTTATCTCCGCGAAGATCGACGTGTCCGGGACGGTGATGTCGGCTTCGTTGTCCAACAGCACCCGCACCGCCCAGCGAATATCGTCGACATGGTTGGCGAGCCACAGGCGTCGGCGATGCACGACGCCCAGAGCCGGCCACCTCTTCCTGGCCGCCTGACGGGTCTTGCCGGTGACCGCGGCGAGGTCGGCCAGGCTGGCACCGAGCCACATTGCAGTGGACGCAGCTTTCTCCGTCGCCGCGGCAGCCTCGGCGACGACGCGGGCTTCGTTCTCGATGGCCTGCCCGAGATGCACGAGCGCGTGGGTGCGACGGGACCGCTCGTCGCCGATGTCGGTCGGCTTGTCACCGGGGTCGAATACTGACAACTTTTGGTTCACACCAGTGAGGGTACGGTGTGAACCGCAGGTTTACAAAGACATTTGTCTACGCCACGACGACGACGCTGCCGATCATGTCCGGGTGAGGAGTGCAGTGGTAGGTGAAGGTGCCCGGTTCGGTGAACGTGTGTGAGAACGAGCCTTCCTTGGCGAGGGGGCTGCGGAAGGACCGATCGTCGGCGACGACATCGTGAGCCATCCCAGCGTCGTCGAACACCCAGGTGACGGTCTCCCCCACCGAGACGGTGATGTCGGCTGGCGTGTACGCACGATCGGCCACGGTGACCTGGTTCTTCACCGGCGGCGCAGCCGTCTCCTGGGCGGGCTGGGAAGTGCATCCTGCGACGGTCAGGGCCACGATCGCTACGCCGAGCTTCATTCTCACAGTTTCAACCGTATGGCATCTCGTGAGCTCGGGTAACATCACCGCCGTTCATCTATCGACCGAAAGGCCAGGCTTGTCCATGACGACACGACATGCCCGCACCAGCGTTGCATCGTCGGCAACCCTGCTGTTCGCGACCGTGATGATCTTCCTCGCGACTACCTTGTTCGGCACCGCGTCCGCGCAAGCCAGGCCGGTCCAGTTCGTCCCTGCAGGCGCCATCAGCCCGACCATCGGCTTCGATCCGGCTGCGGTCATCGAGTGGCGATTGGATCAGGCGATCGTCAACCAGCCGATCTTCGTTCGCGTCGACCCGTACTTTCCCGGCCTCACCGACTTCTCGCTGAACAACTGGTGCAACTGCGCCATCAACTGGTTCAACCACACCACGCAGCAGGGCGGGGTTGCGTTCCCCGGTCCCCTGCCGTCCGGGCCGATCCGCACCGGCTCCGGTGACGTCTCGGCCTGGACCGACATTCCCGGTGGCTTCACCCTTGTCCGTGGGCAGGGAAACTGGTGGGTTCCGTAGGCGGCTAGACCAGCGCCTCCCCGAGATATCCCCCTTCCGAGGTTCCTGCGGGAACGAGGAACACCGCCGAACCGATGGGCGTCGTCCACTCGTTCAGCGCATCGTGCTCGTCCAACCGCTGCTGCACAGGAAGAAACTGTGTGTCGATGTCGCGCTGATACGTCGCGAAGATCAACCCCGAATTACTCGTCGAACCTCCCTCGGGTGCATCGTCGTAGTTGTACGCACGCCGGAAGAACCGCTCCCCGTCGTGCGTGTGCCGGGCACGTGCAATGTGCGACGCAGGCGAGATCACCGGGATGCCGAACCGATCGGTGGCATCGAAATCCGCCTCGTCGTGCTCGCGTTCGCCGGTCATCGGCGCTCCCGTGTCCAGCTTTCGACCGACCGCGAATTCTCTTCCGCCGCGGTCCAACTCGTCCCAGGTGTCGAGTTCGACGGAGATACGGCGCACGATCATCGACGTACTGCCGTCGCCGTTCCACACCAGGGAGTCGAAATCCGTTGCCGGATCCGGGTTCACGGTGCCGTCGACCTGACCCATCAGGTTCCGCATCGTCGTACCTTCGGTCCTGGCTCCGCGGGAGGACCGAAACCCTCGTTGGACCCAGCGAATCGACGCCATCGACCTGACGTTCTTGGTCAACACCCGCACCGCATGGCTCACTGCGGACGGATCGTCGGCGCACACCTGAAGCAGAAGGTCTCCGCCGTTCCACCGATCCTCGAGTCGATCGATGCCGAACGGAGGCAACTGCCGGACGGGTGACGCCACTCCCGCCGCCGCGAACGCGCCCGGTCCGAGCCCGACGGTGACCGTCAGATTGGCCGGGTCGGCCGCGAGTTCCGGTTCGGTGTCGGCCAGGGCAGGCATGCCCTGGGTGAGCCTGTCGGCGTCCGTCGTCCACAGTTTCAACACCGACACCACGTGTTCGCGTCCTGCACCGCCTGCGAGGTCGAGTGCAACGAACGTCCCGTGCGCCTGCGGCGGAGTCGAGACACCGGCCTGATGTTTCCCGTGAAACGGAACGACCTGTCGACCGAAGACGAATTCCTCCGGCTCCCTTGTGTATCCGTACGCCACACCCGCAGCTCCCAGCGCGGCGACGCCTCCACCGAGAAGGCGTCGCCTGCTGATTCCGGGACTGCGGCGTGGTGCTGCGTCAGCCACCGTAGTTTTCCTGCGC
Organism: Rhodococcus sp. 06-156-4; assembly: GCF_002259345.1. NCBI lineage: Bacteria > Bacillati > Actinomycetota > Actinomycetes > Mycobacteriales > Nocardiaceae > Rhodococcus > Rhodococcus sp. 06-156-4. Next base: position 290,191 of record NZ_NPGB01000028.1, on the reverse strand, counting down.
GCCCGCGAACTCGCGGACCTGCGCAGTGAACGTGGACGACGATCCGTCCTCGAACGTCAGCGTGATGTCGGTGTCTGCTCCCGGAGTCAACGGCGACGTCACATCCATCAACATGATGTGGTCCCCGCCCGCCTGGAGCACCTTGGTTTCCTGTGCGCCGACGGCGAATCCACCTTCCTTGGGCTTCATCACCATCGTTCCGTCGGCACTGGCGACCACCTCGTGCAGTTCCATCATCGACGAGGCGGGTGACTGCGCGGAGACCACCCGGACCTGGGTGTCTCCGGTGTTCTGGATCTCCGCGAACGCGGAGGTCATTCCCGTGTCGGCAGATTTGATCCAGGCCTCACGGATCGTGACCGAATCCGACTCCGTTGCAGGAGTTTCCGAGCTACATCCGGCGAGCAGGGCGAACGAGGCGAGGGCTACGAGAAGTTTTTTCATGTCGACTCCGATGTCGATGCGCGGCGCCGAAGCCCGAGAAGGGCATCGACGAGAAGGAAGACGAGGATGCTGATGCCGAGGAGTGGTACGAACCAGCCGATCACGGCAGTGATCGCAGCGAGCGGGACGAGCTGCCGGACCGGCAACCGGCGCAGCCAGCCTGCGGGCGGGGCGGATGCCGAAGGACGACGTTGCCACCACATGAGGTATCCGCGGACGATCACCGTCACCAAGGCCACGGCCAGCAGTGCCAGCGCGATCTGGTTGGCGATCCCGAACAGAATGCCCATGTGCAGCGCAATGCCCCAAGCCGCCAGCTTCGCGGCCGGCGGCCACTCCGAGAACCAGTTGGTATCGACGATCGAGTTGGTATTTCCGTCGATGGCAAGGGAACTCGTGGAGAACACCCACGGCCCACGCGTCTGCGCGACGACGAAGGCTGTGTCGGCCGTACCAGGGATGGTGACTTCCACTGCGCCGGCGAGCCCCGCCGCCCGAGCCGTTCCGATGACGGCGTCGAGGCGGCCGATTCCAGCGGACACCACGTCGGCCTCCGGTGCCATGGCCGACATGTCGTGGCCTGCGTGGTCGCCGGCCGGTGCCGGCGCGTCACCGCTGATCGACGAACTCACTCCCGGCGTGGCCCAGTTCAAGGAGGACCTCAGTTCGGTGATGTTCTCACCGGCGTACTTGGACCAGGTCAGTCCCGTTGCGGACAGAAAAACGAGACCGATGGCTATCCAGATACCGACACTTCCGTGCCAATTGCGGTTCCTGGCTCGACCTTTCGACGATCGGTCGACGGTGAGGAGTCGTCCGCCGCGTCGAAACCGTCGCACCCAGAGCACGACGCCGCCGAGGGCGACGACCCACATCCAGGATGCGGCGAGTTCACTGTAGATGCGGCCGGGTTCGCCGAGGTGAAGATGCCGGTGGAATCCGCTGATCCAGGTGCGGGCCGGCAGTGCGTTGCTGCTGCCGTACACCACCGATTCGCCGACGGATTCCGCGGTGACCGGGTCGACGAAGACTGCTCGCCGTTCGGACTCGCCGAGTGAGGGATCGGTGAACATGACCCTGGTGGTGGTGCCGGGTTCTGTTGCCGGGCGTACGGCGTCGAGGGTCAGGTCGGGCCTGACCTGGGTCGCGGCCGTGACCTGCTCGGCCACCGAGGCGGTGGGCCCAGCCGAGTCGGTGGTCAGCAGGTCGGAGTACAGGATGTTCTCGGCCGTCGGCGCGAGCGCGTAGAGACCACCGGTGAGCGCGGCGATCAGGATGAACGGTCCGACGAAGATGCCTGCGTAGAAGTGCAGGCGCATGACCAGAGAGGGACGTGGCGGTGATCGATCGGGTCGGCCCGGCCCGATGTCGGGCACGACTGTGCCGGTTGTGGACATAGGTGTTCCAGTTCTGTCGGGTGTCGCAAGACCCCGGTGATCGACGGCGCTTCACGCGCGAGGGATCACCGGGTGTGAGGGAACGAAAGATCAAGCAGGGCAGGGAGGCCCGCGAGTTCCTGTTCCCGACGACACCAACAGTCGGAGTACGACGTTCGGCCGGTATTCGGTGCTCTCGGTGCGAGCCCGATCCTGCACGGGCAGAACCAGACACAACACGGGAAGGATCCGGCGCAACACGGCCAACGCTCGACTGTGCCCGAGCACGGCACCACGAATGAGCAGGGCGCACACCACCGTCGCGCATGCGTGCGCCGCCAGCATCGACGGACTGAGCGACGAGCCGTGGTGATGCCCACTCGCCGCCGTCAGCACCGTGTGTCCGACGACTTGGCCGAGCACGAGCACGACCGTCGTCGGGACGCGGTCCCCGAGGGCTGCGGTCAGGACGCCGAGCGCCGCACTGACGACCACGAGCAGTACGAGGGCCGATTCGCTCGGCACCATGACTCCGCCGCCCACGCCGTGTGCTGCGATGCTCAGCGCACCGGAGGCAGCCCCGACGAACGCGCCGCGCATACGCGCACGAGCGTCGGGGCGGAAAGTCATGGGGACACCTTAGACGACTACTACGCTTCCTAGTATTGCGCGGCGGCGCGGAGCCCTCGTAGCCGATCCGACGGTGTCCGGCGTGGGCAGCTGGTGCACTTGTCCGACGCTGACGTCAGGTACAACAGGCAACACGAGCTGCGGCGTGTGAAGCGTCGGCCTCCCACGTCGACGAACCGGGGAGCGGGTAGCGGCGAGGACATCGCGGCCACGAGTTCCTGGGCGAACGCGCTGCCTCGTTCTCGGTCTCCGAGGGCCGTGCCGACGTCGAGGCACCGGTTGGCTATCGAGTCCGACGTGATCGCCCAGAGCGCGTTGGTCGTCGCTCCCGACGCCGCCGCGAGAGCGTCGACGACCGCGCGAAACGTGCCGGCAAGGGCACCGGGCAACTGCTCCGGCGTCACCGTGCGATCGCTCCGCACCCCGCCGAGGTAACCGTCGCCGCGCAGAAAACACCGAGAATGCTCGAGCGACGGATCGGCCGCCGTTCCCGTCACCATCGCCGTCGACACCGCCAGCAAGGCAATCGTCGAGCTGGCGGAGTACCACCACAGCGTCCCGTTGATCCGGTCGTCGGTGCAGTTCCAGCGCCTGCCTGTGTCGGCAATCCGCTCCCGCAACCAGTCCGCATCGGTCATCGCCGACGCCGGCAGATCGAACGGGCCGTGCAGGTACTCCGCGAGTCCGGGAACCCTCTCCGCAGCTTCGGTGTAGACGCTCATGCGAGGCCGATGATGTCGATGGACGGGCGTGGGACCGCAGAGACGATGGCTCGGATTCCGAAGATGTCCGAGAGGAGATTATCGGTCAGAACCTCGGCCGTCGGCCCCGTCGCCACCACGGATCCGTTGTCGAGCACGGCGAGCGAGGTGCAGTATTCGACGGCCAGCCGTAGATCGTGCACGGTGACGACGACGGCCAGGCCCTCCGCGGCGAGATCACGGACTGCGTTCATGACGACGAGTTGGTGGCGCAGGTCCAGATGATTCGTGGGCTCGTCGAGCAGCAGTATGCGAGGTTGCTGTGCGAGTGCCCGAGCTATGGCGACACGCTGACGTTCGCCGCCGGACAGTGCCCCGACATCGCGCTCCGCGAGCCCGGTCAAGTCGACCCGGTCCAGGCATTGTTCGACGATGTCCGCGTCGGATCCCGTCGGACGGTCGAACCAGCCCCGGTGTGGGACACGGCCCAGCGCAACCGACTGCCGAACTGTCAGTCCCACCGACGCTTCCGGCTCCTGGGTGCCGACGCCCACGGTGCGCGCAAGTTCCGAGCGCTTCATCGCATGCGCGTCGACGCCGTCGACTAGAACGGTCCCGGCGGTCGGCGTCAGCGCGCGATAGCAGCACCGGAGCGCCGTCGTCTTCCCGGACCCGTTGGGTCCGACGAGTCCGAGAACTTCACCCGGTCGAACTCGAAAATCGATTCCGTGCAACACCTCCCGTGATCCGAGTCGGGCGGTGACGGCATTGGCCACGAGTGTCATCGAGCCGCCCTTCCGTACTGGCGGTAGAGCATGAAGACGAAGATCGGTGCGCCGACGAGCGCGGTGACGACCCCGACGGGCACCTCTGTGCTCCGTGAAACCGACCGCGCCAGCGTGTCGGCGCCGACCAATGCGATCGCGCCCAGCAGCGCGGCGACCGGCAGAAGTCTGATCGCTCGCGTCCCGACGATGTATCCGGCGAGGTGTGGCACCAGCAGACCGACGAATCCGATTCCGCCGCCGACGGATACCGCTGCGCCGGCCAGCATGGAGATCGCCAGGAGTTGCACGACGCGGAAGCGTCGGACGTTCAGACCGAGGGCAGCGGCACCGTCGTCACCGGTTTTCAACAGATCCATCCGGTGTGCACTCAGCAGCAGTCCAGTGCCGATGATCAGCAGCGCGAGTGCGGGCAGTGTCAACGTGGACCACCGCGCGTCTCCGAATCCACCGGCTAGCCAGTGCATCACGCCACTGAGCGTGTGTTCGTCGGCGAAGACCAGGAGTGTGAAGGTGATCAGAGCGGAGAAGATACTGCCCAGTGCGACGCCGACGAGAACGATGGCTGTCGATTGTGGGTATCGCCCGCCGATCATCAGAGCCAGAAACAGCGGAATCATGGCCCCGACGAACGCGGCGGTCGGGACCGTGAACACCCCGAGGGCCCCGGCCCCGATTCCCATCGCCATCACGAGCACCACGCCGAATCCGGCACCTGACGACACTCCGAGCAGATAGGGATCGGCCAACGGGTTGCGCGTGACTGCCTGCGCCACACCACCCGCGATCGCCAACGACGCGCCGACGACGGCCGCCGTCAGCGATCTCGGCAACCGCGAGTCGACGACGATCACCGCCCTCGCCTCGGACCACCACGAGTCGAATGCGCCCGGCATCAACCGGTGCACGACGATCGCCCAGACGTCGCCGACGGGAATCTGTACGGACCCGAACGACACCGCAGTGGCGATCACCATCAGCAAGGCGCCCGTCAGAACTGCGATCAACGCACCGAACCCGATTCTCGACCGAGTGGACACCTCCGCTTTCGCCGTGGCCCTGGGCCTGTCGGTGTCGGCAACGGTGACCATCAGGAGGTGAACCGGTCGGGATGCAATGCACGGGCGATGGTGTCCACGCTCGTGACCAGTCGCGGGCTTTCGAAGAAGTCGTCGAGCGGTACGACGATGAAGTTGTCCTGCTGCACAGCCGGAGTGGTCGCCATGATCGGCTGGCTCTTCAGGAAATCGATCTTTCCCTGCGCCGACGTGTCACCGTAATCGAGGACGACGATGGCCTGAGGGGCGCGCTCTCCGACGATCTCCCACGTCGTGTCCAGGTAGGGGCGCTCACCCTCGGGGAAAATGTTCGATGCGCCGGACCGGTCGGCGATCAACTGTCCGACGCCCACACCACCGATGGTCGTCGGGACGTCCTCACCGGAGTCGTAGAAGAAGGTCGGCGTCGGCTCCGCGTCGCCGAGTTCGGCACCGATGGCCGCCAAACCGTCGAGGACGCCGTCGGTGACGGCCTGAGCCTCCTCCGGAACGCCGAGGACGCCACCGAGCTGGCTGTAGTCGTTCTCGAGCATGCCGATGTCCGGGAATCCGGATCCGCAGTACTCGGAGAACAGGAAGGTCGGGATGCCCGCCTCGGTGAACGACTCTCTCGAACGCCCTTCCTTGTCGTTGAATGCACTCCGCATGCCGCCGACGACGAAGTCCGGGTCCAGATCGAGGATCTGTTCCTTCGTCGGGTACTCGTCGGCGAGGCCGGGGATCTGTGCGAAATCCTCGGCGAACTCGGGCGCAGGCGTTGCGTTTCGATAGCCCATGCCGACGATGCGGTCCGCAACGCCCATCTCGATGAGCACCTCGGTGACGTGGTCGTTCATGGACACGATGCGCTGAGGTGGAGAGTCGAACTGCTGGGTGCTGTCGCAGTTGGTGATGGAGACCGGGTCGTCGAACGAGTCCGCCTGCCGAGCGTCCTGTGCGGTGTCACCGCGGGAACAGCCAGTAAGGGCGACAATGGTTGCGGCGGCGATGGCGCCGAAGGCGATGGAGCGTGACATGAGTACCTCTTGGAGCTCAGAGCCACGAAATGTTCGGCCCGGTGCGCAGCATGGAACGCCACGCGCTGGACTTTCCGATTCGTAGACCACGACGAATGGGTTGTCGCACAACCTCGACGCCGGGTAATCGGGCTCGCTGCCCTCTGGCGAGGGCAGCCTACCGTTGCGGGTCAGCGCCGGATTCGGACCGGCTTCCCCCTGCGTCAGGTCAGCTTCGTGCTTCGCATCGCAGTATGCACGGACGGTGTCAGACGCGTGTCAGCGCCTCACCCATGGTGCGGTTGAGGGTGCTCAGTGACCTGACGGCGCTGCGGACGGGACCGGGGGTCGTGGTGGACTTCAGCATGACGTCGGGGGCCGAGGTCTCCGTCAACTTCTCCGGTGGGTCGACGTGTTCGCCTGCGAGTGCACGCCCGACGTCGGCGATGGTGGCTTTGGTTACCTCGGCGGCCCGGCGTAGTGCGTCGGCGGTCTCCTGTGACGGACCGGTGTCGGGTTCGGCGTGAGAGGCGCCGACACCGGCGCGGGCCAGGGCGTGGCTGGATCGGTTGCTGACGGTCATGATGCGCAGCAGCCGTTTGACGCCTTTGCGTGTGCGTGTCGTGGGCCCCATCTCGAGGGGTTTTCCGGCCGCGACGAGGTCTTTCAACGCGTTGTCGAGTTTGCGCATGTCGACGACGAGGTCCGTCGGGCGGCCGGGCGTGATGACGGCGTCGATGCCGGTGTCGATGATGGCCGTCATCTGTTCGAGGTAGTCGTCGACTTTCTCGACCATCGTCGATCTGGTGCCGGTGGAGAAGACGAAGTACGCCGACGCTATCCCGACGAGTCCTCCTGCCGCGGTTTCGTAGATTCGTAGTTCGAGCACTTCGATGCTGAAGGTGCCGAGCAGTCCGTACAGCATCGCGAGCATGACGGTGACGAAGAACGACAGCAACGCGTACGCCACCGTCACGAGGTAGAACGCGAAGAAGATGCAGACGACCAGCAGGAGCAGTTGCAGCGGTTGATTGCGACCGACCAACGCGGACAGCAGAACTCCGGCCAGCACACCTCCGACGGTACCGACGACGCGGTGTCCGGCGCGGGAGAGGATCTCACCGCGAGTCGACGCCCCGGTGAAGACCAGGAATGCCGTCAGGACCGCCCAGTACCAGCGGTCCGGTGAGATGATTTCGCCGAGTACGGTCGCTGCACTGGTCGCGACGGCAACTTGGATCGCCGCTTTGGTGCTGGGGTTCAGCCCCGAATCGGTGTCGTCGTCCTTCTCCGACTCTTCCTTGGGTGCGGATTCGGTGTGCAGCGCATTGCTGGTGATGTGGTGAATGGCAATGTGGGCCTGCACTGCTCGCATGGCGACCGTCGTGGCGATGCCCGCCTGGGTGGACGGATCCGCTTCGTCCGCGGCGGCGGCAGCGAGGCGCCTGGCCGCACGGAGTTGGTCGTCGGACGGGTTGTTCTGCAGACACGACGAGAGGGCGGTGGTGGCCTGGACGAGCGACGACGGCCATGAATTGGGCGGGAGCGCAGCCTGCGGGGTGACCCCAGATGGGATCGGGTCGAGGGCCCACAGCGCGCTCACGAGTTGTTCGGTGGCTATCTGCGCGTCGAAGATGCGGAGCGAGAGGTCCTCGTTGGTGACGCTCAGCAGCTGCGAGGCATCGTTGCGGTCGAGCCAGTCGTCGATCATCAGCGCTGTACTGCCGAGCCGGTCCAGACGCTTGCGGAGCAGGTCCAGATCGCGATCGACTCTGTTCGACGCGACCTCGAGGACGTCGATCGACGCGGCTCGCAGTGCTCGCACCAGACGCCGCAGTTCCAGCCCCGGCCGCTCGGGAAGGACGAGAGTGCGTACGGCGAGCGAGATCCCGACGCCGAGAACGATGGACACCGCGAGGACAGGAATCTGGCTCGGTTGAGCGCGTAGGAACAGCGCGAAGAAGTAGCAGATGAACGCGACCATGCCGAGCGCAGTGCCGCGCGGGCCGTACCGCCGCACCCACACCGCGGCGAACAGCACGACGATGAACCCGACGTCGGCGACCTTGCCGAACTGGGAGAGCACCGCCGACAGCGACACTGCGAGGATCGCCGGAAACACCAGTAGGAGTGTCGTGATCACTCGGCTGCGTTGGTCCTTGTCCTTCACCGCCGCCGAGGACTGCATGGCGACGACAGCGCCCAGCAGCGCGACCGTCAACGGCTGGCCGACGAGATGAGACCCGGGAATCAGAATCGCCATCGCGAGGACGACGGTGATCGTCGTCGTCGCAGCTGCCCGTAGCCGGAGCCTGCCGGGGTCGGAGACTGCGAGGAACCGCAGCGTCTCCGATACGATCCGATAACCCATTCGGCCAGCTTACGGCCGTGAACGGATGGATTCAGGAGCGACGCATCCGCACCACGGCAGGCGCCGTCGAGTGTGGGAGGAGTCGGCTCGGGTCTTCCGGCAGCAGCACGTCCACGACGGCGGTCTCGTCGAACCGGTAGGGCTGCGTCTGCACGATTCCCGACATGTGCTTGCGCAGCCGGGACATCTCGGCGCGGACGGTGATGGCTCGGCCGTCGTCGCCGAACAGGTCCGCGGCCAGCTGTGCTGCACTTCGGCCTTCCCTGCTCGACGCGAGGAGATACAGGATCTCGGCGTGCCGGGGAGTGGGTTCGTGCGTCCACTCCCCCACCTCGCTTCGTATCTGCACCCGCACGTGCTGGTGGTGCCGAAGATCCAGGGACACAGTCGTTCTACCGGTTTCCGACGCCTCGTCTCCGGTCGGGCGGACGAGCCACCCGCCGGGAAGCGGCTCGAAGTCGCACACCCCGAGGGTCGGCAGCCAGAACCGCCCGGCGACGACGTCCTCGGGCAGCAGTACTCGGTTGCGCAGCGCCACGGACTCGACGGCAGCGACCCATCCGTTGGCGTCGACGGCGAGTGCGGGCGCTTGCAGGCGTGCGAGCATCGGCGCTGCGACCGACCGGAGACGGTCGAGGTTCTGCCGGTGATGTTCGCGCAGTTGAGATTCCGCTAGTCGAGCGATGGCGTCGACCAACGCGAGGGTCGTCGGGTGGACGGTGTTGGCGGGCCCGCTGACGTCCACGGCCCCGATGACATGTCCGGTACGCGGGTCCTTGATCGGTGCACCCGCGCAGGTCCACGGATGGTGGCTGCGCACATAATGTTCCGCGGAGAAGATCTGTACCGCCCGCCGCGACACCAACGCGGTGCCGATCGCGTTGGTTCCGACCGAATCCTCGGCCCAGCTGGCACCCTCGACGAACCCGAGGCCGTCGGCGCGGTCGAGCACCGACGTCGACCCACTCCGCCACAGGACCCGTCCGTGTCGATCGGCGACGACGAGGATGTTGTCGCCGTCCTGCACGACGGATTCGAGTCCGCGACCCAGGTCGTCGAGGATGTCGAACAAGCCCGATTCCCGACGGCTCAGCTCCAGATCGGACACGTCGATCTGCGGTGAGGCCACGCTGCGTTGCTCGGGGTCGATACCGAGGGTCTGCAGGCGTCGCCACGAATCACCGATCACGTCGCGGGGACGAGCGGGGGATTTGCCGCCCGCCATCGTCGCGTCGTACACGGCAGTCAGAATCTGCGCGTAGCGGCGCGGGTCCTCTCCGGCCGCCAGCGCAGGTTCCGGTCCTGTCGTCTGCGTCATCACCGACAATTGTGCTCCAGATCACTCAGAACATGCAAAGCCGGGTCAGCGGAACACGAGGCCGCCGTCGATCAACCCCGCCTGACCAGTCATGTAGTCCGAATCAGGACCCGACAGGTAGGACACGAAGGCTGCGACGTCCTCGGGCGTCTGGGCTCGACCGAGCGCGATACCACCGACGAACTTGTCGTACGTCTCGCCCTCGGCAGCACCGGTCAGCTCGGCGAAACGCTTGTCGATGGTCACCCACATGTCCGTTCCGACGACGCCCGGGCAGTACGCGTTGACGGTGATGCCGTGCACGGCGTACTCCTTGGCCGCGGCTTGGGTGAGGGCACGAACGGCGAACTTCGTCGCACTGTAGACACCGAGCATGGCAAAGCCGTCATGACCCGCGATGGACGAGGCGTTGACGATCTTGCCCTTCTGGCTCAGTGACCTGAATTTGGTTGCCGCAGCTTGAATTCCCCACAACACACCGTCGACGTTGACGGCCCAGATCTTCTTCGTGTCCTCGGGACGGACGTCGTCGAGCGGGGCGACCTGTGCGATGCCGGCATTGTTGATCATGACATCGAAGCTGCCGAGGGCCTCGTGCGCATGGTCGACGGCTGCGAAGACCTGATCGCGATCACTGACGTCGGCCACGAACGTGGTTGCGTCGGTGCCGATTTCCCGAATCTCGCGGGCGACCTGCTCGATCTTGTCCGAGCCCAGATCGACGAGAGCGACATCGTGGCCGTCGGTCGCGAGCCGCAGTGCGATACCGCGGCCTATGCCCTGGCCGGCTCCGGTGACGAGTGCGACGCTCATGCCTGACCCTCGCTGCCGCGTCCCACTGCAGGATCCACCAGAACCTTCATCTTGGTGCCTGCGTGAAGAGCTTCGAATCCGTCGTCGATGACCGATTCGAGCGCGATCGTGTCCACCCATCCCGTCGTGTCGTACTTGCCCTGGGCCATGAGCTCGATGACGGCGTCGTAGTCCGCCGAGGTGTAGCAGAGCGATCCCTGGATGCGGGATTCGTTCATGACGAGCTTCTGCAGCGGTGTGGTCAAAGGCTTTTCGTAGATCGCGACGCTGACGAGTGGTTTGCGAGCTCCGATGCAGCCGAGTGCCGTCTCGACGGCGGGTTGAACGCCCGCCGCGTCGTAGATGGCGTCGGCGCCGCGGCCGTCCGTGAAGTCGGCGACGAACTCCGGCACGTCGAGCGACGTCGGATCGAGGGTTCTGGCACCGAGCGCTTCGATCGAGGCGCGGCGCGTCGGTGACGGTTCGACGACGAAGACGTTCTCGAGGCCTTTACCGCGGAGCGCGAACCACAGCCCGATCCCGATGGGGCCTGCGCCGAACACCATTGCGGTGTCGTCCGGATCGGGATCGCCGAGTGTCGCAGCGTGGAAGGCCACGGACATCGGTTCGACGAGTGCGCCCAGTTCGAGGGACACGTTCTCCGGCAGGTGATGAATCATGTTCGTCGGCACGACGGTGTATTCGGCCATGCCACCGTCGGACATGAGTCCGTGGAAGCCGATCTGCTGGCAGATGTTGTAGTTCCCGGCGCGACACGGTCCGCAGTGTCCGCAGCGGTACAGCGGCTCGATGGCGACGCGGTCCCCGACCTCGATTCCCGTCACGCCTGTACCGATCTCGGTGACCGTGCCGGAGAATTCGTGCCCCAGGACGAGCGGCAGCTGCTGGTTCGTCAACGGATGCGGCTCGGTGGGAACGAAGATCGGTCCTGCGTAGTACTCGTGCAGATCGGTGCCGCAGATTCCGTTGTAGCCGACCTTCACCTTGACCTCGCCTTCCCCGGGCGACGGCTCGGGTACGTCGGCGATCTCGACCTTGTTCGGACCGTAGTAGACAGCTGCGCGCATCGTGTTTCTCCTAGCGTTGAACGATGCAGTCATGTCTATGTGACCCCAGCCACAGGGGACAGGGTTGCAGAGCGTTGCATTCGCTGCGGCCGAGTCGGTGACAGCGAGAAAAGATCACGGCGATCCGATCCGTCGACATCGGCAACCTCGGTCTTGTTGAATACTCGCAATCGTCTTCTACGACAGGTACTCCTTCGATGTCATTACGCGCACGCTACGTGCTGCACCGAATTGCTCAGGCGTTCATAGTCGTTGCACTGACCTACACGTTCGTGTTCTTCGTGTTGAACGTCCTGCCCGGCAACCCGATCGAGAGTCGGATACACAGTCCGGAGAACCCCATCTCCGCGAAGGATGCCGAGGTTCTCACCGCGTACTACAACCTCGACAAGTCGGCACTCGAACAGTTCTGGATCTCGGTCCAGCGGCTCGCACACGGTGACCTCGGATACTCGTTGACCAGCGGTAAATCGGTGTCCTCTCTGCTGGGCACCGCGATTCCACAAACAGCCTCGCTGGCCGCACTCGCCTTCCTCGTCGCGGCCGCGCTGGCCGTCGTGATCGCCTTCACGGCGGTCTTCGCACCGTCGTCCACGGTGCGTGAGACGGCCCGGGCCGTTCCGCCGATCTTCCTGTCGGTGCCGTCGTTCATCGTCGGACTCGTTCTTCTGCAGGTCTTTTCGTTCCAGCTCGGGCTCGTCTCCGCTGTCTCCGACGAAGGGGTGAAGTCGCTGTGGCTGCCCGCGGTTGCGTTGGCGATTCCGGTGTCCGCGCCGATTGCCCAGGTGCTCGTCCAGGGACTGTCCACAGCGGCGCGGCAGCCGTACGTGGACATTCTGCGCTCCAAAGGCCTGCGCGAGGACCGCATCGTGTTCGGCCACATCGCCAAGAACGGATCGATTCCCACTCTCACCATCGCCGCGATCACCGTCGGTGAGCTGCTGGCGGGTTCGGTGATCACCGAGACGATCTTCTCGCGGACCGGAATCGGTTATCTGGTCGAAGACGCGGTACGCAATCAAGATCTCCCGGTAATCCAAGCCATCGTCATCGCGGTGTCGGCAGTCTTCGTCATCACCAACCTCGTGGTCGACCTGGTCTATCCCGTGATCGATCCACGTATTTCCGCCGCACCGACCAAGGAGGCTGTGCCGGCATGACTCTCGCACTTCCCACCCTCGCGAGCCCCATCACGGTGCGCTCCCGACTGCGCGGGTGGACACCGGGCGACGTGGCGGCGGTCGCCGCCCTGCTCGTCGTCGCTGCCTTCGTCGTCGCACCGTCGGTCATCGCCCCGTTCGATCCCCTTCAGGAGTTTCCCGACGCCGCATTGCAAGGACCGGGTGCCGTCCACTGGTTGGGGACCGACTACCTCGGCCGCGACCAGCTCAGTCGGCTGATTCACGGAACCGCCGTGACAATGCTGGGTTCGGTCATCGCCGTGGTCATCGGACTCGTACTCGGAACCGCGCTGGGACTCGTCTCCGCGTACTTCGGCCGGGTGGTCGACGCGATCTCCAGCCGAATCGCCGACGTGCTGCTGTCCATTCCGACTCTGCTGCTGTCGATCACGATCATCGTCTCTCTGGGTTTCGGTACCGTCAACGCTGCCATAGCAGTAGGGGTGTCGTCGATCGTCGTCTTCTTCAGACTCATGCGTTCGGAAGTTCTGACGGTGCGCAACCTTCCGTTCGTCGAAGCGAGCGAACACCTCGGTGCAGGTAGTGGCCGCCTACTGGTACGACACATACTGCCCAACGCCTACTCTTCGGTGCTCGCCCTGGCCGCACTGCAGTTCGGGACCGCGATCCTGTCCATCGCGGCACTCAGCTTCCTCGGATACGGCGCCAATCCCCCGACCGCCGAATGGGGACTGATGATCTCCGAGGCGCGTAACTACATCCACACCGCGCCGTGGCTCATCGTCGCGCCGGGCGCCGCCATCGTGATCACGGTTCTGAGCATCAGCCGAGTCAGCCACATCGTCCGAAAGAGAGTGGGATAGTGACACTTGTCGACAGCCCGGTAACTGCTCGCACCGCCACCGCTGTATCCGTCGAAGGCCTGACCATTTCCTACGGCGCAGATCCAGTGGTCACCGACGTCGATTTCGAACTCCGGAACGGTGAGACGCTCGCTGTCGTCGGACAATCGGGCTCGGGCAAGACGACCATCGCCCGCGCGGCCATCGGCATGCTTGCCGGAGAGGGGCGGATCACGTCGGGGTCGGTGCGGATCGCAGGTACCGACGTCACCCGGTACACCCAGTCCAGTTGGCGCAGGCTACGAGGCTCGACCATCGGATTCGTGCCTCAGGACCCGCTGGGCTCCCTCGATCCGCTGAAGAAGGTGGGCCATCAGATCGCGGAAACACTTCTGCTGCATCGGATCGTCCAGCGCCGCCGCGTCGTCGACGAGACCGTGGCCCTGCTCGATCGAGTCGGCATCCGCAACCCCGCCGAGCGGGCAGGCGCCTACCCTCATCAACTGTCCGGCGGGCAACTGCAGCGGGTCCTGATCGCCATTGCGATCGCGGCCAGGCCGTCGATCCTGGTGGCCGACGAGCCCACGTCGGCTCTCGACGTGACGGTACAGGCGCGCATCCTCGACCTGCTCGACGATCTTCGCCGCGATCTGGGTCTCGGCGTCCTGTTCATCACCCACGATCTGGCTCTCGCGCGAGATCATGCCGACGACGTCCTGGTTCTGAACCACGGAATCGTCCGCGAGCAGGGCCGCGCCGCCGAGGTTCTCGCGTCACCGTCCGACGATTACACGCGTCGGTTGATCGCCGACGCGCCGGCGCTGTCGCTGGACAAGTACGCCTCGCGCCCGGCTGCACGCGTCGAGACCGCACTGGAAGTGCGAGACCTCGTGAAGACGTTCGCCGTCAACGGCTCTCGTACCGAACGATCCACCGCGTTGGACGGTGTGTCCTTCACCGTTGCTCGGGGCACCACCCATGCGGTCGTCGGTGAGTCCGGAAGCGGGAAGACCACAGCCGCGCGCATCGTCAGCGGACTGGAGCGGCAGGACTCCGGTGAGGTGCTCGTGCACGGCTCGCCGCTCGACACCTCGCGGCGAGCACGCCGCGGCAACGCCCGACGACTGCAGCTGGTCCACCAGAATGCGTTGGCGGCGATGGATCCTCGTTACTCCGTCGAGAACATCGTCGCAGAGCCGCTGTCGATCGCAGGCGTTCGGTCGCGAGCCGAGCGGCGAGATCGGGTCCACGATGTGCTCGACAAGGTCGCCCTACCGCGAGACATTCTCGAGCGTAGACCGTTCGATCTCTCCGGCGGACAGCGTCAGCGTGTGGTGCTGGCTCGGTCGCTGGTCCTGGCACCGGACATCCTCGTACTCGACGAGCCCACGTCGGCCCTCGATGTCAGCGTCCAGGCACGGATCGTGGACCTACTGGTGGAACTGCAGCGTGATCTGTCACTGACCTACGTGTTCATCTCGCACGACTTGTCCCTCGTGCGCCAGGTGTCGGACACCGTGACCGTTCTCGAGCACGGACGAAACGTCGAGTCGGGGAACACAGCCGATCTGTTCCGCGACCCGCGCGAGGAGTACACCCAGCGCTTGATCGAGTCCATTCCCGGTCGCGCGCATGTACGCGCGTGAACGTTTCTCCCGAAAAGGATGTCATGTCCAGCCCGATCTCCCGAAGGACTGCGCTGCGCACGTTCGGCCTCGGCGCAGCATCGCTCTTCGCCGCCACCGCCTGCTCCGACGCCTCGGCCGGACCCACCGCGGGCACCGGAACGCGCGGCGGCGACTTCGTCTACCTGGACGCAGAGGTCACCGCGTCGATGCAGGTTCAGGTCAGTTACTGGCAGAACTCCGCGGTGAAGGACCAGATGCTCGACCGCCTGGTGTACCAGGACCCGAAGACGTTCGAGTTCGTTCCCTGGATCGCCGAATCGTGGAGTGTCGATCCGACCCGGACCGTCTACACCTTCGTGATCCGCGACGGCGTCAGCTACAGCAACGGTCAGGCACTGGACGCCGCGTCCGTAGCCCGAAACCTCCTGTGGTTCGCCAATGGCGATGCAGACAAGGGTATTCCGCGGAACTCGATCTTCCCGGAAGTACTGTCCGCCGACGCCGACAACGCTGCGCGCACGGTCGTCGTCACGTTGGCGAGACCCGATGCACCGTTCGTTCCGACGTTGTCGATGAACACCGCAGGGCTGGTCGCCGACGCGACGATCGACGCGACCAACGAGCAGCAGTCCGTGGTGACGAACTTGATCGGCAGCGGCCCCTTCGTCGCGGAATCGGAGATTCCAGCCAAGGAGATCAGGCTCGTGAAGCGCCGCGGATACGACTGGGCACCCCCGACTGCCGACCATCAGGGTGAGGCGTACCTGGATTCGCTGACGATCGTCCCGGTGCGCGAGGACAGCGTCCGCGTCGGAGCCTTGCTGTCCGGTCAGGCTCACGCCTTGCGGTACACGCAGCCACCGGACGAGAAGGTGTTGTCCGATCGCGGCTTCACCGTTCTCGGACTCCGCAACCCGGGGCTGGCCAATGTCCTCGACGTGCGTCAGACCGCAGAGTTCGTCGACGACATCCGGGTGCGCAAAGCGTTGATGTACGGGATCGATCGTCACGAGATCATCGACACGCTCTACACCGACAACTGGAAGGTGGCCACCAACGTGACCACCGAAGGTGTGCAGGGGTGGACCGATCGATCCGACGAGGTGCGCTTCGATCCGGACGAGTCCAACCGGCTCCTCGACGACGCAGGATTTACCGACCGGAACGCCGACGGAATCCGTACCCGCGACGGTCGGCCGCTCGATCTGAGCGTCTACGTCGATGTGTACGACCACACGTCGAAACCGCTGTACGAGTTCGTCCAGCGGCAGCTCCGCAGAATCGGAATCTCGTTGACGATCAAACAGACCGACTTCGCCAACTACCCGAAGGCGACGACGGCCCCCGAGTTGAGCCTGCGACGCAACGGCTGGCCCGCACCCGACCCCGTGCGCTTGTCGGTCAACTACGACAGTGATCGAGGCGACCTCTTTCAACTACAGGGCAAGGACCCCGTGCTCGACGGTTTGCTTCGAGACCACATCACCGCGACCGATCCACTGGTGCGAGAAACGATTCTGCGCGAGGCCCAGAACCGGATCATCGACAACGCGTACACGATTCCGCTACTGGCCGACACTCAGATCTTCGGCGTGGCACCCGAAGTTCGGGGATTCCGCAATGCGGCCAACTCACCGCCGTTCTTCTACGACACCTGGATCGAACAGTGACCACCAGCCACGCCACATCACGACAGAGAGGACCTCGACCATGACTTCCACACTCCGGCGCACCCCACCGGCACACGGCTCGGACGAATTGCGGCAGCTGGTGTCCGCCATCGCCGAGGACGCCCGGCGACGCCGATCCGACGGCGGACACGAACCTCCGACCACTGCGATCGAACTGGTCAAGGAGCATCGGCTCGGTGCGGTGCGGGTACCGACCCAGCTCGGCGGAGCGGGGTACACCCTGGCCCAGCTGTTCGATCTCGTGATCGACCTGGCCGAAGCCGACCCGGACGTGCCGCACATCCTGCGTGTCCATTTCGCCTTCGTGGAAGACATTCTGCGCGTTCCGTCGTCCGAGACGAAATTGAAATGGCTACCGCACGTGGTCGACGGAAAGCTGTTCGGCGGAGCCAACTCCGAGCTGAGCTCACACAACGTCGGCGGAGGGACCTTCGACACCACTCTCACACCCGCCGACGGCGGCTACGTCGTCGACGGTGTGAAGTTCTACAGCACCGGCTCGATCTACTCGGACTTCATCAGGGTCTCGGCCAACACGCCGGACGGTGACGTGCTCTCGGCGATCGTCGAGTCGTACGGCCCCGGTGTGGAACACCGTGACGACTGGGACGGCATCGGTCAGCGTCACACCGGCAGCGGTACCACTGTGTTCTCGGCCGTGGCCGTGGCCGAAGGTGACACGTTGCCGTTCCGGAACGAACCCATCGAGCGCAGACCTCGCCAGGCGCTCGTCCAACTGTTCCTGCACGCCATTGCCGCGGGTATTCTCCGGTCGGTGACCGACGACGCCGCCGAGCTGTTGCGGAGCAGGAAGCGCACGTTCACCTACGCGGCCGCCGAGTCGCCCCGGCACGATCCACAGTTGCTGGAGGTCGTCGGCAGGTTGAGTTCGGCTGCGTTCGTCGTCGAATCGGCGGTCGCCGCCGCAGCGTCGGCACAGGATCTCGCCGCCGACGCTGCTCGGACCACCGGCGTCGACCGAACGCTGGAGGAGCGAGCATCCATCGCTGCCGCCAAGACGAAAGTAGCCGTCGAAGAGCTTGCACTGTCGGCTGCGGGTCGACTGTTCGAGGTCGGCGGCGCATCGGCCACACGGCAGGGTCGCGCGCTCGACGTGCACTGGAGAAATCTGCGCACACTGTTCTCGCACAACCCGACGTCGTACAAAGCTCGGGTCCTGGGCGACATCGTCGTCAACGACGCGGAACTCCCCGAAGCCGGCTTCTTCTAGCCGACTGCGCGATCGAGGCTGTTCACCGACGAGAACCGCTCTCGTAGTGTCGTTTCGGCGTACTCCCGCCGGAACAGGCCCCGATCGCGCAGAATCGGCACGACATGTTCGACGAAATCCTCCAGACCGGAGGGAAACACGTCGGGCATCAGGTTGAAACCGTCTGCGGCGCCTGCGCGGAACCAGGTCTCGATGGTGTCGGCCACGTCCTCGGCGGAACCGACGGCGATGCGGTGACCTCCACCGCTGAACTCGCGAACTGCGTCGCGGACGGTGGCACCACTCTCCTGGATCGAACGCACGATGGACTCGCGAAACCCCAACGAGGCGGTGAAGTTGTCCGGGTCGACGTCGGCCAACGCTTCGTCGGGCACCGCAGCGTCCAGGTCGTGACCGCGTAGGTCGTAGCCCAACACGGTGGACAAGCGATCGAGCGAATAGTACTCGGGCAGATACCTTTCGAGATGTTCGAAGCGGCGGACCGCTTCCTCGCGGGTCTTGCCCAACACCGTGATCAGGCCGGGAAGAATGGCCACGTCGTCCGGACCACGCCCCTGCCCCCGCGCGTCGTCCTTGACCTGACGGTAGTGGTGACGTCCTGCATCGAGCGTCAACTCGGCACTGAACACCGCGTTCGCCGAACGTGCGGCCAGTGCGCGGCCTTGTGGTGATCCACCTGCCTGCACGATCAACGGATGCCGCTGCGGCGACGCCCCGAGCGGAAGAAGACCCTCGACGTCGAAGAACTCGCCGTGATGCGCGACGGGCACAGCAGTGCCTGCCGCACTCCACAACTGGAGTACGACGTCGACGAACTCGGCGGCGCGGCGGTACCGCACACTCCTTTCGGGATAGTCGTTCAGGCCGAAGTTGTGGCCGGCCTGTGGTGAATACGTGGTCACGACGTTCCACGCGGCTCGTCCGTTGCTGAGGTGGTCGAGCGACAACAACCTGTGTGCCAGTTCGACGGGATCGTTGAACGTGGTCGACAGGGTTCCGATGACGCCCAGGTACTCGGTTTCCGCGGCGACCAGAGCCAGAATCGCGGACGGTTCCAGCGCACGGGACGGCTTGAGCCGTGGGTCTTCTCGTAGCGCAGGGCCGTCGGCGAGGAACAAGGCGTCGAGGGTTCCGTGCTCTGCCAGACGCGCCATGTCCGCGAAGTAGTCCGGGTCGACGAACGCCGTGGGCGCCAACCCGGAATTCTGCCACGCGGCGAGGTGAATGCCGATATCGAGGACGTTCACGTTGAGAACGACGTGTTCCGCTGACATGTGTCACTGCTCCCTGTCGTCAGGTGTAGACGGGCCTGTTCGCGGACAGGTCCGGTTCCGCGGGTAGTCCGATGTTCAGATAGCCACGCAGCGTCGTCGTCGATCGCCGGGGACGTACGACGCCGTCCTGGATCAGACCGGGGAGGACGTCGTGCAACCAAGCATCGAGGTCGTGCACGTCGACGACGACGCCCGATGCGCCGGCGTCGAGTGCACTGCCGATCGCGTCCACGGACACCGAGGCGAAGGCGGTGTCTCCCTCGACGGCGATGTCCGACGTGCCCGGTCCGAAGATCACCGGCTCCCCCTGCGGGGTGGTCGGCACGGTGAGCGGACCGGCCGTGGCGAAGACGCCCCGGTGGTCGGCGTACCGAATGTCCTCGGCACGAGTGAAGATGTTGGACTCGACATCACCGACGACCGCGGCCGCCGGCCACGTCCGCCACAGTGCTCGTACCGCCGTCACGGCGTCCGGATTCCGCGTCGACCGTGGTGCATCGACCCACGAACTACGCACCCCCAGGCCGAGTTCGGTGGAATCGTCGTCGGACAACACCCACCAGCCCGCACGCCCCCGGGTCAGATGATCGAGTGACGCGACACGGCGGGCGATGTTGTACGGGTGGTCGCGTTGCGGTGCGGCCTCGACGACCAGCCCCAGTCCGGACGTGCGTCGCGCGAGAAAGCTTGCGACCGTGCTGGGATCGAGTCCGCCCACCTGCGTGCCGAAGACCACGAACCCGGTGCCCGACGCGTCGAGAGCGGATGCAGCCCGCGCGAGTTCTGCTACCCCGCCGGACGGCACGTCGCGCAGACGCACTCCCACAGGAACGGTTCTCGAAACTGGCACAGCAGTGAGTCACTTTCTGTCCGACGTCGTTGCCTCGCAAGACTAGGAGGACTCCGGCCTGCGGGAAACCCTTTCGATCAGCACGATTCGAGTGTCAGGGTGCGGGTTCGCTGTCCAGGATCTCGATGCGCGTTCCCATGGCCAGAAGCGCTGCGGCCGACAGGCCGAACATCGAGTGGAAGGAATCGCTGAAGTGGGAGGGTGACGAGAATCCGGCTTCGACCGATGCGGTCGTGAGATCGCTTCCCCGCGCCACGGCTTCGCCGACGTGCAGCATCCGAGCCCACAGGCGGTACCGCCGGAAGCTCGTACCCGCTTCGGCGGAGAACAGATGCAGAAATCGGGACGTCGACAGGTTGACGGCAGCGGCGAGGTCGGCTGCTGCGACAACGGCGCCCGGCTTCTCGCGGACGATGCGTACGGCCGCACGGATGCGCTCGTCGACTTGCCGCGGCTCGGGGCCGCACAGCGTCTCGACGAGTGCCCGCGGGTCGGGCGAGCCCGCGGCCGCGAGTTCCAACAGTGCTGATTCGGAGGGAAGTCGCAGGCCGAATCCGCTGGTACGGGTACCCGCCGCATCCAGGATACGGTCGGATCTGGATACGCCAGGATCGCTGTAGGCGAACACCATTCGCTCACCGTGCGCTTCCACACGATGGACCGTCCGAGGCGCGACGGCTGCACTGCGCACACTCCACTGTTCGCCGTGCTCGTCGCGCAGCGTGAACGGCGCGTCCGCCCCGACCGCGAAGCACAGGATCGAACCGGAGTGGTAGTCGATGTTCAGAGACGGCCCGACGTACACGGCTTTGCCCGCCCACAGCCACAGCGTCGGCTCGGTACAGCACGTTTCTGGAAGCGCCGCATCTCGCATGCCGGACATGCTTGCACCACATCCGGCAACAGGGAAGAGGTCTGGAACATGAGCATCGTTTCTGCTTTGGGTGATTCGAGGATCGTCGACGGAGTCCGTGTGTACGAGCGAGGGAGCGGATCCCCGATCGTGTTCGTCCACGGATTGTTCGCCAATGCCGCGATCTGGCGGAAGGTCGTTCCGTTGCTCGCCGCGAACCACCGGTGCATCACCGCCGACTGGCCCTTCGGCAGTCACGCGATCCCGGTAGGTCCCGCAGGTGACATGACGGCCACCGGTATTGCCGACGTCGTCGCCGACGTCATCGAGCGACTCGATCTGCGCGATGTGACTCTCGTCGGAAACGACGGCGGCGGAATGCTGACGCAGCTGGTGATCACGCGTCGTCCGGAGCGCATCGGTCGCGTCGTCCTCACACCGTGCGACGCCTACGAGAACTTTCCGCCGCCGTTCTTCGGCTACCTGTGCCGGCTGGCGCAGGTCCCGATCACCCTCGACCTCGTCGCCTTCGCACTCAGGGTGCCGTGGGTGCGCCGGCTGTACGGACGCTCACCGATCGGCTTCGGCTGGCTGAGCCACGCGAGACTGGGTGACGAGCTCCTCGATCACTTCGCAACGCCCATCTTCGACGCCGCGATCCGGCGCGACATCGCGACGTTCCTCCGATCCGTCGACACGACGTACACGCTCGACGCTGCCCGACGGTTCGGCGGCGTCGAGCAACCCGTCCTGGTGGCGTGGGCGTCGGATGACAAGTTCTTTCCGTTCGAGCACGCGGAGCGCCTGGCGCGAGACTTTCCGAACTCGACGCTGACCGTGATCGAGGGGTCTCGTACGTGGGTGTCCGAGGACCGGCCGGAGGAATTGGCGTCGGCGATCACGCGCTTCGTCGGTGACGCCGGTCACGTGCAACCCACTGCAACTCTCGACCGCTCGTCGTAGAAAGGAGTGTGCTGGGTCACAGCACACGAACGAACGACAAGGGAGTCTCCATGACCCAGACCATCGAACCGCCCGTTCTCTCGCAGACACCGCAGCAGCGGGTCGACGCCTGGCTCGCGGATTTCGAAGCCGCGCTGAAGGCTCGTGACCCGGGCCGTGTCGCGGCCAAGTTCGCCGTCGACAGCTTCTGGCGCGACCTGGTGACGTTCACCTGGAACCTCAAGACCGTCGAGGGCCGAGACGGAATCGAGGGGATGCTCGCGGAACGTTTGGAGGACACCGATCCGTCCGGGTTCCACACAACCGAGACACCCGACGAGGCCGACGGGGTGACGTCGGCGTGGATCGAATTCGAGACCGCCACCAGCCGCGGCAAGGGGCACCTCCGCCTGAAAGGCGACGAAGGGTGGACCTTGCTCACCACCATGCAGGAGCTCAAAGGCCACGAGGAGCGTCAAGGGCACACCCGCATCAAGGGAGCAGTCCACGGTTCCAACGCCGACACCCAGAACTGGGCGGAGAAGAAAGAGATCGAGGAGAAGGAGCTCGGCTACACCGTGCAGCCGTATGCGCTGATCGTCGGTGGCGGCCAGGGCGGTATCGCTCTCGGCGCCCGGTTCCGCCAGCTGGGTGTCCCTGCCATCGTCGTCGATCGAGCGAACCGGCCGGGAGACCAGTGGCGCGGACGCTACAAGAGCCTCTGTCTGCACGACCCGGTCTGGTACGACCATCTCCCGTACCTGCCGTTCCCGCCGAACTGGCCGGTGTTCGCACCGAAGGACAAGATCGGCGACTGGCTCGAGATGTACACCAAGGTCATGGAAGTTCCGTACTGGAGCCGCACCACAGCCAAGACCGCGACGTACGACGAGGCGGCGAAGAAATGGACCGTGGTCCTCGACCGCGACGGCGAGGAAGTGATCCTGCACCCCACGCAGCTGATCATGGCCACCGGCATGTCCGGCAAGAAGAACGTACCCAACTTCCCGGGGATGGAGGATTTCGAAGGCGAGCAACACCATTCGAGCGAGCACCCGGGTCCCGACGCCTACGTCGGCAAGAAGGTCGTCGTCGTCGGCTCCAACAACTCGGCGCACGACATCTGCAAAGCGCTGTACGAGACCGGCGTGGACGTGACGATGCTGCAGCGCAGTTCGACGCACATCGTCAAATCGGATTCACTGTGCGAGATCGCCTTGGGTGATCTGTACTCCGAGCGGGCTGTGGAATCCGGAATGACCACGGGCAAGGCCGATCTGACGTTCGCGTCGCTGCCGTACCGGATCATGCACGAGTTCCAGATCCCGGTGTACCAACAGATCGCCGAGAAGGACAAGGACTTCTACGACCGGTTGGAGAAGGCAGGGTTCCAGCACGATTTCGGTGACGACGGCTCGGGCCTGTTCATGAAGTACCTGCGCCGCGGATCGGGCTACTACATCGACGTCGGCGCATCGGAGCTCGTCGCGGACGGGAAGATCAAACTGGTTGCGGGACAAGTGGATCACCTCACGAAGAACGCAGTGGTACTGGCCGACGGCACCGCGCTCGAAGCCGACGTCGTCGTCTACGCCACCGGCTACGGCTCGATGAACGGCTGGGTCGCCGACCTCATCGACCAGGCGACGGCCGACAAGGTCGGCAAGGTATGGGGCCTGGGCTCGGACACCACCAAGGATCCGGGTCCGTGGGAGGGCGAGCAGCGCAACATGTGGAAGCCGACGCAGCAGGAGAACCTGTGGTTCCACGGCGGCAACCTGCATCAGTCACGGCACTATTCGCTGTACCTCGCTCTGCAGATCAAGGCCAGATACGAGGGCATCGACACCCCGGTCTACGGCCTACAGGAAGTGCATCACTTGCGCTGACGCTCCCTACATGAGTGGAAATGCGCACCCCAGTGCGCATTTCCACTCACAACGGAGGGGGCAGCGTGGAGGCGGCGGCGATGCGACTGAGCTCGTCGACCAGTACGTCGACGGGCAGCGCGGGTGAGGCGGTGGTGCTCAGATTCACGAGAGCATTCGTCGCCCCGATCAGCGCCGTCGACGTCAGCCGGAAGTCGCGGTCGTCGATTTCGCCTCGGTCCACGGCACTGCGGAAGATCGATTGCAGCACGTCGATCCACGCGGAGATCTGAACTTTCCTGTGCTCTTCCATCTCCGGACTGACGCCGATCACTTCGACGAACGCCAAGCGAGGTCGACGCGGATCGGACAGTACGGACTCGAGATACGCCCGGACCAACACCCGCACCCGAGCCTGGAACGGCTCGGACACGGACGCCGCCGCAGCAGCCGTCACCGCGGCCCGCGCCGCCTCGTTCACCTGGTCGTATGCCTCCCTCAGCAACGCTTCTCGGCTGGAGAAGTCCGCGTAGAACTGCCGGGAGGACAGCCGCGCCTCCGCGCAGATCTGCGGTACCGAACTCTGGGCGTACCCGGTTGTCGAGAACACGGTGAAGGCCGCGTCGACGAATCGACTCCGCCGCTCGGCCCGTCTGTCGTCGGCCGAGCGTCCGCCGTAGGCGCGGGATGGAGTGGGCTGCACACGTCGAATTCTCGCATCCCTGCCGCTGCGGTCAGCGCAGGTAATCGGCCAGCGCTGTCCCGACGGCGTCCGCTCCGAGAGCGTTCGGATGCAAGGGCAATGCCTGATGCGTGGGAACGAGCCCTTCCAGATACCGGTCCTCCGGCGCCGCGCAGGAATCGTGGCCTTCGGTGACAGGGTGGGTGTCGAAGAATTCGATGCCCTTCTCCGCCGCGAGGGTGCGCTGGGTGTCGTTCATGTCGTCGACCTTCGCCTGTAGATAATCCGCGTCGGCCGGGTGCATCGGCTGGTCGGGGAAGCAGCCGCCCGGCCTGATGTAGGTGCCGTACCCGACGAGGACGATGCGGGCGTCGGGCGCTTTCGCTCGGATCGAGTCGATCAATTCCGACCAGGCGGGGACCTGCGCCTTCGTGCTCTCCGCGATCGTGTCGACCCCGTCCACGACGCGGGCGTTGCCGCCATCAGCTGACCGACCAGCGCGACGGGCAGAAGCGCCGTCGCAAGTCTCTTCACCGTGTGCACTCTCTTTCGATGTCCGCAGAACTCGGGGTGGCCTGAGTCACAGCCAAAAGTGAAACACATGCGCTTCAGAAAATCCACGGATTCCGCGAAGGTTCGTCCGCGTCGAGACTCGGACTGAAGTCCGCTGTTCGTCGTAGTCTTCGAGACAGGCCGAATGTTCGAGGTGACGCTGTTCGACTCCGTCGGGATCGGACTGCAGGATCTGGTGTCGGCGCGCACGCTGATCGACAGAGCATACGAATTGAAAGTAGGTACGACCGTGGACCTTTCGGCATGAGCACACACCTGAGCCGCGCGATCGAACTCGCCGTCGAGGCGGGCGAGGCAGGGAACCGGCCGTTCGGGGCGGTGCTCGTCGGCGCCGACGGCACCGTGCTGGCCGAGGGCCGCAACGAAGTCGCGTCGGGCGGTGACGTCACCGCCCACGCCGAGTTGGTCGCGATCCGCGGCGCCGCGACGGCCGGGAACGCAACCATGTACGCCAGCGGCGAGCCGTGCCCCATGTGCAGTGCCGCCATGGTGTGGGCCGGCGTCACGCGCATCGTGTTCGGGGCGTCGGAGCCGGAGTTCTCGAAGCTCCTCGACGGTGGTCCACGGTTCTCGCTGCGCTGCGCCGAGGTCGTCGGCGCAGCGGACGTGGACATCACCGTCGAGGGTCCGGTCGACGAGGCCGAAGCGTTGAACGTCTTCCGTTCGTGAGCGCTTTACACCAGGCGCGTCTCGGGTGACTGCGTCTTCGCCGGGTCGGTTTCGATCGATCCGGCGAGGGCGTCGTCGATCTTCTTCAGCACGTCCGCGTCCAAGGTGACTTCCGACGCCTTGATGTTCTCGGCGATCTGCTCGGGGCGTGACGCACCGACCAGTGCGGCGGCGATGTTGTCGTTCGCCAGTACCCAGGCGACCGCGAGCTGAGCCATCGTGATGCCGAGCGACTCGGCGATCGGCTTCAATTCCTGAACGCGAGTGAGTGTTTCGTCGTTGAGGTAGCGCTCGATCATCTTGTCGCCGCCCTTGTCGTCGGTGGCACGCGAGCCCTCGGGCAGCGGCTGACCGGGCAGGTACTTGCCGGTGAGAACACCCTGAGCGATCGGCGACCACACGATCTGGGAGATGCCCAGTTCCTTCGACGTCGGGATGACCTCGGATTCGATGACTCGCCACAACGCCGAGTACTGCGGCTGGTTGGAGACGATGGAGAAACCGTTCTCGCGGGCCAGCGCCTGACCCCGGCGCAGCTGATCGGCCGTCCACTCCGACACCCCGATGTACAGGGCCTTGCCCTGACGGACGACGTCCCCGAACGCAGCGATGGTCTCCTCGAGCGGAGTCTCGAAGTCGAAACGATGAGCCTGGTAGAGGTCGACGTAGTCGGTGCTCAGCCGTCGGAGAGACGCATCGATGCCCTCGAAGATGTGCTTGCGGGACAGTCCGGTGTCGTTGGGCCCCTTCGGCCCGACCGGGAAGTACACCTTGGTGAAGATCTCCAACGATTCACGCCGAACGCCCTTCAGCGCCTCACCCAGCACGGTTTCGGCGGCGCCGTTCGCGTAGACGTCCGCGGTGTCGAACGTCGTGATCCCCGCATCGAGGGCGGCATGCACGCACTGCGTCGCGACATCGTTCTCGACCTGCGAACCGTGAGTGAGCCAGTTTCCGTAGGTGATCTCCGAGATCTTGAGTCCACTGTTGCCGAGGTATCTGTAAGCCATGCCGAAAACGCTACCCGCGGGGCGGCGCCTCTGCGCTAGCCTCGTGTCACGAGGGACAACGAGGAGCACGGTGTGGTGCGTGAGCAGATCGCATTGTCGTGGCAACGCTCTGCCTCCAGCGGGCTGGAACCCGCCCACTCGCTCGAACAATCCGCTCTACGTGACGTGGACCGGCGCAGTCGTCTCCTCGCAGCCGCCGACCCGATCCTCGACCGCATGGAAAGCATGCTCGACGGTTCCGGCTACTGCGTACTGCTCGCCGACCGCGACGCCCGGCTCGTCGATCTCCGCTTCGGCACGCGAACACTGCGCGACGTCGTGTTCGGCGTCGGCGCCGTCGTCGGCCGATCCTTCACCGAGGAGGCGTCGGGCACCAACTCGATCTCGACGTCGTTCGAACTCCGTAAACCCCTGGCCGTTCGGGGCAGCGAGCACTACATGGAGTCGATGAAGGGCTTCAGCTGCTACGGCCACCCGCTGATCCATCCGATCACCAAACGCATCGAGGGCGTCCTCGACATCACGTTCCTCGAATCCGAGGACAACCCGCTGCTCCAGCCGATGCTCGCGCATTCCGCGCAGGACATCCAGGGGCGGTTGCTGGAAGAGACGCGCAGCGGCGAGCAACGGCTCTTCCAGGCATTCCAACATGCGTCGGCTCGGCGGCGCGGCGCACCCGTCGTCGCGATCGGTGACGAACTTCTGCTCGAGAACACGTCCGCAGCCGCCGTCATCGACACCGTCGACCACGCCGCGCTGCGGTCGCTGACGGACGAGTCGATCCGTCGCAGCGGAGTCATCGACTCCGTCGTCCTGAACTCCGGAGCCCGGGCACTCGTGCGATGGGAAAGGCCGGTGTCCGGCACCGGCGTCGTCCTCGAGATAGATGTGCTCGACGAGCCCGCGCGTCGTACGTCGACAGCCGCCGCGTCCCAACCCCTGTGTGTCGTCGGCGAACCGGGAACGGGCAAGTCGACGACACTGGCCAGGCTGACTGCCGCCCGGGCGCCACGATGGTTCGACGCCGCCGATCTCGTCACGACGACACCCGCGGCGTGGCTCGCATCCGTCGAAACGCAGGTGACGGCCGGTACGGATGTCGTGGTGAAGAACATTCACCTGGCCGACGCACCCGTCGCGCACCGACTGCATGCCCTGTTGAAGTCGGCGCGTGGATGGTTCGCACTGTCCAGCTCCATCCGGGACACGTCGACGGCGGAGCACCGCCAACTGCTGTCGTTGTGCACGGACACCGTCGAGCTCGCTCCGCTCAGGTCCAGGCGTCACGAAATTCCCGACCTGGTCCGCGGGATGCTCGCGGAAATCGGCTCCCGTGCCCGGTTCACCCCGGACGCCATGCGCGCTCTCATCGATCACGATTGGCCCGGCAACATCGGCGAACTACGCGACGAAGTGATGAGCGCGGCAGCCCGCAGGTCCGTCGGCGACATCAGCGAACACGATCTGGTCAGGCCCGGTGCGCGGGGTGCGTCGAGTCGTCTGACAGCTCTCGACGCTGCGATGCGAGATGCCATCGTGCACGAACTCGCTCGGTGCGGGGGCAACAAAGCCGCCACCGCGGACAGCCTCGGAATCAGCCGCACCACGCTGTACAAGCGAATGAAGGAACTCGGCATCCACTGAGAACCGCGCGGAGAACGTCCAGTTTTTGAACACTCACCCGGCGTGATGCGGGTCACGATCTATGCATGAGTACAGATACGGCAATACACGCGGCATCGCTGTTCATCGGCGGCGAGTGGGCACCCCCGAGTTCGTCGGCGAGGATCGACGTACGGTCGGCCAGTACCGAACAGATCATCGGCTCGGTTCCGGAGGCGCAGGAGGCAGACGTCGACGCAGCCGTCGCGGCCGCCCGTCGCGCGTTCGAGGATCCGAGCGGCTGGAGTCAGTGGGAGCCGTCGGCCCGCGCCGACGCATTGGACCGGCTCGCCGACGAACTCGAAGCGCGCGGTGAGCAGATAGCCCGCACGGTCTCGGCGCAGAACGGCATGCCGATTTCGATCGCCCTGCAGCTCGAAGCAGGTTTTCCCGTCGCGGTCGTCAGGTACTACGCCGGGCTTGCCAGAACGGCGACGTTCGAGGAATCGCACCCGCACCTTCTCGGCGGCACGACGACGGTGCGTCGGGAACCCATCGGCGTCGTCGGTGCCATCGCGCCGTGGAACTTCCCGCAGACTCTCGCGGCATTCAAGCACGCACCCGCTCTGGCGGCCGGGTGCACCATCGTCATCAAGCCGTCACCGGAAACTGTCCTCGACTCGGTTCCGTTCGCCGAAGCCGTCATGGCGGCGGGCATTCCGCCCGGGGTGGTCAACATCGTTCCCGGCGGGCGCGAGGTGGGCTCCTACCTCGTATCGCACCCGGGCATCGACAAGGTTGCGTTCACCGGATCCACTGCCGCCGGCCGGTCGATCGCCGAGACCTGCGGACGACTACTGCGGCCCGTCACCCTGGAACTGGGCGGAAAGTCCGCGGCGATCGTCCTCGACGACGCCGATCTCGATCTTGCGAAGATCGGCGAAGACCTCTTCGGTGCAACGTTTCTCAACAACGGTCAGACGTGTTTCCTCGGCACCCGAGTGCTCGCGCCACGCAGTCGATACGACGAGGTGGTCGGCGTGCTCGAAGCATTCGCACAATCACTCGCCGTCGGCGACGCGCTGGATCCGGCGACACAGATCGGTCCGATGGCCAGTGAGCGGCAACGAGATCGAGTCGAGGGCTACATCGCGAAGGGCAGCGGCGACGGTGCCCGGCTGGTCACCGGAGGTGTCCGGCCGTCCGATCTCGATCGCGGGTGGTTCGTGTCGCCGACGGTGTTCGCCGACGTCGAGAACGATCACGCCATCGCCCAGGAGGAGATTTTCGGGCCTGTGCTGTCGGTGATCCCGTACGGCGACGAAGCGGACGCCATCCGCATCGCCAACGACACCGACTTCGGGCTCGGCGGCACCGTCTGGACCTCCGACGACGAACGAGGGTACGGCGTCGCCAAGCAGATTCGCACCGGAACCATCGGCATCAACCGCTACATGGTCGACCCGGGTTCACCGTTCGGTGGCGTCAAGGACAGCGGCATCGGCCGCGAACTCGGCCCCGACGCCCTCGGCAACTTCCAGCAGTTCAAGTCCATCTACCGCTAGGAGATCTTTCGTGAAGACCAAAGCTGCAGTACTTTTCGAAGCACACAAGCCGTTCGAGATCCTCGAACTCGAATTGGACGGACCCGGGCCGGGCGAAGTCCTGATCAAGTACGTCGCTGCCGGCCTGTGCCACTCGGACCTCCATCTGCTCGACGGCGACCTCCCACCGCGCTTCCCGATCGTCGGTGGGCACGAAGGCTCCGGCATCATCGAGGAAGTGGGGCCCGGCGTGACCAAGGTCAAGCCCGGCGATCACGTCGTCTGTTCGTTCATCCCCAACTGCGGTACCTGTCGCTACTGTTCGACGGGCCGACAGAACCTGTGCGACATGGGCGCAACGATTCTCGAAGGCTGCATGCCCGACGGCTCATTCCGGCGTCGCGACAGCAAGGGAACCGAGTTCGGCGCGATGTGCATGCTGGGAACGTTCGCCGAGCGCGCCACGATCTCGCAACACTCCGTCGTGAAGATCGACGACTGGTTGCCCTTGGAGACAGCGGTTCTCGTCGGATGCGGCGTGCCGTCGGGCTGGGGCACCTCCGTGTACGCGGGTGGTGTGAGGGCCGGTGATTCGGTGATCATCTACGGCATCGGCGGTCTCGGCATCAACGCGGTGCAGGGCGCCGTGCACGCGGGCGCCAAGCACGTCCTCGTCGTCGACCCGCTGGAATTCAAGCGGAACCAAGCGTTGAAGTTCGGTGCGACACATGCTTTCGGCGACTACGCCAGCGCCCAGGAGAAGCTCACCGAGCTCACCTGGGGCCAGGGCGCGGATCAGGCCCTGATTCTCGTGGGCACCGTCGACGAGGAAGTGGTCCAGGCAGCGACGGCCGCCATCGGCAAGGGCGGCACCGTCGTCATCACCGGTCTCGCCGACCCCGAGGCGCTGACCGTTCACGTCTCCGGCACGGATCTGACGCTGAACCAGAAGACCATCAAGGGCACACTGTTCGGCTCCGCGAACCCTCAGTACGACATCGTCCGGCTGCTGCGCCTCTACGACGCCGGCCAGCTCAAGCTCGACGAGCTGATCACCAACACGTATTCACTCGAGCAGGTGAACGAGGGGTACCAGGATCTGCGAGACGGCAAGAACATGCGAGGGGTGATTCACCTCTAGAACCCACGTGAGTACCGCCCCCTTGTGAGGCTTGTGTAGGTCCTGACCTACATAAGTACTCACAAGGGGGAGCTAGCTAGCCGCCTACCGCCTCGAGCTGGGGACGAATCTTGTCCACCGAGTACTCGATCGACGCCTTGGACGGCAGATTGAATCCGACCACCGTGGCGTAGTCCTGCACCGAGACGCCGCCGCTCGCCACGGCGGGCAGGGAATCGAAGCCAGGCAGGGCCTGGAGGTCGGCGGCGGTTCCACCGTTGGGCAGCATGACGACCAGGTCGGCAGTGAGTTCGTTGATCCGTTCGGGACTGAAGACCAACCGGCCGCTCGTCGCCTCCGGCGAGGCTGCGAGGTCCGCAGGAACACTGAGACCGATGCTGTCGAAGACCTGCGCGGCACCGTCGTCGGGATCGACGACGGCCACGAGTTGCTGCGTGGCGACGATGTACTGGGCGAGCACCGCGGTCTTGCCGTCCAAGCCTGGGTACTCGGCGGCGATGCCGTCGGTGAAGCCTTCGCCCTCGGCGATGATCGACTGCGCGTCGTCCTCACGGTCGAAAATCTTTCCGAGCGTTTCGATCTGCCACTGCCAGCTGTCCACCGTGCTCTTCTCGGGGAAAACCGTGGGCGCGACCGCACTGAGCGACTGGTACGGCTCGGGAGATGCGATCCCCGCCACCAGAATGAGATCCGGCTGCAGTGCCGCGATCTCCTCCACGGGCGGGGTCGCGTTCATCGTGTCGACCGACGTCGAGTCGAGCATCACGGAATCCTCGGTCAGGCCCGTCTGCCAGGGGAACAGCTTCCGCTCGTCTCCCTGAGATCCTGCGGAGATGTACCCGACCGGGGAGACGTCGAACTCCGCCAGCGCGTCCACCCACTGTTGCCCGAGGGCGACGATGCGCTCGGGCGTTCCCTGTATCGTCGTCGAGCCGACGACGTGATCGATTGTCACCGTCCTGTCGTTCGACCCGGCGGAGCTACTGTCCCCCGAGTCACTGCTGCAGGCCACGAGGCCCACAAGTGCCACCGAGGCAATGATCATGCGCATCACGGTCCGCTTCATGCGCGTGAAATTAGCACAGCCTCGCCTAAGGCTCTAGAGGTACTTCTTCAACTCCATCCGCGCGATCGACATCTTGTGCACCTCGTCGGGGCCGTCCGCCAGCCGCAGCGTCCGGATGTGGGCGTACATCATCGCGAGCGGGAAGTCGTCGGACACACCGCCGCCGCCGTGGACCTGAATGGCCCGGTCGATGATCTTCAGCGCCATCTCCGGAGCTGCCACCTTGATGGCGGCGATCTCGGTGCGTGCTTCCTTGTTGCCGACGGTGTCCATCAGGTACGCGGCCTTCAGCGTCAGCAGTCGCGTCTTCTCGATGTCGATGCGAGCCTCGGCGATCCAATCCTGGATGTTGGCGCGCGTCGCGATCGGCTTACCGAAGGTGACTCTCGATACCGCCCGGCGGCACAGCAGTTCGAGTGCCCGCTCGGCGACGCCGATGGTCCGCATGGCGTGATGGATCCGCCCGGGGCCCAACCGGGCCTGACTGATCGCGAAACCCTCACCCGGCCCCTTCAACACGTCCTTCGACGGCACCCGCACGTCCTCGAAGAGCACCTCGGCGTGACCTTCGCGGTCGACGTAGCCGAACACCGGCAGGTTCCGTACGACGGTGACACCCGGCGCATCGATGGGCACGACGAGCATCGACTGCTGACGGTGGCTGGCGGCATCCGGCTCGGTCTTGCCCATGACGATGAGAACTTTGCAGTTCTTGTGCAGCGCATTCGACGTCCACCACTTGCGGCCGTTCAGGATGTAGTCGTCGCCGTCGCGTTCCATTCGCATGGCGATGTTGGTGGCGTCGGAACTGGCGACGTCGGGTTCCGTCATCGCGAAGGCGGACCGAATAGTGCCGTCCAGCAACGGCTTCAGATACTTCTCCTTGTGCTCGTCCGTTCCGAACAGCGTGAACACTTCCATGTTGCCCGTGTCCGGCGCGTTGCAGTTGCACGCTTCGGGCGCCAACAGGCTCCGGCCCATGATCTCCGCGAGCGGGGCATACTCGAGATTGGTCAGGCCGGGCCCCCACTCCTGGTGGGGGTGGAAGAGGTTCCACAACCCGCGCGACCGGGCTTCCTTCTTCAGATCCTCGATGATCTGGGGTTGCCCGTGCGGGTCGCCGAGCTCGCGCATCTGCTCGTCGTAGACGGACTCCGCCGGGTAGACGTGAGAGTCCATGAACTTCAACAGATCCTGCTGATACTTCCGGCCGCGCTCGGTGGTCTCGAAGAAGGACACGTCGCTCCTTTAGTTGTCTTGCCCCAGAAGGGCTTTCTGGTAGCGACGCATGCCGCGCAACCACCGGTCGTAATCGGAACCCTTGTTGCGGTACATCTCCAGCACGTTCCGGTGCGGCAGAATCAAGAACTCCTCGGCATCCATCGCAGCGAGGACGACCTCCGCGACGTCACTCGGCTCGAGCACGTCGCCCGCGGAGAGCACGGCAGCAGTAGCCGCCGCCCCGAGCGAATTACCGGATTCCTTGCCCTCGTACAGCAGCTTGGTGTTCACACCCATGGGGCACAGGCAGCTGACGCGAATGCCGCGGTCACCGTAGGTGACGTTGAGCCACTCCGAGAAACCCACGGCCGCATGCTTGGTGGTCGCGTACGTGGCAGAACCGATCTGTGTGAGCAGGCCGGCAGCCGACGCGGTACTGACGAAGTAGCCCTCGCCGCGCTCGATCCACCCGGGCACCAGAAGCTGCGCAGCGCGGATGTGCGCGCGCAGATTGACGTCGATGGACAGATCCCACTCGGCTTCCGTCGCGTCGAGGCCCGGTGCGCCACTGATGCCCGCGTTGGCGAAGTAGAGGTCCACGGGACCGAAGGTGTCCTCGGCGAGAGCGATCAACGCGGTGATGTCGTCGGTTTTCGACGCGTCACCCCCGAGAGACACCGCCGAGCCAGGTTCCAGCGACTCCACCACCCGCGACGCCGACGCCGCGTCGAGATCGGACACGACGACCTTCGCGCCTTTCGCGACGAGCCGCTGGGCAAGTGCACCGCCGATCCCGCCTCCGCCTCCGGTGATCACAGCAACCTTGCCTGTTACCTTCATCACCCAGGTATATCACCTCGATATCCCCCCATCCGAGACGAGGTGGAATACCGCTGCGCCCCGGTCGGTTCGTCTCCGACGTGACCGAAACAGCATCCGCGGGGCTATTCACTCCGTTCGAAACCAAGTCCCTGAAACTGCGTAACCGCTTCGCGATGGCGCCGATGACCCGCGCGTTCTCCCCCGGCGGAGTCCCGCGCGAGAACGTCGCCGAGTACTACCGCAGGCGGGCCGCAGGCGGAACGAGCCTCATCATCACCGAGGGCACGCTGATCCCCGACCCCGCGGCAGGCCCGGACACCCGAGTTCCCCACATCTACGGCGAGGACAGCCTCGACGGATGGAAGAGCGTCGTCGACGCCGTCCACGCCGAGGGCTCGGTGATCATCCCGCAGCTCTGGCACCTCGGCGTGCAGCGCGGAGACTCGCCGCGCCTCAACCCCGAGGTGACAACGGTCAGCCCGTCGGGCATCGCCCTGGACGGCACTCCGTTGGGCCGCGCCTTCACGAGCAGCGACCTCGACCAGCTGATCCAGTACTGGGTCGACGCAGCGGCTAACGCGAAGAGCGTCGGGTTCGACGGAGTCGAGCTGCACGGCGCGCACGGTTACCTTCTCGACGAGTTCCTGTGGCAGACAACCAATCTGCGTGACGACCGTTTCGGCGGATCCCTCGAAGCTCGTACCCGCTTCCCGGCCGAGGTGGTGGCGGCGATCCGAGCCGAGGTGGGTGACGACTTCGCGATCGTCTACCGATACTCGCAGTGGAAGGCCGATCACTACGACGCTCGGATCGCGCAGACCCCGCAGGAATTGGAGAAGATCCTCACCCCGCTGGTCGACGCCGGGGTCGACGTGCTCCACCCCTCGACCCGTCGCCACTGGATTCCCGAGTTCCCCGAGCTCGATGCAACCCGAGGACTAGCCGGGTGGACCAAGGAAATCACCGGCCTCCCGACGATCACCGTCGGCTCGGTCGGGTTGGACAAGGAGTTCGGCAGCGCCTGGGGTCCGGATGGTGCGTCGGGAACGACCGATCTGACGCCGCTGTTCGAGCAGTTCGAGCGGGGCGAATTCGACATCGTCGCCGTCGGCCGTGCCCTGCTCGCCGACGCCGAGTGGGTGAACAAGGTCGAGTCCGGCCGATTGAACGAGCGCATCGCCTTCACCCGCGATCACATCACCGAACTCGTCTAGCCCCTATGTGAGTGGTTGTGTAGGCCCTGGCCTACACAACCACTCACATAGGTGGCGAGCTTTCTCACCGCCGTGCTCGCCCTGGGCGACCAGGTCAGGGCGAGAACAGCGTCGGCAGGCACGTCCGAGATCGGTACCGGGACCAATCGATCCTCGAAATCCGTTGCCATGGAACGACTCAGGATGGCAACGCCCAAACCTCTGGCCGCCAAGTCGGCGACAGCTCCCGGCGCACTGGCGGCCAACGCGACGTCGGCGGTGATATCCGCTGCGGCACAGGCGTCGTCGAACACGGATCTGATTCCGGTACCCACCGGCAGGCACACCACCCGGTGGGCGCACACCTCGCCGAGTGTCACCGCCGATGCCGACGCCAACGGATGCCCGGGCGGTACACACGCCGCCAGTCCTTCCGTGATCATGACCAGCGATTCGAGCCCCTCGGGCGGACCGTGAGCGGTGCCGACGAGGGCGACGTCGAGCGCGCCCGACCGGACGCGCGCGATCAACTCGTCTGAATTTGCCTCCGCCAACGTGATGTCCACGCCCGGGTACGCGGAGTGGAACGCAGCCAAGGCGTCGAACAGCGGTGTGACGGTGCATGCGGTGACCATTCCGACGGCGACCTTCCCGCGCACGAGGGAGAGCACCTCGTCGACGGAATGGCGAAGGGCTGCAGATGATTCCAGTGCGCGGCGCGCGTGTACCAGGGCAGCTGTCCCTGCTACCGTCAACCGCGCCACCCTGCTGCTGCGGTCGATCAGCTCGGCCCCGACCTCCTTCTCCAGCGCTTTGATCTGGGCACTGATGCCGGACTGGCTGATGTTCACCCGCTCGGCCGCACGGGTGAAGTTGGCTTCCTCCGCGACGGCGACGAAGTACTCGAGCTGCCTCAGTTCCATAAGCTGTAATTCTAGCTTTCATCAAAACTATCTGTTGGACTTCTCGTACCGGTGTGATGACGATGGAACCATGACAAACAATGCAACGACCGACAAAGCAATGACACCGGAAGACATCACCCGCCTGTTCGTCGAGCGATCCAACGCAGGAGACGCCGACGGTGTCGCGGCGCTCTACGCCGACAACGCCGTCATGGCCTACCCCGCCGGACAGACGACGACAGGCCGAGCCGCAATACGTGAACTGTGGGCGTCGGTGCTCGCGCACGGGCCTCGTTTCGAACTGGAGGAGGGACTGCCGACGCTGGTGTACGGCGACATCGCGCTCACTTCGACGGCACCGAGGGACAATGCAGGCGCCCGCGCCCAGGTCGTGCAGCGTCAACCGGACGGTTCGTGGCTGCGCATCATCGATCAGCCGGAGTTCGACCCGACCTCGTGACACGCCCCGTCGGACTGCTCTGACAGTATTTCCCCTCGTGATACCGCAGCCGCTACGCCGAACGATCGACGCGCTCGCTCGGCGACTCGGCCGCAGTAGTGCCGCACTGAACGAGCAGGTCCAGAAGTTCGACTCCGAACACCCTTGGTTCCTCAGCTCCGAGGAGCGCGGCAACCCCGACACCCGCATCGCGGCCTGGACGGACGGCAACCGGGTCACCCCGCTCGTGCACGGCAAACCCTATTTCGCGGCTCTGGCGAGCGCGCTGGACGCCGCGGGCGAGGGCGACCTGGTGCTGTTCACCGATTGGCGCGGTGACCCGGAACAGCTGTTGACCGACGACACGACCGTCGAGGACGCGCTCGCGTCGGTTGCGCAGCGCGGCGGCATCGTCAAGGGCATGGTGTGGCGCTCGCACATCGAGACCCTCGGCTTCACCGGTCCCAAGAACCGGAAGTTGGCGTTGCGTCTCGAGGAGGCAGGCGGCGAGGTGATTCTCGACCAACGGGTCCTGACGCTGGGAAGTCATCACCAGAAGTTCGTCGTCGTCCGGTATCAGGATCCCGACACGGTCGACCTCGCGTTCGTCGGTGGTATCGATCTCGCGCGTGCCCGACGCGACGACGCCGACCATTTCGGCGACCCCGTGAGCCGGCCGTTCCCGCCCGAGTACGGCGAACTTCCCGCGTGGCACGACATGCAGGTGCAGGTGCAGGGGCCCGCGGTCCGCGACATCGAGCACGTCTTCCGTGAACGGTGGGAGGATCCGGCCGCGTTGTCCCGCCTGCCGTGGCACGCCATCCCCGACATTCTCCGCGGCGTCACCCGTGAGGTGTCGGAACTGCCGGAGCAGCACGACGCACCCGCAGCCGCGGGCACCTGCAGCGTCCAACTTCTCCGCACGTATCCGCGCAGACGCCCGGCGTATCCGTTCGCGACTCAGGGTGAGTTCAGTGCCGCCCGCGCGTACGCGAAGGTTCTGCGGCGCGCCCGCGAACTGGTCTACGTCGAGGATCAGTACCTGTGGTCGGTGGACGTGGCGCGGGTGTTCGCCGCCGCTTTGCGACGCTCACAGGATCTGCGCCTGGTCATCGTCGTCCCGAAACATCTCGACGACGACAGTGCCATCACCATTCCGTCGGCTCTGCTAGGCCACTCCGCGGCACTCGACGTGATCCGCGATGCGGGTGGTGACCGCGTGCTCGTCCTCGACCTCGAGAACGATCGCGGCATCCCGGTCTACGTGCATTCGAAGGTGTGCATCGTCGACGACGTGTGGGCCGCCGTCGGTTCCGACAACTTCAACCGGCGGTCGTGGACTCACGACTCCGAGCTGACGGCCGCGATCGTCGACGACGAACGCGACGTTCGTGAACCCGTCGACCCGGCCGGTCTCGGCGACGGAGCACGGGTGTTCGCGCGCGAACTACGGCTGGAACTCACCCGCGAGCACCTGGGCCGCGCGCCGGGCGACGACGAAGACCTCGTCGATCCCGCGTCGTTCTTCGACGCGGTGAGCAGCAGCGCGGCGCGTCTCGACGCCTGGCACACGGCACCGTCGGCGTCGCCGCGCCCGTCGGGCAGACTTCGCCGCCATGAAATCGACGTACCTCCGCAGTGGCAGCAACGGCTGGCGGCGGTCGCGTATCGCCTGTTCGTCGATCCCGACGGCAGGCCCCTCGGTATGAGGTTCCGCCGCCGTTTCTGACACACTGAACATTCAACTTCCCTACGAATCGTTCAGAAACGGGCATTTCGATGGATTCGCAGCGCGTCAGCTCACGTGTCGGCAGCGCTGCCGACGTGACTCGTCGCGCAGCACTCGTCGGCGCAGTGGTGTTTCTCGCCTGTCTGTTCGGGATCGCAACTCGCCTTCCGGGCACGCTGGCCGTGTTCTGGCCCGCCAACGCCCTGCTGCTGGGCATACTGCTTCGCTCACCGCGCCTCGCAACGCCCGCCACCTGGGTCAGTGCGACGCTCGGCTACATTGCCGCCGACACGGTGACCGGTAGTCCACTGTTCTCCAACCTCGTCCTCAACCTGTGTAACGTCGCAGGCGTCGCGGCGGGCTTCCTGGTCTTCCGTCTCATCGGCCAGCAACGCCCCTGGTTGACGCGTGTCCAGTCGCTTGCGTTGGTGGCCGCGGTCATTCTCGTCGCGTCCTCCGTCGCCGGTGTCGCGGGCGGATTCGCGAACTCGGCCATCGAGTCGACTCCGTGGCAGAGCGGATGGGCGCGCTGGTTCTCCGGAGAGTTCCTCAACTACATGGCGGTCATGCCTGCGGTTCTCACCGCGCCCACGAGGGCGGACCTCCGTCGATTCCGTCGGCGCGGCGAGGTCGTCGCACTCGCGCGGCGGGTCGCCCCAGCCGCTGCGTTGTTGGTGCTCTGCCTGATCCTCGTGTGGGCGGTCGGAGGCTCGGGCGCGATCACGTTCGCCATGCCCGCCCTCGTCGTGGCCGCGTTGACGACGGGGGTCTTCGTCACGTCGCTGTTCATCTGGACGACGACGATGTGGATGCTCGTCCTCACCGCCGACGGACACATCGGGGTCCCGGACCTCGGCGCGATGCCGGTGGAACTGTCGGTCAGCATCGGATTGTCGTTCCTCGCGATCGCGCCGATCGCCGTGGCCTGCGTGACCAACGAGCGGCGCGCAGCCATCACCGCGTTACGCCACGCCGTCGCTCACGACGACCTGACCGGCGCCCTACGCCGGGACGAGTTCTTCCGTCGCGCACACCGTTTGACCCGCGACGCCGCCGACGGTGTTGCCACGGTCCTGATGATGGACCTCGATCACTTCAAGGCCCTCAACGACACGTACGGGCACAGCGCGGGCGACGGCGCTCTCGAGCGATTCGCCGACGACGTCCGGTCTCACCTCGGCCGCCGTCACCTGTTCGCGCGGCTCGGCGGAGAAGAATTCGCGGTGTTCTGCACCGACGTCACCGAGCTCGACGCCTACGCCATCGCAGACACCATTCGCATCGGCCAGTTCCAGCGTGCGACAGAGCACTTCGCCGGTCACGGCGTGACCGTCAGCATCGGACTCGCGCACGGATCCGACAGTCTCGAGATGCTCTTCGACGCTGCCGACCGGGCGCTGTACGACGCGAAGCGACAGGGCCGCAATCGCATCGTCACAGCAACACCCGCGAGCGACGTTCACCGGTCGAGCTGACGGACACTGTCAGGACAGAGCTCGAACCACTCTGTCCGCCAACGGTTTCGTCGACGCCGGATTCTGCCCGGTGTAGAGCGTGCGGTCGACGACGACGTGCGGCGACCACGGATCGGAGCTCTCGAACCGTGCGCCGAGCTCCTTCAACCTGGATTCGAGAAGCCACGGCGCCTTGTCCGCCAGACCTGCCTGGGTTTCCTCCTCGTCGGTGAAACCGGTCAGCTGATAGCCGTCGAACACCCATCCCCCGTCCGACGTCGTGGCAGGCAGCAGGGCAGCGGGTGCGTGGCACACTGCCGACACGATCTTGCCCGTGCTCAGGAAATCGGTCACGAGCGCACCGAAACTCGTCGACACCGCGAGGTCCTCCATCGGCCCGTGGCCTCCCGGCACGAAGATTGCATCGAAGTCCGATGCCCGCTGATCCTCGAGCGAGGCCGGGTTCTGCAGTATCGACTCGATCGAGTCCAAGTATTTCTTCTGGTCGGCGACCTTCACCTCGTCGCCTCCGTTGGCGTCGACCGCAAGCGATCCCTCGTCGACGACGGGCGCCTTGCCACCCGGCGTCGCGACGACGACATCCCAGCCGGCGCCGACGAACGTGCGGTGAGATTCGACGAGTTCCTCGGCCCAGAAGCCCGTCGGATGCTTGGTTCCGTCGTTCAGGGTCCAGTGGTCGGCGGCGGTCACAGCGAACAATAGTTTCGTC
This sequence comes from Rhodococcus sp. 06-156-4, assembly GCF_002259345.1. NCBI lineage: Bacteria > Bacillati > Actinomycetota > Actinomycetes > Mycobacteriales > Nocardiaceae > Rhodococcus > Rhodococcus sp. 06-156-4. The sequence continues at coordinate 249,532 of NZ_NPGB01000028.1, read as the reverse complement.
ATGCGTTCTGGCATGCCCGCTGGCGCTACTTCCGAATCAGTCGCGCACTCCGGTCATCGTCACTTACCAGGTGAGGACAGGTACGTCATGAGCCTCGTCGTCACGTACCCGCTGTTGTAGGCGCCGAGGGCGTTGAACTGCTCCAGCGGGGTGCCCGCACGCCTGACGCCTGCGCTTTCGAACTGCCCGACGGTGATGACCGGTTGTGTACCGCCAGCCTGCAGTGCCGCGATGTCGGAGGACAACTGCGCGCGGGCGAGGTCGAAAGCGTTCGACAGCGCGTTCTCGTACATGAACCCGGTGACGCGGAGGTTGTCGTCGGTGATCGCGTTGTTGTAGTACTTCTCGACCAGTTGCTGATTGCGGACGTAGTTGCTGACGCCGTAACCGATGGTCGCGTACTGCCCGTTGGGTTTTCCCTCTCCGAGATACTTCTCGATCGCGGGCTGCGCGTTCCGTTGGTGCACGGCTGCCGCGACGTCGATGTCCATGTAGGACAGCTGGCCGATCACCGAATCCAGTGAGCGCCCCGTACGATCCGCCACCTGGGCGGGCATTCCGGTCCGAAACGCGGCGAGGTTGGCGTCGGCGCCGCGGCGGAAGAAGTCGCCGACCTGAGCGAGGTCGACGCCCGAGTCGATGTCGGCGCCAGGATTGTCGCGGCCGACCTCCCACACGGCTTTCGTACCTGCCAGTTGGGCTTTCGCTGCTTCGAGAAAGATCAACGGGGTCGAGAGATAGTCGACGAACTCGACGATATCGATGGGTTGTGTGTCGATCCGGCCGTCGATCGCCTCGATCTCGCTTGCGGCGTAGTCGAAGATCGTCAGCGCGTCGAAGGCGCCCGCGTACGCGTTGACCACTGCTTCGACGTCGGGCAAGGTCTTGGGTTCGAACGTGGCGATGGAATCGAGAAACGAGAAGAACGCGGCTTCCGCCGGACCGGTGTTGGTAGCCTGCACAACAAATGCGCCTAGACCCGCCGGACCCTGAGAGACCAACGGTGTCAACGAGTTACCCACCGAATACGACGCTTCCATCACGGCGGCAGCTTCTAGCGCGGTGACCAACGCGCCGGCTATCGACCCTTGCCGATGCAGATCTCGAGCCCGGTCGGCGGCCTTCGCAGCAGTCTCCGGGAGCCCGGTGTTCATCATCGTCCGAAGGATGTTCACGTCGAGCGTGTCCAGCATCGTCAGCGCATTGTCGTACCGACCAATCGCGGCGGTGTACTGCGCGTCGACCTTGTCGTACGCCCGGTTGTCGAGCCGCGTGTCCGGTTCCAGCCTCGGTGCCTCCAACTCGGAGCCGGTGAGCAGCCCGTACGCCTCGTAGATATCACCGACCTCGACGACGTTCACTCCGGCTCGGTCCCCGATCCGCACGACATCTACACTGTCTCCGTTGCGGTCGGTGCTGTTGCGCTGCCCGAGTGGGATCAGCACCGTGTCGTACCCGGCGGCGCCCGCGGCCTGCACCTTCTCGGGGATGCCACCGACAGGACCGATGGTGCCCGTTGCGTTGATCGTTCCGGTCATCGTCGCGGTGTCGGAGATCTGTTCGTCGCGCTGCAACGCGATGAGCGCCGCGGTCTTCAACGCGCCCGCGCTGGGACCGTCGATCTGCCCGCTGATCTCGAACTCGAAGCGACCGGACATCGGCTGCGACATGATCAACGTCGAAACGATCGCGGCGTTCCACGACGCCGCCCTCGAGGCGTCGCCCAGGCCGGAGACCTCGTCTTCGGAGAAGTCGACGCGAAACGACGAGTCCGTGGTCGCCGACCTCGTGACGATTTCCTCACCGACTCCACCGTCGCCGCTTCCGGTGGTGAAGAGCGGCGCGATGGTTATCGACCTGCTCTCCGTCGATACCGCACCCATCCCCTCGGACAGTGCCGTCCCCTGCGTCGTCGATGCGCAGCCGACCGCGAGTACCGCGGCCACCCCCACGGCGACCGACCTGGTCGCGAGAACTCTCCGCCTTGCCATGACAACCCTCCCCGAACACACCGAATCGGACAAAAAGAACAATCGCCCGTTCAATGTAGGAGATGGCAGCCCGTCAGGCCATGAGTAGATCCACTCGAGCAGACTGGGTAGAAATCGCTGCGACTACCCGACCGAGCGACCAGCAGGGCGCAGCACGACGGTGAAGTTGTCCACCGTGGACTCGGTCACCTCGGGCGGGATCGCGGCGCCGTCGTCGCCGAGTATCGACAGAATGTCGAACCCTGCGCCGACGACGAGACTGCGCAGGTCCGTCAACGACGTGAAGTGCATTACCGGCCCGAAGTCGTGTGCAGCGAGCGGACCGACTGCCCACGAACCGTGGTCGACCGTCAGACGCCGATGCCGTCGCCAGTTCACCACTCTGCGTACCGAACCAGCCGGATCCAGAACACGACGTCCGACTGACACGGCGATCTTGCGCGGCGAGAACGTCATCGGACGGTTGGGGCGCGAGAGCTGGAACGGTGACTCGCCGAATCCGGGGCCGTTCTTGTTGAGCGTCGCTACCACGACGATGCCGTCGTCGGCGACGACGCGGCGGCACTCACGCATCACCGACAGTCTGTCGTCGTGGTCGACAGTGTCCATTCCGTTGTTGCTGAAGAGCACCAATCCGTAGCGTCCATCGGCGATCGGACGCATGTCGCGGGCGTCGGCGACGTGAGCCGGGAATTGCGGAAAACTACGCCGGAACGCGTCGATCATGTTGGGCGAGTAGTCCACTGCCGTGTAGTCATCGGAGAGCAGCCGCAGCAACGGTGTCGTTCGGCCACCTCCTACACCGATGTCGAGCACCGGTCGACCTCGAACGTGGGGCGCGGCGAGCGCGAGTGCAGCGGCCTCGCCGCCGTCGAGGAATCCAGTGGTCGGCGCGGCGTAGGACTCGTACACGGCTGCGACGTGGGCATCGTCGAAGACGTGCTGGTTGTGGTCGGCTCGATCCATCAGGTGGCCCCCTGAACGCTTGCAGTTTCAACAAGCCTACGGAGCCAACCTGAATGTCCGATAAGTACAGATCAGGCGGAGGCTCGCCGCGGGGGTGCCGTCGTCCTTCGCCGGACGAGCTCCGGCGCCAGCACCACATCGCGCGCAGTCTCACCCGCTATCCGCGCGAGCGCTTCCTGCACCGCAGCCTCGGCGAGCGCGGCCACATCCTGAGAGATCGACGTCAGCTGGATGTGGGCAATGCGCGCCAAGCGAGAATCGTCGTATCCGACGACCGAGACGTCCCCCGGTACGTCGACACCGCGACGGAGCAGGTGATCCAGTACTCCGGTGGCGGAGTTGTCGTTGAACGCCACCACGGCCGTCGGAGGATCGGACGAGTCGAGCAGCTGCCGCATTCCCTGTGCGCCTTCGGTTTCGGTGATACCACCCTCGACGATGGGGGCCGGCAGACCGTGCCTTGTCATGGCGTCGGTGAAGCCTTGGCGCCTGTCCTGCGCGCCCGCCGAACTGCCACCGTCGATGTGGGCGATTCGCTTGTGTCCCAATGAAATCAGATGCTCCACCGCCGAACCGACACCGGCCACATCGTCACCGCGCACCGATCCGATACCGTCGACGCCGCTGGTGCGCAGCAACGTCACGACCGGCACCGCACGGTCGACCGAACCGAGTTCGGTTGCATCCATTCGCGACCCGAGCAGCAGCGCTGCTTCGCATCGCTCGTGCACGAGCGTCTTCACCGCACTGGCCTCGTCCCGAGTGGGCGCGACTGCACCGAGCATCACGTCGTACCCGGCGCGTTCGGCAACGCCGTAGATCTGCTCGACGAGATCGCCGTGGAACGGCTGCTGCAGATCGAACGTGACCCCCAACAGGCGGGAGCTGGTCTGACGAAGTTTCTGCGCACGACGGTCCGGGACGTAACCGATCTCGTCGGCGATCGACTTGATCCGCGCACGAGTCTCCTCCGAAGCCCCCTCCACTCCCCGCATGACGATCGAGACGAGCGCAGGTGACACCCCGGCAGCTTTCGCCACATCGGCCATGGTCGGTCGAGCCACAGAAGTCCCTTTCCGTCGTTTTCGCCTCGAGAGCAACAGTAGACAGAACGCCTCCCCGACGCCCATTCGAACGTATGCACTAACAGGCTGTGGACAAACCTGTGGAAATCTCGAGGACCAACCTGTCCGATCTGTGGATGGCGTGTGGATGAACGCGCGCCAACGACAGGTTTTCACTGCTCAGGGGCTGTGTGTGCGAATTACACGCCTGTGAGTAAACAAGGCCGGTCGGCTGTGAATCGACCGTCGCTAAGCTCGAAGGCATGAGCGAACCGATCCTTGTCTGCGCATCCGTCTCCCACGGAAACACCAGACAGGTCGCCGACGCCATCGCCGGGGTCCTCGGCGCCTCGGTGATCTCACCCGAATCGGCCGATCCCGCCGGCCGCGACCTCGGCGGGCACGACCTCGTCGGCTTCGGATCAGGCATCTATTACGGCTCGTTCCACTCCGACCTACTTGCCTACATCGAGGCACTACCACCCCAGGACGGCAAACCCGCGTTCCTCTTCGCCACCAGCGGCCTCGCCGAATCCCGCTGGCTCCGCTTCTCCGCATCACTCGTCGAACGGCTCGAACACAAAGGCTTCGACGTCGTCGGAGGTTTCTCCTGCCGCGGATTCGACACATTCATGCCGTTCAAGCTCGTCGGTGGCATCCGACGCGGGCGACCGAACAACACCGACCTCGCCTCCGCCCGCGCCTTCGCCGAGCACCTGCTCGACAACGCTCGATGAGACCCCGCCCCGCACGACAAAACCCCTCCCCAACTGACATTGGGAAGGGGTTTCGCTCTTACGAGCCGCCTAAGAGAATCGAACTCTTGACCTTTTCATTACGAGTGAAATGCTCTACCGACTGAGCTAAGGCGGCGTGCCTTTCGGCGTTGGTGAGTCTAACGGAGCATCAGCCCGAAACTGAAATCGCCTCCCCTCAGGCCCCTGCTGGGATGGCGAGACCCTCGACCGGGCCGGCGAGAACGGACTTGAAGTACCTGGTCACGTCGTCGGCGAGTACCTCGGTGTCCCCGTTCTCGACGCCGTCGACGATGGCTTTCGCCACATCCTTGGGATCGTTCTTCGGAACGTCCAGTTCCGCGATCATGTCCGTGTCGGTGTAACCCAGATGCACTCCCGTCACGAGGGTTCCCTGCGGGCCGAGTTCGACTCGAAGCGAGTTGGTCGCCGACCACAGTGCGGCCTTCGACGCGCCGTACGCTCCGGCGCCACCCACCCAGGACAGAACCGAATGCACGTCGACGAGTGCACCGCCGCCGTTGCTCGCGAGAATCGGCGCGAAGGACTGCGCGACCCGCACGGCACCGAAGAAGTTGGTCTCGAACACGGTCCGCACGTCCTCGAGTGTCGATCCCAGCAACGGACCCGATCCCGGGGCGCCTGCATTGTTGACGACGATGGTGACATCGGTCAGCTCCCGAGCCAGTTCCGCGACGGATTCCGGGTCGGTGACATCGAGCGGCTTCGCGACGACGCGCGGATCATCCGTCGGCTTGGGCGTCCTGGCCGTCGCGTAGATCTTCGCCGCGCCGCGCGCCAGGAACTCGTCGACGATCGATTTGCCCAGCCCACGCTGCCCACCGGTCACCACTACGACCGAGCCTTCGATTGCCACCATCGGACTCACCCTTCGACATATCTGAAATGCTTTTGACTATGTCAGTAGTACTTGCCCGGATCGACATAGTCAAATACTGTTGAGTTATGTCATCGACGCCGACGCCGACGGAGCGCTTCCGCCTCGACCCCGCCCCCGACGGCCTCGCTCACGTCCAGAACCTGCTCAACACCCGAGCCATCGACGCAAAAGGACTCCCGGACCTGCTCGCCGACGGCGCGGTGGCATCCGCGGCGATGGGGCACGACCTCAGCGATGCCGACGCCGCGGCACTACGCGAACTGCGCACGACGATCGAACTCCTCATCGCAGGCACGCCCCCGGAAACGGCGCCCGCCGACGCCGTCCTCACCCTCGACGCGTCGGGAACCGTCCAGTTGCGACCGTCTGGAACCGGCCACGAGTACGTGACGTCGCGCATCTGGGCCGAGATTCTGCTGGCTCAACGCGCGGACACCTGGCGGCGACTCAAGCGTTGCAGGAACGAACCGTGCGGCTCTGCGTTCTACGACCGTTCCCGCAACAACAGCGGCGTCTGGCACGACGTCAAGACCTGCGGGAACATCGCGAATCTTCGGGCTTCGCGGGCGCGGCGGAGGGCCTGATCTCACGCCTCAGCGCAGCGCTGCACCCAATTGCGCGACCATGGCGTAAACGGCGAACTTGGGCTTGGAGTTGAGCGCCAAGGCTTCACGGCATTCGAGGATTGCCTCGATACTCTTCAACAGAGCCTCCGGCGACGCACCCCTGGCCATACGCTCGATCTGTTCCGACATGTCCGGATGGTTGAGCACAGCGGTGGATCCGTAGGAGCGGGTCAACGCATCGCGATACAAACCGGCGAGGTCGATCAGAGCTCGGTCGAAAGCGTCTCGAAGATTACGGGTACGACGCGATTTCTGCCGCGCCTCGAGCTCCTTGATGACGCCTGCAGACCCCCGCAGCGCGCCCGCCGCGCCCTTACCGGTGCCGCCTGCGCCGAGCGCGGTGCGCAGCTCTTCCATCTCCACGTCGTCGAGGGCGGCACTGATCTCCGCGGCTTCGGTCTCCGCAGCCTTCACCATCTCCTCGGCCGCGAGATAGGCCTGATTGGGCCGCGCTGCAGCCGACGCGAGGCCGAGGGCCCGCTTGCGCCTGGCACGAGCGTCCTCGTCTTTCGCCAGTCGCCGTGCGCGGCCCACGTGTCCACCGCTGATCGACGCCGCCCACTGGGCCGTCTCCGCATCGAGCTTGTCGCGGGTCTGCAGAACCTGCGCGATCGCCGGCGTCGTGGGCGTCACGAGATGCACATGGCGGCAGCGCGAGCGGAGGGTGACGGACATGTCCTCCGGATCGGTCGACGGCGCACACAGCAACATGACCGTCCGCTCCGGCGGCTCCTCGACGACCTTCAGCAACGCGTTGGCGGCCGCCTCGCTGAGCCGATCCGCATCTTCGATGACGACGATCTGCCAGCGCCCGGTGCTGGGCCGACGCGCAGCGATCTGCACGATCTCCCGCATCTCCTTGACGCTGATGCTCAAGCCCTGCGGGATGATCCGCCGGACATCGCCGTGGGTGCCGGCCATCGTCGTGGTGCACGGATGGCAGGTACCGCAGCCCGGTGACCCCTCCGTGGTGCATTGCAGGGCCGCCGCGAAACACAGAGCAGCGATGGATCGACCGGACCCGGGAGGGCCGGTGAACAACCAGGAGTGCGTCATCGCGGACCCCGGGTCCCCGGTACGAGCGCCGACGGCCGCGGCGGTCAGCTCTGCTTCCACGTCCTCTTGGCCGATCAGCCGATCGAAAACTCCCGCCATGCCAGCGAGCCTAGTCGCTCGGTGCGACACGAACGCCTCGTGCCCGGCGCATCACGCAGGCGGCGGCAGGTACGACAGCACCACGCGGAAAACGTCGATCGAGCCGGCACGCACCTCCTCGGCGGACGAAACACCGAGTCGATTCGCGCTCAGCATCACTGCACCCGACGCCGTCATCGTCTGAGTGGTGTACGTGTCGCCGTCCAGCAGGAAGGCGTAGGTGGTGTACCCGCCGTCGGTCAGCGTACGAACCTCGGTGGTCGAGGGGCTCGTGTACGGGTCGGGTAGCGTCGACGTGTCCTCGAACACCAGAACCGACACTGCGATACGGTCGTTTCCCCAGATACACCCGAGCTCTCCGACCGCAGTGGGTCGAGCCTCCGCCAGATCGAGATCGCGCAGCAGCGCATCCGGCAAGGCGCAGGGGTCGAATTCCGGAGACGGTTCAACGGAAGTCGTTGTCACGTACTCTGTTTCGGATACATCGAGGACCTCGTCCGACGCCGTGGCCGTCCCGCCGACACCGGAACCGCACGCCCCGACGGACAACACGAACGCACTTGTCAGCATGGCCAGCGCTGCCGATCGTCGCATCTAGATGTCCTCCAGGATCAGTGTCGTCGCGACCTTCAGCCGTATACAGAAGGAATCGAAGTCCGTTTCCGCGAGCGTGAACTGCACTGTTCGGCCATCGATCTCGGCCAACGAGATGCACTTGTTTCCCTCGAACACGAAATTGTCCACCATCTGACCGTCCGCCTCGAACTCGCTCAACTCGGTGACTCCGGGTGTGGTCGCGAGCCGAGTCCGGTCGACGCCTTCGCTGTACCCGACCGAGAAACGCCCGGACTGGCCCGTCCAGCTACACCCGTCCACCCCAGGCAACGGTTCCTTGGTTGCCGGATCCACGCCCGCGTAGATACTCAGCTGCAGATCCTCGAGGACACACGGATCGAAGGACGACGGGGTCGCCGACGGGGACGCTGTCGGGGACGACGACGGCGCCTGCCCGCCCGTAGACCCACCAGCGGCAAGACCTTGCCCGTGCCATGCATCCTGGCCGACAGCTCTGCCGGACGAGGTCCGAGCACATGCGACCACCGACAACAACACACAGCAGGACTACCAGTTTCTTCCCCACACCCACTTGGACGCACCGAGGCCGCAGTTGGTTCCGTCGCCCACCCTCATCGCTCGAAAGGTTCGTTCATACGAGCAGATGGAGGCGAGCAGACCGACAGGCACCCCATCGTTCGAAGCGATCAGGAGTCCGCTGGAGGAGCTTTCTTCGCTGCAGCTTTTTTCGCCGGGGTCTTCTTGGCAGGCGTTTTCTTGGCAGCAGTTTTCTTGGCTGCGGCTTTCTTCGCCGGGGTCTTCTTGGCTGCGGTCTTGGTGGCCGTTGCCTTCGTGGTGGCCTTCTTGGTGGCGGCCTTCTTGGTTGCCTTTTTCTTCACCGGTCCGCGGGCACGCCTGTCCGCCAGGAGCTCCGAGGCCCGATCGTCGGTGATGGTGGCAACGTCGTCGTCCTTGCGGAGGCTCGCGTTGGTCTCGCCGTCGGTGACGTAGGGACCGAAGCGGCCGTCCTTGATCACCATCGGCTTCTCGCTGACCGGGTCGGTGCCGAGCTCACGCAGAGGTGGCTTCGCTTCACCTTGCCGTCCGCGTCGCTTCGGCTCGGAGTAGATCTTCAGCGCCTCGTCCAAGGTGACGGTGAAGAGCTGCTCCTCGTCGGTCAGCGACCGAGAGTCCGTGCCCTTCTTCAGGTACGGGCCGTAGCGACCGTTCTGGGCGGTGATCTCTTCCTTCGATTCCGGATCGACGCCGACGACTCGAGGCAACGACAGAAGCTTGAGGGCGTCCTCGAGCGTGATGGTCGCCAGATCCATCGACTTCAGCAGAGAACCGGTGCGGGGCTTGGGTCCGGTGGCCTTCTTCGCCGCCTTCTTGGCCGGAGCCTTCTTCGCCGCAGCTTTCTTCACTGCGGTCTTGGTGCCACCTCCACCGTCCGAGTCCTGTGGAATCGGCACGATGTCCGGCTCGGGAGGAGTCGGTTCCGGCTCCGGCTCGGGCAGGATCTCGGTGACGTACGGACCGAAACGCCCTTCCTTGGCAACGATTTCGTGACCCGTCAGCGGGTCGGCACCGAGCTTGCGGCCTTCCTGCGGGGTCGCGAACAGTTTTTCCGCGAAGTCGATGGTCAACTCGTCCGGCGGCAGATCGTCGGGCAGGTTGGCGCGCTGCGAGATCGGATCCCCATCGGGATCGTCGTCGTTCTTCACCATTCGCTCGAGGTACGGGCCGTAGCGCCCGACGCGTACATGGATCTCGCGGCCCTGATCGTCGTCGAACAACCTGATGGAGTTGATGACGCGAGCGTCGATGTCCTCGAGGTTGGTGCCGACCATCTTCTTCAGGCCACCGGACCTCGCGACGGAGCCCTCGGCCCCGGTGTCCCCACCGAAGTAGAAGCTCGTCAACCAGTCGCCGCGGCGCTCACGACCACCGGCGATGGCGTCGAGGTCGTCCTCCATGCCCGCCGTGAAATCGAAGTCGACGAGGCGGCCGAAGTGAGCCTCCAGCAGCGCGACCACCGAGAACGCCACCCACGACGGCACGAGTGCGCTGCCGCGTTTGTAGACGTATCCGCGGTCGAGGATTGTCTTGATGATCGACGCGTACGTCGACGGCCGGCCGATACCCAGCTCTTCGAGGGTCTTGATGAGCGACGCCTCGGTGTACCGAGCGGGTGGGTTGGTGGTGTGGCCGTCCGGATCGAGCTGGGTCGCGGTGACCGCGGCGCCTTCCTTCAGCGCAGGGAGCCGAGACTCGGCGTCGTCGGACTGACCGCCTGCCTCGTCGTCGACGCTCTCCACGTAGGCCTTCAGGAAGCCCGCGAAGGTGATGGTACGGCCGGACGACGAGAACGTGCACTGTTCACCAGTGCCCGCGGTACCGGTGATGCGCAGCGTCAGCGTCGTGCCCCGCACGTCGGCCATCTGAGAAGCGACGGTCCGCTGCCAGATCAGCTCGTACAACCGGAACTCGTCGGTCTGCAGCGCGGAGTGCAACTGGCCAGGCGTCTGGAACACATCGCCTGCAGGCCTGATTGCCTCGTGCGCCTCCTGGGCGTTCTTGACCTTGCGCGTGTACTGACGCGGCGACGGATGCACGTACTCCGCACCGTACAGCTCGGTCGCCTGCGACCTGGCCGCCGAGATAGCCGACTCCGACAGCGTCGTCGAGTCGGTACGCATGTAGGTGATGTAGCCGTTCTCGTACAACCGCTGCGCGACGCGCATGGTGCGCTCGGAGGAGAACCGCAGCTTGCGGCCTGCTTCCTGCTGCAGCGTCGACGTCATGAACGGCGGGTACGGCTTACGGGTGTACGGCTTGTCCTCGGCGGACGCGACGGTGAGGTCCACGCCCTGAAGGGCCTCGGCGAGGCGTCGGGCACGCGGTTCGTCCAGAACGGTGACACCGTCGGACTTCAGCTTTCCGTCGGCACCGAAATCACGACCCGCAGCCACGCGAGAACCGTCGACGTTGACCAGCCGCGCGCCGAAACTGCGCGGCGACGCCTCTGCCCCGGCATCGAGGGTGGCCGAGATGTCCCAGTACTCGGCGCTCCGGAACGCCATTCGGTCGCGCTCGCGCTGAACAATGATCCGGGTGGCGACGGACTGTACACGGCCCGCCGACAGCTTCGGCATGACCTTCTTCCACAGCACCGGCGACACTTCGTAGCCGTAGAGCCGGTCGAGGATGCGCCTGGTTTCCTGCGCGTCGACCAGATCCTGGTCCAGCTCACGGGTATCGGCAGCGGCCGCGAGGATGGCCGGCTTGGTGATCTCGTGGAAGACCATGCGTCGAACAGGGATCTTGGGATTCAGGGTCTCGAGGAGATGCCAGGCGATGGCCTCACCCTCGCGGTCGGGGTCGGTGGCGAGGAAGAGTTCGTCGGCGTCCTTGAGCAGGCTCTTGAGCTCGGCGACCTTGCCCTTCTTCTCCGGCGAGACGACGTAGAGGGCCTCGAAATCGTGGTCGACGTCCACGCCGAGGCGGGCCCACGGCTCACCCTTGTACTTCGCGGGGACGTCCGCGGCACCGCGTGGAAGGTCACGGATGTGGCCGACCGACGCCTCGACCACGTAGTTGCTCCCCAGGTAGGGGGCGATCTTCTTGGCCTTGGTCGGAGACTCCACGATGACAAGGCGGCGCGGCTGGGCACCGCCGGTGGTGGTATCCCCCGTGCCGTTCTTGCGTGTTGCCACCTTGCTGCCGAACCTTCCTCGTTGCGTCCTGTAGAGCCACTCCGCGAGCAGTTTCTACCTGTCGAAACCGACAATCGTGCCGGTCCGCCTGGTAACAGAGTGGCATACGACGTCAAAATACTCGCAGATCAGCTTCACATCTTCTTACTCGGCGGTCGGCCAACTGGTACGTGCGTCCGGATTTTCCGGCGCAGGTCCGACGTTCTCGACCAGCCTCAGCATTCGCCTGCGCCCGGTGATGCGGAGCCCTGGATTGGAGCCTCGGGTGCCGATGAGAGTGGGAGCTATCCCTGCTCTCATCAGCGACTGAGCCAACGGGGCGTGCGTGTCGGGCGCATGCGGATCCAGTCCCAGAACATACCGTTCGCCCTCGGCTTCCGGTCGGCCGCCTGCGAGCACCCACGCGCGGAGCTCGCGGGCGCCGGGCACCCAACCCGGCGGCATCGACTTGACCGCGCCCTTCGTCCACAACGACGCGAGTGCCGACAACTCGGGCACCGACGCCGTCCGCACCAGCGGCCTGTCCTCCTCGGACCGGCCGAGTTCGGACACGAGCCCGCACTCCGCCATCAGGTCCGCGATGACCTCGGCGCGCCAGGACGAATCGACGACGACCGAGATGCGAGCACCGGACGCCGACAGAACCACCTGCCCGGTGGACGCGAGAAGTCCACTCAAGTCGGTCACCGACGGCGGCAGCGACTCGGCGGAGAAGAAGGACAACTGGTTCACAATGTGGACAGTAGAACAAAAGCGAGAGTGGAGCCTGCAGGAACGACCCGAAGGGCGGGAGTGGAGCCTGCAGGAACGACCCGAAGGGCGGGAGTGGAGCCTGCAGGAACGACCCGAGGAGACAGTGTCGGCAGTGGCCGTGGATACAACTCATCCCCCTTCGCTTCGGCATGCACCGAAAGCGATAGGGGGATGAGAAGTGTCGATTCCGCTCGCGGGGAGCGGGGTGTCGATCAGACTGCGCGAACTCCGGTTGCCTGGGGTCCCTTGGTTCCCTGGCCGACCTCGAACTCGACGCGCTGGTTCTCCTCGAGGGTGCGGAAGCCGCTGCCCTGGATCTCGGAGTAGTGGACGAAAACGTCAGCGGAGCCGTCTTCTGGTGCGATGAATCCAAAGCCTTTTTCGGCGTTGAACCACTTCACAGTTCCCTGTGCCATGCTTTTCCTTCTCTTTCTAACACCGGATGCGGTGGGCAGCACTTACAGTCCACCGGGCCGGTTCCGACCGTTGTACTTCCTGAATTCCCCCTCAGGCGGAACCCGCGTCCGACAGGCGTTGCCGAACCACAGACCCCTTCAGGAAACGCTCCAAAAGCACACCGCCCGCAACATAAGATCCTGCGAGCGTGAAAACGAACACAGAAGCTGCGACCGGTTCAAGTCAACCACGCTTTTCGCGTTTCCAACAGTCGAAAAAGTCAGTTTTCGCACATTTTGTTGATCTTGACGCTTCTCACCGGCAGATTTGCGCCGCCCGACCCCTCTCACCAGCACGTATGCCGAGGCGCCGTCGTCGTGCGAATGACCGACCGATAGCATGAAACCCGCAGGTCGCGACGTCATCGCGACGCACCTGCAACAGAACCGAAACATGGAGAGCAGTAGTGACCCAACCAGATCCAACGCCGACGGGTCATTCGAACAGCTACGGCAGGGTGCTTCTCGACCGAGTGCTGGCGGGTACTCCGTCGGGCGAGCAGCCCCTCACCCACGTCGCGGAGCTACCGGGTCGCGAGGCCCAATTCACGGACTGGCCAACATGGTTGAAGCCCGAAGTAGCCGCCGTCCTCCGTTCTCGCGGCATCGCACGTCCGTGGACACACCAGGCGCACGCGGCAACTCTCGCCCACAATGGTCATCATGTTGTCCTGTCAACCGGCACAGCATCCGGGAAGTCTCTGGCATACCAGATGCCCATCCTGTCCACACTTCTCGGCGATCCACGAGGCACCGCGCTCTATCTGGCACCGACGAAAGCGCTCGGTGCCGATCAACTACGCAGCACCATCGCCGTCACCGACGAGTTGCGCGCTGATGCACCGGAACTGGCCGAGGTATTTCCCAGCGCCTACGACGGGGACACACCGATCGAGATCCGTCAGTGGGCACGCGCCAACGCCCGGTGGCTCTTCACCAACCCCGACATGATCCACATCGGGATCCTCGGCGCACACGAGCGTTGGGCCAGGTTTCTGCGCAATCTCCGCTACGTCGTCGTCGACGAATGTCACTACTACCGTGGCGTGTTCGGATCCAACGTCGCCTTGATCCTGAGGCGCCTCCGCCGAATCTGCGCCCGCTACGGCGCGACCCCGACCTTCGTCCTCGCCAGCGCCACCACGTCCAATCCAGGCACGGCCGCGTCGAGGCTCGTCGGCGCACCGTGCGAAGAGGTGACCGACGACGGATCTCCGCACGGCCCACGCACCGTCGCGCTGTGGGAGCCCCCGCTCATGAAGGAGATCACCGGCGAGAACGGGGCTCCAGTCCGGCGATCCGCGGGCGCGGAGGCGTCGCGCATCATGGCGGACTTGATGGTCGAGGGCGCGCGCACACTCACGTTCGTCCGTTCCCGGCGCGGCGCCGAGGTAACCGCGCTCGGCACGCAACGCCTCCTGGCAGACGTCGACCGGGACCTTCCCGGCCGCGTCGCGGCCTACCGCGCGGGGTACCTCGCCGAGGACCGACGAAAGCTCGAATCCGATCTGTCCGACGGCACCCTGCTCGGTGTCGCGACCACCAACGCACTGGAGTTGGGTGTCGACATCGCCGGACTCGACGCCGTGGTGGTGGCCGGGTTCCCCGGCACGGTGTCCTCGTTCTGGCAGCAGGCGGGTCGGTCCGGTCGACGAGGTGAGGGGTCGCTCGTCGCCCTCGTCGCCCGAGACGACCCACTGGACACCTACCTCGTTCACCATCCCGCCGCCCTGTTGGACAAACCGATCGAGGCGACCGTCACCGATCCGTCGAACCCGTATCTCCTCGCACCCCAGATGCTCTGCGCCGCAGCCGAACTACCCATCACGGTCGACGAGGCCGCCGAGTTCGGAGCCGAGGCGGTGCTCGACGGTCTCGCCGCGGACGGGTTGGTACGCAAGCGACCGCACGGTTGGTTCATCACGCCGGACGGCCAGCAGTACGCCCCGCACGCGTCGGTGAACATCCGCGGTGGAACCGGCACCCAGGTTGCCATCGTCGACGGCGGATCGGGGCGGATGCTCGGGACGGTCGACTCCGGAAAAGCACCGGCAACAGTGCATCCCGGTGCAGTACACATTCACCAGGGTGAGAGCTTCGTCGTCGACGATCTGAACCTGGAGGACGGTCTGGCTCTCGTTCATCCCGAGCAGCCCGATTGGAGCACGTCCGCCCGCGAGACCACCGACATCGCCATCACCGACATCCACTCTCGACGCACTCACGGTCAGGTCACCGTCGCGCTCGTTCAGGTGAATGTCACGCACCAGGTCGTCGGCTACCTGCGTCGGCTGCACTCGGGCGAGATTCTCGATTCGATCGAGCTCGACATGCCGGAGCAGACGCTCGACACCCGTGCCGTGATGTACACGATCACCCCGGAGTTGCTGGAGGACAGAGGAATTAGCGCCGAACGGTTCCCTGGCTCCCTGCACGCGGCGGAACACGCTGCCATCGGTCTGCTACCGCTGGTCGCGACCTGCGACCGATGGGACATCGGCGGCGTCTCCACCGCGCTCCACCCGGACACCGGACTTCCGACGGTGTTCGTCTACGACGGATACGACGGTGGTGCCGGCTTCGCGGATCGGGGACATCGAGCGATCGTCGAATGGCTGGAGGCGACGAAGGAGGCGATCACCTCGTGCGAGTGCCCGTCCGGGTGCCCGTCGTGCGTGCAGTCGCCGAAATGCGGAAACGGTAACGACCCCCTCGACAAGGACGGCGCTGTGACGGTCCTGGATGCCGTGGTGGCCGCAATTCGCCCGTCGTGATCGGCCACACGACGGCGCCGCAACTTTTGTAAGTTGTGGGCGAGTTCGACCGCTTCGCTGCACAACTTCCCGTCGGATGGTGGACTTCTCTTCAGGAGACGAGGAGAGGTGTCCATGTCGACGGTGTCGCTGATCGATCACGAGGTGTCCGAGCCCCGATCCATCCGGGACCTGGTGGGCGCGCACCACTTCGCAACGTTCACCTACGAAGTCGGACGCGAGAAGATCCGCGAATTCGCCCGCGCGGTCCACGACGACCACCCCGCCCACGTCGACGATGCAGCCGGCCACGAATTGGGACACGACGGCATCATCGCGCCCGTCACGTTCGTCGCCGTCATCGGCGCAGCCGTGCTGCCGGAACTGTTCGAGAACCTCCTCATCGGTTACGGGCTGAAGGACATTCTGCACTCCGACCAGCAGATCCTGCTGCACAGAACGATTCGAACCGGCGATGTCCTGGGGAGCGACCTGTGCCTGGAATCGTTCCGCCAGGCCGGTGGCAGCGACATCATGGTCACCAGGAACGAAATCTGCGACTCGGCTGGCGAACCCGTCGTCACCACCAGAACCACATTCGTCGCCCGGACCGACGAGCGGCGCGACAACGGCGTCACCGCCGCCGACGACGGATTCGGCAGCCTGCTCGACGGGATCATGCGCAGAGGCGGTTAGGGCGCGAGTGGAGCCTGCGGGGTGACGGTCAGGGGCCTGCGCGGGCCGAGGCCATTGCATCACGGATACCCAAGCGTCCCAGCGTCACCGAGACAGTGACTTCGACGACGACGTCCCACCCCTCGACGGTGCATGCCGACACGGATCCGCCGACGCGCTCGACGATGTCTCGGCCCGTGGCACACGCGTCCACGACGCCTCGATCGAGCGCACCGGCCGCGGCGAGGGCCCCGAGATCCGCAGCCGACTGTGCTCGGTGGCGCGCGCCGACGGCGGAACCGACGTGCACGACGGCTATCACCACCACCAGCAATGCGGTCAACGCGAACGCCGCGGTCACCGTCACGCTGCCCTTGTCCTGTGTTTGGAATCGAGCGGCTTTCATTCGGGTATCGATTCCATGACCGCCACCGCATCGGCCGAAACGGTGAGCCCCGGCAGCAGCGTGTACGATTCGACTCGAACGGTCACCATCCCGTCCTCGGTGTTCACCGACATCGTGGCTCTCGCAGGTAGCAGCGATCCCGATACGTCGTCACCTCGGGCCACGAGCCGAGCAGCTTCCCTGGCTGCATCGACGCACCGGACATGCTGCGACACGGCGGTGATCGCACCGATGCAGGTGATGACGACGGCGACGATGGAAGCGAGCGCGATGGCCGCCTCCACCGTCGCCGAACCCTCGTCGGCTACACCGAAGTGGCGAGCGCGCGATCGATGATCCCGGTCAACGCATCGACGATCGACGAGCCCGTGACCACCGTGTAGAGAATCGCACCGAACGCCGCCGCGGCGATGGTGCCGATGGCGTATTCGGCGGTGGACATCCCGTCGTCGTTCACCGCGGCGAGAATCAATCGCGTCCTGGCCTGTTGCATCACAGCTTTCATGGTCTTCCCCCTCATTGACGTCCGGACCGGCGTACCCGGTCCGGAATTCCAGTCGTGGCGTCACAGGACACCACCTCCGAGCACCGAGCTCGCCAATCCGATCACGACAGGGACGATGCCGAGACAGACGAAGGCGGGCAGGAAACACAGTCCCAGCGGCCCACTGACGAGCACTCCCGCTCGTTCGGCTTCCGCCGCCGCGGCGTCCTCGGCGCTCGCGCGCTCGGAGTCTGCCAATTCCGCGACGGCGTCGGCGAACGACGCACCCGATCGGGAGGATCGACGAGCCATGCGCGCCAACGCTTCCACCTCGGGCAGCGCACCGACTGCCTTCCACGCATCGTCCGGGTCGGCGCCGAGACCGAGCAGATCCGCTGTGGTTCGCAGAGCGGTGGACACGTCGGGTGGAGCCATCGTCGACACCGCGCGAGCCGCGGCCCCTGCCGACAGCCCACCGGCGAGGCAGGCAGCCATCATGTCGAAACACGTTGCCACCGCATGCCGATCGACGACGGTCGTGGTCGCGCTCTTCTCGGCGACGCCGCCCTCCCCCACTACCCTCCCGAGTGCACTCCTGTCCGCCGGTGCAGTGATCAGAGCAGCTGCGGCACAGAGCATCGCAATCCCGATCATCGGCATACCTTGTCGGTGATGGCATCCGTCCACAGGAGTCCGCCGCAGACGAGTGCCGTTCCGATCACGAGGAGAATGCCGCCGAGCCCTCCTCCGAGGAGCACCGACAGTGGAGACGCTCCCATGGCCTGACCGAGGCCGACGCCCACGATCGGCAGGCACGCGAGGACGGTTCCGGTGGCGCGGGCACCTGCCAGCGATGCCTGGGTACGGTCACGGAACCGATTGCGCACCTGCATGTCTCTGCGAGCCGCGCCGAGCAGCCGGGCCAGGGCGAGACCGTGGTCGTCGGCGATTCGCCATGCGGAGGCGACGATGGACAGTGGGCCGGAGATCGCTGCGTCCGGTACCGACAGCCCATCGTGCGCCCGCCCACCCATGCGTGCGTGTCCGGAGGCGCGTTCGAACGCGATCCCCACGGTGCCGGAGCTTTCCGCCGCCGCGACAGCCGACGCCGACGCAGGATGCGATCCGACTCCGAGCTCTCCGATGACGGTGTCCAGTGCAGCGATCAAACGTGCCGATTCGGTACGGAACTTCCTCTTCTCGGTTGCGGATCGTCGACGCTTCCACCCTGTGGCCCCGACGATCACAGCGGCGAACAGTGCATGCACTCCCGCGAACCACACGAGGGTGACTGCACCGACAACCGCCGAAACTGGAACGATCGCTGCTCGGTACCGCACGGCAATCACAGGCGGAGTGCGGAGCGATCGAAGGCGAGCCTGCGGACCGGGAACGGCCAGAAGCGCAGCTGCGCAGAGCAGTACGCCCACCGCGGTCACAGCGAGTCCATCCGACGGCGAATCATGTCGTCCAAGTGGGCTCTGCCACCGGCGGTACCGTCGATCGACCATGCCGGCAGCACCCCCACTCGGCCCGTCGCGTCGGGAACGAGCACAGCGATCTCCCTCAATCGCCTGCGGCCGTTGGACGATCTGTGCACGTGCAACACCACCTGAACCGCAGCGCCGAGTTGACTGTGCAGCGCATCTCGCCCCATGCCGCCGAGCGCCGCGAGCGCCTCCAACCTCGCGGGTACCTCGGCGGGAGAATTGGCGTGAATGGTGCCCGCGCCCCCGTCGTGTCCGGTGTTGAGCGCCGTCAGCAGGTCGACGACCTCAGCTCCTCGTACCTCACCCACCACCAGACGATCCGGCCTCATGCGCAGTGCCTGACGCACGAGCTGGCGCACGGTCACCTCGCCGACACCCTCGACGTTCGGCGCACGCGCCACCATCCGCACGACATGAGGATGAGACGGGGCGAGCTCGGCGGCGTCTTCGACACACACGATCCGCTCGGTTGCGTCGACCTCACCGAGAAGCGCGGCGAGCAACGTAGTTTTTCCCGCGCCCGTACCCCCGACCACCAGGAAAGCCAACCTGGCCCGCACGACAGCGCGCAGCAGCTCCAGCGCCTCCGGATCGACGGCCCCGCGCTCGGCCAGCGCTCCCAACCCCTGAGTCGCCGGCCGGAGCACCCGCAACGACAGGCACGTGCCGCCGCGCGCAACCGGTGCGAGCACGGCGTGCAGCCGGACCCCGAAGGAACCGTCACCGACCCCGGGCAGTTGACCGTCGACCCACGGTTGAGCATCGTCGAGGCGTCGGCCCGCCGACAACGCGAGCCGTTGACAAAGGCGCCGCACGGCCGTCTCGTCGGCGAAACGGATTCTGCTGCGCTCCAATCCGACTCCCCGGTCCACCCACACCTCGTCCGGCGCGGTCACGAGGACGTCCGCGACAGCCGGGTCACGCAGCAGCGGTTCCAACGGTCCGGCGCCGGTGAATTCCGTCTGCAGAGTCCGCAGTGCAGCCAACAGATCGGTGTCGCTGAGCACCCCGCCGGCCTCGATCCTGATGGCTGCAGCCACGGTCGTCGGTGTCGGTTCCTCACCCGCGCCGGCAAGCCTGCCCCGCACCCGGTCGAGAAGTTCCCCCGTTACGACGGCGCTCATGCCGCCCACCGTCCCTGCTGAGGCTTACGTGCGAACGTCTCCAGAATGTCCGACGCCGCACGACGCAGCGGCGATCGCGCCGAGAGGGTCAATCCACCACGTTCGACGCGTCGGGCAAGCCCCGGTTCGGGACGCATGCTCGCGAGCAGCGGAAGGCTCAACGCGTCGGCGATGTCGGTGCTGCGGAGCCCACCCGGGGCGGGGCCGCGGACGACGATGCCGACGTTCGAGTTCCTGGCGCTGAGGTACGCCGATGCGTTCTCTGCGGCGGACACCGACGCCAACGTCGCGGTCACCACGAGCACCACGAGATCCGCCGCGTCGTGGTAGATGTCGGAATGGGATCCGATGGTGCGCGGTGCGTCGCAGACCACCAGATCGCCGATGCGTCGTCCGGCGTCGACAACCGCGGACGTCGACGCCTCGCCCTGGCCCGCGCCGGGCGTTCTGGTCGCCACGCTGCCGGCCGACAGCACCGACAGATGCCCGACGGTGGGGAGCGCACCCCGGAGTGCGTCGCCGGAGATGCGACCGGCCTCGACTGTCAGCCCCGGCCAACGGAGCCCGGGGCTGGACTCCCAGCCGAGGAGCAGGTCCATTCCGGCGCCGTACTCGTCTCCGTCCACCAACAACGTTCGGATGTCTCGTGAGGACGCGGTGAGGGCAATCGCCGCAGCAAGGGTGGACGCCCCCGCTCCCCCGGTCGCACCCGTCACCGTGATGACTCCACCGTCTCCCGCGGATTCGCCAGGCTCGGCGTTGAGCAACGCGATGAGCGCGCCGTCGTCGCTCGGCAGTTCCAGGACGTCGGACGCGCCGAGCGCTGTGGCCAATCTCCAGTGATCGACGCTCGCAGCACCGGGGACGACGACGGCAACTCCCGCTCGTCGCGGTAGCGACAGGCCGACTGCTCTGCCGTCGACCAGGACGACACCGGCGTCCTCCCATTCGAGTCGCATCGAGAGCGGAGGCTTACCGACCGGTAAGTTCCGTTCTAACACAACGCAATCCGCCGCTGCTGCTACCCGCAGAACTTCTGCTCGCAGGGCAGCATCATCGGTCAGCAGCAAGCACGGTCGAGTGCGTCTCGTCCCGGTTCGGTCGGTGTCCATGGCCAGAAGCTTGGACGCGGAATCGGCTCGCCACCAGGGGGCGGTGCGCGATTGTGGATGAATCGGGGGGTTGTGGATGAATTACTGGACACCCGTACCAGATTTCTTGCCCCGAACAGAGGACGACCCTCGCCAGGGGGGGAGGAGGCGAGGGTCGTCGGGTTCAGCCCCGGGGGGTCGGGCTGAACACGTCCGAGCTAGTCGGACTGCACCGATACTACACCCGCATCACGTGCCCTTTGCAAGTTCAACATTCGCCGAAATCCGGTACCGACCAGTAGCCCTGACACCCACCCGACCACTACGGACTCCCCTCCCGTCACCTGGGTCGTTCCTGCAGGCTCCACTCCCGTCACCTGGGTCGTTCCTGCAGGCTCCACTCCCGTCACCTGGGCCCTCTATCCTTCACAGTGTGACCACCAGCGCCCGTATCGACGACGCCGAATCCGCTCGTCCTGCCGGAAGAATTGCCGCGTTCTTCGACTTGGACAAGACAATTATCGCCAAGTCGAGCACGCTTGCGTTCAGCAAACCGTTCTTCGATCAGGGGCTGATAAACAGACGCGCCGTACTGAAGAGCAGCTACGCACAGTTTCTTTTTCTGCTCTCCGGCGCCGACCACGATCAGATGGAACGGATGCGCGCTCATATCGCAGCGATGTGCGCGGGTTGGGACGTGGAACAAGTCCGTTCGATCGTTGCAGAGACGTTGCACGACATAGTCGATCCACTCGTCTTCGCCGAAGCCGCCGATCTCATCGCGGATCACAAACTGCGCGGACACGATGTCGTCGTCGTGTCCGCATCCGGCGAGGAGATCGTCGGGCCGATCGCCGAGGCACTCGGCGCGGACATCTCCACGGCCACCAAGATGGAAGTCGAGGACGGCCGCTACAACGGGACCGTCGAGTTCTACTGCTACGGCGAGGGCAAGGTGGAGGCGATGGAGTCTCTCGCCGAGTCCCGAAACTACGATCTGTCACAGTGTTTCGCGTATTCGGACTCCATCACGGACCTGCCGATGCTGGGCGCCGTCGGACACCCGACAGCAGTCAACCCGGACCGGGCGCTACGCAAGGAAGCCGCTGCCGCGGGATGGCCGATTCTGACGTTCTCCAACCCGGTGTCTCTACGATCACGCATCCAGAAACCATCTGGAACAACCGTAGCGGCAAGTGCCGCAGTAGGTTTCAGCGCTCTGGCCGCCGGCGCGATCACCTACGGACTACTCCGCAGAAAACGATGACCTCTACCCCTTGATGTGAGCGGCGCCACAGGGTACAAATGACGTACGGAAGAACGGAAGGCCAAGTTCGAACCGGAAGAGAAGGTTCGTTTCTCCCGACCGCGATTCCCAGCACGGACATCAGGCACCCACGCGGAGCGCGCCGCTGACAGGGCAGAAGCGCTGTGGGCCTGCGAGTTTCGGGAAGCAGCAGCAAGAACCCTGCACCGGTTGCAGGGATGACCTCCTACTTCACCGGATCGTCGCCGAGGCCTCGCGATCACAGAATCGCCACAGCCCACCTTTGCACGCTTGGTAACCGGTTAGTCCGTGCTAAGGGGCGGCGAAGTCGACTTCGGTCGACGACGCCGCCCTTTTGGGGTTTCTACTGGCCTGCGGAGCCTGCGGCCTCCGCAATCGACGTCGCCTCCGCCGCGCCTGCTTCGAGAGCGCCGCAGCAATAGATGATCCAGCTCCCGACACCCGTCGCCGAGCCGGACGCGAAACCGTCGGCGCCGTCGCGATACGCCTGCGAACGTCGCATCCAGCTGACCTCGGGCACCCCGAGGTTGTGCGGATCGAGACCGGACGACGCCGCGACCAATCTCGATGCTGCGCGGGCGACCACACCATCGGCGGTTCCGAACGGCTTCAACGTCAGCAGCTCACCGTGCACTATCGCCGCGACGACGGGCGCAGGAGCGGACGTACCCCCGGTGACGAGCTGGGCGAGAAGATCCAACCGATTCCCGACGCCGTCGCGTGGCCGCCCGAGCAGTGCGTCGTCGTCGACGAGGTCGGCCGCAGCGAGCAGGTGCAGCCGTGCAAGTGCTTGCAGCGGTGCCCGCTTCCACACCGGCAGCATGTTCTGCAGCGCGTCGCCGTCGAGCGCGGACCCGACGCGCAAGCACCCGGCCAGAATGGGATCGCCGTCCTCGCCTGCACGGGGGAAGTCCATCGTGCCACCGTCGAGCACGGACGACGACCGAGCGGCGCGGACAGCGGCCTCCGCCGCGGTCGCCGGCCAACCCCGGCGGTTGGCCTTGTGTCGGTGAACAGCGCCGAGAGCATCACGCGCGCGCTCGGCGGCGTCGACGATTCCCGGTAGCTCGAGCAGCGGTGCAAGTGGATCGGTCACGAGTGACGACGGTACCCGCGTGCTCTACTCACCGGCACCGCACCACCGTGCGCTCACGACCGGGACGTCGGCGGTGAACGCACGGTGGTGCGAGTGAACAGGAGGGTCAGGCTCCGAGCTGAATGGATCCACCCGGAATAGCGGCGAGCAGCCGCTGCGTGTACTCCTCCTTGGGATTGTCGAAGACCTCGTCGGTCTTCGCTGCTTCGACGATTTCACCCGAGCGCATGACGAGGACGTCGTCGGCGATCTGCCGGACGACGGCGAGGTCGTGCGTGATGAACAGGTACGTCAGTCCCAGTTCTGCCTGCAGATCGTTCAACAGGGACAGGATCTGAGCCTGGACGAGTACGTCGAGAGCCGACACCGCCTCGTCGCAGATGACCACCTCGGGCTGAAGCGCGAGTGCACGGGCAATGGCCACACGTTGACGCTGACCACCGGACAACTCGTTGGGGAACCGCCGCACGACCGAGGCCGGCAGCGACACCTTGTCCAGCAGATCCCGCACCCGAGCTTCGCGCTCCTTCTTGGTGCCGACGCTGTGGGTGCGCAGCGGCTCCTCGATGGTGCGGAAGATCGAGTACATCGGATCCAGTGAGCCGTAGGGGTTCTGGAAGATCGGCTGGACCCGGCGCCGGAACGCGAATGCATCCTTGTTGGACAGCCCGGCGACGTCGCGGCCGTCGAACTTCACCGTTCCTTCGGTCGGCTCGAGCAAGCCGAGAACCATCTGCGCCACAGTCGATTTACCGGACCCGGACTCGCCGACGATGGCCGTCGTAGTACCGCGCTCGACCGTGAAGGACACGTCCTTGACGGCGGTGAAGAGCGTCGATTTGAACGGGCTTCCGCCGCGCAGCTTGAACTGCTTGGTCAGATGATCGACCACCAGCACGGTGTCCTTGGCGGGCTCGAAGGCACTGTCGTGCTCCTCGGCGACGACCTCCTCGGCAACCTCCTTGGCTTGCTCGACGATCTCCTTGCGCACCGCCGACGACTTCAGCCGCTGCGACGCCAGCGACGGTGCCGCCGCGACCAGCTTCTTCGTGTAGGGGTGTTGCGGATTCTGCAGAATCTCCAGTGCCGGGCCGGATTCGACGATCCGGCCCTTGCTCATGACCACCAGGTGCTCGGCGCGCTCGGCAGCAAGACCGAGATCGTGGGTGATGAGCAGAACCGCAGTTCCGAGTTCCTTCGTCAGACCTTCGAGATGGTCGAGAATCTGACGCTGCACGGTGACGTCGAGCGCGGACGTCGGCTCGTCGGCGATGAGCAGTTTCGGCCGGGCGGACAATCCGATCGCGATGAGTGCACGCTGACGCATACCACCGGAGAACTCGTGCGGGTACTGATTGACACGCTTCGCCGAGTCCGTCAGGCCTGCTTCGTCGAGCAGTTCGATCGCCCGAGCCTTCGCGGCCTTGCCTTTGGCAATGTTGTTGGCCGCCAACGCCTCCTCGATCTGGAAACCGATCTTCCACACCGGGTTGAGGTTGGACATCGGGTCCTGAGGAACCAGCCCGATCTGACTGCCGCGTACCTCGACGAAGTCCTTCTCCTTGGCCGTGGCCAGGTCCTTGCCGTCGAACAGGATCTCGCCGCCGGTCACCTTGCCGGTGCCGGGCAACAGATTGATGATGGCGTGCGCCGTCGTCGACTTACCGGATCCCGATTCGCCGACGATGGCCACGGTCTGGCCGGGATAGACCGTCAAGCTGACACCTCGAACTGCCGGTACCGGACCGGAATTCGACTGGAAGGACACCTCGAGGTTCTTGATGTCGAGCAGAGGCTGCTCTGCTCTGCCTGGATCAGTGGTCATCGCGTCGTCTTTCGTACGTTCGCTCATCGCTTACGGGCCTTCGGGTCGAGAGCGTCGCGCAACGCGTCGCCCATCATGATGAAGCCCAGCACGGTGATTGCCAGTGCCGCTGCGGGATAGAACAGAATCGTCGATCCCTGACGCAGGGTGACCTGCGCGGCACTGATGTCGCCGCCCCAGGACACCTCGGTCGGGGGAAGCCCGATACCCAGGAAGGACAGCGTGGCTTCGGCAACGATGAAGGTACCGAGCGAGATCGTCGTGATGACGATGATCGGAGCCATCGAGTTCGGGAGGACGTGCCGAATCAGGGTGCGCACCTTGGAGACTCCCAATGCACGGGAGGCCATGACGTAGTCGTTGTTCTTCGCCGACAGCACGGCGCCACGCGTGATGCGCGCCATCTGCGGCCAACCGAACAGTGCGAGAACGAGAATCACGGTCCAGATGGTGCGATCGGTGAAGAGCTGCATGAGCACGATGGCAGCGAGGATCAGCGGGACACCGAAGAAGATGTCGGTGAGACGGGACAGCAGCGAATCCGCCCAGCCGCCGTAGAAGCCGGCGAACGCACCGAACAGCACGCCGATGACCAGAACGAGGAAGGTGACTCCGACACCGGTCAGCACCGACGCGCGTGCGCCGTAGATGGTGCGTGCGTAGATGTCACAGCCCTGCCGGTCGAATCCGAAGATGTGGCCGGACTGCGGTCCCTGCATGCTGAAGTCCAGGTTGCAGTACCTGGGGTCGGCGCTGGTGAACAGCGACGGGAACGCAGCGACTACGATGACGGCCAGAATGATGAGAGCCGAGACGATGAAGATCGGACGCTTGCGCAGGCTCACCCACGCGTCCTTCCAGATGCTGGCGGGCGCCTCGTCGATGTTCACCGCATCGGTCTGACTGACGTCGATGACCTCGTCTTGTTCGACGAATCGCGCTTGCCGCACGGAGCGGTCGTTCGAAGATGTGGACTCAGGCATAACGGATCCTTGGGTCGAGCGCTGCGTAGAGGAGATCGACGACGAGGTTCGCGATCAGGTAGACGACGATCAGGACGGTCACGAAGGACACCACCGTCGGCGCCTCACCTCGGATGACCGCCTGGTAGATCGTGCCGCCGACGCCGTTGATGTTGAAGATTCCCTCGGTGATGATCGCGCCGCCCATCAGAGCAGCGAGGTCCGCGCCGAGGAACGTGACGACCGGGATGAGCGAATTACGCAAGACGTGCACGTTCACGACACGGCTGCGGGACAGGCCCTTGGCCGTCGACGTGCGCACGAAGTCCGCACTCAGGTTCTCCGCGACCGAGGTTCGCGTCAGGCGCACCACGTACGCGAAGGACACGGCACCGAGCACGAATGCCGGGAGCAGCAGATTCTTGAAACTGGTGTTGCCACCGACCGTCGGCGGGACGATGCCCCATTTGATGCCGATGAAGAACTGCGCCAGGAAGCCGATGACGAAGATCGGCACGGCGATGATGACGAGGCTGACGATCAGCACGGTCGAGTCGAACAGCTTGCCCTTGCGAAGACCGGCGATCAGACCGAAGCCGATACCGAAGACACCCTCGATGACGAGAGCCATCGCGGCGAGCTTGGCGGTGATCGGAAATGCCTGCACGAGAACTTCGCTGACGGGACGGCCGGAGAACGACATTCCGAAGTCGAAGGTGAAGATGCCCTTCAGGTACAGCAGGTACTGGACAATGAACGGCTGGTCGAGGTTGTAGCGAGCCCGCAGCTGATCGGCGACGGCGGGGCTGATGGCCTTGTCACCTGCGAGTGCGGCAATGGGGTCTCCTGGAAGCAAGAAGACCATGGCGTAGATCAGGAATGTCGCCCCGATGAAAACGGGGATCATCTGAAGTAATCGGCGTCCGATGTACCAGAGCATCGGATCACCTCCTTTGGAGGAAGGTGGACGTCACCGAGAAGGCCGGGGCGTCGAAAAGTAGTGAGGGGGCAAGCACACGAGCAGGGCGGTAGGTGAAAGACCTACCGCCCTGCTCGGTCTCATGGAGCTGAAGAAGAGAAGATCAGTTCTTCTCGATCTCGTTGTAGATCGGGATACCGTCCCAGCCGATCTTCACGTTGGTCACGTTCTCGGACCAGCCGCTGGCTGCGTTGCGGTACCAGTTCGGCACTGCGGGAAGGTCGTTCAGCAGGATCGACTGAGCCTGGTTGACCAGTTCCTGCGCTTTGTCCTTGTCCGTCTCACCTGCGGACTCGCGGAGCAGACGGTCGAACTCGGGGTTGGAGTAGTCACCGTCGTTGGAGCTGCCGCCGGTCTGGTAGTTCTGCGCCAGGAAGCCGTACTGCTGCGGGTAGTCACCCTGCCAGCCCGAGCGGAACGCCGTCGGGATGGTGCGGTTGGTGGCCTCGGTACGCAGCTGAGCGAACGTCGGGTACGGAGCACCCTGCGCCTCGATGCCGAGCGTGTTGCGGATGCTGTTGGTGACAGCGTCGACCCATTCCTGGTGTCCACCATCGGAGTTGTACGCGATGGCGAAGGTGCCGGTCCACGGTGCGATGGCGTCGGCCTGAGCCCACAGAGCCTTCGCGGCCTCGGGGTCGTACTCCACGTTGGACTCGTTCTCGAGCGAATCCGTCCAGCCCTCGATGGCCGGGCTGGTGTAGTCCTTGGCCGGGGTACGCGTGTTGTTGAAGATCTGCTCGGTGATCTGATCGCGGTTGATCGCCTTGGAGATCGCCTGACGACGCAGAACGCCTTCCTCGCCGCCGAAGTGTGCGAGACGCGACGGGATGGTGAACGTCTCGATGCTGGCGGACGGCTGGTTGACCGTGCGGCCGGGCAGATCGGTCTCGAACGTGGTGACGGCCGAGGACGGAACGTTGTCGAGGACGTCGACGTTGTTCGACAGCAGATCCGTGTAGGCGGTGTCCAGGTTGCTGTAGAGGATGAAGCTGACACCACCGTTGGCGGGCTTACGGTTTCCGTCGTAGTCCGGGTTGGTGATCAGGTCGATGCGGACGTTGTGCTGCCACGCACCTTCGGAGGCGAACTTGTACGGTCCGTTGCCGATGGGGTTCTCGCCGAATGCCGCGATGTCGTCGTATGCGACCTCGGGAAGCGGGTAGTACGCGGCGAATCCGAGACGATCGGGGAATGCTGCCTCGGGCTGCTTGAGCTCGATGGTGAACGTCTTGTCGTCGACGACCTTCAGTCCGGACATGGTCTGGACGGTCGGGTTCTCGGCGGCGACCTCGTCGTAGCCCTGAATCGGGTCGAAGAACGATCCCTGCAGCTGCGCGTTGGTGGACAGCGCGCCGTAGTTCCAGGCGTCGACGAAGGAGTTGGAGGTGACGGGGGTTCCGTCGGTGAACGTCCATCCGTCCTTCAACGTGATGGTGTAGTTCTGACCGTCGGTGGTGTCGATGGACTCGGCCACCTCGTTCTGCACACCACCCTCGGGCGTGTACGAGACCAGGCCGGCGAAGATCGAGTCGACGACTCGGCCACCGGTGTTCTCGCTGGTATTCGTAGGAACAAGCGGGTTCTGGGGCTCGCCACTCCAGGCGTTGATGATCGCTGAGCCGTCTCCCGACCCTCCGCTGCTCGTCGAGTCACCGGACGAGCACGCCGTGACCAGCGCCGCTGATACGACAACCGCTACCGCAGCTGTCGCAATGCGTGTTCTACGCAAGACAAATCCTCTCTTCGGTCGATCACGGGTTCGCCGTGATCTTCTCCCCACGGGCGTCACGCCCACGGGGTTCTGTGGGGCGACCGCCGGCCACATCCTTTAGTGCGGGGTGGCAACGATCTCAATACCGCAGACTTTAGACACATCCTGAAACGAACATGTGAACTCCCCCAGTTTTTGCTGACTCGCGAGTAAGCACGAAACACGATCGAAACTTTTCGGCAAGTCATTTCCCACCGCTCGAGAGCCCCTCCGAACGGGCAGGCCCGACGGATCAGTCCTGAATACCGTCCGTCGCGGAAAACCGACCGATCACCGCAGATCAGAGGGTTGCACACCGCTGCAACGATGCGACCGCCCTCACATGTGACTACCCTCACAAGGGCTGCCTGTGATGGCATCGAGCGCCTTACGCGGACGACGAAAGCGAGCAATCAGAGATGACGACCAGTACCCCTGAAGCCACTGAGAACGGCGCCGGGGAGACCTACCCGCCTTCGGCCGAGTTCGCGGCTCAGGCCAACGCGACGGCCGACCTCTACGACGACGCCGAGAAGGACCGACTGGCGTTCTGGGCCGAACAAGCGAGCCGGCTGCACTGGCACACCCCGTTCACCGAGGTACTCGACTGGTCCGATGCACCCGTCGCCAAGTGGTTCGGCGACGGCGAACTCAACGTCGCCTACAACTGCGTCGACCGCCACGTCCTCGACGGCCACGGTGACCAGGTCGCCATCCACTGGGAAGGCGAACCGGGCGACAGCCGCGACGTCACCTACTCCGATCTCCTCGCCGAGGTCTCCCAGGCCGCGAACACCCTCACCGACCTCGGTCTCGTCGCCGGCGACCGCGTCGCGATCTACATGCCGATGATCCCCGAGGCCATCGTCTCCATCCTCGCGTGCGCACGCCTCGGCCTCACACACTCCGTCGTCTTCGCCGGATTCTCCGCCACCGCACTGCGCTCACGCATCGACGACGCCGAAGCCAAACTCGTCATCACCACCGACGGCCAGTGGCGGCGCGGCAAGCCCGCGCCCATCAAAGAGACCGTCGACCACGCCGTCGACGGGGCAGCCGGCAGTGCATTCGAGAACGCTGCCGCGTCAGTCGAGCATGTGCTCGTCGTCAAGCGCACCGACTCCGAGGTGGACTGGACCGAGGGCCGCGACCTGTGGTGGCACGAGAGCGTCGCGCAGGCATCGACAGAGCACGAGGCGCAGCCGTTCCCGGCCGAACACCCACTGTTCATCCTCTACACCTCCGGCACCACCGGTAAGCCCAAGGGCATCATCCACACCTCCGGCGGATACCTGACGCAGACCTCCTACACCCACCACAACGTCTTCGACCACAAAGCAGGCAAGGACGTCTACTGGTGCACCGCCGACATCGGCTGGGTCACCGGGCACTCCTACATCGTCTACGGCCCCCTCTCCAACCGCGCCACCCAGGTCGTCTACGAGGGAACCCCCAACTCCCCCGACGAGCACCGGCATTGGAACGTCATCGAGAAGTACAAGGTCTCGATCTACTACACCTCCCCCACCCTCGTGCGCACGTTCATGAAGTGGGGCAAGGAAATCCCCGAAGCACACGACCTCACGAGCGTCCGCCTGCTCGGATCCGTCGGCGAACCCATCAACCCCGAAGCATGGCGATGGTTCCGCGACGTCGTCGGCGGCGGCACCGCCCCCATCGTCGACACGTGGTGGCAGACCGAGACCGGGGCCATCATGATCTCCCCGCTCCCCGGCGTCACCTCCACCAAGCCGGGTTCGGCGATGACCCCACTACCGGGCATCTCCGCCAAGATCGTCGACGACGACGCCAAGCCACTCGGCAACGGCGGCAACGGATACCTCGTCCTCGACCAGCCGTGGCCGTCGATGCTGCGCGGCATCTGGGGCGACATGGAACGGTACAAGGACACCTACTGGTCCCGCTACGCCGAAGAAGGCTGGTACTTCGCCGGTGACGGCGCCAAGTACGACGACGACGGCGCCCTGTGGGTCCTCGGCCGCGTCGACGACGTCATGAACGTCTCCGGCCACCGCATCTCCACCAGCGAAGTCGAATCGGCACTCGTCAGCCACCACGGCGTCGCCGAAGCAGCCGTCGTCGGAGCCGCCGACGAGACCACCGGCCAGGGCATCGTCGCGTTCGTCATCCTGCGTGCCGGAGTGGACAACACCGGCGACGAACTCATCGCCGAGCTCAAAGCACAGGTGTCGAAGGAGATCTCACCGATCGCCAAGCCACGCGAGATCTCCATCGTCCCCGAACTACCCAAGACCCGCTCCGGCAAGATCATGCGACGCCTCCTGCGCGACGTCGCCGAAGGCCGCGACCTGGGCGACACCTCCACCCTCGTCGACCCCAAGGTCTTCGAGGCAATCAAGAAGGGCCGCTGACACTTTCGCTTTCAAATGGGTCACTCCGCAGGCTCCGCTCCTGCAAAATACCCCCGAGTTGTGCGTCCAGGACTCCTGGAACCGCACATCTCGGGGGTATTTCCGTCAGTCGAGCGTTACACGTTCTCGAGCTGCTGGTCCCTGGTTTCCTTCATCACGATCAGCGAGATCAGGGTCAGTGCAGCAACGATGGCCAGGTACACCCCGACCCATCCGACGCCGTAGCTCGAGACCAGCCAGGTGGCGATGAACGGTGCCACTGCGGCACCGAGGATCGAGCTGGTGTTGTACGAGATTCCCGAACCGGTGTACCGCACGTTCGTCGGGAACAGCTCGGGCAGAACAGCACTCATCGGGCCGAAGGTGAGACCCATCAAGCCGAGACCGACGCACATGAAGACCAGCATGCGTCCGGCCGACGCGTTCTCCGGCGCCGCGAACCAGTGGAACGACAGACCGAACACGACGATCGCCGCGGTGATGACGATCAAGGTAGGTCGACGGCCGTACTTGTCGGCGAGGATGCCTGCCACCGGAATCAGGGCTGCGAAGAACAGCACCGCGATCAGCTGCAGCTCGAGGAAATCGGTGTAAGCGATGGTGATCTTCGGACCGTTCACGTCGGAGACCTTGCCGGTTCCGTAGCTGACGACCCACGTGGTCATGATGTAGAACAGCGTGTACGTCGCCAGCATCACGAACGTGCCGATGATCAGCTGACGCCAGCTCGTCTTGAAGACCTCGGCCAGCGGGGTCTTGACCTTCTGTCCGCGCTCGACGGCGAGCTTGAACACCGGGGTCTCCTCCAGCTTCAACCGCACGTACAGGCCGATGATGACCATGATCGCGCTCAGCAGGAACGGGATTCGCCACCCCCACGTCAGGAAGGCATGGTCGCTGCCGGACACCGCGGCGTCGTACCCGGTGAGGATGACGATCAACAGGAAGATGCCGTTGGCGAAGAAGAATCCGATCGGCGCACCCAGCTGCGGGTACATCGCAGCCCAGGCGCGCTTGCCCGGCTTCGCCGTCTCCGTCGCGAGCAGCGCAGCGCCACTCCACTCGCCGCCCAGACCGACACCCTGCGCGAAACGCATGAGGGCCAGCAGAGCAGGCGCGATGATGCCTACGGAGTCGTACGTCGGCAGCAGACCGATCAGGAACGTCGCGACACCCATCGTCAGCAGCGAGCCGACGAGGGTCGCCTTCCGCCCGATGCGGTCACCGAAATGGCCGAACAGAATGGACCCGATGGGACGCGCGACGAACGCGAGCCCGAACGTCGCGAACGACGCGAGCAACGCCGTCGTGTCGTTCCCGGCCGGGAAGAACAGCTTGGGGAAAACGAGAACCGCGGCGGTCGCGTAGATGTAGAAGTCGAAGAACTCGATCGACGTTCCGACCATCGAAGCCACGACGATACGAGACCGTGGTACCTCCGGGGCCGCCGCTACAGAGCCGTCACCTGGGACGGACGGGGAAGTACTCACTGCCTGCGCTCCTGCGATTGCACTCGATATATGGGGGTATGTACAACTGGGAAGTTACCTGACAGCAACCTGAGAATTTCAGCGGATGCGTCGTTCCTGCAGCCACGACGCGTACGAACATGGGTCGGCACTAGTGTTAGGGCCGCAAGAACCAAACGATGCACCAGCAAGTGGAGGGGTCGAGAAGTTGAGCGATACCAATCGCGGCCAAGGCACCATTGCCAACGGCAAGAACGGCTACCCGGACGGGGTGCCGAACACCATCTCGTCCATCCCGTTGTCGGACGTCGACTACCGCGCGCCCGGCACCGGCAGCATCGGCAACCTGGTCAAGGACGCGACGACGCAGGTGTCGACGCTGGTGCGCGCCGAGGTCGAGCTGGCCAAGGCCGAGGTCACCGGTGAGATCAAGAAGGGTCTGCAGGGCAGCCTGTTCTTCCTGCTCGCGCTCGCGGTTCTGATCTTCAGTGCGTTCTTCTTCTTCTTCTTCGCCGCGGAGACACTCGACATCTGGCTGCCCAGGTGGGCCGCGTTCCTGATCGTCTTCGTGTTCATGCTGCTCGTCGCCGCACTGTTCGGCTTCCTCGGCTACCTGCGCGTCAAGAAGCTGCGCAAGCCCGAGAAGACCATCGACTCGCTCAAGCAGGCGTCGACGGTGCTGCCGAACCAGCACGAGAGCACTCCCGGCATCCCCGGTTACAAGAAGTAGCGGCGGCACGCACCGAACATGAGCCAGCCCGACCCGTCGACGGTGCGTTTCGCCGGCCCCTGGACGCACCGGGACGTACATGCCAACGGCATCCGCTTCCACGTCGTCGAGGCAGCCGATTCACCTGCCGACGGCCCTCTCGTGGTGCTGCTGCACGGCTTCGCCGACTTCTGGTGGTCCTGGCGTCACCAGCTCACGTCGCTGACCGAAGCCGGCTACCGCGCAGTCGCCGTCGACCTACGCGGATACGGGGACAGCGACAAGCCGCCCCGCGGATACGACGGATGGACGCTGGCGGGCGACGTCGTCGGCCTCATCAGGGCTCTCGGTCATTCGCGGGCTGCACTCGTCGGGCACGCCGACGGCGGACTCGTGTGCTGGGCCACGGCCGCGTTGCACCCCAGGATGGTGAGCGCGATCGGCCTGGTCGGGTCGCCGCACCCGATCGCGCTACGTCGGTCGGTACTTCGCGACAAGGCACAGCGACGAGCCCTTCTGCCGTTCTTTCTGCGCTATCAAGTGCCTCTCGTGCCGGAGCGTTCCCTGACGAAGAAGAACGGTGAGGCCGTCGAGCAGCTGTTCAGGTCGCGGACCAGCCCTGCCTGGCAGGGCACCGAGGAATGCACCGACGCCGTGACCCAGCTGCGGTCCGCGATCCGCATCGCCGGTGCCGCGCACTGTGCGCTCGAATATCAGCGGTGGGCGTTCCGCAGCCAGTTCCGCGGCGACGGCCGTCGTTTCATGAAGGCGATGGACACGTCGCTGGACATCCCCGCGCTGCAGATTCGCGGCGAACTGGACCCGTACGTCCTGGCCCGCACCGTCCACGGCGACGTCGGATGGGCACCGCAGCGGCGTCTGCACACCGTTCTCGGCGCCGGTCACTATGCGCACCAGGAGTCGCCCGGTGAGGTCACCGATCAGCTGAAGGAGCTCCTGGAGTCGTCCGGCGTCCGCTGACCCCGCATAAGTACTCACATGCGGCGGAGCCGCATCAGACGATGCACGCTCCCGTACCCACCGGCACCGGGGCGTTCATGCTCTGCGCGAGTTCGTCGGCAATCTCGGCTGCGGTCAACACGAATCCGGTGTCTGGGTCGTCCACGGCAGCGCCGAAGACCAAGCCCAGAACCTGCCCGTCCTCGGTGACGAGCGGGCCACCGGAGTTGCCCTGCCGGACGGTGCCGCGGACGGTGTACACCTGACGCTCGACGGTTCCGGTGCGGTAGATGTCCGGGCCGTTGAGGTTGAGCATCTCGCGCACCCGCGCCGGGCTGGCCGTGTAAGGACCGCCGCCCGGGTAGCCGAGAACGATCGCGCTCTCGCCGGACACCGCAGGATCGGGAGCGAAGTTCAGAACCGGCGCCTGCAGCCCGGGCACGCGAAGGATCGCCACGTCCTCCTCGGGATCGAACAGGACGACGTCGGCATCGAGGACGGTACCGAGCGAGTCGACGGTGACTCCGTCGGTGCCCGCGACCACGTGGGCGTTGGTCATCACCAGTTCCGGCGCGACGACGAATCCCGATCCTTCGAGCGCTTTCTGGCAGCTCGGCGCGACACCGCTGATCTTCAGCACACTCTCGTGCAGCTGGTCCACGACGGGGCTGGCCTGCAGAGCCGGATCGGGTACGTCGACGTTCGCTACCGGGGTGCGGCCGAACGGTCCGATGACGTCGGGCAGACCCGACGTGTCGAGCAGTGCGGAGAACTCCTTGGGGACCTCGCGAAGCCACCCGGGCGCGACGTCGTCGACCTTTCCGAGCACCGTCGATCCGCGCACGGCACTGGCTACCTCCGGTTGCGACGACGACGTCAGCGGGATGGCGAGCAACCACGCCGCCGCGAGCACCGCAACGGCCTGCAGCCCAGCGCCCACGACGCTGTCCACCGATCGTGCTCCGCGAGAATGCATTCCGCTGCGCAATGCCCGGCCCAACACCATTCCCGACACTTCACCGACGATCACCAGCACAACGATCAGCGCGATCCCGACGAGCACACGCATACGTGACCCGTCCACGTGAACCAACACGTGGGGGGCGATCAGGATGCCCGCGACCGCACCGAGCACCACACCCAGAAACGCCATCGCCGACGCCACCGCGCCCTGCCGCCATCCCGAGGATGCCGCCACCAGCGCGACGCCGAGGACGATGATGTCGACCCATGTCGAACCGGTCACTGGTCCAGACCCTCCCCTACTGTGGCCAAACTCGTCTCCAGATCACGGATGTCGTCGGTGTCCCAGTCCAGTTCCCACCCGGACACCGCGAGCAGGCCTGCCAGAATACCGCCGGTGAAGCCCCACACCAGCATCCCGTCGACCGCGAATGCGGGGCCTTGATATCCCGCCGGGTGTCGGACCTGGAATCGGTTGTCGGGATCGATCAACGACCGGATGGGCACTCGCACCACCCGCGCGGCCTCGGCGGTGTCCACGACGCCGACCTCGCTGGGGTTGCGCCAGTACGCGAGCACCGGGACGACGTCGAACCTCGACGGCGGCACGTAGATGCCGGGCAGGGTGGCGAGCGGTTCGACGCCTCCCGGGTCGAGGCCGGTCTCCTCGACCGCTTCGCGCAGAGCCGTCGCGACCGGCGAATCGTCCTCGGGATCGGTGGCCCCTCCCGGGAAAGCCACCTGACCACTGTGTTGACGCAACGTCGCTGCTCGCTGAGTCAAAAGCACGTCCGCATCGGCAGGCACTCCGCCCTGCGCCGTCGGGTCCGCATCCTCCGAACCACCGAACAGCACCAACACCGATGCCGCACGCACGATCGCGCCGTCGGGCGCCGTACGTTCGAGCACCGGATTGGTACCCGTCGTGTCGATCAAGCCTCGTTCGCCACTCGCTGCGTCGACGACCTTCCTCAACCACTGCGGAGTCATCGGCTGATTCCGAGCCCCGCGGACACGGCGTCGTCGATCTCCTGAACACTGTCGAACGGTTGTGGCAGCACCTCGGCGACATTGCCATCCGCGCCCACGAGAATCGACACGGGGAGCACATTCGGTGCGCCGACGGCTGCTGCTATGCGCCCTGCCCCGTCCTGCACACCCGGCAACGTCACCCCGTAATCGGCGAGCTTCGTCAGCCCGTTCGACTCGTTCCGGTCCTGGTGCACGGTCAACACCGTGACCCGTCCCTGCATCTGCGACGCGTACTCCTGCAGATGCGGCAACTCCTGCGCGCACGGACCGCACCAGTACGCCCACAGGTTGATCAACGTCGGAGCCCCCGCGAGAGCGCGGCCCAGATCCACCTGCGAACCGTCACCGATGCACTCGAGCACGATCCCGGCCAACGGACCGGACGAGTCGTTCTCGGCGGACGGCGCCGGGCAACTCTGCAACCCGGCACGCTCACGCAGCGGGGCAAGCGCCTCGGCGGTGTCCGCGGACCGCCGCTCCTCGACGACCGGCGCACCCTGCCCGGGCATCCCCGTCACCGGCTCCGGATCGTCGCCGCGCGGCCAGATCGCGTAGACCAACGCCACGACCACCAGCAACGCCGCCAACGACCACCTCGCCGCAGACCCCGTCACCGCGGCCCCCCACCAGATCGTTCCGCAGACTCTGGCTCCACTCCTGCTTCATGGGGTCGTTCCGCAGGCTCCACTCCTGCTTCACCGGGTCGTTCCGCAGGCTCCACTCCTGCCAACTCGAGGAGGTGGTCCGTTTCCGGGCCCTTCACGAGCGCCGCTGCCTCCACCTTGTCGGTCGGGCCGAGGCCGTAGGAAGGACAGTCCTTGGCGAGGACGCAGACACCGCACGCGGGCTTGCGGGCGTGGCACACGCGGCGTCCGTGGAAGATCACGCGGTGGCTGAGCAGTGTCCATTCCTTGCGCTCGATCAGCGCGCCGACGGCATGCTCGACTTTCACCGGGTCCTCCGCGTCGGTCCACTGCCACCGTCGGACGAGTCGGCCGAAGTGGGTGTCGACGGTGATCCCCGGTACGTCGAACGCGTTCCCCAGCACGACGTTTGCGGTCTTTCGTCCGATTCCGGGGAGCGTGACGAGGTCCTTCAAGCGAGCCGGGACCTGACCGTCGAACTTCTCCAGCAGGGCGGATCCGAGTCCGATCAGCGAGTTCGCCTTGTTTCGGTAGAAGCCGGTGGTGCGGATGTACTCCTCGAGTTCCGTTCTGTCGGCTTCGGCGTAATCCTTGGCAGTGCGATATCTCACGAATAGCGCCGGAGTAACCATGTTGACGCGTTTGTCGGTGCACTGCGCCGACAGAATGGTGGCGACGGCCAGTTCGAGGGGGTTGGTGAAGTCGAGTTCGCAGTAGACGTGCGGAAACGCGACGGCGAGCTCTCGGTTCATTCGTCGCGCTCGGCGTTTGAGCCCCAATGCGGTCTCTTCGCGTTTGCGCACGTCGAGCGCCGACGGAGCTGTCGATTTCACTCCACAACTGTACGGACAAGAATCTGCAACGAATCGGCCCTGTGTTCTTATCGAGACCTTTTCGGTGTTTACTGCTCGGTATGCAAGGACTCGCCGTAGTGCTCTTCCCTGTGCTCCTGATGTTGTTCGCCCTCGCCATGGAGCGCGTGGAGTTCCGCTTGAGCAAGCTCGGTGTCCGCGAACAAGAAGTGCAGGAGTTCCTCGATCAGGCCAGCACCTCCGAGGTCGCGACCCTCGCGAACGAGGGCATGCCGCACGCTCTCGCTCGCTTCAACAGCCGCAAGCGTCGTACCCCGGCTTCCGAGGAACTCGCGGATCAGCGCGCAAGCTGAGCCCGAAATGTCGCATTTCCGATGAACAGCGGCTGAACAATTCGTTTAGTTCACAACCTTCACGGCACGTCGGTGGTGCCGATCACTCGTTATCCATCTCGGCGAAGTAGACTTCACCGAGATAATTGTCATGTTTGATTACTGACGTGAGCTCGTCGAGCCTCAGGCTCGCCGGGAGCACGTAAGCGAGAAACGCC
Organism: Rhodococcus sp. 06-156-4; assembly: GCF_002259345.1. Classification (NCBI taxonomy): domain Bacteria; kingdom Bacillati; phylum Actinomycetota; class Actinomycetes; order Mycobacteriales; family Nocardiaceae; genus Rhodococcus; species Rhodococcus sp. 06-156-4. Next base: position 211,137 of record NZ_NPGB01000028.1, on the reverse strand, counting down.
TTTCGTCGACGCGGGTGACCACGCCGGCGACATCCCAAAAGGAGCGCAAGTGGACGACGTCCTGGCACGGGCCGGCATCTTCCAAGGAGTCGAACCCTCTGCGGTAGCAGCGCTGACGAAGCAGCTGCAGCCGGTCGATTTTCCTCGTGGACATGTGGTCTTCAACGAGGGCGAGCCCGGTGACCGGCTGTACATCATCGTCTCCGGCAAGATCAAGCTCGGACGCCGTTCTCCCGATGGCCGCGAGAACCTGCTGACCATCATGGGTCCGTCGGACATGTTCGGTGAGCTGTCCATCTTCGATCCGGGTCCCCGCACGTCCACCGCGACGACGGTCACCGAGGTCCGCGCGGTCAGCATGGACCGCGACGCTCTGAAGGCTTGGATCGACCAGCGCCCCGAGATCGCCGAGCAGCTTCTGCGCGTGCTGGCTCGCCGGTTGCGTCGTACCAACAACAACCTCGCGGATCTGATCTTCACCGACGTCCCCGGCCGTGTCGCAAAGGCGCTTCTCCAGCTGGCGCAGCGCTTCGGCACCCAGGAAGCCGGTTCGCTCCGCGTCACGCACGACCTGACGCAGGAAGAGATCGCTCAGCTCGTCGGCGCATCGCGTGAGACCGTCAACAAGGCACTCGCGGATTTCGCGCACCGCGGTTGGCTGCGGCTCGAGGGCAAGAGCGTGCTGATCTCCGACTCCGAGCGTCTGGCTCGCCGAGCTCGCTAGCTCTCTCGAAGGTAGGTCAGCTGCGCCTTGACGGACATGCGCGCAGCTGGCCACAACTTCTTGTCCACGTCCGCGTAGACGTGCTTGACCACCTTCATCGGCTTGGCATCCTCGCCGAGTACCGCCAACGCAGCTTTGATCTGCTCGAGGCGTTCCAGCCGGTGCTTTCGGTACATTCGCGCAACCTCCGCTGTGTCGGCCACCTCGGCTCCGTGCCCGGGTAGCGCGATCTTGCCTGCCCCTGCGGCTTCGAGCCGGTCCAGCGACGCCAGGTAGTCCGCGAGAGTCCCGTCCTTGGGATCGAGGACCGTCGTGCCGCGACCGAGGATCGTGTCCCCGGTGAGAATCGCGTCGTCGAGTACGAAGCTCGACGAATCCGCTGTGTGGCCGGGAGTCGCGAGAACGGTGATCTTCAACCCGGCCGCCTCGATGACCTCGCCGTCGACCAACGCTGTGCTGCCGTAGACGAATTCGTCGGAGAACGCGCGGATCGGTGCGCCCGTCTTCTTGTGGAACCGCTTCAACCCACCCGTGTGATCGCCGTGCCGATGCGTCACCAGCACGAGAACCACAGTGCCCGACGCGGCCACCGCGTCGAGATGCTTCTTGTCCTTCGGCCCCGGATCGACGACGACCACGTCATCGCTTCCGGGTGCGCGCAGAATCCAGGTGTTGGTGCCGTCGAGTGTCATCTTTCCGGGATTGTCGGCGAGCAGAACCGCTGCCGTCGGTGTGACCTGTCGAAGCTGACCGTATGCCGGGTGCGCGAGAGTCATAGTCGTACTTTAAGAGCATGAGAATCGGATTGGTCGGCGCGGGTCCATGGGCTCGCGCCACACACGCCCCGTCCCTTGCCGCGCACCCCGCTATCGACTTCGTGGGCGTGTGGGCCCGCCGCCCCGATGCAGCTGCAGGGATGGGCGCCCCGGTCTACGACAGCGTCGAGACACTGATGGCCGACGTGGATGCCGTCGCGTTCGCCGCGCCCCCGGAAGTGCAGGCCGGCTTGGCCATCGCAGCAGCCGAGGCGGGAAAACACGTCGTGCTCGACAAACCCATCGCGTCGAACCTGGACGACGCCACCCGGCTTGCCGACGCCGTCGCCGACGCAGGCGTCGGCTCGATCGTGGCGTTGACCAGGCGGTTCGCTCCGGAGACACGTGAGTTTCTCGCCGAGGCCGACGGACGGGATTGGAGTTCGGCGTCCGGGACCTGGCTGTCCGGGGCAGTGCTCGGAGGCGAGTACTCGAATTCACCGTGGCGTCGACGCGACGGTGCCCTGTTCGACGTCGGGCCGCACGTCTTCGATCTGCTGGACCTGACCCTCGGGCCCATCACCGGCGTGGCGCTGAGCCGTCGGGACGAGTCTTCGGACACCTGGACCGTGGTGCTCGAACACGAGGGCGGGAAGTTGAGCACGTCGCGCCTGTCGCTCGCCACACCGGTGCAACCGTCGGTCTTCCGGGTGGAGATCAGCGGCAGCGACGGTGTGCTGTCACTGCAGGACCGTTCGACACCGGCGACCGACTGCTTCCGAGTTCTTCTCGACGAATTCCTCGAGTCGATCGCCGGGGGCGTCGAGCATCCCTGTTCCGTTCGCCGCGGGCTCCATCTTCAGCGAGCACTCGACGCCGTGTGACGGCTCAGACCTCGACGATCAGCTCGACCTCGACGGGGGCATCGATCGGGAGTTCGGCTACACCGACGGCGGACCTGGCGTGCTTTCCCGCGTCACCGAAGATCTCGCCGATCACGTTCGACGCCCCGTTGACGACGGCAGGCTGACCGGTGAAACCGGGAGCCGACGCGACGAATCCGACGACCTTCACGACGCGCTTGATCGAATCGACACCGACGAGCGAATTGATCGCCGCCAGCGCGTTCAGTGCGCAGACACGCGCAGCGTCGGCGGCATCCTCGGCCGACACGTCCGCGCCGACCTTCCCGGTGGCCGTCAGCTCACCGGAAACCAACGGCAGCTGACCCGACGTGTAGACCAGCGATCCGGTCTGCACGGCGGGAATGTACGCAGCCAGCGGCGGCACTACCGGAGGTAACTCGATCCCGAGTTCGGCCAAGCGCTCACTCCACGCCATCGCTAGGCCTTCGGGCGCTTGAAGTAGGCCACCAACGTGTCGCCACCGTTGGGACCGGACATGATGGTGACGAGTTCCCAGCCCTCGGCACCGTAGTTGTCCAGAATCTGCTTGGTCGCGTGAATCAGCACCGGCGCGGTGAAGTACTCCCAGATGATCTTTTCGCTCATGCCGGTGAGCCTAGTCGGCGGTCATGCCGCAGTCCGATCGACCGGACGCTTCGACGGTGTATCGGCCGGGCGTCATGTGAGAGGGTCGAAGCCGTGAGCCGTCTGGACATCCTCGACGCGGCATTTCACTATGCCTCGAAGAGCACATCACGAGACCAATACGTGCTGCTGACCTTCGACACAGGTGACCTCCCGTCCCCGACGTTCGACGAGATCACGGAGTTCATCGGCGTACGTGCCCGATCGATTCCGGACCTGAACAAGCGTCTCGTCGAGATCCCCGGAAACCTCGATTACCCGTATTGGTCCCGAAGCGGCGAACCTCCTAGGATTCTCCAATTCGATTCTCGCACATGGGAAGGCGTCGTCGACGAACTCGGTCTGCTGGTGCAGACGCCCGTCGATGCAACTCGAGCCGCCTGGCAGGTCCACGTGGCACGAGATGTCGAGGACGTACCGCACGCATCGGGGCGCGCACTGGTCGTGGTCTTTCAGGTAAGCCACGCACTGACCGACGGACGAGGGGCGACGCGGCTCGCGCGGGCCCTGTTCTCGGTGGAGCCGCCACGCCCTCGTCCATCCCAGGCACGCCTGTTCAAGCCTCACCTGCGTGTTCCGGTGGCGGTGGGAGCCGCTGCCGCCCTTCCGTTTCGTCTGGTGGCCGCGCGTCTTGCCGCGCGCCGCTCACGCCGTACCTTCGAGCGTGCGCGCGGGTCCATCACCGATCGAAACGTCCTTCGACCGTCCATCGTGGGCAACGTCGAGCCCACCGGAAACCGTGTCGCCCATGTGATCCCTTGTGCTCCACTTCGGGTCACCGGGACCCGATTCAGTGTCACAACCACGGCCTTGACCGCCGTCGGCCTCGCCACCGAGCGCTACCTCGAGACCATCGGCGATCCAGTCCCGGACACACTGAACGCGCTCGTGCCCATGGGACTTCCCGAGGACGTGTCGTGGCCCGCCGAGAACCGCGTCGTGAACGGAGACGTCGACCTTCACGTCGGCGTGCCCGACATCGCCGAGCGCGCAAGACGAACCGCGGCGTCGTTGTCCGAGACACGCAGGAACGTCCTCGACCCGCTCCTTCTGCGGTGGATCGAAGCCGAGAATCTCGTACCCGCTCCGGTCTTTCTCGCTGTGGACAGACGCGCACGCAAACATGCACCTCGTGAGCGCACCGTTCACGAATCGGTGACGAGCAACCTGACGGTCGTCAGTGTCGACCGCGGGGACACCGATCTGGAACTGTGCGGGGCGCCCTGTCTCTTCTCCGGCGGCTTCCCGATGCTCGGCCCCGCCCGCTCCGTCACCCACGGCTTCTACGGCCTGGGCGACACGGTCACGATCTGCGTGACTGCGTGCCCCGACACCTTCCCCGACCACGCCCGCTACGTCGACATTCTGAAGCAGGCCGTGGACGACGTAGTCGCCGTGATCAAGGACGCGAGATAGTCGCCGCGACCTCGGACCGCACGGTTCCGCCGAGGTGACATCCGATTCGTCTATATGGTCGTGTTGTGGTCACATCGAGTTTCGAAGGTTGGCCGGAGAAGGCCGACACTGCGCGGTTGCACTTCGTCTCCGGCAAAGGCGGCACCGGTAAGTCGACGGTTGCCGCCGCGCTTGCGTTGGCACTCGCGGCCGACGGTCGGCGAGTGTTGCTGGTGGAAGTCGAAGGCAGGCAGGGCATAGCCCAGCTGTTCGACGTTCCCCCACTCCCGCCCGTCGAGACGCGGGTGGCGTCCGCGGACGGCGGCGGTGAGGTCTACGCGCTGGCCATCGACATCGAAACTGCGTTTCTCGAGTACCTCGACATGTTCTACAACCTAGGTTTCGCCGGGCGCGCCATGCGCAAGATCGGCGCGATCGAGTTCGCGACCACCATCGCCCCCGGTCTACGCGACGTCCTGCTGACCGGCAAGGTCAAGGAGTGCGTCGTCCGCACCGACAAAGCCGGGAAACGCGTGTACGACGAGGTGGTCGTCGATTCACCTCCCACGGGCCGTATCGGCAACTTCCTCGATGTCACCAAGGCGATGGCCGACCTGGCCAAGGGCGGCCCGGTCCGCTCGCAGAGCGAGGGCGTCGTCCGGTTGCTGCATTCGGCCGACACCGTCGTACATCTCGTGACGTTGCTCGAGGCGTTGCCGGTGCAGGAGACGGCGGATGCCGTGACGGAGCTGGAGGCAGCCGATCTGCAGTTGGGCACCGTCATCGTCAACCGCACCGAGCCGACGTACCTGCCGGAGGAGTCGCTCGACGACGCGGCACACGGAACCGTCGACGTCGCCGCACTCAGAACCGGGCTGGAGAAGACAGGAATTTCCCTGTCCGACGACGATTTCGCAGGCTTGCTGACGGAAACGATCGAGCACGCGTCGACGCTGGCAGCTCAGGTGGACAGTGGCCGTCAGCTCGACGAGTTGGATTCCGCGAGACTGCGCCTGCCGATGCTGGCGGACGGCGTCGACCTGGGCGGGTTGTACGAACTGGCGGCAGAACTCAGAGAGCAGGGTGTGAAATGAGCAAGGCTGCAGCGCCCGTACTCGACGTCGAGAAAATTCTTCGGGGTGCCAACTCCCGCATCGTCGTGGTGTGCGGGGCAGGTGGCGTCGGGAAGACGACGACAGCGGCGTCGATGGCGCTTCGAGCGGCGGAGCAGGGCCGCAAGGTCGTGGTGTTGACGATCGATCCAGCGCGGCGTCTGGCCCAAGCACTCGGGGTCGACGAGCTCGACAACTCGCCACAGCCGGTGAAACTGCCTGCCGGGGCGACGGGCGAACTGCACGCCATGATGTTGAACATGCGTCGGACGTTCGACGAGATGGTGATCGAGCACTCGACGCCGGAGAAAGCCGAGCAGGTGCTGGCCAACCCGTTCTATCAAACGGTGGCCTCGTCGTTCTCCGGAACGCAGGAGTACATGGCGATGGAGAAACTCGGCCAGCTCGCGTCCGACTCGACGTGGGATCTGATCGTCGTGGACACCCCACCGTCGCGCAATGCTCTGGATTTTCTCGATGCGCCGCAGCGTCTCGGCTCGTTCCTCGACGGACGTTTCATCAGGTTGTTGATGGCGCCGGGACGCGGCCTGACGCGGATGGTGACCAGCGCGATGAGCCTGGCCCTGCGCGGCGTGTCGACGGTGATCGGTAGTCAGATGCTCACCGATGCGTCGGCGTTCGTGCAGTCGCTCGACTCGATGTTCGGGGGCTTCCGCGAGCGCGCGACGCGCACTTACCAGTTGCTTCGCGAGAGCGGCACCAGCTTCGTCGTCGTCGCGGCGGCCGAGCCGGATGCGTTACGCGAGGCTGCGTACTTCGTGGATCGATTGAGCGGTGAGGGAATGCCGCTGGCCGGCCTGATCCTGAACCGGACGCACCCGACGCTGTTGTCGCTGCCTGCCGATCACGCCGTCACGGCTGCCGATCAGTTGGAGGGCTCGGACGACGGGAAGCTCGCCGCCGCGGTGCTGCGCATTCACGCCGCCCGGGCAGTGACGGCCGCTCGCGAACTGCGCCTGCTCCGACGGTTCACCTCGGCACACCCACGGGTCCCGATCGTCGGCGTGCCGTCCCTTCCGTTCGAGGTGTCGGACCTGCATGCGCTCCGCGCGGTGGCGGATCAATTCACCAGGTCCGCGTAGGTCCGTTCAGATCGCGGCCTGCTGCTGGCGCTGCGTCTCGAAGAAGTCCGACCAGGAGTCGACCTCGGGGTGCTGCTTGAGCAATGCACGACGCTGACGTTCGGTCATGCCACCCCAGACACCGAATTCCACGCGGTTGTCGAGCGCGTCGGCACCGCACTGCATCAACACCGGGCAGTGCCGGCAGATGGTCGCGGCTTTGCGCTGTGCTGCTCCCCGTACGAACAGCTGGTCAGGATCGGTGCCCTTGCACCGTGCCTGCGCTACCCACGCAATGCGTGCTTCTGCTTCTTCCACATCTAGCCGCGTCGGTGCTGCTGTCGTGTGCATTGCGGATCCCCTTTGCAGTTCGAACGTCCTTGCTGAACGTTCCAGAAGCCCCTGCGGCGCTGCTTCGACCTCGATCTCCACTGCTCGAAGCACATCGGTCTAGGAGCTGCCCCACATTCATATACAAGTGTTATGTGAATCACACCGTGCTCATAATTTAGGTAAATCCGGCGACGAACGCAAGACGAGAGAGGCAACTTTCTGGTACGACCGTCCCGACCTGCGGTTCCTCGCTCGACCTGTGATCCATTACAAGAAGACGCGCTCCGTAACGACTCGACAGCGCACCCCGGAAGCGGCGGGATCATCTGCGTTTCTGGGCCAGCTGCAGTAGTCCACGTACGCTGTGCTCGTGTCAGTTGGAAAAACCGTGGCGAAGCTCGCCGGATGTTCCGCACTCGCGGGTGCGCTGTTGGCCGGAGTCATGTTCCCGTTGGCAGGCGGGTTCGGCTATGCGTCGAATCGGGCTGCGGACACGGTGGACAACGTGTCCGCCGAATTGGTCGAAGGCGCGGTCCCGGCGGTGTCCACGATGGTCGACGCCGCAGGCAACCCGATCGCGTGGCTGTACGAGCAGCGACGCTTCGAGGTACCGAGCGACAAGATCTCCAACGAGATGAAGCTCGCCATCGTCTCCATCGAGGACAAGCGGTTCGCCGAGCACCAGGGCGTCGACTGGCAGGGCACGTTGCGCGCGTTCCTCACCAACACCACGAGCGGCCAGGTCGAACAGGGCGCGTCGACGTTGGATCAGCAGTACGTGAAGAACTACCAGCTTCTCGTCGTCGCCAAGACCGACGCCGAGCGCCGCGCCGCGATCGAGACGACGCCCGCTCGTAAGATCCGCGAGATCCGCATGGCGTTGACGCTGGACAAGGAACTCACGAAGGACGAGATCCTCACCCGCTACCTCAACCTGGTGCCGTTCGGAAACTCGTCGTTCGGCATCCAGGACGCCGCGCAGACCTATTTCGGTATCGACGCCAGCCAGCTCGACGCGAAGCAGTCCGCGATGCTCGCGGGCATGGTGCAGTCCAGCTCGGCGCTCAACCCGTACACCAACGAGCAGGGCGTCACCGAACGCCGCAACATCGTGCTGGACACGATGATCCAGAACATCCCGGACCGGGCCGACGAGTTCCGCCAGGCCAAAACCGAACCTCTCGGCGTTCTCCCGGTGCCGCAGACTCTCCCGCGAGGATGCATCGCCGCCGGTGACCGCGGATTCTTCTGCGACTACGCATTGCAGTACCTCGCGAACGCCGGTATCAGCCGCGAACAGATCGACAAGGGCGGCTACCTCATCCGCACCACACTCGATCCGGCTGTGCAGAACTCCACCAAGGCATCGCTGTCGTCGAACTCGAGCCCGACGCTCGACGGCGTCGCCACGGTCATGAACGTCATCGCACCCGGCCAGGACTCGCACCGCATCCTGGCGATGGGAAGCAGCCGCACGTACGGTCTCGACGCCGACACCGACGAAACGGTTCAGCCGCAGCCCTATTCACTCGTCGGGCACGGCGCCGGATCGATCTTCAAGGTCTTCACCACCGCCGCAGCGATGGAACGAGGACTCGGAACCAGCGCCACCCTGCAGGTACCCCGCCGAGCCGAAGTCAAGGGCCTGGGCGACGGCGGTGCTCGTGGCTGCCCGGCCAACACGTACTGCGTCGAGAACGCAGGCAACTACCCGGCGTCGCTCTCCATCACCGATGCGCTCGCCCAGTCGCCCAACACGGCGTTCGTGAAGCTGATCGAATCCGTCGGAGTCGCACCCGTCGTCGACATGTCCGTTCGTCTCGGCCTGCGGTCCTACGCGGACCCGAACACCTCGGGCTTCGACGAACAGAGCATGGCCGACTTCCAGAAGAACCAGAACCTCGGTTCCTACACACTCGGACCCACCTGGGTGAACCCACTGGAGCTGTCCAACGTGGCCGCGACGCTGGCGTCGGGCGGCAAGTGGTGCCCGCCCACTCCGATCGACTCGGTGTTCGACCGCGAAGGCAAGCCGGTCCCCGTGACTCAGCAGGCCTGCGAGCAGGTCGTCGAGCCCGGTCTGGCGAACACTCTCGCGAACGCGATGAGCAAGGACGACCAGGCAGGCGGCACATCGGCGTCGGCTGCGGGATCCGTCGGCTGGACGCTCCCGATGTCCGGCAAGACCGGTACGACGGAGTCTCACATGTCGTCGGGCTTCCTCGGCTTCACCAACCGCTACGCCGCAGCCGTGTACACCTACGGCGACTCGCCGACCCCCGGTGAGATCTGCTCGTTCCCACTTCGTCCGTGCGGGTCCGGCAACCTGTACGGCGGTAACGAACCTGCGCGCACCTGGTACGACGCCATCGACCCCGTTGCGAACAACTTCGGCCCCGTCGAGCTGCCACCCGTCGACCAGAAGTACGTGCGTGGGTCGGCCAACGGTCAGGTTCCCGACGTGACCGGTCAGAGCCAGAGCTCGGCAACCTCGACGCTCCAGGGCGCAGGCTTCCAGGTGACGGTCGCGACGACAGCCAACTCGGCGTCCCGCGGCACGGTGACGGGTGTGTCCCCGTCGGGTTCGGCAATCCCGGGATCGACCATCACGATCTACGTCAGCGACGGATCGGTGCGGGAGGCCCCGCCTGCTCCGGCTCTGCCGGAACTTCCGCCGGGCATCGAACTACCGGCCATTCCGCCGGGGCTGCAGATTCCCGCCATCCCGGGCATCACCGCACCGCGATAAGCGGCTCCGCCGCATGTGAGTGGAAATGTAGGCCAGGGCCTGCATTTCCACTCACATAGGGCATCAGTGTCAGAGGCGGTCTTTGACGGCCTTCGACACGCGCGATCCGTCGGCCTTACCCGCAGCCAGTGCGGAGGCGACCTTCATGACCTGGCCCATCTGCTTCATCCCAGGCCGTTCGCCGATTTCTTCGGCCACCTGGGCGATGGCGGTGTCGGCGACATCGGCCAATTCGGCGTCCGTGAGCGGCGTCGGCAGGTATTCGTCGATGATCTGCGCTTCGGCGCGCTCGTTCGCTGCGAGCTCTCCGCGGCCGTTCTCGGTGTAGATCTCGGCGGATTCGCCGCGCTTCTTCGACTCCTTGGCAAGGACTTTCAGTACCTGCTCGTCGGTCAGATCGTGCGCTTCCTTGCCGGAGACCTCCTCGGTCTGGATCGCGGCGAGAAGCATACGGATCGTGGCCGTGCGGAGCTTGTCCTTGGCCTTCATGGATGTGGTCAGGTCGGCTCGGAGCTGGGATTTCAGTTCGGACATGTACCAGAACGCTACGCGGGCGCCGTCCGCATCCGCACGTCGATTACCTGTACTGACGTATCGTGGGAAACGTGTCCGTGAAAAACAATGCTTGGACCCTCCCGTTCGCCCCGCAGTCGCAGCTCGCATCCGACGCTCTCCGTGCCGCCGCGACACGCGCCCGTGCCAACGCGGAGCAGGCGCCGTTGCAGACGGCAGCCCTGGCCACGGCCGGTGCTGCAGCGCTCGGCCTCGGGTACGCGACGCTCATCGAGCGCAACGCCTTCGCTCTCCGCGAAGCCACGATGGCTGTCCTCGAGCCGGGATCGGCATCGCTGCGTGTTCTGCACATCAGCGATCTGCACATGATGCCGAATCAGCGGCTCAAGCAGAACTGGCTGCGGGAGCTCGACCGGCTCGAACCCGACCTGGTCGTCAACACCGGCGACAACCTGTCGCATCCGAAGTCCGTCCCCGCCGTCGTTCAGGCTCTCGGCCCGCTCCTGTCCAGGCCTGGCCTGTTCGTGTTCGGCAGCAACGACTACTTCGCGCCCAAGCCGAAGAACCCGCTGAAGTACTTCAAGAAGAACCACAAGCGCGTTCTGGGTGAATCACTCCCCTGGCGCGACCTCCGAGCAGCGTTCTCCGAGCGTGGCTGGCACGACGTCACCCACGTCCGTCGCGAACTCGAGATCGCGGGCGTGCGCATCGCGTCCGCGGGCGTCGACGATCCTCATTTGAAGCGCGATCGCTACGAGACCATCGCCGGCCAACCCAATCCACTGGCGGACCTGCGGCTCGGTATCACGCACTCCCCCGAACCGCGGGTTCTCGACAAGTTCGCCGAGGACGGCTACGACCTCGTTCTCGCTGGACACACCCACGGCGGTCAGCTGTGCCTTCCGTTCTACGGCGCTCTGGTCACCAACTGCGAGATCGATCGGTCACGTGTGAAGGGCCCGTCGAAGTGGGGCGCGCACACGCAGCTGCACGTCTCGGCCGGAATCGGTACGTCGCCGTACGCGCCTGCACGTTTCTGCTGCCGCCCCGAAGCGACACTGCTGACACTCACTCCAGCACCCCGAAAGGGCCCAAAAGAGGGCTCTGACGAGGGCGTTTCGCGTTCCGAGGCAGTCGTAAGCTAGACTTCTGCGTGCGGTACACGGGGTGTGGCGCAGCTTGGTAGCGCGCTTCGTTCGGGACGAAGAGGTCGTGGGTTCGAATCCCGCCACCCCGACAGCAAAGACCCTGATTCGGTTCACGAATCAGGGTCTTTTTGTTGTCTGCGTACTTCCGTTTCGAGACCGAATGTGCCGTTCGGTCACTTGAAGTGACCGAACGGCACGTTCGGTCCGGAACCGGGGGAACCTAGCTCGATGCGGCGCGCAGTTTCTCCAGCAACGGGCCTGCGGCTTCGGCGAGGAAGCGTTCCTGGGTTTCGTCGCCGACCTGGACGAGGGCGATGTCGGTGAAGCCGGCTTCCCAGTAGGGCTTGACGGCGTCGACGATGGCGTCGAGGTCGGGGCCGCAGGGGATGGTGTCGGCTACGTCTTCTTTGCGGACGAATTGTGTTGCGCCTGCGAAGCCTGCGGTGGTGGGGAGGTCTGCGTTGACGGCCCAGCCTCCGGCGAACCAGCGGAATCGGTCGTGGGCGCGGTCGATGGCGGCGTCCTTGTCCGGGTCCCAGGAGATGGGGATCTGGCCGATGGTGCGTGATGGTCCGTCGTGGTGGTCGACCCAGCCTTTCACGAGGTCTGCGTTGGGTTCGACGGCGATGAGGTGGTCGGCGTAGGGCGCGAATCGGGCGATGGATTTTTCACCGGACACGGCGACGCCGATGGGCACGCCGCCTTCGGGTAGGTCCCAGATGCGTGCGGAGTCGACGCGGAAGTGCTTGCCTTCGTATGTCACCAAGCCGCCTGCGTGGAGTTTGCCGATGATGTCGAGTGCTTCGGCGAACATGTCCTGGCGCTTGTCGATGGACGGCCAGCCTTCGCCGACGACGTGTTCGTTGAGGTTTTCGCCGCTGCCGAGGCCGAGGGTGAAGCGTCCGTCGGCGAGGATCTGGAGGGTTGCTGCTTTCTGTGCGACGACGGCGGGGTGGTACCGGATGATGGGGCACGTCACGTAGGTCATGAGCTCGACGCGTTCGGTGGCCTGTGCGACGGCTCCCAGCGTGGTCCAGGCGTACGGTGCGTGGCCCATGGAGGACAGCCATGGTGAGTAGTGGTCGCTTGCCACCTCGAAGTCGAAACCGACGTTCTCGGCGCCGACGGCGTACTTCACGAGCTCTTTGGGGCCGCTCTGTTCGGTCATGAGGGTGTAGCCGAAGTTGGTCATGGTGCCTCCTCTAGATGGTTGCGACGGACCCGGAGTCCACGCGGTAGTTGGTGCCGTTGACGAAGGATGCGCGTTCCGAGCAGAGGAACACGACGACGGATGCGACCTCGTCGGGTTCGCCGCGTCGTTTCAGTTCCATGAAGGGTCGTTCCTCGTCGAGGAAGGTCTCGATTGCTTCGTCGCGGTCGGTGCCGCGTTCGTCGGCACGTTTGTCCATCATCTTGTCCGTCATCGGGGTGTGGATGAAGGCGGGCGAGACCGCATTGACCAAAATACCTTCGGATGCATAGGTTTTGGACAATCCTTTGGTCAGCGACAGGATTCCTGCCTTCGATGCGCAGTACGGCAGTTCGTCGATGTAGGGCTGCTCGGCGTCCTCGGATGCGAGCAGAACGATGCGTCCCCACCCACCGCGCCGCAGTGCGGGCAGGAAGGCTCGGACCACCCGCACCGGCCCGAGCAGGTCGGTTTCGACGGTGCTGGCCCATCCTTCGTCGTCGATTTCGTGGAAGAGTCCTTGCGCGCCGGTCACTCCCGCGGATTGAACGAGTATGTCGATGTCGCCGACCGCCGCTGCTGTCTTCCGGGCGAGTTCGGCGACACTGTCGGCGTCGGTCACGTCGGCGGCGAAGGCGAACAATTTGTCCGGGGCAGCGTCGAGTTCGGCTGCTGCTTTCGTCAGCGTCTCTTCGTCCCGGTCGGTGACCACGACCGTGACTCCTTCTTGGAGAAGCAATCGAGCTGTGTGCCAACCGATGCCGGAGTCCGCCCCTGTCACGACCGCAACGCGGCCTTCGATTCCCAGATCCATGTGTGCGTCCTCGTTCCTACGAGTCAGTTCGTTGCGTCGTGCGAATGCGCAATTGTCAGCGCTGCGTTCACCAGGGCCAGGTGGCTCAAGCCCTGCGGGAAGTTACCCAGAAACGACCCGTCCGAAGCATCGATCATCTCGCTGTAGAGACCGACGTCGTTCGACGTCTCGACGAGTTGGTCCATCAGTTCGGATGCTTCGGCGTCGCGTCCGACACAGGCGAGCGCCGAGACACGCCAGAAGCCGCACGCGACGAACGTGGCCTCCTCCTTGTCGACGCCGCTGTATCGGTAGAGATGTGGACCGACGCCGAGCTCACGGCCCAACGCATCGATGGTCGACGAAAGCCGTTCTCCCCGGTCGAAATCCATCTCCGCGGCCAGTAGCACCGAGGCGTCGAGACCGTCTGCTCCCGGGTAGGCGAGGTAGGCCTGTCGTTCTTCGGACCAGCATTCCTCCTCGACGTAGCGCCTGATGCGCCCGCGTTCGGCGCGCCACCTGTCGGCGACGCCGGGGATCTGCCCCTCTTCGGCGAGGTGGACTGCGCAGTCGAGCGCTTGCCAGCAGCCCAGTTTGGAGCTGGTGTAGTGCTGTTCGTCCTCGAGTTCCCAGATTCCGGCGTCGCGGCGCTGCCAGGAGTCGCAGGCTTCGTCGGCGATGGTGGCCAGCAGTCTGCCGGTTTCGGCGTCGAGCACGTTGCCTGCGTCCACGTACAACCGCACGATCGCGAACAGGTCTCCGAAGATCCCCAGCTGCAACTGATCTGCGGCGGCGTTGCCGTTGACGACGGGTCCGACGCCGCGCCATCCCGGTACGTCGGGTTGTTCGGTGCCGCCGGGGAGTTCGCCACCGAGCGTGTAGAACACGTTGACGAGAGGATCGTTGAGCCGGATGACCTTCAGCAGCCAGGCCACTGCGGCGTGTACTTCTTCACGTAGACCGAACCTGATGAGCGCTCGGATCGTGTACGCGGTGTCGCGGACCCATGCGTAGCGGTAGTCCCAGTTCTTGCCACCGGTCCTGTTCTCCGGCAGGGACGTCGTCGCGGCTGCGGCTATTGCACCGGAGGGACTGTGCAGCAACAGTTTCAGAGCCAGGGCACTGCGTGCTACGTGCTCTTTCCACGGTCCGTCGTAGTGGAATTCGTCGGACCACATCCTCCAGTTGCCGACGGTGCGGTCGATACCTTCGTCGACCTTGATGGGCTCGGGCAGATGCAGCGGTTCGTTCTCGGTGCCGACCAGCCCGATCAGGTGACGTGATCCGGGCGCCGTCGTGAACGTGCCGTCGATGATCTGGTCTCCGACGGTCACGTCGTCCGCCTCGAGGGTGCGAACGGCCATCGTCAGGCCGTCGGCGCGGAGCACGGTGCCGTGCTGGGTGTCGTACGCCCACGGGGACGCGATACCGAGCATGGTTCCCGGGGCTACCTTCCACGCCATGTCGACGGTTCCCTGCACACCGTCGATGCGACGTCCGAGTTCCACCCAGGGCAGCCTGCCGGCCACCCCGGTGTTGAGCGAGTCGGTGACGCGGACAGTTCCCGTGTCGGTCGTGTACAACGTCGTCAGCACGTTGGTTCCCTCGACGAATTCACGCTCTACGGAGAAGGGTTCGACGGGGGCGAGCGCGAAGGTGCCGCCGTGCTCGGCGTCCAGGACGGCGGCGAACGGGGGCGGCGAGTCGAGGTTGGGGATGGGAAGCCAGTCGATTCGGCCGTCGTCGGCGATCAGGGCGACCGTCCGTCCGTCTCCGATCGCTGCGTAGTCTTCGATTGCTGCGTAGCCGTCCTGACGACTCATACGGCGGTCAACCTCGCGATGGGGCTGTCGGTCAGTTGTTCGACGAGGTCCGCCGGGTCCTCGTAGACCGCTTCTGCGCCGGCCGCGCGTAATTCGGCGTCGGGTACTCCTCCGCACCGGACGCCGATTCCTGCCACTCCGACGCGTCTGGACGCCTTCATGTCCCACACGCTGTCGCCGATCATGACCGCTCCGCGGGCTTCGACGCCTGCGCGTTGCAGAGCGACATCGACGATCTCGGGGCTCGGCTTGGCCACGTCGGCGTCCTCGGACGAAGTCACGACGGACACGATGTCCTCGACGTCGAGGAGGTCACGGAGGTGGGCGAGTTCGTTCTCGGGTGCCGACGTGGCCAGTACGACGGTCAGGCCTGCATCGTCGATGCGCTGCAGCAACTCTCGCGCGCCGGGCAGAATTTGCAGCCGCGCGATCGCTTGCTGGTAGTAGCTGGTGTGCAAATCCTTCGCTTCGAGTGCTGCGGCACTGTCGGAGGACCCGACGAGCGATTCGAGTAGCTTGTCGCCGTCCATGCCGATGCACCGGTGGATCCTCCACGACGGGACGGTCACCCCGGCGTCGGCGAACGCTCTGGACCACGCGTCCACGTGAACGTAGTTGGAGTCCACCAGGGTGCCGTCGATGTCGAACAGGACTGCGCCTGAAGTCGAAGTCATTGCCCACGGCTACCCGCGTCGTACCGGGGTGAAACGTGAGCAGGCCCCCTTCCCGATGGGGAAGAGGGCCTGCTCACAGGGTTGCGGTCAGTCGACCTGCGCTTGCCACATCCAGTGCAGTTGCTCCAGACGGGCGGTGATGGCGATGAGCAGATCCTGCGTCACGGGATCTGCGGCCTCGGTGTCCGCGATGCGTCCTCGGAGCCGATCCACCACTGCGGCAAGGTTGTCCACCACGGCGGCGATCACTTGCTCGTCCTTGGTCCAGCCTTCACCGAATCCCTTGGTGCCTGCTGTGGCCGACACCGTGGCCGAGCGTCCGTCCGGGCTGACTCCGATCGCCGTTGCACGTTCGGCGGCCTCATCGGTGAAGTCCCGTGCTGCGGTGACGAGTTCGTCCAACGCGAGGTGCACCGAACGGAAGTTCTTGCCGATGACGTTCCAGTGCGCCTGCTTCGCGATGAGGGACAGGTCGATCAGGTCGACGACGGTGCCCTGCAGGGCATCTCCGGCAATCTTCTGCTGACCTGCATCGAGAGTGCTGCTGATGGGGTTGGTCATGAGTGCGCCTCCTACGTTCTCAACGGTCGCTCGGCTCAACGGCCCGGACGTGGACGATGTTCCCGATTGTGACGCGTCAGACCTTCTCGGCCTCGTCGCCGGGGGTGGTCGGCGATTGACTGGTCGTCGGCGCTGCGTCACTCTGGCCTGCGCGCACACCTTCCTCGACCTTCTTGCCGAGGTCGGGGTCGACGTTCGTCCAGTACTCGAAGACGCGTTGCAGCACGGGCTCGGTCACTCCGTTGAGTGCGTGGCCGACGATGTTGCCCGCCAGACGCTCTCGCTGATCGTCGTCCATGACCTCGCGGACGAGGATGCCGGCCTGTGCGAAGTCACTGTCCTCGGGATGCTCGATGTATCCGGTGCGGACGAAACGTGGCTCGAAGTCCCACGATCCGTCGTCTCCGTACTTCGCGGTGTCCGCGTGCGGGCCGCCGTACGAGTTGGGTGCGTACACCGGAGTGTCGGCGGAGTTGAACGAGTACCGCATCGACCCTTCCTTGGAGTAGGAGTTGACCTGGGCCTTGGGTGCGTTGACCGGCAGCTGCGCGTAGTTGGTGCCGATGCGGTAACGGTGCGCGTCGGCGTAGGAGAAGATGCGTCCGAGCAGCATCTTGTCCGGGCTGGCGGCGATTCCCGGTACCAGGTTCGACGGTTCGAACGAGCTCTGCTCGATCTGCGCGAAGAAGTTCTCCGGGTTGCGGTTCAGGGTCAGCTTGCCGACCTTGATCTTCGGGTAGTCCTTCTGCGACCACACCTTCGTGAGGTCGAAGGGGTTGTACTTGTAGCCCTCGGCCTCGTCGTACGGCATGACCTGGATGTAGAAGTCCCAGCTCGGGAAGTCGCCTTCGGAGATCGCACCGAACAGGTCCTGACGATGGTGATCGGGGGAGGTTCCCGCGAGCTCGTCGGCCTTCTCCTGGGTCAGGAAGTCGATGCCCTGGTTGGTCTTGAAGTGGAACTTCACCCAGGAACGCTCGCCGGCGTCGTTGATGAACTGGTACGTGTGTGAGCCGAAGCCGTCCATGTGGCGGTAGCTCTTGGGGATACCCCGGTCACCCATGAGCCAGGTGACCTGGTGGGCGGACTCGGGTGAGAGCGTCCAGAAGTCCCATTGCATGTTGTGGTCGCGCAGCCCGGAGTCCGGCATGCGCTTCTGGCTGCGGATGAAGTCCTGGAACTTGATGGGATCCTTGACGAAGAACACCGGGGTGTTGTTTCCGACGAGGTCCCAGTTGCCTTCGGTGGTGTAGAACTTCAGCGCGAATCCGCGCGGGTCCCGCCAGGTGTCCGGGCTTCCCTGCTCACCGGCGACGGTGGAGAACCGGGCGAGCGCTTCGGTCTTGACGCCCTTCTGCAGGGCGGCGGCCTTGGTGTACTTCGAGATGTCCTCGGTGATTTCGAGGACTCCGAACGCACCCGCACCCTTGGCGTGCACGACGCGCTCCGGGACACGCTCACGGTTGAACTGAGCCATCTTCTCGATGAGGTAGTGGTCCTGAAGAAGGATCGGGCCTTGTGTTCCTGCCGTCAACGACTGGTCGTCGCTGGGTACGGGGATTCCGGAGTTGCTGGTGGTGGCCGGTTCTGTCATTCGGGCTGCCTCCTGAGAGATTCACTGAGGACAGTCGGAGGGGCTGGCTCCGACTGCCATGGCTGTACTCGGAACGTCTATCACGCTCGTATAACCGGTCTGCGTGTTTTCGAACCTGTTCGGGCCATTTTTTTGAATCAGTCAAAAGACGCGAGTGGAGCCAGCGGGACCGACCGGATGACACCGGCCGTCAGACTTCGATGTCACCCACCAGCCGCGATGCACCTGTCGACATGGTCCCGGACACGATCTGGAGGCCGAAGTGGGAACCGGGACGCAGCCAGTCCCCCAGCGACGGTCCTGTCGCGTCGACCTGCACGCGGCACAGTCTCGCCTTGCCCTTGAGCGAGGCGCCGGCCAGGGAGACTTCCTCGTCGACGGGTTGCGCGAAGCCGAGACCGCCCCGAATCGGGAACCGCGGCCCGACGCCTCGTGCGGCGACGTCGACAGCCCATCCGTCGCCGCTGGCCGTCGATGTCCCCAGCACGTCACCGCCGAAGTGTGCGAGCACCTTGGGGAGGTTCCAATGTGTGCGTCCTCCGTGCACGGATGTCTCGGAGTCGACGGCGATGAACGGCACGGCCATGCGAGGCATCGCGCCGATGAGCTTCCCCGGCCGCCGCAGGACCGGGCTGGCGAGGATCTCTCGGTACGGGCCGACCGGTGAATCCAGATAGTCGACGACCATGGCCATGGTCACCGGCAGATCTTTCTGCGGAAGCAGTGCGCGTCCTTCGTCGGTCGCGCGATGCCACCAGATCGTGGCGCGTACCGACGCAGGCCACGGCGGTGGCGGGCTCTGCGGCCACTCGGTTCTGGGTGACTCGGATTCACTGACGCTCCACATGGGACGTCACGCTCCTTTCACGGTCAGGGGCAGCCGCAGGGCACCGGGGGCCGAGGCGGGCACTACCGGCGAGCGTGGCTGTGTCGGCTTGATCTCGCGGTAGGGCTGACCCTGAGACGGGCGCTGATCGGTCTCGCCCTTGTTCGGCCACAACGCGAGGGCGCGCTCGGCTTGGGCGGTGATCGTCAGGGACGGATTGACGCCCAGATTGGCGCTCACTGCTGAGCCGTCGACGACGTGAAGGCCGTCGTATCCGTAGACCCGGTGGTAGGCGTCGACGACGCCGCGCTCGGGGTTCTCCCCGATCGCGCACCCTCCGAGGAAGTGCGCCGTCATCGGGATGTTGACGATTTCTGCGATGGAGCCACCCGGGTCACCCCCGATCTTGTCCGCGAGCATGCGTATTGCCTCGTGCCCCTGCGGGATCCACTGCGGAGGTGGGTCGCCCTGGCCGGGACGACTGGTCAGACGCCTGCCGAACAGCCCTTTCTTCGAACCCAGCTCCAGTGAATTGTCGTCGGTCTGCATGACGAGTGCGATGACGGTGCGTTCGGACCAGCGACGGACGGACAGGCTGCGCAGCGCAGCACCGGGGTGACGCAGCGCGACGCCGAGAGTCTTCAGCACCCGAGGCGTGCGACCCCCTCCGTCGCTCAGCACTGTCTGCAGGAGACCGATTGCGTTGCTGCCCTTGCCGTATCGAACGGGTTCGATGTGCGTGTGATCGTCCGGATGGAACGACGACGTGATGGCGACGCCCTGGGTGTAGTCGATCTCGCGACCCCGCGCGGTTGCGGCGAGGACAGCCTCGGAGTTCGTTCGGACGAGGCCGCCGATCCGGTCGGACAGCTTGGGCAGCTGCCCGGTCTCCTTCATCGCCAGCAGCAGCTTCTGGGTGCCGTAGGTACCCGCCGCGAAGACCACCTGGTCGGCAGTCATGACGGTGTCGGCCCGGCGCAGTTTTGCGCCCGTGCGACGCGTCACCACCTCGTAGCCTCCCCCTGCGCGTGGCCGAACCGAGGTGACCGTCGTCAGCGGGAAGATCTGTGCGCCGGCGTGTTCCGCGAGATGGAGGTAGTTCTTGACGAGTGTGTTCTTCGCCCCGACGCGACATCCCGTCATGCAGGATCCACATTCGGTGCAGCCGGTCCGTGCCGGCCCGACGCCGCCGAAGAACGGGTCCGGATCGGTCCTTCCCGGCTGACCGAAGAACACACCGACGGGTGTGCTGGTGAACGTCTCCCCCACCCCCATATCCTCGGCCACTTCCTTCATGACCTTGTCCGACGGGGTGATCGTGGGGTTGGTCTCGACGCCCAGCATGCGTTTGGCCTGGTCGTAGTACGGGCCGAGTTCACGGTGCCAGTCGGTGATACCTGCCCACTGCGGATCCTCGAAGAACCGTTTCGGGGGCTGATACAGAGTGTTGGCGTAGTTCAGCGATCCACCGCCGACGCCTGCCCCCGCCATGACGAGAACGTCGGGGAGCAGATGAATGCGCTGTACTCCGTAGCATCCGAGGGCGGGCGCCCACAGGTATTTTCTCAGTCGCCAACTGGTCTTCGGCAGCTGATCGTCGGCGAAGCGCCGGCCGGATTCGAGCACGCCGACGCTGTACCCCTTCTCGACCGCGCGGAGCGCGCTGACGCTACCGCCGAACCCTGATCCGATGACAAGAACGTCGAAATGGGTCATCTCGCAGATCCTTTCGTTTCGTATTTGTCCAAGTCGAACGTCCGGGTCGAGTTACGGAACGTGAACGTGTAGGTCGGCCACATCACCGGATTCTTTCCTTCGGAGTCCAGGTACCAACTCGAGCAACCGCCGGAGTTCCACACCGTTCCGGCCAGCGAGTCGTGGATCCACGTGTTGTATTCCTTCTGGGCGGTTTCCGTGACGTCGACGGAGCCGATGCCCCGCTCACGCATCTGCGCCAACGCGGACACCACGTACTCGGCCTGGGATTCCAACATGTAGACGATGGAACTGTGGCCGAGGTTGGTGTTGGGCCCGTACATCAGGAACAGGTTCGGGAATCCGCTGACGGTGGTGCCTCGGAATGCGTTGGGGCTGCCACCCCACTTCTGAGCGAGCGTCTCCCCGTTGTCGCCGACGAGCAGGTGGGAGACGGGTGGCTCCGTCGGGGTGAATCCGGTGGCGAAGATGATCGTGTCCACCGGGTAGGACGTGCCGTCGGCCGCGCTGACCGAGTTCTCCCCGATCGAAGCGAGCCGGCTTGCCACCAGGTCGACATCGCTTCGGTCGAGGGTCTTCAACCAGTCGTTGGACAGCAGGATCCGCTTGCATCCGATGACGAAGTTCGGTGTGAGAGCCGCCCGCTTCGCCGGGTTCTTCACCTGCCGACGCAGGTGCGTCCTCGCTACGATCGACACCAGCGGTAGCACCTTGGGAAAGCGCGCCAGACCGAGGACGTACGCCTCCCGGTAGCTGTAGATGGCCGCCCGTACCGCTTTCTGCGACAGGGGGAAACGCCGATACATCGCCTTCTCGACGCGGCCGAGGGTGCGGTCCAACCGAGGAATGACCCAGGCGGGAGTTCGTTGGAACACCGTGAGCCGCTCGGTACGGTCGGCGATCTCGGGCACGAACTGCACGGCGGATGCGCCCGTGCCGATGACGGCGACGCGTTTACCCGTCAGGTCGTGATCGTGGTTCCACGTCGCGGAGTGGAACATCTCGCCGGTGAACATCTCGATACCGGGCACCTCGGGAAGTTTCGGAGTCGACAGAGCACCCGTCGCCGCGACGAGCACACGCGTCGACACCGGGCCGGACGACGTCTGCACGTTCCACCGCGATGATGCGGAATCCCAGGTGGCGCCGAGTAATTCGCATTCGGTGACGATGCGCTCACGCAGACCCGTCCGTTCCACGACTCCCCTGAGGTATGCGTAGATCTCCGGCTGACGGGCGAACGTGTGCGTCCACTCGGGGCTCTGTGCAAACGAGAACGAGTAGAGCGACGTCGGCACGTCACACGCACACCCGGGGTACGTGTTGTCACGCCACGTTCCGCCGACGTCGGCAGCACGTTCGATGACGAGCACGTCCGCCGACGGGTCTGCGTCGAGAACCTTGGTGGCCGCGGCTATTCCAGCAAATCCTGCGCCGACGACCAGTACATCGACCGAACTGGGGATCACCATTCCATCACCTTCTGCTCCCATGCGGGCAACAACCGCGACCGGAGTGCGGCGTCGGCGTCGGGGCTACGGAACAAGGCCGACACGGCCAGTCCGCGAGCCAGTTCTATGCTGAGTTCGATGCTCTCGGTGGACATCCGGCTACCCATGACGATGGACGCACCTCCCATCAGCGCCTCGGACACCTTGCGTTCGAGCGGAAGCATCGCCTCGTGCAGGGCGGCGTCGGTCCTGGCGGCGACCCACAGTTCGAGCGCCGCGTAGAAGAGTGGGCCGGAGAATGCTTCGCTCAACACCTCGACACCGCGCTCGGGATCGGGCTTCGCGGCCAGGATTTCTGCGAGTCGCTTGTCCACCAGATGGCCGACGGCCGCGGTGACCAACGCTTCCTTCGTCGGAAAGTGATGCAGTTGCGCTCCTCGGGACACGCCGGCACGTCGAGCGATCTCCTGCGTGCTGGTCCGCGCGAAGCCGAGTTCGACGAGGCACTCGATCGCCGCGTCGAGCAGTTTGGCCTGCGTGCCCGCCGTGCGTTCCGCTTGTGTGCGGCGTTCGGTCAGTTCGGTGCTCTGGGTCACACTGCTGACCGTATCCGAAAATCAACAAACAGTCCAGACTGCTTTTTAGTTCGACAGCCGGATCGGCCGTCGACGATCACACGGCAGGCCTCACACCAGGCGGTAGCGGAGCATCATTTCGTGGTCTTCGTGGTCGAGCATGTGGCAGTGCCACATGTACCCCTGCAGCTCGGCCGAGCCGTGGTGCCCGCCGGACCCGGCGGAAAACGTTGCGTCCGGGTCGAATCCGAGTTCGTCGGCGCGGGGGAACCGGACGAGGATCCGCGTGACCGTCCCCGGGTACGTGTTCACTGTGTCCTTGGCACCCGCTTCCCACGGCGCAGGCGCAGCAAGCGGCCCGGTGACGTACCGTTCGACGTCGGGGGCCCATTTGACCCCGATGTCGGGGCGCGGATTGTCGCGCTGGTACGCAGCGAGGTCGATCGGAGCACGACCGAGGGTCCGGAAATGCACCAGATGCAGGTGAATCGGATGCGGTTCGAGCGTGGTGTTGACGATGTTCCACTGCTCGACGGCTCCCTGCGCGGGCATCTCGATGTCCGGGTCGCTGTACCGCAGATTGTTGAGCGTCATCATCGGCGGTGCCAACGACAGGCCTGCCGACGGCTGATTCACGGTCACGGTGCGTTGCACCTGCACCTGAGGCAGCGCGGGCAGAAGCGGAGGTTGCCCCTTCCCACCTCGGTACATGGTCATGACGTCGCCGGTGAACCCGCGGCCCGACGCCACCCTGAACTGGCAGAACAACGGCATCGGTATCGCTCCCAGCGACGCGGCTTGTGCCGGGGGCGGCTCGTCGTTGCGCAGTTCGATCAGCTCGCCGGGATCTGCGGCCCCGAAGTCGACCAGGACGTCGATTCTCTCCGCGGGCGCGAGGCGAACACTGTCGGTTCGAACGGGTGCGTCGAGCAGTCCGCCGTCGTTCCCGATGACCCAGAATTGCAGCCGCTGCGCGCTCTGTTGGCCCGACATGAACAGATTCCACACCGAGTACGAACCTGCGTTGACGATACGGAACCGGTAGAGGCCGCGCGCGACTTCCATCGTCGGCCATATCTTTCCGTTGACGACGCCGACGTCGCCGGTTCCGCCGCCCTCCCACTTGCCCTGCGGCACAGTAATGTTGGACCGAATGCTCATCGATCCGTCGGGATTCATGATCTTCTCCTGCAGTACCAGCGGGATCTCGAACTCGCCGGACGGGAGTCCGAGCGAATTGTCCGCTGCCCCCGAATCATGCTGATCACGAACGATATTGACGCCGACGAGCCCCGCGTAGACGTTGATGCGCGTCATGGACATCGCGTGATCGTGGTACCACAACCCGGCCGCGTCGTTCAGGCCGGAAAAACTGTGGGTCAGCGACTCGCCGGGACGGACCAGCATCTCGGAGTGCCCGTCGGAATCGGGCTGCGTGATCGCCCCGTGCAGATGCAGCGAGGTCGGCGTCATGTGCCGGTCGTGTTCGCTCATGCCGTGCAGGGAGGTGTCGACATCGGCGGCCAACGGATTACCGTCCGTGTCGTTGCTGTAGCGCAACGTCCAGGGCTGGCCTTGGACGCTCTCGATCGTCGGCCCGAGGTAGTCGAGATCGCCGTAACCGAACGTCGGACCGGGCGCGAGATCCGCGTGGAAGGAATGCGATCCGCTTCGCGCCCTCAGCTCGACGGCAGTGCCGGAGACGACGGGCAGACGGGGTAGCTCGTCGCGGAACGGCTGCAGGGGCGGCGAATGGAACAGCAGTGGACTGTGGCCGCCGAAGATGTCGTCCGCAGTCGCGCGGCGCACGGCCGACGACGCCGGCAGCGCCGCGGCGACGACACCGAAGGCGGCCAGGCGAAACGCGGATCGCCGTGACATCTCGTTCACACGACACCCCCCTGTTGTGAGTGGAAATTCGGTGCATTCTGGTCGCTCCGTCGGCTCCGCTCCTGCCCCGGAGCCTACATTTCCACTCACGCGCGCCGAAGGCGCCTAAACGAGCAGTTCTGCGATCTGGATCGTGTTCAGAGCAGCGCCCTTGCGCAGGTTGTCGCCGGACACGAAGAGCGCGAGTCCGCGGCCCTCGGGAACGCCCGGGTCCTGACGGATCCGACCGACCAGCGATGCATCCTTGCCCGCAGCCTGCAGCGGGGTCGGAACGTCGACGAGCTCGACGCCCGGTGCCGACGCCAACAGTTCCCGTGCGCGCTCCACCGACAACGGCGACGCGAACTCGGCGTTGATCGACAGCGAGTGGCCGGTGAAGACGGGAACACGGACGCACGTGCCGCTGACCAGCAGGTCCGGCAGCCCGAGGATCTTGCGCGACTCGTTACGGAGCTTCTGATCCTCGTCCGTCTCGCCGGAACCGTCGTCGACCAGCGATCCCGCGAGCGGCAACACGTTGAAGGCGATGGGCGCGACGTACTTGTTCGGCGCCGGGAAGTCGACCGCCGAACCGTCGTGCACCAGCTTTTCCGCGTCGTCGATGACGGCACGCGCCTGGGTGGCGAGTTCTTCGACTCCGGCCAGGCCACTGCCGGAGACCGCCTGGTAGCTGGAGACGATGAGGCGCTGCAAGCCCGCCTCGTCGTGCAGCACCTTCAGGACCGGCATCGCGGCCATCGTGGTGCAGTTGGGGTTGGCGATGATGCCCTTGGGCGGGTTCTTCGCCGCGTCGGGGTTGACCTCGCTGACCACGAGGGGAACCTCGGGGTCCTTGCGGAACGCCGAGGAGTTGTCGATGACGACGGCACCGGCCGCGGCGAAGCGCGGGGCCTGCTCGCGAGAGAGGGTCGCACCGGCGGAGAACAGCGCGATGTCGATCCCGGCGAGGTCGGCGGTGGATGCGTCCTCGACGATGATCTCCTCGCCGCGGAACGGCAGCTTCTTGCCCGCCGACCGCGCCGACGCGAAGAACCGAACCGTGTCTGCAGGAAAGTTGCGCTCTTCCAGCAGGGTTCGCATGACGGCGCCGACCTGGCCGGTGGCTCCTACGACTGCAACTACGGTCATCGTCCTGTACCTCCGTGTACGACGGCTTCTTCGTCGCCGCCGAGATCGAATGCCTCGTGCAGTACACGCACGGCCTCGTCGAGCTGATTGTCGTTGACCAACACGGAAATACGAATCTCCGACGTGCTGATCAGGTCGATGTTGACACCTGCGTCCGCGAGGGACTCGCAGAACGTGGCCGTGACGCCCGGGTGGCTCTTCATGCCTGCGCCGACGAGGGAGACCTTGCCGATGTGGTCGTCGTAGAGGACCTGCGCGAACCCGATCTCGGACTGCAGCTTGGTGAGCTTCTCCACGGCCGTCGGGCCGTCGGACTTGGGGCAGGTGAACGTGATGTCGGTCTTGCCGGTGTCGACCTTGGACACTCCCTGCAGCACCATGTCGATGTTGATCTCCGCATCCGCGACGGCGCGGAAGATCTTCGCCGCGTACCCCGGGGAGTCGGGGATGCCGACCACGGTGACCTTGGCTTCGCTGCGATCGTGTGCGACGCCGGTGAGAATGGCTTCTTCCACTGGAATGTCCTCCATAGATCCGGAGACGATGGTTCCGGGTTTCGTGGTGTACGACGACCGAACGTGTACGGGAACGTTGTAGCGACGTGCGTACTCGACGCAGCGCAGCATGAGCACCTTGGCTCCGCAGGCCGCCATCTCGAGCATTTCCTCGAACGAGACCGTGTCGAGGTGGCGTGCATTCGGAACGATGCGGGGGTCGGCGGTGAAGATGCCGTCGACGTCGGTGTAGATCTCGCAGACGTCGGCGTTCAATGCCGCCGCGAGGGCGACGGCCGTGGTGTCCGAGCCACCGCGTCCGAGCGTCGTGACGTCCTTGCTGTCCTGGCTGACGCCCTGGAAACCGGCGACGAGAACGATCGAACCCTCGTCGAGGGCGTCGCGCACGCGGCCGGGGGTGACGTCGATGATCTTGGCGTTGCCGTGCACGCTCGTCGTGACGACGCCTGCCTGCGAGCCGGTGAAGGAGCGTGCCTCGGCACCGAGGGAATGAATGGCCATCGCGACGAGGGCGTTGGAGATGCGCTCACCCGACGTCAGCAGCATGTCCATTTCACGCGCGGGTGGCGCTGGGCAGACCTGCTCGGCCAGGTCGAGGAGCTCGTCGGTGGTATCACCCATCGCGGACACGACGACGACCACGTCGTTGCCCGCCTTCTTGGTCTCGACGATTCGTTCAGCAACGCGTCGGATACGTTCGGCGGTAGCCACCGACGATCCACCGTACTTCTGGACGATGAGAGCCACGCGTGTGTACCTCCGCTGCTTGGGTGCGTCTCGATTGGTGCAACTTGCCGGAGCTACCTTACCGAGGTCCGGCCTCTCCTTGCGCTGGTGGTACGGCAACAGCGCCCCTGACCTGCGTCTTCCGTCCGCCGACGGGCACCGGGAGCGTCTCCCCCGGCCGCTCACGTCCCAGCCCGGCCCCGAATCCAGGATATTCGTCCGACGCCGGTGCCCGGGTCACCCCGATGCGAGGAGGGTGAAACGTGGAGTCCATCCGGATAAACGGGCGGTTTCGGCGGGTGGGTACCGATCGGCCGACTCTCCTCGGACGGCCTTCCGCCTGAGCCCCTCCAAAGCGAACCGAACGGTGTCCGAATCGAGCGTTACTTCCCGAAATCGCAAGAACCGGAATACTATTGGCCGGTCCATCGCATCACATGCGCCTTTTTCGTCGGGAGAGGGTCGTGTATGACCACGTTGCCCCTGTCTTCACTCTCGACGCCGTCTCGGCAGCCCTCGGTGACGCCGCCCGAGCTGCGCAGCAGAATTCCGCTTCGTCCTCGAACCACGATCAGCCGGCCGCGCCTGCTCACGATGCTCGACGACGCCGATCCCTCGGTGGTGACCTTGGTGACCGCACCGGCGGGGTCGGGTAAGACGACCCTGTTGGTCGACTGGATCGGCGCCGACGAACGTGCGCGTGCCGGGTCGGTGGCCTGGCTGACCGTCGAGGAGTCCGACAACGATGTCGCGGATCTGCGATCGTCGGTCGTCTCGGCGTTCGAGCATGCGGGCTCGCACGAGCTGAGCGAGGCGATGGCACGGGTGCCGTCACCTGCAGGCTCGCCGGGCAGCTTCGGTGCGCTGCTCGTGGAGGCACTCGACACGGTGGACGGTCCGGTGACGTTGATCCTGGACGACGCGCATCTACTCCACGACGACGACGCACTGTCGTTGCTCGGCAATTTCCTGCGGTGGCCGCCGCGCACTGTCCGCACGGTTCTCGCCGGACGGTTCGAACCACCTCTGGCGCTGCAGAAGTTACGTCTGGACGGTCGAGTGCACGACATCTCCCCGGCCGCCATCGCGTTCACCGCGGACGAAGCTGCCGCGATGTTGGCGCGCACCGGAACCGTTCTCGCAGAGGACGATCTGTCCAAGTTGATGGTTCGGACCGAGGGATGGGCGGCCGGTCTGCGGCTTGCGGGAATGACGTTGACGGGCGCGCGACCGCCGTCCGAGGTCATCGACGCATTCACCGGGACGCAGCACACCGTCGCGGATTACCTCGTCGGGGAAGTCCTTTCCAACCTTCCGCCTCACGTCCGGACGTTCCTGATCGAGACGTCCGTTCCCGACTGGTTCACGGCCGACCTCGCGGAGAAGCTCACCGGTGACCGTCGGTGCCAGGACATCATCGACGGCCTTCTCGCCCAGAACTTCCTCGTCGATCGCATTCCCGGGCCCGAGACCGGCTACCGGTACCACCCGCTCATGCGCGGTTATCTCCGCGCGGAGATCGCACGTCTGGGGGCGGAGCAGATCAGGAACCTCGAACGCGTCACGTCCTCGTGGTTCACCGACACTCGCCACCCGTTGTTCGCACTCCAGCACAGCGTGCACGCCGCCGACTGCACACGAATCGTCGACATACTGTCCGAGTCCGGCCTGGGCATGGTGTTGCGCGGAGACGGCCCCCAGGTACTCGACGCCGTCGAGCAGAGCCCGGCAGATGTTCGACGCGATGTTCGGACAGGACTGGTCAGCGCGGCCGCTCTCCTGGCAACCGGCCGGATCGCACCCGCGGTGAGCATCCTGTCCGCGCTTCGACGATCGGGCGACGGCCTCGGCGACCCTCGCGCCGAGGTACTGCGCAGGGCCCTCGATCTGCACGCATCGCTCTACACGGGGACCGTGGCGACGCCGCTGGACCGGGCCCTGCGCGTCGGAATCGGACAATCAGGGTCTCCGGATCTCGACGCCTACGCGTCGATGGTCGCGGGCCTCGCGGAACTGCATCTCGGACGACGCGCCGCCGCGGACGTCCATCTGTCCGACGCCGTCGCGCACGCACAGGCTGGACATCTGCACCTCACCGCCCTCACATGCCTGGCGACGATCGCCGGAAGTCACTTCCTCGCATCACAGTTGACCGACGCACACACCGCCGCGCACGACGCACTCCACTACTCGCGGACGCACGGACTCACCGGATCGCCCGTGCATGCCGTCGCGCAGTCGGTCGAGTTGCTCGTCGGCATCGTGCGGCTGACGCCGGCAGACGCTGCACCCGACGACGTCTGGCGCGCGATCTGCACCTCACCGGACCTGGCCATCGCGAGCTACGGACGCCGGGCACGGTGGGCCCTCGGCGCATCCGACGAGGCGGGCCGTTCCGCGCCGAGCGAGCGTGATCGAGCCGACCTGGAACGGCCGGCGCTACCCGGATTCGAGGCCTTGCTGGCCCCGATGATTCAACGTCGACACCTCGGGCAAGGAGAACTTCATCGCGCCGCGGAGTTCGTCGACCTGACCGCGCGGAGGCTCGGTCCGGTCGGTGAAGTCCACCTCCTGGCGGCCGAACTGCACCGCCGAGCCGGGCGTCTCGACGCCGCCGACGCCGAACTGACCCGCGTCATCGACGGCACCAAGCGCTGCCTGAACCCGGTGAATTCGATCCGCGCCTTGCTCGCAGCCGCCGCTGTCGCCGTCGAACGCAAGAACCCCACCCGCGCCTTCGACTCCACCGTCGCTGCCCTGACCGCCGCACAACCGGAGTCGATTCTGCTTCCGTTCGCGGAAGCGGGCACCACCGTGCGCGACGTCCTGACCCACAACCACGGCAGGTTCGGGCTTCTCGAGCCCTTCGCGGACCTCGCCCGCGCCTCGGTTCCACACTCGGGAGCCGGAGTCGACCGGTCACCGAATGCCGCACTGACCCGTCGCGAGCTGGAACTGCTGCGCGAACTCCCGTCATGGCGGACGGCCGAGCAGATCGCCGCGGACCACTTCGTCTCCGTCAACACCATCAAGACACACCTGCGCGGCATCTACCGCAAGCTCGAAGTCCGCTCTCGCCGCGACGCCATCGCCGCCGCCCACGAACTCGGGCTGCTCTGACGGACGCTCCCCTTGCGATTCATTCATCTGCTACGGGTGATGCAGTGGACGACCCGGGCGCGGACGCTGGTGGAGAAGCATCGATTCTCTTCGTGGAGCGAGGGCACATGGCTCAACCCGCTGGCGGCATATCGCACGGAGTTCGGTACGAGTTCGTCGTCGAAGGCGACCTGTCCGAACGTGCGAAGGCCGCGTTCCCCGATCTGTCGATCGCACGTGTCCCCGCTACGTTCACTCGAATGTTCGGGCCGATCGACGACGACACCGCCCTGCGCGGCATGTTGGCTCGGTTCGACGCCCTCGGTCTGACCGTCGTCGAATTGCGTCGTTTACCCGACTGACACGAGATCGGCGAACCCGGCCGTGAGAGGTGGAGGTGCAGTAGTACACTCGCATCCATGCAGCGCGCGCTTCTCCTCGATCGCCGCGACGGGGTCTGATCCAGACTGGCTTCCCGTCGCGGGGTTTCATCGCGCCGGTCGATATCCAAGTACAGCCAGTAACCTCGGAGATCACACCAATGTCACCTGCCGACGCATTCACATCCGGATCGCGCACCATCACCCCTCCGTCACGGCCCGCGCCCAGCGATCAGCCCGTGTGGAACACCCAGAAGAACTCGTCGATGCCGACGTACCGGTACCGCCCGTTCGCCGACGAGGTGGAGCCCATCACGCTCCCCGACCGCACGTGGCCGGACAAGGTCATCGACCGAACACCGCAGTGGTGCGCCGTCGACCTGCGTGACGGCAATCAGGCCCTCATCGACCCGATGAGCCCCGCACGCAAGCGTCGGATGTTCGATCTGCTGGTTCGTATGGGCTACAAGCAGATCGAGGTCGGGTTCCCCTCCGCGAGCCAGACCGACTTCGACTTCGTCCGCGAGATCATCGAAGACGGCGCGATCCCCGACGACGTGACCATCCAGGTCCTGACTCAGTGCAGGCCGGAACTGATCGAACGCACGTACCTCGCCTGCGAGGGCGCGAAGAACGTGATCGTCCACTTCTACAACTCGACGTCCATTCTTCAGCGGCGCGTCGTTTTCCGCGCCGACCGTGACGTCATCAAGAAGATCGCCACCGACGGCGCACGTAAATGCCTCGAGGTCGCCGCGAACTACCCCGACACCGACTGGCGGTACGAGTACTCGCCCGAGTCCTACACCGGCACCGAGCTGGCGTACGCCAAAGAGGTGTGCGACGCCGTCGTCGACATCATCGATCCGACGCCCGAGAAGCCGATCATCCTGAACCTGCCCGCAACGGTGGAGATGGCGACGCCCAACGTCTACGCCGACTCGATCGAGTGGATGAGCCGCAACCTGAACCGGCGCGACAGCATCATCCTGTCGCTGCATCCGCACAACGACCGCGGAACCGGCGTCGCTGCCGCCGAACTGGGCTACCAGGCCGGCGCCGACCGCATCGAGGGATGCCTGTTCGGCAACGGTGAGCGCACCGGCAACGTCTGCCTGGTCACGTTGGGGCTCAACATGTTCACCCGCGGCGTCGACCCACAGATCGACTTCTCCAACATCGACGAGGTACGCCGCACCGTCGAGTACTGCAACCAGCTGCCCGTGCACGAGCGCCACCCGTACGGCGGCGACCTGGTATACACCGCGTTCTCCGGAAGCCACCAGGACGCCATCAACAAGGGCCTCGACGCGATGAAAGCCACTGCGGACGAGCAGGGTTCGGACATCGGCGAGATCACCTGGCAGGTTCCGTACCTGCCCGTCGACCCGAAGGACGTCGGCCGCACCTACGAGGCCGTCATCCGAGTCAACTCGCAGTCCGGCAAGGGCGGCGTCGCGTACATCATGAAGTCCGATCACGGTCTGGCACTGCCACGTCGACTGCAGATCGAGTTCTCTCAGGCCGTGCAGCGCATCACCGACGGTGAAGGCGGCGAGGTCTCGCCCAAGGAGATGTGGGACGTCTTCGCGCAGGAATACCTGTCGCCGATCCGCCCGCTCGAACGCATCAAGCAGCGCGTCATCGCCGCCGAAACAGACGGCGGCACCGACAACATCGTCGCGACGGTCAAGCTCGACGGCGTCGAACAGGACATCACCGGCTCCGGCAACGGCCCGCTCGCAGCCTTCGTCGACGCACTGTCGACCGTCGGCTACGACGTCAGCGTCCTCGATTACTCCGAGCACGCCATGTCCGCCGGCGACGACGCCCAGGCCGCCGCCTACGTCGAAGCCTCCGTCACCGGACCCAACGGCACCGCCGTCACCGTCTGGGGCGCGGGCATCGCGACCTCCATCACCACAGCATCCCTGCGCGCCGTCGTCTCGGCCGTCAACCGGGCGCTGAAGTAGGACTCCGCTGCACCGCCGGTCATCGTCGACCGGCGGTGCGCGAGTGTCGCGCGAAGAGTGAGACTCCGACTGTCAGGATTGCCACCACGATCATCGCGATAATTGTTCGCCCGTATCCGGTCAGCAGTTGCTCGACAGCCGAGTCCGAGATCTCGCTGATCGTGCCCGCGAACACGAACTTGCGCAGGTCGAGTGGTAGGGCACTCGTCACGACCGACAGAATCACCGCGGTGCCGACGACGAATCCACTTGTCTGCAGCAACAGGCGCATCGCGTTGGCGATCCCCAGTCTTTCGTCGGGCAGATCGCCCATGATCGCTGTCGCGTTGGACGGCATGAACAGACCCGAACCGAAACCCGCGATTGCCAACCCCACCAGAAGTACCCAGAGCGGCATTCGGCCAGTTGTTCCCACGAACAGAACGACGAGCGCCACGACTGTCACGACATTGCCCGTCACGGCGAGGGTCGACGGCGACACGATCCGCTGCAACGGACCCGAACTGAGCGATGCCGTCAATGCTGCGACGGCCACCGGCAGCACCATCACTCCAGCGACGAGCGGTGTGACCCCCGAAACCGCTTGGAAGTACAACGCCATCAACAGTACGACGCCACTCTGCGAAATCGAATTGAGAAACGACGCAAGCAGCCCGAATCCGAACGGCCAGTGCTTGAACAACTGGATATCGATCAAGGGATCGTCGACGGACTTCTCGAACCACAGGAACAGGGGAACGATTGCAGCGCTGACGATCAGCCCGCCGATGACGAGAGGGTGCGACCATCCGAGCGATGTGGCCTGCGACAGCGCCGCAAGACCGCACGTCAGTGCCACGAGGATCATGGCGTTCCCTCGCAGATCGAGCGAGTACGAACGACCGGTCCGCGGCGACGGCTTCAGGGCGATGAATCCCCACAGCAAGCAGAGAATCCCGATCGGAACGTTGAACCAGAAGACCCACTGCCAACCTGCCTGTTGAGCGAGCAGTCCGCCGAGCGTCGGTCCGCAGAGCTGAGCGATGGAAAACGATGCAAGATAGATGCCCATTCCCTCGCCGAGGCGACGGCGCGGAAAGGCCGCAGTGACGAGAGCTGCGCTGTTGGTCAACAGCATTGCGCCGCCCGCAGCCTGGATCACCCGGAAACCCACCAACCACCAGGCATTGGGAGCGAGCCCGCACGCGATGCTTCCGACGGTGTAGAACGCGAGCCCGGTGAGATACATCGTTCTACGACCGAACATGTCCGCCATGCGACCGAACGCCACGAGCAACACCGTGTTGGTGAGCATGTAGGCGAGGAGTATCCAGCTGGCGGCAAGACTACTGGCGTCGAAATGTCGTGCGACCGTTGGCAGAGCGACGTTCAGTGCGCTGCCGGACATTCCTATCACCATGCTCGCGAAGGCGACCACACTCAACGTCCGCCATGCATCGCGCATGACCTCACGTTCCGGGCGCGTGTCCTGCTCCGCTTCACACCGAGCGTCGGCCTCGCCGGTATCGGAACGTGCCGTCATCGGGCATCGTCCTGCAGGACGGTACGGCCGAGCGCCGATTCCTCGTTCAGATAGGTGACCATGGCGAGGATCGAGCTGCGGGCAGCCGAGAGGACGTCGGGGTGCTCGACCTCCGGGTACATCCGGGTGACGAGCTCGTCGATGGACATCTCCCGCTCGGACAACAGGTCACGCACCTGTCGAATCCTCCTGTTGCGCGCGTTCAGTCGGCGATCTGCCGACGCAGCCAAGTCCGCGACAACGGGACCGTGCCCGGGTAGTGCGGTCACGGCGGTCGACGCTCCGAGCGCTCGCAACGTTCGCAGACTGTCGAGCATCTCTCGCAGCAGTTCCGGGTGCACCACAGGGGATCCGCTGCCCAGCAGGGTGTCTCCGGTGAACACTATTCTGTCGGCAGGCAAGTAGACGCACAGTGAATCCCGTGTGTGGCCGGGCGTCGGGAGCAACCGGACTTCGATCCCGTCATCCAGTTCGTCGGGAAAGTTGCTGTGAGACATCTCTTTTCTGGCTTTCACGATTCGAGCGCCCGTGGCATCCACGATGCCGCTCGCGGCACCCTCGTGATCGTTGTGACCGTGTGTCAGCACCACGTAGGACACCGAGCGGCGTCCGATGACCCGAAGTAACGACTCGATGTGGTCTGCATCCTTCGGTCCGGGGTCGATCACCGCACAGGCATCGGCGTCCGGTTCGCCGACTATCCACGTATTGGTGCCCTCGAAGGTCCATGCTCCCGCATTCGGGGCGAGAAGCCACTCGACCCTCGGCGCCACCCGTGTTGCCACACCAGGAACCGGCACGGCATTCTTCGATACCGATTCTTTCGACACTGCATCGTTCGAGATCCACATCGCGGCCTCTTTCAGAAGTAACTTCTAGAATCGTACTCGAAAATCTATCCGAATTCGAGCGCCACGAAAGCCAAAATTGCTACAGCGAAGGAGAATTCACGACATACACGAAGACGGCCGGCCCGCCTGAAGAACAGGCAAGCCGGCCGTACTGGTTGTCGAGCTGTGTCAGGGTGCGGCAATCCTTCGAATCATGTCGCACATGATGTCCGCCACTGCGTTCGCCTGCTTCTTGGTTTTGCAGTTCAACACCACTTCGCGAGAAGACTCCACGATGATGTCGGTCAACACCCCCAGGGCGATCCTGTGCTCACTGTCGTCGCCCGGGCCGAGAAGTGCCGAGTTCTGTCGAATCCACTCGATCCTCCTGTCACGCCTCAATTTCTCGAACCCGGGGGGCCCGTCGGTATCGAGGAAGACCAGCGCGACATCCCGGCGTTGCCAACTTCCCGCGAGGAACGCGCGAGCGCCGATACAGAACAACTCCAACGGATCTGCCGTACCCGATCTGCGCTCGGCCAGAACCGACGAGCGAACCTGCTCCAGATGCGCCGAATTGTGCCTGTCCCACAGGGCACTGAACAACTCGGCCTTGCCGCCGAAGTGATGGTACAAACTGCCGGTACTCGATCCTGCACGCTCGACGATGTCGGAGATGTTGGCGTTGAGGAATCCCGCTTCGGCGAACACGTCCAGCGCGGCGTCGAGAAGCTTGCGCTGGGTCTCCCCCGTCTTGCTCCACTGCCACGTCGTCGCCGAAGCCGCCCTGTCGGTCATCGTGTCCCCCCAGCATCGTCTCGCTTCTGCGTCAGGAGAGCGTAATTCTAGAATTGGCGGACGGTCAAGTCGAAGCGGACTGATCATGTCCTCAGGCGGCCCCCAGTATCAGAGTGGCACCGGCCGCGAACATACCTCCGTTGCCCTGCACGAGCGACGTCCGTACGCCGTCGGCCTGGGCGGCGGCGGTTCCTCGCAACTGACGCACGGACTCCAGAATCGCGAACATCCCGTACATTCCGGTGTGCGTGTAGGACAGTCCTCCGCCATTGGTGTTGACGGGCAACGTTCCTCCGGGAGCGGTGTTCCCCTCTCGCACGAATTCTCCGGCATCCCCACGCCCTACGAATCCCAGGTCCTCGAGCCCGTAGAGCGGCAGATGGGCGAAGGCGTCGTAGATCATGACGTGGTCTATGTCGGACGTCGACAGGCCGGCGGATCGGAACGCGTCGGCTCCGGAGTTCTTGAAACCCTTGAACGACGTGAAATCCTCCATCATCGAGATACCCGGTCCTTCGTACCCCTCACCGGTTCCGAGGACGTGCACGGGTCGTACCTCGAGATCCCTCGCTCTCTCCGCGGTCGTCAACACCAGAGCACCGCCGCCGTCGGTGACCAGGCAACACTCGAGGAGGTGGAACGGCCAGGCAATGACCGGAGAATTCTGGACGTCGTCGACGGTGATGGGGTCACGGAACTTCGCACGGGGGTTCAAGCCTGCCCATTTCCGTTGTGCCACTGCCACATCTGCGAGATGACGCGCCTCGGTACCCGTCTCCTTCATGAAACGCAGGAAGGGGAGGGTGAACCGACTCGGCGGCCCGGTCACGCCGTAGGGCGCCTCGAACTGTCCCGGTAGCGACGCGGGGTCCGGTGCGTACGCGGGTGCACCGACTCGTGACCGCCCCGATTCGCCGTGGGTGATCAGCACGACCGAACACTGACCTGATTCGAGCGCGGCCACCGCATGGCGTACATGCGTCAGAAAGGACGTACCGCCCACACTGGTCGTGTCCATCCAGCGCGGCGTGATGCCCAGGCTGTGCGCGACGGACAACGGCCCCGGCATGGATACTCCAGCGATGCCGTCGACGTCGCCGATCGTCAGGCCGCAGTCCGCGAGCGCGTTCCGGGCAGCCTCGGTATGCAGCTTCAGCGTCGAATGGTCCGGTAGAACGCCGATTTCATCGGTTTCGGCGGCGCCGACGATGACCGTTCCCGAGCTCATGCGTTGCTCCCTTCGGGCCGGAACACCGGTACCTTGACGTCGCCGCGGTCCTCGAATTGCACGACGAGAGGCAGGTCGAGCGGCAGCAAGTCCGGGTCCGGGTCCACGCCGACGATGTTGGTCATCATCCGGGGACCTTCCTCCAGTTCGACGACGGCCACCACGTACGGACCATCGTTCTCGAACCCCGGTCCCGGCCGGTGTTCGATGACGTACGTGTGCAGGGTCGCGCGGCCCGAACAGTCGATCCACTCGACCCGTTCCGAACTGCACGACGGGCACAGGTCGCGCGGATAGAAGTACGTCGTGTGGCACTTCGAGCAGCGCTGCACCACGAGTCGTTCCTCGGTGGCGCACGCCCAGAAGTGGGCGGTCTCGGGCGTCGGTTTCGGCGCCATTTTGGGGCGCGCGGCCGCAGCGGGTGCGGAGATGCGCCGAGTATGGACCGTGGAACTGGTCATCGGTTTCTCTTTTCTCGGTCGTCGTACGTTCGTGAGGTCAGTAAGGAACTGCAGCCGATGCCGCCGTGCCGATGCGGCCGTGCACGTCGTGCAGAGCGCACACCGACACCGCTATACCGTTGTCCGCCTTGTGGTCCAGGTTCTCGAAACCGATCCACGGCCCGATCGGAAGGCGGCTGAGATACAACGTCACGTCGGCATTGATGAACTGCAGGCTGTCGGTACCCATGTTGGTGAACGGGCTGACCCAGTCCGCCGCCATCGCGGCGATCTCGAACGGAGAATCCGCCGAACCCTCCAGCAGCGGGCATGTCTCGCGGAACCACGAGAACTTCCGTGTGGGTGCACCGTCGCCGCTTCGGCGAACTTCACCGAAGTGCCGTGGTGCCCGACGCTCGGGAGGTGGCAGCAAGTCGGGCGCCGGTGCCTTGTACAGCTCCGGCACCCACGCCACCTGGGCTGCCTCACCTCCGGACCGCAGCGCTTGCACGCTGGCGAGCGCCACCGGCGTTCCGTCCACGGACGCCAGCACCTCGACGATGCGCACCCGTCGTCCCGATCGGCGGACCGAGGTGGTGATGTCTATCGGCTGCATCGGGATCGGCCGGAACAGGTCGGTGGTCATGCGCGCGGGATGCAGGCCGGCCAGATCCGAACGTTCCACTTCCCTCGCCATCAGACCCGACACGAGTCGCCCGTGCACGAGGTTCTCCGACCAGGGACTACGCGCATGTGGTCGCGGCACGTACCGTCCCTCGTCGCCGTCGAAGAATGCGGCGCCGTCGCCGACATCGTGTTCCGGTGCGGGCGCCGGCGTCGGGCCCGCGTCGGTTCCGGCAGTCATGCGACCACTACCGTTCCCCGGTCGATCACGACCGTTCCGTCCGAAAGTTCGGTTCGAAAGCGCGTGCCGTCGGCGGTGTTCCAGATCGACACCGTCAGATCCTGACCGGGGCGAACCGGCTTGGTGAAGCGACCCTCCATCGAGCGCAGCCTGGCTGGATCGGATCCGCAGAGTTCGTGCAACAGGGCACGACCGGTGATTCCGTACGTGCACAACCCGTGCAGGATCGGCCGGTCGAATCCGGCGCGTGCCGCGAACGACGGATCGGAATGCAGCGGATTCCGATCGCCCGAAAGGCGGTAGACGAGCGCTTGTTCCGGCCGCGTCGCATAGGTCACCTTCGCGTCGGGCGCACCCGACGGCATGGGCGCCACCTCCGGACTCGAGGCCCGTCCACCGCCGACCGTCTCGCCTCTGATGAACATCGACGAGCGAGTGGACGCGACGGGGGCGCCCGTCACGCTGTCGACGGCATCTGCTTCGACCACGACGAGCGCGCCACTCCCCTTGTCCTGCATGGATACCACCCGCGAGGTGACCTGTACGTCCCCGTCGACCGGTAGCAACCCGTCGATGTGGAACGACTGTTCGGCGTGGACCAGCATGGCGGGATCGAAGTTCCCCAGCTTACGTCCGGACGGGGCCTGTGTAGCCAGGACCGCGAACGTGGGGAGCACGCGTTGGTCGACCTGGGCCGAGTTCTCGGTGACGAACGGCAGCTCGTGCAGGGTGTGGTCCTGCCCGGCGCCGACGCCCACCGCGTACAGGAGGGCATCCTTGGATCCCCAGGTCCTCCGTGCCGGATCGCTCGGTACGCCGACAAGGGATTCGTCGAGCGGCATCAGCGCACTCCTTCGGGTATCGACCCGTTCATGCCCGCGTTCGGCGCGGCCTCGGCGACCAACCGAGGAATCACCTCGCCGAGTTCGCCTGGTTGCCACTTCGCGCCCTTGTCCTCGCTCGGTCCCGCATGCCAGCCTTCGGCGACGCTGATGTGGCCGCCTCGAACGTTGAACACTCGCCCGGTGATGCCACTCGACTGCTCGCTGCCCAACCAGACGACGAGGGGAGCGATGTTGTCCGCCGCGGACGGATCGAATTCACCGGGTGCGGGCTTCTCGCGTCGGGCATTTCCTCCGAGGTTCTCGGTCATGCGAGTGAGCGCCGCGGGTGCGATGGCATTGACGGTGACGCCGTACCGGGCCAGCTCCATCGAAGCGATGATCGACAAGCTGGCGATACCGGCCTTGGCCGCCCCGTAGTTGCCCTGCCCGACGTTCCCGTATATCCCGGACGACGACGAGGTGTTGATCACCCGAGCGTCCACTGCCGCGCCCGATTTGGACTGGCGCTTCCAGTACTGCGCGGCATGGTGGAGGGGCAGAAACGTTCCGCGCAGATGCACCCGGATGACGTCGTCCCACTCCGCCGCAGTCATGTTGGTCAACATTCGATCTCGCAGGATGCCTGCATTGTTGACGAGTACGTGGAGGTCACCGTATTCCTCGATGGTGTCGGTTATCAGCCGGCGAGCGCCTTCCTCGTCCGACACGTCGGAACCGTCGACGCGGGCGCGACCACCCTCGGCTCGAATCATCTCGACCACGTCGCCCGCCGGACCGTCCGCACTGCCGGTTCCGTCGACGTCGGCTCCGATGTCGTTGACGACGACAGTCGCCCCTTCACGCGCGAACTCGAGCGCATGCCCGCGGCCGATGCCACGTCCGGCCCCGGTGACGATCACTACTCTGCCTTCACAGATCCCTGTCATCGAAACTCCTCGTCCTTCTCGTCGTCTGTCGCCGTCCAGGTGATGAGTGCATCGAGCGCCTCGCAGTGCGAACCGTTCACCATCAGCGGATTGATCTCGAGCGCCTGCAGTCGGTCGCCTAGCCCGGCCGCGACGTCGGCGACCGTCTTGACCGTGCGAGCGAGCGCATCGAGGTCGACCGGGGTCGTGCCGCGTGCACCCTTCAGCAGGGTGATTCCGCGTAGGCCCTCGATGGCCTGACGAACGTCGTTCTCCGTTACCGGCAGCACCTTGACCGCGGCGTCCGCAAGTACTTCGACCCACACGCCGCCCAATCCGACGGCGAGCGTCAACCCCCACACCGGGTCCCTGACGACACCCACGAGCATCTCGATTCCGTCCATGCTGCGTTGGGGTTGGACGACGGTTGCGACGCCGCGGGAGCCCAGTTCGGTCAATGCCGACGTCACCGAGTCGAAAGCGTCGCGCACCGCGTCCGGACCGTGCAGGTTCAGCCGCACTCCGCCGATGTCGCTCTTGTGACCCAGACCGTCGGCCACGGCTTTGAGCACGACGGGATAACCGAACTCGGCTGCCGCGGTCACGGCCTCCTCCGCCGTCGACGCCAGCGTCGTCGGGACCACCGGAACTCCCTGCTCGGCAAGGAGTCTGCCTGCCGAATACTCGGTCCACATTCCCGTCGGTTCACGATCGAACGTCAGCGGCACGGGATCGACTGCCACGTCGGCGTTCTCGGCCGTCGTCGCCCGATGCAACGCTCCCCAGCGGACAGCGTTGCTCAGCGCAGTCATACCGTGTTCTATGCCGCCGAGCACATGCGGAAAGTCGACGGAGTTCGACACCGACCGGCCGTAATCCGTGACGTCGGTGAGAACAGTGCTGAGCACGACCGTCGGCACGGCCGTGGTGCGAATGTTCTTCGCGGACTCACCGTATGCGGTCAACGCCGCATCCGGGTCCGGACCGGGAACTCGCGGCAGTTCCGACAGGAGAACAGCGAAGTCGACGTCGTCGTCCTCGGCGACCACCGCGAGCGAGCGGCGCATCAACGTCCGGTCGATCACGACGTAACCGGTCACATCGAGCGGATTCTGCACGGTGGCGAAGTCCGGCACGATCTCGTGCAGCCTGTGAGTGGTGTCGGCCGAGAACGTCGGTAGTTGCAGTCCCTCGTCCTCGGCGCGATCGGCGATGATTTCCGAGGCCCCACCGGAGGGCGTGACGACCCCCATTCGCGGTCCGGGCAGTCCACCGCCGAGACTTGCCATCAGACCGGCCGTGAGGATGAGATCTTCCAACGACCTGACCCGAATGACGCCCATCTGCTCGAACGCGGCGTCGATGACGGAGTTGTCCCCGACGAGTGCCCCGGTGTGCGCGAGTGCAGCCCGCGCGCCCAGTGCGCTTCGGCCGATCTTCAGTGCGACGATGGGCTTGCCTGCGTGCAGGGCCCGGTGCGCTATCCGACGGAACTCGACCGGATCCCGTACCGATTCCAGGAACAACGCGATGACGGAGGTGGCCGGATCGTCGACGAGGTACTCCATCACGTCGGTCACGGACATCATCGACTCGTTGCCCATGGCGGTCAGGAAGCTCAAGCCGACGTTCCTGGTCTGCGCGAACTGTAGAACCGAGCTGGCCAATGCACCGCTCTGCAGGACGAACCCGACGGACCCGGTCAGGAGCGGGCGTCCGATGGGCAGACCGTAAGGAGTGATTCCCTCGGCCGCGTTGATGAAACCGTTCCCGTTCGGACCCAGCACCGTCAACCCGCTCGCCCGCGAGAACGCCACTATCTCGTCTTCGAGCGCCTTGCCTTCCTGACCCGTTTCGCCGAATCCCGACGTCAGGATCACTGCCGCGCGGACGCCCTGGTCGACGGCGTCGCGCAGCGTCGGCAGCACCACCGTCGTGGGAACCATGACGAAGACGAGGTCGACCACCTCCGGCAACTCTGCGAGCGCGGAGTAGGTCTTCTCGCCGTGCACGACGGCACTGCGGCGATTGACGAGGTACACGTTCCCCTCGAACTCGCTGTCCTTGATGTTTCGAAAGGTGTTGAGGGACCACGGCGACTTGTCCGTCGCCCCGATCAGCGCAATGGATCGGGGTTCGAAGAGCGCACGCAGGTCGATGCCTTCGATGGTCGGGTTGGTCATGTGACGAGTTCCTGTCTTCGACTGAGGCGTTCGATTACCAGCATCACCGGCGTCAGTGCCCGAAGCCGTCGGAATTGACATATCCCTTGATGAGATTCCGCGCGATCGTCCGGCGCTGAATCTCGTCCGTTCCTTCGAAGATTCGAAGCAACCTCAGTTCGCGATACCACCGTTCGATGGGGAGTTCCTTCGTGTATCCCATCCCACCGTGGATCTGCAGCACTCGGTCGACGACGTTGTTGGCGGTGATCGACCCGTGAAGTTTGGCGACCGACGAGACATGCCGTGCATCGACGCCCTGCGCCACCGCCCACGCTGCGCGAAGCGTGAGCAGTTTCGTGGACTCGATCTCGACGTGCGAGTCTGCGATCTGCCACTGGATTGCCTGGTACTCGGCGATCGGGTGCCCCATAGACACTCGATTCTTCGAGTGCTCGATCGCCATCTGGAGAAGCCGTTCCGCCGAACCGATGGCACGGGCGGGGATCATGTACCGCCCCTGCCCTATCCAACTCATCGCAAGGTCGAATCCTTTGCCGACCTCGCCGAGGACGTTCGATTCCGGCACACGCACATCGACGAAGGACAATGCAGCCGGTCCCCACTGCCCCATCGTCGGGATAGGAGTGGACGTCCATCCCATGTCGCGATCGACGATGAAACACGTGACTCCTCCGTTCGCGCCCTTCTCCTTGTCGGTCACCGCGAACACCATGACGAAGTCGGCCTCGTTACCTCCGGTGATGAAGATCTTCTCACCGTTGATGATCCAGTCGGATCCGTCCTTGACCGCGCGGGTCTTGATGTTTCGTGCATCGGAGCCGGCGCCTGGCTCGGTTATCGCGAAACACGATCGCCGCTCACCTTCGATCGTCGGGATCAGATACCGCTGCTTCTGATCGTCGTTCGCGCCGTACAGAATGTTGTCGGCGGAACCACCGAACGAGAACGGCACGAAGGTCCTGCCTGCCTCCGCAGCGATGATGGCGCTCATCACCGGGCCGAGGTTCGCTCCGCCGTACTCCTCGGGTGTGTTGATCCCCCAGAATCCCGACTTCTTGGCCTTCGCGCGTAGCTCCTTCACGACGCCGTCCTCGAGGCCCGGCCTACCTTCGCGCTCGTTGCGCAGCACTTCGCTCTCGAGCGGAATGACCTCCTTCTCGAGGAATGCGCGCACCGACTTGCGCATCAATTCTTCTTCTTCGTTCAGGGCGAAATCGACCATGACCTGACTTCCCTTCCAGGAGTTCGGAGCTACGATTCGTAGGAGGATCGAATCTCATTCTAGAACTTCGATCTAGTGCGACCCTGAAGTATCCACGCCCGGTTTGTCAAGACCGAATCGCTCGATCGGGCCAAGCCTTGACACTGGATAGGTTTTAGAACATCCTTCTAGAAATCGCCCTGCAGCCCGGGGCGTGGCACATCGACGAAGTACCCGGCAGCTCAGGCTCGCAGTCGATCTGAACTTCCGAGAACACTTCCTCCCCAGCCCGGGGGAATGGCCACCTCTACGAAAAACGG
Organism: Rhodococcus sp. 06-156-4; assembly: GCF_002259345.1. Taxonomy (NCBI): domain Bacteria; kingdom Bacillati; phylum Actinomycetota; class Actinomycetes; order Mycobacteriales; family Nocardiaceae; genus Rhodococcus; species Rhodococcus sp. 06-156-4. The sequence continues at coordinate 167,723 of NZ_NPGB01000028.1, read as the reverse complement.
AGGTTCCACATGTCGCGCAGATCGATTCTCGGTCGAGCCCTCGCGATCCTCACCGTGTGCGCCGTGTCGACGGCGTGCGCCGCTATCGACCAGCGGACATTCGACGCGAACGCGCTCGACCGCGACGCCACCGTCGTGTACGGACAGATCGTCGTCCCGAGCAGTCTCGATCCGCATCGCGGAGTTACTGAAAACGACCTACCGTTACTTGCCGTCATCTACGATCGGATCACCGACGTCGACACCGACGGCAACCCGGTACCCATGCTGGCCGAGAGTTGGGAGTTGGACGAGGAGAACGCTACTTTCACCCTGAAAATGCGTGCGGGAGCTACATTCTCGGACGGTACGCCGGTAGATGCTGCAGCCGTGAAGGTCAACATCGACCGAATCCTGAACGATCCCCAGACCACCATCAAGGGACAGATCGACAAGACGATCGGATCCGTCGATGTGGTCGACGATTCGACGGTCCGCTTCGACCTGGTGGGCCCGGGTGGAGCATTGCCGACGCTTCTGGCGTCACGACCCGGAATGCTCATCTCACCCGCGGCGCTCGGAAACACCGACCTGGATCAGAATCCGGTCGGCGCAGGCGCTTTCAGGATGACGAGCAGCATTCCCGGTACCGCTTACCACTTCGAGCGTCGCCCCGACTACTGGGACGACGACGCCTATCGGTACAGCAAGCTCACCTTTCTCATCCAACTCGACACCGCGACTCGCATGAACTCGCTCCAGGCGGGAGAGTCCACGATGACAGGAGTGGTGGGCCCGCAGAAGGAGGAAGCGAAGGCCGGCGGACTGCAGGTCTTCACCTCCGAGGGCGCGAGCACCAGCATGGCCCGGATCTCCCTGAACTCCGCCAGGAGCGAGTTCGGCAACAAACAGGTGCGACAAGCGATGAATCTGGCGATCGACCGCGCAGCCATCTCGCGAGTTCTGTACTCCGGTGACTGCATTCCCGGCGCCCAGCCGTACCCCGAAGGATACTTCGCGCACAGCGACGCACTGGACGACAGCGGCTGGTCCTCCTACGACCCCGACCGTGCCCGCGCTCTTCTCGACGACGCCGGACTGCCCGACGGATTCACCTTCACCGCAGCAGTGCCGAGCTTGTCCATCTACCAGAACAACGCCCAGGTGGTCCAGCAGAATCTGGCCGATGTCGGTATCGACATGCGGATCGAGGTGATGGACGCGACGCAGGCACGTGCCCGGTTCGTCACGGGCGAGGCGGATGCACTCGTCGGCCAGTACGGCGGAGGGACCGATCCCGGCCTCTACGCACAGTCGGCGTACCTCCCCGGTGGCGGTGACAATCCCGGCAGGCTCACTACCGACCGGATGGCCGAGCTGTACGACGCAACGGCCCGCTCCACCGACGTCGACGAGCGCAAATCCGCATACGAAGACCTTCTTGCCGAGGCATTCGACATGGGGCCGGCGCAGATCGTTCTCTGCCACTCGGTGGCATCGGTCGCCAGCCAGGGCAACATCGGAAACTACGTGTTCTACAAGACCGGTGGCACCGGTCTGCGGACCTTGGACGTAAGCAAGTGACATCCACCTTCGATCCGAACGAGGTGTTCCAATTGTGTTGATATTCATGATCAAACGACTACTCGCCGCCATTCCCGTGCTGATTCTCGTGACCGTTCTGAGCTTCTCGATGATTCACCTCATTCCCGGCGACGCCGCAGTGGTCGCGGCGGGCGAGAACGCCACGGCAGAACAGATCGCCGAGACCAGAGCTCAACTCGGCCTCGACCAGAACATCGTGGTGCAGTACTTCAGCTGGGTCGGCAACCTGATGTCCGGCGACTTCGGAACGTCACTGCTGAGCAGCCACAAGAACATCGACGCGATACTCGAAGCACTGCCCGTGACGCTGTCTCTCGCGTTCGTCGCCCTGTCCTGGTCGCTGGTCGTCGGTGTACTCGCGGGTGTCATGGCGGGGTTGCGCCGAGGGACGTGGATCGACCGCACGCTGACCGGACTGACGACGTTGGGAATCTCCATGCCCAGCTTCTGGCTCGGCCTTCTGTTCGTCACTTTCTTCTCCCTGCAGTTGCGACTCTTCCCCGCGACCGGATACGCACCGCTCAGCGAAGGTGTGGTGGCATGGTTCTCCCACCTCGCGCTGCCGGCGTTCGCCTTGGGAACCGTCACCGCCGCGGAGATCGCACGACAGGCCCGCGCCGGCGTCATCGATGTGCTCGAACGGGACTACATCCGTACCGCCACGGCCAAAGGGCTGCCCAGGTGGAAGGTCATCGTCAAGCACACGTCCAAGAACGCTGCGGTTCCTGTCGTCACCGTGTTCGGGCTTCAGGCGGCCGCGCTCATCGGAGGCGCCGTCATCATCGAGCAGGTGTTCGGGATGCCCGGCCTCGGATCAGTGGCACTGAAGGCCATTCTCGAGCGCGACTTCCCGGTGATCCAAGCGTTCGTCGTCGTGATCACCCTGTTCGTGCTCGTCATCAACCTCGCCGTCGACATCTCGTACGCGTACTTCAACCCGAAAGCCAGGCAATCATGACGAGCACACCACTCTCCGCGCCCCTGAGCGGTGCACGACGGCGTCTCGGTTCGTCGGCCGGCACGAAATCGAGGCCCGCACCCCCGTCGCCGGGCAGGATCTTCGTCCGTCGAATCCTGCGTTCGCGTACGAACGTCGTCTGCCTGACGTTCCTAGGCCTTCTCGGTGTGATCGGCGTGGCAGCGCCCTGGATCGCCCCGTACGACCCGGCTTATCAGAAGTTGGCTTCGGCATTCCTGCCGCTGTTCTCCGACGGTCACATTCTCGGGACGGATCAATTGGGACGCGACACCTTGAGTCGGCTCATCTACGCAACCCAGATCTCGCTGGTCGCTCCGCTCATCGCCGTCGGGTTCGCCGCCGCCACCGGCCTGCCCCTCGGGCTGCTCGCGGGCTACCTCGGCGGAAAGTTCGATTGGATCACCGGCCGCATCGCCGACGCGCTCATCGCTCTTCCCGCACTGGTCCTCGCACTGGCCATCATTGCCATCTTCGGTCCAGGCCTGGTCAACGCGATGCTCGCGGTCGGCGCCGCATCGGCGCCCCGACTGTTCCGTGTGGTGCGTGGTTCCACCATCAACGTACGCGAGGAAACCTACATCGAGGCGAGCAAGGTCGTCGGATGTTCCACTCCTCGAACGGTTCTGATGCACGTACTGCCGAACGTCAGGAGCCCGCTGCTGGTTCAGATCACGCTGATGCTCTCGCTGGCGTTGCTCGCGGAAGCCGGCCTGAGCTTCCTCGGCCTCGGCGTTCAACCGCCGACTGCAAGTTGGGGTTCCATGCTGCGTAGCGCATTCGACAACCGCTTTCAAAGCCCATGGATGGTTGTTCCCCCCGGTCTCGCGATCATGCTCACCATCTTGTCCCTGAACATGCTCGGCGACGGGATCCGCGATGCCGTCGGCCAGGAACGGAGGAAGTCATGACCTCTTCCCACACGCTACGAAAGCCCGAACGGACCGGCCACGGGTTGCTCAGCATCCGAGACCTCCAGGTGGAGTTCAGAACGGACTCCGGGTGGACGCCCGTCGTCACCGGAGCTCAGCTCGATCTGGAGCCGGGCGGTACGCGGGCGCTCGTCGGCGAATCAGGCTCCGGCAAGACGGTCACCGCGTTGTCGGTGCTCGGACTGCTCCCCAAGCACAACAGCCGGATCACCGGCGGAACAATCGAATTCGACGGTACCGACCTGCTGGGCAAGACCGAATCTCAGATGCGCCGTATCAGGGGCCGCGAGATCGCGATGATCTTCCAGGAGCCGATGACGAGCCTCAACCCCGTCTTCACCGTCGGCGAGCAGATCGCCGAGACAGTGCGCGCGCACATGGGCAGATCACGCAAACAGGCATGGGCACGAGCAGTCGAGGTTCTGGACCTCGTCGGCATCCCCGCTGCCGCACGCCGTGCGAAGGACTATCCGCACAGCTTCAGTGGCGGCATGCGTCAACGGGCCATGATCGCGATGTCCATCGCCTGCGATCCCAAACTCCTGATCGCCGACGAGCCGACGACGGCGCTGGACGTCACGGTTCAGGCCGGCGTACTCCAGCTTCTCCGACGGCTGCAGGCCGACCTCGGTACAGCGGTGCTGTTGGTCACGCACGACCTCGGCGTGGTGGCGGACTTCTGCGACGAGGTGACCGTGATGTACGCGGGTGAACCCGTGGAAACCGGTCACGCGGACGACGTGTTCGACGAACCACTGCATCCCTACACCGCGGGACTGTTGGCGTCTCTGCCGCAGCGAATCAAACCCGGCGACGACCTCGTTGCCATTCCCGGCATGGTGCCGCGCCCGGAGAACATGCCCGTTGGATGCCGCTTCGCTCCTCGCTGCAGCCATTCTCGGGCAGGGACATGCGACAGCATGCATCCGGAGTCGATCGAGATCCGCGACGGAAGAAGCACACGGTGCGTGCGGGTCGTCGACGGCGAGATCGGAGACCTCCTGCCTGCACTTCCTATCGAAGCCGTCCCGGCGGCCACCGCCATCGACCCCGGCGATCTGGAGGAGATCCGATGACCGCACCCGAGAAGCAGGTCCTCCTGGACGTGCGAAACCTGTCCAAGTCGTTCGTTCGTTCGCGGGACGTCTTCGGCCGGCCACGCGAGACGGTCCAGGCCGTGCGCAACATCAGCGTCAGCGTTCGGACCGGTGAGACACTCGGCATCGTCGGCGAATCGGGATCCGGCAAATCCACACTCGGTAGGTCGATCCTGCGCTTGGAAGAACCCGAACAGGGCGAAGTGCTCTACCAGGGTGAGAACCTTCTCGACCTCCGACGCGGAGCACTACGTCGCAAGCGTCGAGAACTGCAGATGATCTTCCAGGACCCGTATGCGTCGCTGGACCCGACCAAGACCGTCGGCAATGCGATCGCGGAGCCCATGCGCATCTTCGATCGGCGCAGCCGGTCCGACTACGAGGACCGAGTCGCGTCGTTGCTGACCAAGGTCGGCCTCCGAACCGAGTTCGCCGCTCGCTATCCGGGCGAGATGTCCGGCGGCCAGAGGCAACGCGTCGCGATCGCCCGCGCGCTCGCGCTCGACCCCAAGATCATCGTCGCGGACGAGGCAGTGTCCGCGCTGGACGTGTCCACGCAGTCCGAGGTGATCAACCTGCTCGTGCACCTCACCAAGGAATTCGAACTGACCTGCCTGTTCATCTCGCACAACCTCGGCGTGGTCCGCCACATCAGCGACCGAATCGCCGTGATGTATCTGGGCCGAATCGTCGAGATCGGTACCGCCGCACAGGTGTACGAGTCACCACGACATCCGTACACCTACGCGTTGCTCTCGGCGATTCCTGTACCCGATCCCGCGATCCAACGTGCCCGCCCGAAAACGGTCCTCGACGGTGACGCACCCGATCCCGCACACCCGCCCGCGGGGTGCGCGTTCGCATCGCGATGCCCGCACGCACGAAAGATCTGCACGACAGACGAACCGGCACTCGAGACCCGTGACAACGGATCCCGATCCGCCTGCCATTTCGCCGATGAAGTGCGCTCCAGCCTGGCGGCACCGTCGCTCACCGGCTGACCCGGCATCGGTTACCCACGAGGGCCCCTGTTCCGCCGTTCGGGCGGAGCAGGGGCTCTCGTGGTTTCCCACCGCCCCCGGCTCCGATGACTCCATCTGTACCTGCCGATGCAGGTGAGCTGGAGCGGAACGGGACCAATTCACCCGCTGAGGATGATGATCTTGTTCGGTGCTGCCTGAGACCATTCGGGGACCTTCTGCCGAATGGAGCACCGAATCGTGGATTCCTTCTGGGATTTTCTGTGGTTGATCGTCGTCAGCTTTGCCTTCGTCGCCTACCTGATGGTGCTGTTCTCGATCATCGGCGACCTGTTCCGCGACCACAAGAGCTCCGGATGGGCCAAGGCTGTGTGGGTGCTGTTCCTCATCATCGCGCCGTTCCTGACCGCTCTCGTCTACATCATCGTCAAGGGCGGCGACATGACCAAGCGTCAGGTGCGGGCCCTCCAGCACGCCAAGGACGAGCAGGAGCAGTACATCAAGCAGGTCGCGGGGCGCACCTCTGCCGAGGAAATCGCGCACGCGAAGGAACTCCTGGATGCCGGCACCATCACCGAGGAGGAATTCGCGCAGCTCAAAGCCAAAGCCCTCACGTGAGTTTTACCTGCTTTCGGGTCGCTCCGCAGGCTCCGCTCCTGCCGCCCCCTGCTATACATTTCTGCTCACAGCGGCGGCTTCCTTCTCGAATGCATCCACTGTCGCGGCGATGGCCGGAAGCGTCGTCGCATTCGGCCTCGTCGCGAGTTCGTAGATCCTGCCCGCACGCACACCTGCCAGCGGTCGGGTGATCACACCCGGGTGCCCGACGGCGTAGCGCGGCATCAGTGCGACTCCGTGGCCTCGGGCAACGAGTTCCTCGGTGACCCGGAAGTCGTTGATGCGCTGAATCACTCGTGGCCGAACGCCCGTGGCAGCGGCGACCGACAGCAACACGTCGTCCACCGGGAACCCGTCGCGGACGCTGATCCACTCCTCGTCCACGAGCCGGCGCACGTCGACGGACTCCTCGGAGGCCAATCGATGTGTCAGGGGTAGAAGTAGATCGATGGGCTCTCGCATCAGCGTTCGCACTTCGAGGCGGGGCGCGGCCGTGGCGGGTGCACTGTCGTCGCGATGGGTCAGTACGACGTCGTAGTCGGCCAGCAGCGCAGGCACCGACGATGCAGGAACGTCCTCGTCGCGTGCGTCGACCTGTGTTCCGCTGTCGTGCAACCGATTCAGCACACCCGGCAGCAGCAGCCCAGCACCCGAGGGAAACAACGCCACGCGCACGCGTCCCCGCGGCGATGCACCGTACGACGCCATCTCCGCGCTTGCCCGGTCCAGTGCGCCGAGCACCTCGTCGGCCCGCAGAACCAGTGCGGCACCCGCATCCGTGAGTCGGAGGCGTCGACCGTCGGGTTCGAGGAGCGGCACACCGGCCTCGCGAGCAAGGATTTTCAGTTGCTGCGACACCGCGGACGGGGTCATCGACAGGGCGTCGGCCACTGCCCCGGCCGTCCCTCGATCGGCGAACTCCCGGAGTATCCGCAACCGCTCCACGTTCATGTAGGGAATCTTAACTGTCAATGCTGAATAATTCGATTGTGCTGATGCATTGAACTCCGCCACGATGGACCCGTGCCCACTCGTGACCGCCTCCTCGGAGTGACCGTGGCCGTGCTCTGGGGCTTGAACTTTCTCGCCATCCGCGTCGGCCTCGACCACTTCCCACCGTTCTTCTTCGCTGCACTCCGGTTCCTGGTCATCGCCGTACCGGTGATCCTGTTCGTCCGCCGCCCGGACGTCCCCGTGAAGTGGCTCCTGCTCTACGGATTCGGGTTCGGCTTCCTTCAGTTCGCGTTCCTGTTCGCCGCGATGAACGCCGGAATGCCGACAGGCCTCGCCTCCCTGGTGCTGCAGTCCTCCGCGCCGTTCACGATCATCCTCGGTGCTCTGCTGTTGCGCGAGAAGGTCAGCAGGCGTCAGATTCTGGGCATCACCGTCGCCGTCGCCGGAATGTGCCTCATCGGGTACGACCGCGCCCAAGCGGCATCCCTGATACCCGTCGTACTCACTCTTCTCGCCGGGCTCGGATGGGCGTTCGGCAACCTCGGCAACCGCCTCGCCCGCGGGGAAGAACCGATGCGCTCGATGCTGTGGATGTGCGTCGTTCCACCGATCCCGATGCTCGCCCTCTCCACCGTGGTCGAAGGTCCGACCACCGGATGGCACGCTCTCGCCACCGCGTTCAGCTGGGACGGTTGGCCTGCGCTCGCCGGACTCGCCTACATCGTGCTGCTGGGGACGATAGCCGGATCCGGATTGTGGACGGTCCTGATCAGCCGCCACCCCGCAGGCGTCGTCGCACCGTTCTCACTGATGGTCCCCGTCGTCGGCATCGCGGGCGCCTGGATCTTCCTCGACGAGACCCCCAGCGTCCTGTCGATGGTGGGAGCAGCCGTCGTCATCGCCGGGTGCCTCGGCGGAATGTCGACCAAGCGAAGGACACGGACCGCTGCGACCACCGTGGAACCCTTACGCGTGTGAGACGTGGTGGGCCTCACAGCCGCGCCGAGGGGGCCGCGCCACCGTCGACGCCGACGAGAATCCACCGGCAGGTTTGTGCCAGACTCGGCGCATGGTTCGAGCAGACGAGCGCAGAGCGGCTATCGGAGCGCGCGGCCGGCTGGCACTCCGGGCAGCCGAGGCTGCAACGTGGGCGTCACGCAAGGCAGGACGCGGCAAAGGGTCGATGATCGGCGGGCTCGTCGCCCTCAAGATCGACCCGGACATTCTGACCGGACTCGGGTCCGGGCGTCGCACCGTCGTCGTCACGGGAACGAACGGAAAATCGACGACGACGCGGATGACCGCCGCCGCGCTGGGGACGCTCGGCGACGTGGCGACTCAAGCCGACGGCGCCAACATGGACGCAGGAATCGTCGCTGCACTGCACGCACATTTCGATGCCCCGCTCGCAGCCCTCGAGGTGGACGAACTGCACGTCCCGCACGTCTGCGACGCCGTATCTCCCGCCGCGGTGGTACTTCTCAATCTCAGCCGCGACCAACTCGATCGCGTCGGCGAGATCAACATGATCGAACGCAAACTGCGTGCGGGTCTCGCACGACACCCGGAAACCGTCGTGATCGCCAACTGCGACGACGTGTTGGTCACTTCGGCTGCGTTCGACGCCCCGAACGTCGTGTGGGTCGCCGCCGGAGGCGGCTGGGCGGGCGACTCGGTGTCGTGCCCCCGCACCGGAGAACCGATCATCCGAGACGGCGAACACTGGTACTCGACCGGAAGCGACTTCGCCCGACCCGCACCGGATTGGTGGCTCGACGAGAACAACCTGTACGGCCCCGACGGCCTCGTCGTACCGATGTCGTTGTCCCTCCCCGGAAAAGCCAACCGAGGCAACGCAGCTCAGGCCGTCGCTGCAGCAGTGACGCTGGGCGCGGATCCCCAGGACGCAGTGGCCGCCGCGTCGGGAGTCGACGAAGTGGCCGGTCGCTACTCCACGGTCCAGTACGGATCTCATTCCGTCCGAATGCTTCTCGCGAAGAACCCAGCAGGCTGGCAGGAGGCACTGTCGATGATCGACCCGACCGTCGACGGACTCGTCATCGCCGTCAACGGGCAGGTTCCGGACGGCGAGGACCTGTCCTGGCTGTGGGACGTGCGGTTCGAACACTTCGAGAACGTTGCCGTCGTCGCATCGGGCGAGCGCGCAACCGATCTCGGCGTGCGCCTGCTGTACGCGGGGTCGAAGCACACCACCGTCGCAGATCCGCTGAAGGCCATCGCATCCTGCCCACCAGGGCGAGTCGAGGTGCTGGCCAACTACACCGCGTTCCGCGACCTCGGGCGCGCACTCGCACGGGAGCACGGCAATGTCTGAATCCACCGTCCGCATAGGCCTGGTACTCCCCGATGTCATGGGGACGTACGGCGACAACGGAAACGCTTTGATCCTGCGGCAACGGCTCAGGATGCGGGACATCGACGCCGAGATCGTCCAGGTCACCCTGGGCGATCCCGTTCCCGAGTCGCTGGACGTCTACACCCTGGGCGGCGCCGAGGATTCCGCTCAGCGCCTCGCGACGCGGCATTTGACGCAGTACCCCGGCCTGCAGAACGCCGCGGCGCGCGGGGTCCCGGTGCTCGCGATCTGCGCCGCCATCCAGGTACTCGGTCACTGGTACGAGACCTCGTCCGGCGAAAAGGTCGACGGCATATCCCTGTTCGACGTCACGACGGCACCCCAGGAAACACGATCCATCGGTGAAGTCATCACCGAACCCGTCGTCACCGGTCTCACCGAGAAGCTCTCCGGATTCGAAAACCACCGTGGTGGAACAACTCTGGGACCCGATGCAAGTCCACTGGCGACGGTCACCCACGGCGTCGGCAACGGCGTCGGCGACGGCCGCGAAGGCGTCGTACAGGGGTCGGTGATCGGGACCTACATGCACGGTCCGGTCCTCGCCCGAAACCCCCAACTGGCCGATTACCTGCTCGAGCGCGCGACCGGGACCATCCTGGCCCCCCTCGATCTGGCGGAGGTCACACAGTTGCGTCGGGAGCGGCTCCGCCGCACGTGAGCAGAACGGAGCCTGCGGAGTGACGCGCAGGCTCCGCTCCACTCACGTGTCGCGGAGCGACCTCCTACCGGTCAGCGCCCTGCCCAGAGTCAATTCGTCGGCGAATTCCAGGTCCCCACCCATGGGGAGACCCGAGGCCAGCCGGCTGATGGCCAGACCGGGGAAATCGCGCATCATGCGCGCCAGGTAGGTCGCCGTCGCCTCCCCTTCGGTGTTGGGGTCGGTGGCGATGATCACCTCGGAGACGTCCACGCCGTCGTCCTGATTTCCGATGCGCACCAGAAGTTCTCGGATCCTGAGCTGGTCCGGACCGATGCCGTTGAGTGGATCGAGCGCACCGCCGAGGACATGGTATCGGCCCTTGAATTCGCGCGTACGCTCCACGGCCTGAACGTCTTTCGGCTCTTCGACGACGCAGATAATCGACCGATCCCGCCGCGGGTCGGCACAGATACGACACAGTTCCTTGTCCGAGACGGTGCCGCACACGGTGCAGAACTGAACCCCGTCACGTACACGCGCCAACGCTTTGATCAGCCGGTCCACCTCGGGCGGTTCGACGCCGAGGAGGTGAAAAGCTATCCGCTGAGCGCTCTTCGGCCCGACGCCGGGCATTTTGCCGAGCTCGTCGATCAGATCCTGTACAGGACCTTCGTACACCTCAGAATCCAGGTAGGCCGAGCGACCCACCGCCGAGGCCACCCGCCAGAGGGCCGAGCTTCTCCGCTGCGACCGCGGACGCCGACTTCGACGCGTCGGCGATGGCTCCGATGACGAGGTCCTGCAGCGTTTCGACGTCCTCCGGGTCGACGATCTTGGGGTCGATCACCAAGCCGACGAGTTCGCCGGTTCCCTTCACCGTCGCGGTGACGAGCCCGCCGCCCGCCTGACCGGTCACTTCTGCGTCGGCGATCTCCGCCTGGGCCGCCATCAACTGCTGCTGCATCTGCTGGGCCTGCTGCATGATCGAGGCGATGTCTGGCTGCTCACCGGGTTGCACAGTGATGTCCTCTCGGTTCGGGTACGTCACCTACGAGAGTAGTAGCCGAACACGCGGACGTGATCGTCCGCCAGCCCAGCGGCCAGACACGCGGCTCGGATCTCGTCCATCCGACCGGACTCGCCGGTTCCCCACACCGTGACCGAGCTGTCCAGCCTCATCCGCCTCGCGGCGGTGACCAGCGGGTCGAATCCGAGTTCGGTGTGGAAACTCATCACGCTGACACCGTCCACGTCGGGCAGGTCGGCGACATCCTCCGGCCGAGGGGTGTCCACCCACAGCGTGCCGAGCGTTCCTGCGGGCCACGAGCGAAGAACGGCGCGGGCGGCGGGGATGGACGGTTCGTCGACGAACATGTGCACACGTCGTCCGTCGCCGAAACGAGGTCCGAATCCAGCGCCTATCGGCGCGATTCGCGTACGCGTGCCGACCTCGACCGAATCCAGCCACCGCGACATCATCGTGCTCTCGTGCGACGGCGTGTACTCGATGTCGACGATGCCGTGCGCCGCGTCGAACCGTCGGACACGAAAATCCCGCTCGTCGACGCCGGGGAATCGCAACTGTTCGGCTATCGCGTCCTCGTCCCAATCACGCTGGTAGCTCCCGGCCGACAGAAGCGACGTCATTCGCATCGTGCCTGGTCGTGGCCTGCCGATCGCCAACGTGTGCATCGTCGGCACCGCGGCGTCGATGACGCCGTGCGGATACTCCACAGCCCGCTCCCTTCACCCCGACCGTGACTTGAGTAAGGCTAAACTTTGCTCGAAGTTTGCCACACGTCGACCCCTGTCGACACGTGAACACGCCTTAAGCTGCAGATATGCAAGAGTCTCGACCCAGCCGTCGCCGCGTGACCCTCGAAAAATTGATCGAGACGGGCATCTCGCTGACGTTGCCGAACCTGACGGTCAAGGCATTGGCGGAAGAATTGGGTGTCAGCATCGTCGCCGTGTACAACAACATCGACAGCCTGGATGCACTCAGAACCGCGGTGGCGGAAGAGATCCTCGCTCGATGGGAGTTCCCCATCCCTGACGCGGACGCCACGCTCGAGGAATCGCTGATGGACCTCAGCCTGCGTTTGCGCTCCCTGGTCCACCGTAATCCAGGTATCGCTCGGTATCTCCTCGACATCGGGACGTCGTCGCCGGGCGCGCTGGCGCGGATCGACGAGGTGCAGATGGAGTACTCGACGTTGTACGAGCTGACGCCCAAGCAAGCGAACTTCATCGTGACGGTGGTCGCGGAGCACGCGGTGGCGTTGTCGGAGATGGTGCACGTCGAGGGACGTGAGCGGGAGGACGACGCGGCAGTCCTCGCGAGGTCGGATCTGAAGCTGATTCCGCGCACCATCGACGGAAAGAAGCGTGACGACGACTCGAACTACGAGTGGTCGATGCGCGCCCTCATCATGGGCGCATCGGTCGTCATCGACCACCCGCGGTTCTCGACCTACTAGCGGACCTCGCGCTCGAGATTGGCCAAAGTCTGTGCCTGGATCTTCTTCAGACCGAGCGGCGCGAAGGTCTTCTCGAAGAAGCCACCGATGCCACCGGCGCCTTTCCACTCGGTCGTGGTGGTGACCTCGCTGCCAGCTCCCGACGGGGCAACGGTCCAGGTGGTGACCATCGAGGAGTTGGCGTCGCGTTCGACGATGGTGGAGCCGTCGACCGCGACGGTCGCCTTCACGTTGCGCGACCGCTTCGAGGTGGCCTGCAGTGTCCACTGCGCGACGGTGCCGTTGCCCTGACCGCCCTCGACGACGGTGTAGTCGAGGTACTGCTCGGGGAGGATCCGCGGGCGTACCGTCTCGTAGTCGACGAGTGCCGCCAACACCTGCTCGGGTGCCTGAGCGATGGTGATGGAACTGCTGGCGCTTACCTGTGCCACGTGGTGTCTCCTCGGGTCGACGCGAATTGTGAGTCCTGGCGCTCCATCCTGCCCTTCCCGATGACCCGGACGGGAACAGGATGTCAGGGTGTGTGACAGGGTTCACCGGGATTTATTTAGCTGCACAAACGACATGCATGCTGCATACATTTGTCCGTAATGCCTCGTTCGACGACAACATTTACGTGAAATTTCGCAGTCGAGGCCGCATACTCGGTGGCTCCGCGGCACGCCTGGATATAGCGTCTTCATGTGCCATCTGCGATTGCTCTTCCCCGACGTAGGCCCGCCCCGCGAGAAAGCGGATTCGCCGCACATCGTGCCGGCGTGGAACTGCTGCTCGAGAGTTACCGCGCCATCCCCGCTTCCGCAACCGTGCGCCTGGCGAAGAAGACCTCGAACCTCTTCCGCGCCCGCGCGGCATCGACGGCCCCCGGCCTCGACGTATCGGGCCTGACGAGCGTCATCACGGTCAACCCACAGGACCGGACGGCCGACGTCGCCGGAATGTGCACGTACGAGGACCTCGTCGCCGCGACGCTTCCGTACGGTCTGGCACCGTTCGTCGTACCGCAGCTCAAGACCATCACCCTCGGTGGCGCGGTCACCGGCCTCGGCATCGAGAGCACGTCGTTCCGTAACGGGCTGCCTCACGAATCGGTCCTGGAGATCGACATCCTCACCGGCAGCGGGACCGTCGTCACCGCCACTCCCGACGGCGAGAATTCCGACCTGTTCTGGGGTTTCCCCAACTCCTACGGAACGCTCGGATACTCGACCCGCCTGAAGATCCAGCTCGAGCCCGTGCTGCCGTACGTGGAGTTGCGCCACCTCCGTTTCCACGACCTCGACGTCATGCAGGCCACGATGGACGACATCGTGCGGGACCGCTCCTACGAGGGCATCGGAGTGCAGTACCTCGACGGCGTCGTGTTCACGCCGGAGGAAAGTTACCTGACCCTCGGCGTCCAGACTTCCGCTCCCGGTCCGGTCAGCGAGTACCACGCCGGGTCCGAGATCTACTACCGTTCGATACAGCAGAAGACCACAGACCGCCTGACCATCGCCGATTACCTGTGGCGTTGGGACACCGACTGGTTCTGGTGCTCCCGTGCGTTCGGAACTCAGAACCCCAGGATCAGGCGTTTCTGGCCCAAGAAGTACCGCCGGTCCAGCTTCTACTGGAAATTGATCGCGCTCGACCGTAAGTACGACATCGCCGATCGACTCGAAGCCCGCAAGGGAAACCCGCCGCGCGAACGGGTGGTTCAGGACATCGAGGTCCCGATCGAGAACACGGCCTCGTTCCTGCGGTGGTTCCTGAAGGAAATCCCCATCGAGCCACTGTGGTTGTGCCCGTTGCGACTTCGCGAGCCGGCCCCTCCCGGCGCCGACGCTGCGCGCCCGTGGCCCCTCTACCCCCTCGAACCGAAACGAACCTACGTCAACGTCGGCTTCTGGTCCTCGGTCCCCATCGTCCCCGGTGAGCCCGACGGTGCGGCCAACCGCGCCATCGAGAAGAAGGTCACCGATTTCGACGGCCACAAGTCGCTCTACTCCGATGCGTTCTACTCCGAAGCCGAGTTCTCCGAACTCTACGGCGGCGAGAGGCTCGCAGAACTGAAGAAACGATACGACCCCGATTCCCGATTGCTGGATCTGTATTCGAAGGCGGTGCAAGGAAAATGACAACGTTCAAGGAACCCACGGCGCAGGACGCGCACCGAGCGAACAAGCTCACCATCTCTCAGATCCTCGAGCTTCTGTCCGACGGAAACATCCCACTGCGCTTCACCGCGTACGACGGAAGCGCCGCAGGCCCCGAGGACGCGACCCTCGGCCTCAACCTCAAGAGTCCCCGCGGAACCACCTACCTGGCAACAGCTCCCGGCGACCTCGGAATGGCACGCGCCTACGTCTCCGGTGACCTCGAAGCCGTCGGCGTCCATCCCGGAGACCCGTACGACATCCTCCGCGTCATGGGCGACGAACTGCATTTCCGGCGCCCCGGCGCGCTGACCCTGGCGTCGATCACTCGCTCGCTCGGCTGGGATCTGTTGCGACCCATCGCACCTCCTCCGCAGGAAGTGGTGCCGCGGTGGCGTCGAATCGCCGAAGGCCTTCGCCACTCGAAGACGCGCGACGCCGACTCGATCTCCCACCACTACGACGTGTCGAACACGTTCTACGAGTACGTCCTCGGGCCGTCGATGACGTACACCTGCGCCGCGTACACCTCGGAGGACGATTCGCTCGAGGCCGCGCAGGAGAACAAGTACCGACTCGTGTTCGAGAAGCTCGGCTTGAAGGAAGGCGACCGGCTGCTCGACATCGGGTGCGGCTGGGGCGGAATGGTGCGATACGCCGCACGCCGGGGCGTCAAGACCATCGGCGCGACGCTGTCGAAGGAACAGGCGGCGTGGGCCCAGAAGGCCATCGCCGACGAAGGACTGTCCGACCTCGCGGAGGTTCGCTTCTCCGACTACCGCGACATTCCGGAGTCGAACTTCGACGCGGTGTCCTCGATCGGCCTGACCGAACACATCGGCGTGCAGAACTACCCGTCGTACTTCGAGGCCATCAAGTCGAAACTGCGCGTCGGCGGCCGGGTGTTGAACCACTGCATCACCCGCCCGGACAACCGGAGTCACGCCCGCGCCGGATCCTTCATCGACCGGTACGTCTTCCCCGACGGTGAACTGACCGGCTCCGGCCGCATCATCACCGAAATGCAGGACGTGGGCCTCGAGGTCCGGCACGAGGAGAACCTGCGTGAGCACTACGCGCTGACCCTGAAGGCATGGTGCAAGAACCTGGTGGACAACTGGGATGCCTGTGTCGCCGAAGCCGGCGAGGGAACCGCACGAGTGTGGGGCCTGTACATGGCCGGCTCACGTCTCGGCTTCGAGCGCAATGTCGTTCAGCTGCACCAGGTCCTCGGCGTCAAGCTCGGACCGAAGGGCGCTGCCGACGTACCCCTGCGCCCCTGGTGGGAGGGCTAACCGTGGTAGTGCCTCGGATCGCCCGCGGCGCTGGCCGGCGGTAGGTTGCGCGCCGGAGTCTGCACCAGCGGACTGTCCGGCGCGATCCGCCCGGTTGCCCGGTCCCATCCGGCCCTGGCCCGCGGATGCATGCGGCGCCTGCGCGGAACCAGCGAGAACGCCGCATTCACTCCCCGCCCCACCAACTCGAACAACTTCTCGTCACGGTCGTTCCACGTGTAGCCCAACAGCCGACGCACCGGCTCGTCGTACATTCCTACCGTCATCCACACGGCTCCACGTGCTATCGGCACCCGCATGACCGCCCACACTGCGTCGGGAATCCAGGTCGCACGGGGCGGCTGTTCGATCTTCGACAGATCGAGCACTCCGCGGGTTGCCCTGTTGTCCTCGAGGACCTCGGTGCACATCCGTTTCCAGTAGAGCTGAAAGTCCTCCCACGTTTTCGGCACCGGTTTCATGCTCATGCCGTACAACCGGTACCACTGGATGTGCTCGGTGAAGAGCTGACGCTTCTGGTCCTCGGTGACCCCGCCCATGAAATGCTGGGCCGTCAGGACGGTGCCCATGAAGAACGTCGCGTGCGCCCAGTAGAACGTCTCCGGGTCGAGCGCGTGGTATCGCCTGCCCTGCGAGTCGATGCCCTTGATGTCGGTGTGGTATCCGCGCACCTGCAGCGCACTCTGTTCCGCCCGGTCGCCGTCGAACACCACGCCGCCGATGGGATAGAGCGATCGGTAGAGCCGCTCCCACCTTTCGTCGAAGAATGTGGAGTGTTGCT
The DNA here is from genome assembly GCF_002259345.1 of Rhodococcus sp. 06-156-4. Classification (NCBI taxonomy): domain Bacteria; kingdom Bacillati; phylum Actinomycetota; class Actinomycetes; order Mycobacteriales; family Nocardiaceae; genus Rhodococcus; species Rhodococcus sp. 06-156-4. The sequence continues at coordinate 150,868 of NZ_NPGB01000028.1, read as the reverse complement.
CGACGCCTGCCCCGAGACCCGGGTGCATGTTCTGCATCGACCCGGCCCAGACGCCTTGCAGCAGCCCCCGCCAGTCTCCGAAGTACTTCCAGGTGAGTGAGTCAGGTCCGAGCGGCTCATTCTGACTACGCATGTTGTCAGCTTAAGATTGACAACATGCGTAGTCAATCCCTCGCGGACAGGCAGTACCAGCGTTATCACGCCCTGCTCGACGCAGGGATCGAGATGCTGGGAGACCCGAAGGCTCCGTCGGTCACCGTCCGGGCGGTCTGCCGCACGGCGGGACTCACCGAGCGGTACTTCTACGAGAGCTTCACCGACCGCGACACGTTCATCCGCGCCGTGTACGGCCACGTCGGCGAGCTCGCGCGCGCCGCCATCGCCGGCGCGGTACCCGCCACCAGTCCGGAGGCCCCGGTGCGCGCGTTCGTCGAACTGGTCCTCGATCAACCCAGCGTCGGCCGAGTCCTGCTGCTGGCGCCGATGTCCGAGTCCGCCATCAGCGGCAGCGGCCTCGCGCTCGCACCGACGTTCGTCTCCCTGGTCGAAGCGCAGCTGAAGGGACTCTCCGAGGACGACAGGCATCTGGTTGCCGTGGGTGTCGTCGGCGCGCTCACCGCACTGTTCGTCGGATACCTGGACGGGACCGTCCGCACACCGCGAGAGAAGTGCGTAGCCCATTGCGTCCGACTGGTTTCCGACGCTTCCACCCTCGTGCCATGATCGACCCGACCGCACCACCGACGCACATGCCCCAGGAGTGAAGATGTCCGATCTCGATCAGTCGTTCCAGCAAGCTCAAGTCGACGTCAAGACCCTCACCTCCAAGCCGAGCAACGACGACCTGCTGAGCCTGTATTCGTTGTACAAGCAAGGTTCGAACGGCGACGTCACGGGTAAGCGTCCGGGAAGACTGGACATGGTGAACCGCGCCAAGTACGACGCCTGGGCGAAGCTCGAGGGCACCAGCCAGGATTCGGCGAAGCAGTCCTACGTCGACCTGGTCGGAGAGCTTCTCGGCTGACCCGGCGGGCGTCGCGGTCACCGGCGAGGAAAGGGACCGCGTGCGCGACTACGACGAAGCCGACCTGAAGATCGACAAGCCCAAGACACACGCGGCCGGACCCGTCGCCGTTGCGGTGTCGATGAAACGCGCACTCGGACACATGGGGCCGGTGCGCACCGCCAAGACCCTCCTCGACCTCAATCAGGCCGAGGGCTTCGACTGCATGAGCTGCGCGTGGCCGGACCCTGATCCCGGCCACCGCCACGCGGCAGAGTTCTGCGAGAACGGCGCGAAAGCAGTTGCCGAAGAGGCGACGACGACCCGCGCGACGCCGGAGTTCTTCGCGGCCCACAGTATCGCCGAGCTCGACTCCAAGAGCGAACACTGGCTCGGCCAGCAAGGTCGCATCACCCACCCGATGGTCAAACTTCCCGGCGGACGGTTCTACGAGCCGATCGACTGGGACGACGCGTTCCGACTCATCGGCGAGCAACTCAGGTCCCTGAACTCCCCCGACGAGGCGATCTTCTACACCTCGGGCCGCGCGTCGAACGAATCCGCCTTCGTGTACCAGCTTTTCGCCCGTGCGTTCGGCACCAACAACCTGCCCGACTGTTCCAACATGTGCCACGAGTCGACGTCGATCGCTCTGCAGGAGACCATCGGTATCGGCAAGGCCAGCGTCACCCTCCAGGACGTGTACGACGCCGAGCTGATCGTCCTCGCAGGCCAGAACCCCGGCACCAACCATCCACGCATGCTGTCCGCGCTGGAGAAGGCGAAGCAGAACGGCGCCAAGATTCTGTCGATCAACCCGTTGCGCGAAGCCGGACTGGTCAACTTCAAGAATCCACAGACGCCCCGCGGGATGGTGGGGCCGGGAACGGACCTGTCCGACTTCCACCTCCCCATTCGTGTGAACGGTGACCTCGCACTGTTCCAGGCCATCGGGTCGCTGCTCGTCGAGTGGGACGCGATCGACCACGCCTTCGTCGAGCAGTACACCACCGGCTTCGAATCCTGGCGCGACAACGTCACCGCCGTCGACTGGGACGTCGTGACCGCGTCGACGGGTCTGTCCCGACACCAGATCACCGAGGCAGCGCAGATGCTGCGCGACTCGAAGGCCACCGTCTTCTGTTGGGCGATGGGCCTGACGCAGCACCGCAACGCCGTCGCGACCATCAAGGAACTGACCAATCTCGCGTTCGCGCAGGGCAACATCGGAAAGCCCGGCGCCGGATTGCTTCCGGTTCGTGGTCACTCGAACGTCCAGGGCGACCGGACCATGGGAATCTGGGAACGGGTGCCCGATCACTTCCTCGATTCCATCCAGGCCGAGTTCGGCTTCGACCCGCCGCGCGAGCACGGCCTCGACACCGTCGATTCCATCCGAGCCATGCGCGACGGAAAGGCCAGTTTCTTCCTCGGCCTCGGCGGCAACTTCGTTCAGGCGACGCCGGACTCGACGGTGACGTTCGAGGCGATGCGACGCATGGCGATGACGGTGCACATCTCCACGAAGATCAACCGCTCGCACCTGGTCACCGGCGACATCGCCCTCATCCTCCCTACTCTCGGCCGCACCGAGAAGGACGTTCAGGCGACCGGCGAGCAGTGGATTTCGGTCGAGGACTCGACGTGCTCGGTGCACTCGTCGCGCGGGCCGCTGAAGCCGGCGAGCGATCTGCTCAAATCCGAGGTCGCCATCCTGACCGGTATCGCCGAAGCAGCCGTCGGAGACCGCCACGGGATCGACTGGAAGGGCATGCGCGAGAACTACAGCACCATCCGCTCGCACATCTCACGCGTCGTCAACGGGTGCGAGGGCTACGAGGTCAATGTCCGACGGCCCGGCGGTTTCGTGCTTCCGCATCCACCTCGGGATTCACGAACGTTCGAGACGAAGTCGGGTAGAGGCGAATTCACGACGTCGCCGATCGACGTACTGCATGTGCCCGACGGCCACCTGCTGTTGCAGACGTTGCGCAGCCACGATCAGTTCAACACCACGATCTACGGCCTGAGCGATCGGTACCGCGGAATCGAAGGCGGACGACGCGTGGTGTTCGTGCATCGCGAGGACATCGCGGCGCTCGGTTTTCAGGACGGCGACATCGTGGACTTGCTGACGCGGTGGGAGGACGACGACGTCGACCGCTGCGCCGACGGCTTCCGCATCGTCGAGTACGACACTCCGCGCGGCTGCGCGGCGGCGTACTACCCGGAGACCAATCCCCTTGTCCCACTCGATTCGACGGCCACCGACAGCAACTGCCCGACCTCGAAGTCCGTGGTGATCCAGCTCGTTCGCACGGGAACCTCGCACGCATGTGCAAGCGACGGAACGCAGGATCGCGTCGGATCCGACGAGGCGCACAAGAACCACCCGCAGCCGCGGCATCTCAGCTGACCCCTGTGTGAGTGGAAATGTAGGCCATGGGGCAGGAGCGGAGCCTGCGGGGCGACCAGAAGGCACTACATTTCCACTCACATCAAACCAGGGCGCGCCCCGCGCGAATTCTGGACCGCACGTCCCACAGCAGCACGTTGAAGGGCATTTCCCGGACCACCTGAGGCGTCACTCGGTTGATCACGGCGAGGGTGCCCATGAGCCGATCGAACCGCTTCTGCTTGATCGGGTCCCACGGCAGTTCCATTTCGTCCCTGAACCGTTCGGGGAGAAACCCGGTGGTCACGAACCGCATGAACGGGCCGATGAAAGGATGCAGCACTCGGGGTTTGACGAACGTCGCCGACGCGATTCCGTGGAGATACCGACGGATGGTCGGGTCGATGTGCACGTCGGCCAGCGCTGCGTCCCAGTACTTCTCGAACGTGATGCGGTCCGCGGGCCACATGTCGCGCGGCATCTGCAACGTCGATCCGAGAACGTGGCATCGCTGGTACATCTCGTCGAGGAACTCCGGGTCGGGTTCGTCGTAGAGCGCGTAGTAGACGTCCTCGAAGCCTCGGTACAGGCATGCTGCAACCCACAGCTGCAGGTTCGGGTCGAAGGCGTTGTACTTCACCGGACTGTCCGCCGTGGACTTGACTGCCGCGTGAGATCTGTTGGTCGCCTTACGGTACGCAGCCTTGACGTCGTCGTCGCCCATGCCCGCAACGGCGAGATAGGACAGCGTGGTCCGGGTCCGCTTCACCGGATGTCGGTTGATCTGGCCGCTTTCGACGCGACTCTCGAACACTCCGTACCCGACGGCCGGATGTCCCAGTTGCATGATGACGTTGGCGCCACCGGCGAGCAGGCCGACCCCGGTCATCGATTTGCGGAGCAGTTCGTTGTCGACTGTCATGGCGAATCCTTCTGATCGGATATCTGCATACGTGCGTGTGCAGATTACGCTAGGCGCGCTGCACGATCGGTGTCAAGATGTGTTCATGGCCGAATCACCGCGCACCTACGGCGGAGTCGACGGCTCGGCCAGGGTCGCCGAACGTCGCCGAGCCCTCGTCGAAGCGGGCCTCGACCTGCTCGGAACGACCGAACCGGAACTGACCGTGCGCGGCGTCTGCCGCCGAGCAGGCGTCGCCTCGCGCTACTTCTACGAGAGCTTCGGCGACAAGAACGACCTGATGGAAGCGGTGTACGACCACGTGATCGGCGAAATCACGACGACGACCCTGGCAGCCGTCGGCGCCGCACCCGACACCGAACACGACCGCGTCCACGCCGCAGTACACACGATCGTGCGTCTGGTCGCCGAGGACCCACGCCGAGGCCGACTGCTCTTCTCGGCGACCCTGAGCAACGACGTTCTCGCCGCCAAACGATCCGAGTCGACACAGATGTTCGCCGGACTGCTCGCCTCGCAGGCCAGCGAGTTCTACGCCACCGACACCATCGAACGCCTCGACCTCACGACCCACTTCGTCGTCGGCGGCTTCGCCCAGGTGTTGACCTCATGGCTGGGCGGCGAACTGATTCTCGAAGAGAATGCCGTGGTCGACTGGTGCACGGACCTACTCCTCGCCGCCGCCCCTACCGGGTCCCGCCCCGGCCATTCCGCAGGCTCCACTCCTGCCTGGTCCGGTCATTCCGCAGGCTCCACTCCTGCCCACTCTGGTCATTCCGCAGGCTCCACTCCTGCCCACTCTGGTCATTCCGCAGGCTCCACTCCTGCGTAAGCAGGCGTCACGGAAGACCGAGGTGCGCGACCAGGCGCTCCGCCCCGTCGGCGAACTGCCTGCGCATAAGCTCGCCGACCGTGTCGAAGTCGCATCGCGAGAAGGCCGCGATCAGAGCGTCGTGACTGCGGACCGATTGCTCGCCCCACGACGGATCCGAGGCGTAGAGCCTGGCCGGGGTATAACGGATTGCCCCGAAGAGGAACCACGCCAATTTCTTGCCGCCCGCCACCCGGTTGATGAAGCGGTGGAACTCGAATTCGCAGGTTTCGACGGCCTGTGCGTCGGCGCGCGCCACGGCGTCCCGCAGCCGGGCGTTGAGGCCGACGAGCCCTTCGATCTGCACGTCGGTGATGACTCGTGCTGCTCGTCTGGCGAGCTTGCTGGCGATGGTGCCTTGCAGCCAGAAGATGTCGTCGATGTCCTCGCGGCTGAGTTCGCCGACGCGGTAGCCGCGATTGGGCACTTGCTCGACGAGTCCCTCACCGCGCAGCGTCACGAGCGCTTCGCGGACGGGAGTAGCACTGACGCCGAGATCTGCTGCGGTGTCGTCGATGCGCACGAACGTGCCCGGCCCGAGCACTCCCGACATGATCTGCGCTCGCAGGCGCGCCGCAACCTCTTCCGACAGTTGCGGTCGCCGTCGCAGTACCGAAGCAGTCACAGCCCGTATGTCTTGCCGATGATGTCACGCTGAATTTCGTTGGTACCGCCGTAGATCGACGAGACGAGCGTGGTGCGGACGTGCTTCTCCATGTCGAATTCGGTGGCGTAGCCGTAGCCGCCCATCATCTGCATGCCTTCGAGTGCGACCTTCTTGGCAGTTTCGGTCAACTTCAGTTTCGCCATCGACGCTTCCCGCGGGAACAGCTTCGTCGGGTTCTCGTCGACGAGCCGGGCGACGTGGTACACCAGTAGCCGACCGCATTCGATCTCGGTCGCAAGGTCTGCCACGCGGTGACGCAGTGCTTGGAAGGTGCCGACGGGACGACCGAATTGCTTGCGTTGCGTGATGAATTCGAGGGTGTCGTCGAATGCGCGCTGCGCCGTCCCGAGCATCATCGCCGCCAAGATGAGGCGTTCGATGTTCAGGCCCGTCATCAGCTGCGCCCATCCTTGCCCTTCGACTCCGACCACCGAATCCTCGGGGAGCAGGCAATCGGTGAAATAGAGGTCGTTGACCTCCTTGCCACCCATCGTGCCGATTCCCACGATGTTGAGGCCGTCGATGTCGGCGGGCACATCGAACATCGTCAATCCCTCGTGCTTCCCTTCCCCGCGCTCCTGTCGGGTCGCTCCACCGGCTACGCTCCTGCCGGTTCGCGCAACCAACAGAATGCGATCCGCGAAGTGCGCGTTGGAGCACCAGGTCTTCTGGCCGTTGATGAGCCAGCCACCCTCGGTCTTCTCGGCCTTGCAACTGAGGTTGCCGACGTCGGAGCCTGCTTCCGGTTCGGACATCGAGATCGAATAACTCTTTCCCTCGACGATGCCGCCGAGCACCGTTTCCTTCTGCGACGCGGTGCCGAACTTCTCGTAGGCGGCGCCGGTGATCAGCGTCGGGCCGATGCCGCCGATCGGGGCCATGCCCTTGGCTGCTTGTTCGAGCAGAATGCACATGTCGACGACGCTGCCGTCGGCTCCGCCGTACTCCTCGGGAATCGTCGCGCCCAGCCATCCGAGTTCGGCCATCTTGTCGTACAGGCCTTGGTTGTGGGTGTGCTGTCCGTGCTCGGTCAACGCGTCGCGCTGCTCTCGAGTACCGGCTACGCGAGCGCAGAACGCTGCGACCGCCGCGGCGAAGGATGCTTGTTCCTGGGTGAAGTCCGTACTCATGAAGTGCTCCAGACGGTAGAGGGCCGGGATGCGAGGGGTTGTCATCGACCGGACGCGGCGCATAGTGTGAGCTCCACAACAGTAAATCACATCAAATATATGTGATGCGATTTCGACAACGCGGAGGACAACCATGACGGACCAGGTCGTAGAGACGAAAGCCCGTACGTTCGACAGCCTCGACCCACGCACCGGTGACGTACTCGCTACCTATCCGATTGCCGGGGACGCCGAGGTGTCGGCCGCAGTCGATCGCGCACGGTCCGCCGCCAGGTGGTGGGACGTCCAGGGGTTCACCGGCCGCAAACGGTGGCTGCTCGAATTCAAGAGCGCCATCGCGCGTGACGCGAAATCTCTCGCCGACGTCATCGCCTCCGAGAGCGGCAAGCCCGACGAGGACGCGCTGCTCGAGGTCATGCTGGGCGTCGAACACATCGACTGGGCCGCCAGAAACGCCGAGAAGATTCTGAAACAACGCAAGGTGTCCTCCGGCTTGATCAGCCCCAACCAGCAGGCCTACGTCGGGTACCGGCCGTTCGGCGTCGTCGGCGTCATCGGGCCGTGGAACTACCCGCTCTACACCCCGATGGGATCCATCGCGTACTCGCTCGCTGCCGGCAACACCGTGGTGTTCAAGCCCAGCGAACTGACTCCGGGCGTCGGGGTCTGGCTGGCACAGAAGTGGGAGTCCATCGCTGCTGCTCATCCGGTGTTCCAGACGATCACCGGCGACGGCTCGACCGGAACTGCGCTGTGCACCGCCGGTGTGGACAAGATCGCGTTCACCGGGTCCACCGCGACCGCCAAGAAGGTCATGGCGACATGCGCCCAGTCCCTCACTCCGTTGGTCGCCGAGTGCGGAGGAAAGGACGCCATGCTCGTCGACGCCGACGCGAATCTCGATGCGGCAGTGGAGTTCGCGACCTTCGGCGCCATGGGCAACGCCGGCCAGACGTGCGCGGGCGTCGAGCGCATCTACGTCGCCGCACCGGTCTACGACGAGTTCTTGCGGAAGTTCGCCGCGTCGGCGAAGGCCCTGAAACCCGGCGGCGCGGGCACGTCCTCGTACGGCCCGATGACATTGGGCAAGCAGAGCGGCATCGTCCGATCCCAGATCGAGGACGCTCTCGCCAAGGGTGGCAGAGCCGTTCTGGGAGGCCTGGATTCGCTACACGGCCCGTACATCGACCCGGTGATTCTCACCGACGTACCCGAGAACTCCACAGCGATCACCGAGGAGACGTTCGGCCCCACCGTCGTCGTGAACAAGGTTCGCGATCTCGACGAGGGCATCGAACGCGCCAACGCATCGTCCTACGGCCTCGGTGCATCGGTGTTCACCAAGGACAACGCAGCCGGACGACGTGCGGCGGAGAAGCTCGACTGTGGCGTCGTGACCGTCAACTCCGTCCTGGGCTTCGCCGGCATTCCAGCGCTGCCGTTCGGCGGAACCGGGGACTCCGGCTTCGGCCGCATCCACGGCGCCGACGGTCTCCGCGAGTTCAGTACCGTCAAATCCCTTGCCGTGCAAAAGTTCGCCGCGCCGCTCAATCTACTGACGATGCGAAGAAAAGCGCGCGATCTCAAGATCTCCGCACTGGTGCTCAAGCTTCGCCACGGCAGAGGCTGACGCCATGACGACGACGAAGGAACTCACTCCGAAACGCGGCCGCTACGGCTGGCTGAAGCGGATCGAGGAACTCGACCCCGTTGCGGACTGCCACACCATTCACCGCATCACTGCCGGATACGAGTTCCCGTGGGACTACCAACGCGCCCTCGAATTCGCTCTGTTCCGAACCTATTGCGTTCCCACCATCTCCGAGTTGCTGGAGAAGACCGGCGAGTTCCGTGACCGGCCGCAACGGCGGTACGACGACACTGCGCTGCTGATGGGCGAGATGGTCGAGCACGGTTACGATTCCGAGCGCGGCCGCGAAGCGCTACGCATGGTCAACCGGATGCATTCGCAGTACGCCATCTCGAACGACGACATGCTCTACGTGCTGACGACCTTCATCTACGAACCGATCGAGTGGATCGACACCTTCGGGTGGCGCAGACTGCATCCCTCGGAGCGCCTGGCGACGTTCCACTTCTACCGCCAAGTCGGAATTCGCATGGGCATCAAGGACATTCCAGAGTCCTACACCGAGCTCGCCCGGTTCAAACTGGACTACGAGGACCGCACGTTCCGGTACACCGAGGACAACCACAAAGTCGGCACGTACACGCTCGACCTGTTCTGCTCCTGGTTCCCGACGCCTCTGCGCCCCGCCGTCGCGCAGGGTGTGTTCGCTCTTCTCGACGAGAAGATGGCCCACGCGTTCGGCTTCCCCGCAGGCTCCCCCACTGTTCGACGCCTTGCTGTGGCGGGCCTACGAACGAAGGCGCGGGCCGAGAGATTTCTCCCGACCCGCAAGTCCTCGCGCAGTACCACCGACCCGCACAACAAGACGTACCCGGGGTATCCGAACAACTACCGGCCGAGCGATCTCGGTGCGCTCGGTTGTCCGTACCCAGGTGCGTCAGGACAGAGCGCTGTCCGCCCACGCGTCGAGAGCGCCGCGAAACTCTGACGACTGGGGCAGCGGGGCGTAGATGTCCAGGCCGGTCGCCGGCAGCGGGCCGAGTTCGCTCAGCATGTGCGACGAGTTGACGAAGCGCGAGTACTGCAGGTCGCGTCCGGCGAGTGCGTCGGCGACGCGGTCGGTCTGTCCGCAGGAGACGTTGAGGTCTTTCTCCGAGCAGGTCAGCAGCACGTCGGTGTCGGCGGGAAGTGCGGCTGCGAGAACGGCGGGGTCCAGCGCGTCTGCTTCGGAGAAGAACTTCGCGCCCGAGTCGCTGAGTCCTACGGACGCCAGGATTTCGTCGTCGGGGTATGGAACCGGGCGTCCGTTGCGGATGGCGTCGATGGTCTCGTCGACTCGGCCTCGCTCGGCGTCGGCTTCTTCCGGTGTCATTTCACCCGAGGCGACGACGTTGTCCAGGACGCGGTCGAGCTGAGCGTGGAGCAGGTCGAGGTAGCGGATGGCCAACGGTGCCAGCAGTCCGAGGTTGCCGATCTCGACGCCGCGGTCTGCAAGGGCCAGTGCAGTCAGCCCGCCTTCACTGTGTCCGAGCACGGAGAACTTCTCGCCGCTGATGCCGGTGGCGTCGGAGAGCGCTGCGGCCGCAGCTTCGGCTGTGTCGATCTGCTGCGTGAATCCGAGCGGAACGGACGTGTCGATTCCCTCGGTGCCGGTGCGGCCCGTTCCGATCTTGTCGAAACGCAGCGTCGTGATGCCCTTGGCTGCGAGGGCGTCGGCGAGGTAGGCGATGGTGTTCGGGGTGATGTTGCCTTCGGGCGAATTGCCGTTGCGATCGATCGGTCCACTGCCCGGCAGGAGGAGCGCAGCGCCGCGTACCTCACCGATCGCGGGCCGCAGGCTGCCGTAGTAGGTGACACCGTCGGACACGAATTCGAGCTCGCTGTCGACGGACGCGTCCGGGGACCACGGGGTGTTGATGGGAGCGGCGTGAGCGGTGGCCGCCCCCGCCAGCATCAACACGGAGGCGGACAGACCGGCTACGAGCTTTCGAGTCGACGACATGTGACGCATGCTAACAACTTTGCTTGACCAAAGCATTACCTGTGCAGGCGGTATCGTTCTCGAGTGGGCTGCCTGCGGTGATGCCGCAGTTCGGACGATTCGAAGTGGAGGCCAGTGATGGCGGGTGGACTTGTTGCCCTGTTGGACGATGTGGCCGCACTCGCGCGCCTGGCCGCGGCCTCCATCGACGATGTGGGAGCGGCAACCGGACGTGCGACGGCCAAGGCTGCGGGTGTCGTGATCGACGACGCCGCGGTGACGCCTCAGTACGTCCGCGGCCTCGCTGCCGAGCGTGAGCTTCCGATCATCAAACGCATCGCGATCGGTTCGCTGCGCAACAAACTGCTGATCATTCTTCCGATCGCGTTGCTGCTGAGCCAATTCCTGCCGTGGCTGCTGACACCGATTCTGATGCTGGGTGGTTGCTACCTCGCCTACGAAGCTGCGCACAAGATCTGGGGCGCCGTCTTCGGCCACGGTGACCACCACGACGAGGCCGCCGACGAGCCGAAGGACGAGGACTCCGTCGTTTCCGGCGCCGTCCGCACCGACCTCATTCTCTCCGCCGAGATCATGGTCATCGCGCTCGACACGATTGCTGCCGAAGGCTTCTGGAGCAGGCTGATCATCCTCGCCGTCGTGGCCGTCGTCATCACGGTGATCGTCTACGGCGTCGTCGGTTTGATCGTGAAGATGGACGACATCGGGTTGCGCCTTGCGGACAAGTCGACGGGATTCGTCGAGAAGTTCGGCCGTGGGCTCGTCAAGGCGATGCCGAAGGTCATGTCGTTTCTCGGCATCGTCGGCACCGCGGCGATGCTGTGGGTCGGTGGCCACATCCTCCTCGTCGGCATCGACGAGCTCGGCTTCCATCCCCTCTACGAACTCGTCCACCACGGCGAGGAAGCGGTGCACGACATCGCCGGGATCGGACCGATCCTCGCGTGGATCGTCAACACCCTCGCGTCGGCGTTGCTCGGCCTGATCGTCGGCGTTATCGTCGTACTCGCACAGTTGGGCGTGAAGTCCGCGCTGGCGCGGCGCAAGAACTGAGCTTCAGTTCAGAAGAACCGAGGTCATGACCGCGGTCACCCGCGTGACCGTGGTGTCGGACCGATCGAACCGCACGGCGCGGCCGACGTCGAAGACGATTCCGAGTGCGGCGTGCACCAGGAATCGTGACGTCACCACCGACAGCTCGGGCCGCGCATCACGCAGCAGCCGGGCCCACTGTTCGATGTTCTGCCGCTGTACGTTCCGAAGTCCGGACCGTTGGTCGGCCGGGAGATTGCCGATCTCCGCGAAGTAGACGGCCACGAGCTCGCTCTGACGGAACGTCAGCTCGGTGTAGAGCCGGCACAGTGTCGCGATAGCGGCCTCCGGTTCCGTCGATACCGCAAGCGCCTCGTCCAGTGTCGCGATCAGTCTTTCGTTCGCGCGGTGGAATGCCGCGGCCAACAGGTCGGCCTTGCTCGAGAAATGACGGTAGACGCTCGACGCATTGATGCCGGCTGCTGCGCCGATGTCTTCGATACTGACGTCGTGATAACCGCGCTGATAGAACAGTTGCATCGATTCCCGCAGCAGCACTTCGCGTTTGGAATCTCCTCCGTCGCCGCCTCGGCGCTCCGCACCCGACTCGTCCGTCGAGAGCTTCGGTAGATCCGTCCTCAGTACCGACCACGCGGCCTGGAGGACGGTGACCTCGATCTGCTTGGCGGACAGTGCGGTTCGGTGCGCAGTCATGCTCGCCACCACACTGATCGCACCGGTGGCCAGCAGCGCGGCGTCGGCTTCCGTCAACGCCGGACGCACCCGACGGAGCGGCTCGGCCACGCGCCCGTGCAGGGTGTACAGCTTGTCCCGCAGCGACGTCTTGTCCTCGCCGATCAGGTACCGACCCTCCCAGCGATACAGACCACCGGTCCGGCGGTTGTCGATGGTGGTACGGATGATCGCGGTGATCATGGCCTCGACACGCGCTTCCGGATCGTCCTCGGTGACCACCGCGGGATCCGTCGCGGCCAGCAGTTGATCCGCCAGCCGCATGACGGTGTGCACGAACAGTGCGTACTTCGTCGGAAAATGACGATAGAGCGCCGGGCCGGAGATGCCGACCGTCGCAGCGATGTCGTCGATGCCGACCGGATGGTAGCCACGTTCACTGAACGCTTCGGCCGCAGCCGTGAGAATCTGCGCCTTCCGATTTCGAGGACGACGACGTTTCACCGTCACTTCCGCTTCCGTCACCACACCTCCATCCGTCACCGCGCCACCGCACATGAAGCTGCTCGAGAGCAGCAGAAACCATGATAGCGCGTGACCGTCGCCGGCCCGTCGGTTCAGGAATTTTCCACGACCCTTGACAGACATTCGATTTGAGGAGTTAAGTTAGCGGCAATTCGCATGCACCCCTCCTGCATCCGCCCCACGTCCTGACACCCGGCTGGAGCTCTCGATGACCCACGGTTTGCACAGAACCGAAGACGACGGCGTACTCACGCTGGAAATCGATCGACCCGAAAGAATGAACGCGCTCGACGGCGCCACCACGACCGCACTGATCGACGCACTCACCGCACTCGGGCCGAGCGTTCGGGTCGTCGTGATCACCGGGCGCGGACCTGCGTTCAGCACCGGAGCAGACATCGTCGAACTTTCCCGCGCCCAGCCGAGAAGCGACGCCGAAGCACGCCTGCAGGCAGACCACACGATGGACGTCGCATCCTCCTTGATCAGGGCCGTCATAGACGCACCCGTTCCGGTGATTGCACAGGTCAGCGGCATCGCCGCGGGTATCGGGGTGTCTCTGGCACTGGCCGCCGACCTCGTCTACGCCGCCGAGGACGCCACGTTTCTTCTGGCCTTCACGGGCGTCGGGCTGATGCCCGACGGTGGGGCGAGCTTGCTCGTCCCGGCAGCGATAGGACGCGCCCGAGCCACCGCGATGGCACTGCTCGGTGAGCCGATGACCGCGCGCGACGCCGCCGCGTCGGGTCTGATCACCCAGGCGCTTCCGGCGGACGAGCTCGCCGACACGGTCGCATCGGTCGCGCGCCGACTGGCACACGGACCGGCCCGCGCCCTGCAGCTGACCAAGCACGCACTGACGGCATCGACGCTTGCACTTCTGGGCGATGCGTTGGCGCGCGAGAGGGAAGGGCAGATCGAACTGCTGACTGCGCCGGAATTTCGCAATCGAGTAGGCGCACTACTCGGCGACAGAGGCGAATCACGGCAAACTTAGACAGCACATGACATGCAGAAACAAACGTCTCGATTTGCCCTCGGGTAAGCCCGACCTTCGGTACGCTCACTGCACATCCCGCCTTCGACGAAAGAGGAAGAGCGATGTCCGCTCCCTTGAACGAACCCCATCGTTCGATTCGAAACAATTGGAACAACCAGGTTCGTCGGCATGCGCTGATGCAGCCCGACGCCACTGCCCTGCGCTTCCAGGGCGCCACCATCACCTGGGCCCAGCTCGACAGCCGGGTCGGCAGGTTCGCCGGCGTCCTGAGCCGACGAGGGGTCGGCTCAGGAGACCGTGTGCTGATCCTGATGCTCAATCGGCCCGAGTACCTGGAAGCCGTGCTCGCGATCAACGCACTCGGCGCACTGGCCGTCCCCGTGAACTTCCGCATGACTCCGCCCGAGGTCGCCTACCTCGCGCAGAACAGCGGTTCCCACCTGTTGATCACCGACGAGACACTGTCCCCCTTGGCCGATGCAGTTGCAGCACAGGTCGATTCACTGGGCGACATCATCGTCGTCGGCGACGCCTACGAAGAACTGCTCGCCGACGCGCAGCCTGCACCACCTGTCGACGTGCGCGACGATGCACCCGCGCTGATCATGTACACCTCGGGAACCACCGGTAGACCCAAAGGCGCTGTGCTGACACACTCCAACATGCAGGCCCAGTCGCTGACCTGTATTCGAGCACTGCAGATGCACGGTGTCGACGAGGTCGGTTTCTGCGCATCGCCGATGTTCCACATCGCCGCTCTCGGCAGCCTCGCACCGAGTCTGCAACTGGGCATACCGACAGTGATCTACCCCGTCGGTGCATTCGACCCCTCGACCCTTCTCGACGTCCTCGCCGAAGAAGGCGTCACCACCCTGTTCCTCGTGCCCGTGCAGTGGCAGGCCATGTGCGCCGAGCAGACACGCAAGCCGAGAGATCTGAGCCTTCGCGTCATCTCGTGGGGCGCGGCACCGGCGTCGGACACGATCTTGAAAGCCATGGCCGAGACGTTCCCGAACGCCCTGAACGTGGCAGTGTTCGGCCAGACCGAGATGTCGCCCATCACCTGCGTGCTCGACGGCAAGGACGCGCTACGCAAACTGGGCTCGGTCGGACGCGTCGTACCCACCGTGTCGGCGCGGATCGTCGACGACGAGATGAACGACGTACCGACCGGACAGATCGGCGAAATCGTCTACCGCGGACCCACTCTCATGCAGGAGTACTGGCAGAACCCCGACGCCACCGCCGACGCTTTCCACGGCGGCTGGTTCCACTCCGGTGACCTGGTCAGGCAGGACGACGAAGGATTCGTGTTCGTCGTGGACCGCAAGAAGGACATGATCATCTCCGGCGGTGAGAACATCTACTGCGCCGAGGTGGAAAACGTCCTCTACGGGCATCCGCGCATTCTCGAGGCGGCTGTCATCGGACGCCCGGACGGAAAGTGGGGCGAAGTCCCGGTTGCCGTGGTCGCCCTGAGCGACTCCGACGACCTCACGTTGGCCGAGTTGACCTCGTGGCTCGGGGATCACCTGGCGAGGTACAAGCACCCCAAGGAACTCGTCGTCGTCGATTCACTCCCCCGCAACGCCAGTGGCAAGGTCGTCAAAGTTGCACTGCGCACGTCCTATTCACCGACACCCGCGTAACCGGTGACTGTCGACCCCGCGGCGAAAGCGTCGCCGACGCGCGACCTCGCGAATCAGGTCGGCGGTCTGATCGCGTTCTCGGTCACCGCGGCGACCCGCACGGTCACCACGATCGCACAACGGAGGCTCTCCCTCACGGAGACGGTCACCCAGGCCTTGTTCGTCGCCCGGGTGTGCACGATCCCCGCGCTGTTGCTGATGCTTCCCATCGGAGTGTTGATCGCGGTGTCCGTCGGGTCGCTGGCCGGAAGACTGGGCGCGGGAGCGTATTCGGGCGCAGTCGTCGCCTTCGTCGTCGTCGGCCAGGCCGCCGCACTCGTCTGCGCATTGATGTTGGCGGGGGTCGCCGGGTCCGCGATCTGCGCCGACCTCGGCTCGCGCACCATCCGCGAGGAGATCGCCGCCATGGAGGTGATGGGGCTCGACGTGATCGCCAGGCTCGTCGTGCCCCGGTTGATCGCCTCGATGTTCGTCGCACTCGCAGTGTGCGGAATGGTCACCGTCGTCGGGGTGGGAGCCTGCTTCTTCTACCAGGTCTTCGTCGCCGACCAATCCGCAGGTGCATTCCTCGCCACGTTCAGCGAATACGGCCGGGTGTCCGATTTCGCGATGGCGATGGTCAAGTCCGTGTGCTTCGCGATCACGTCGACTCTCATCGCGTCGTACAAGGGCCTGAACGCCAAGGGCGGACCGAGCGGGGTCGCCGACGCCGTCAACGAAGCCGTCGTCCTCGCCTTCGTCATGGTGTTCGTCGTGAACACCGTTCTGTCGCAACTGTATGCAGTGATCGTTCCCGCGGTGGGGACCTACTGATGAACTACGACAGTTTCGTTCGGCTGAGGCGACGCGGCCGGGGTGTCACGAACGTCTTCGCCGAACTCGGCCGTCACGTGACGTTCTACGCCGAAACCGTCGCATCCGTGCCGTACACCCTTCGCCGCTACCCCAAGCACGTGGCACAGCACGTCGGCGAGGTCAGCTTCGGCTACGCGTCACTGCTTGCCGGCGGCGGAACCATCGGCATCGTGTTCGCGATGTCCGCCGTCGCCGCGATGATGGTCGGCGTCGAAACCTATCGAGGGTTGGACCTGATCGGCCTCACATCGCTGTCCGGCCTGCTCTCCGCCATCGCCAACACCCGCGAACTCGCACCCGTCATCGCCAGCATCGCCCTCGCCGCCAAGGTAGGGACCGGGTTCACCGCCCAACTCGGCGCGATGCGGATCTCCGACGAGGTGGACGCGCTGGACTCCATGTCGGTGCGCCCCATACCGTTTCTTGCGACGACTCGGGTGATCGCAGCAGTGATCTGCATCGTGCCGATCTACATGGTCGGACTCATCGCGACGTTCGTCGCGACGCGTCTCGTCGTCGTCACCTTCGGGGGCAGTTCGGCCGGGACCTACGACTACTACTTCCACCTCGCACTGTCCCCCGGCGACCTCGTCTACTCGGTCGTCAAGGCCGTCGTGTTCGCGATCATCGTCGCACTCGTGCACTGCTCCTACGGTTTTCACGCATCCGGTGGCCCCGAGGGCGTCGGACGGGCGGCCGGGCGCGCGCTTCGTACGTCGATCCTCGCGATCGGTATCACCGACGTGTTCCTCACCTTCGTTCTCTGGGGCGTCGTCCCCTCCGTCCCCGGGCTCGGTGTGTCGTGACACCACGTGTACTAGGCCCGAGCCGGACAGCGCTCGCCCTGCGCGGACTGGCCACGGCCGCAGCCCTCGTGGTCGCAGCCGTCGCCGCTGTGGCGTACGGGAACGGCGCGTTCGAACGTGCCCCCGAGGTGTACGCGGAGATCCCGTCGTCCGCGGGCCTACTGATCGGTGAAATCGGCGTCCAGTACCACGGGGTGCAGGTCGGAAAAGTCGTGGACATCGACAGCGGCGTCGATCGATCACGCGTCACCATGCGCCTCGACACCGAGGTCCCGGCGGCGGCGCTCGTGCGCGTCGTACCGCGGACGTTGTTCGGCGACGTCTACCTACGCCTCGTCGACCATGACGGGGCAGGCTCCGAACCTCTGCGTGCGGGCGACGAACTCGCGATGGACACCGGGCAGGACGCCGTGCAACTGAGCGAGGTCTATCGACAGGTCACCGACCTGCTGGACAGCTTGAAACCGGCGGAGACACAGGCCGCGTTGACGGCGATCAGCACCGCCCTACGCGGCCGAGGTGAACAACTCGGCGCCACGATCGAGCGGCTCGCATCACTGTCGACGACGCTCGAACCGTCCATCCACGCCGTCCTCGACAGCACCCCGCAGACCCTGCAGGTGGCCGATGCAGCCGCTGCGGCAACACCGGACGTCCTGGCGACCATCGAGGCAGCGACCAGCCTGTCGCAGACGATGCTGGACCACTCGACCGGGGTCGAAGCGTTGCTGACGACGGCCGCGCGACTCGGCGGCGCCGCAGTGACCGTCGCCGACGAGAACCTGCCCGGCGCCATCACCGTCGTTCGTCGCGGCTCGCCCGTACTGGGCACGGTGTCCGAGAACTCATCCGGCCTGGCGTCGACACTCGATCAGTTCGCGCCGTTCGGGGCAGCGGGAGCGCGGATCTTCGCGACCGGTCGCTTCGACATCACCGCCGTCCCGGACTTCTCGTCGCCGCTGCCCTACACCGCGGCGGACTGCCCCCGCTACCCCGGGCTGAACGGGCCGAACTGTGCACTTGCCGAGGTTCAGGACAGCGCGAGCGGGACATCGGAACCGTTGAACCCGGCCAGCACCATGCTGCTCGCTCCCCTTCTCCGCGGAACGGAGGTGACCATCAGATGACGTCGCTGGCACGTCCGATGTTCGCACTCGCTGCGTTCGCGGTGGCAGGGTTACTGTCCGCCGTAGTTGTCGTCGACACCCTCAGTGTGCCGGTGAGCGGTGAGACGAGGAGTCACACTGCAGAATTCACCGGTGTCGAAGGGCTCCGCACCGGCAACGACGTCACGCTCGCAGGTGTACGGATCGGCAAGGTCGACGACGTGCGCTACGAAGCCGACGGCGCCAGAACCATCGCCGTGGTGGATTTCGACGTGCAGACCTCCGTGCCGATTCCCGGAAACGTCACGGCAGCAATCAGATACGGCGACATGCTCGGTGCACGCTATCTTGCGCTCGTGCCACCCGCAGACCCCGCCGGCACCCTCGATTCCACGATTCCCCTGGACCGCACGTCGCCACCCGTCGACCTGACGGCCCTGGTCAACGGCTTCAAACCACTGTTCGACGCCATCGAGCCCAGTCAGGTCAACGCGCTGGCGCGGTCCATCACCGACGCATTCCAAGGCGAAGCCGGCACCGTCGACTCACTGCTGCGTCACGTCGCCGACGTGACTCGGGGACTCGCGAACAACGACCAGATCTTCAGCGACCTGATCGCCGGCCTCGACGCGGTACTGCAGACCATGAACAGCCACGACGCCGACATCACCCGCCTGATCACCGGATTGACCGATATGAGCCGGGTCGTCGCCGACCGTAACGACTCCCTCATCACTCTTCTCGACGACGGATCGACCGCTGTGGCGGCACTGGCCGAACTGGCGACCGACGCGTCGGCGCCACTCGACGGCACCGTCGCCGATCTCCGTGCGACGACCCGATCGTGGATACCCAACACCGAGCAGTTCGATCGCACGATGACGTTGCTGCCCGAGCTGGCGAGCTCCATCAACAGCATCGGCGACTACGGCGGCTGGCTGAACCTCTACACCTGCAACTTCACCCTGAAGGCGGGCGACGCCGAGACGAACATCTTCGGCGACGCGCACACGGAGATCTGCCGATGAACACCACCAGACTCGGCATCGTCGGAATTCTCGCCGTGACAGTCCTGCTCGCGTCCGCCCTCCTGATTCCACAGGGCTGGTATCTGATTCGAACTGCGCCGTACACAGCACAATTCGCGCACGCGGGCGGACTCACCGAAGCCGACCCCGTGTTCCTCGCCGGCGTGCCGGCCGGACGCGTCGACAGCGTCGAACTGGCCGGAGATCACGTCGACGTCCACTTCCGACTCGACCGCGACCAGCCGCTCGGCGACCGCACCCATGCTGCCGTCAAACTCCGCACGATCCTGGGGAAGCGATACCTCGAGATCGTTCCCGACGGAAGCGGACCCGTCGGCGACGATCGAACGATCCCGACGGAACGGACGTCGGTTCCCTACTCTCTCGACGACATCGGAACCGAAGTACGCACGGTCGCCCAAGAACTCGACGTATCCGCGCTCGAGTCCATGGTCACCACCCTGCGCGAGACCGTGCCGGAGGACTCGTCCGTGATGTCCGATGCTCTCACCGGTATCAGTGCGGCGTCGGAGGTCCTGGCCCGCAACGACGACAAGATAGCGAGCCTGCTCGACGTCGCGCAGTCGCTGACGTCGACCGTCGCCGCAGAAAGCCAGTCGATGACGACACTCCTCGGGAACGCACAGCTCGTGCTGTCCACGTTGTCGGATCGCCGAACCGCACTCGGCCGCTTGGTAACCGACCTCCGAACGCTGATCGGCACCGCGTCGGCGTTCCTGGACGACAATGCCGACGAACTCGACCGTCTCCTGGTCGACATGACGTCGGTGACCGACACCCTCGAACGGAACGGACAGAACATCGACACGCTCCTGACGACACTTCCTCCCGCCTTGCGCGCCGTCACCGACGCCACGGGTAACGGCAACTGGGTCGATGTCTCCGCCCCCGCGGGACCGATTCCGGACAACCTCCTCTGCTCCCTCGGAGTTCAACAGGGCTGCACCCGATGAACACCCGCGCCGCGAGAGCCGCGCTCGCCCTCGCCACCGTCGCAGTGACCGCAAGCGCGTGGTTCGTGTTCCACGGAAGCGGCGACAACACCACCGTCACCGCGGATTTCGCGTACATCAACGGAATCTACCCGGGTAGCCCGGTCCAGGTCCTCGGAGTCCCGGTGGGGACCGTCGACGCCGTCGCTCCACAGGGCACCTCGGTCCGCGTGACCATGACGGTGGCGGGCGACGTCGACATCCCCGCGGACGCACAGGCATTCGTCATGAACCCGTCGGTCGTCAGCGACCGCTTCGTCGAACTCGGACCGGCATACCGCGGCGGACCCGTCCTCGGCGACGAGGTCATCGGAGTCGAACGCAGTCACTCCCCGATCAACTGGGACCAACTGCAGGACAGCCTCGACACCATCGCCACAGCGCTCGGACCCGACAGTGGTACCGGCGGAGAGGGCGCCGATGTCGGGGGCGCTCTGTCCGCCCTCGCCGACAGGACGGCCGGTCTCGGGCCGCAGATCAACGACGCCATAGGAGACATCTCGCGCGCAACCGCAGTCGTCGGAGGCAACAGTGAACAACTCGGTGCGCTGATCGATAACCTCGACCGCTTGATCACCGCCGTCACGGCCCGTCAGGGCGCGGTGCAGTCGGTCACCGACTCGCTTGCGAATCTGGGGAACGAGATACAGCGTCAGGACCTCGAGATCGGGGAACCCATCGCCCAGCTGAGATCGATGTTCGACCATCTGGACCGACTGCTGGCAGACCGAGGGGACGACGTGCGGGCCGTGGTGCAGAATGCGGGCGCACTCACCGGGCAGTTCGCGGCGCGAGAAGCACAGTTCGCCGAATTCATGGACGTACTGCCGCTGATGATGCAGAACATCGGCAACACCATCGGCGAAGACCAGCGCGCCCGGATCCGGTTGAACATCTCGACCGATCTCGACCAGTTCGCCGCCGCGGTACCGCTGTGTCGCGAATACGCGTTGCCCATCTGCACCGGTGCAGGCATCACCAACCCGATCACCGTGCCGTTCGAGACGCCCGATCCGCTGGGCCTGCCGCAACTGTTGGGGGGACCACGATGAGACGTCCAGCGCTGGTATCCGCCTGTATGTTGTTGTCCGGCATGCTGTTGTCCGGCTGCGGTATCGGTCTGGGACAACTCCCCGTCGGCCGGTCGGCGGACGGTGACGACTACCACGTCACCGCACAATTTCCCCGTGCCGACCGGATTCGGCTCGGCACCGAGGTCCGCGTCGGCCAGCAGCTGGTCGGGCGTGTCGACGACCTGTCCACCGATGGCGTCGTCGCAGCGGTGGGACTGAGCCTGTCCCAGTCCGTTCCGCTCCCGGCCGATGTCACGGCGTCACTGGAACTCGCCTCCGCCCTGGGTGAACCCTACGTACGGCTGACGATCCCGGGCGATGCCTCGACGAACAACGACACGCTGGCCGACGGCGACACGCTCGAGAACACCGAGATCGGGCCCGAGCTCGAGACGTCGCTCGCCACGCTGGGTCTGGTGTTGAACGGCAGCGGACTCGACCAACTTCGCACCATCGGCACCGAGCTGAACGCCGCGTTCGACGGCCGGGGTCCCGACATCCGTACGCTCCTGGTCGGTGCCGACCGGATTCTGGCGAACGCCGCCGAGCACCAAGCCGAGTTCGACCGCGTCCTGGCCGCGGCACGCTCCGTCTCTGCGATGCTGGCGGACAACCGCGCTGCGATCGACGCCGGGCTGACCGTAGCCGCTCCCACGATGGAGCTCCTCGTCTCCCAACGCGACCACATCGCCTCGCTCGTCGACTCCACTGCGTCACTCGCAGCCTCCGCACAGAAGCTGTTCGCGGACAACCAGTCCCAGATCTCCGACGGCATCGACGATCTGGCCCACATCGTGCACTCGATCCAGAGCTTCAACGCGTCCGTGACTCCGGCACTGACCAACATGAACCAGTTCATCGCCGGATTCAACGGTGCGGTCCACGGCGACTACCTCGTCTTCGACGGCGCACTCGACCTCCCCGAGACCGTCGGAGAACTGACCACCGGGGGTCGCCTCGCGGACATCCCCGGGGCACTGGATCAACTGCTCGCCCCCGAGGCACCGCGATGAACAGGCCGGTCCGCATACAGCTGGTGTTGTTTGCCATCACCGCCGTCGTCGCACTCGTCGTCGGCAGCACCTACGCGCTCGGATCGCAATCGCTGCGCGGCTCGATCGACGTACACGCAACCATGGCCGACGCGTCGAACATCGGTGTCGGTACCGGTGTGACCTACCGAGGTGTCGCGGTCGGATCCGTCGCCGACGTCTCGGTCACCGCAGGCGGCGCCGAGGTGAGAATCGCCCTCGATCCCGATACCCGCGTTCCCGTCGGATCCACCGCATCCGTGACCAGCAACAGTGCCCTCGGAATCCAGACCCTCGACATCTCGCCGACCACCGAACGAGGCCCGTACCTCACCGACGGCGACAGCCTGGACGTTCCGCCCGAACTGGCACCCGTTCGACTCGACGAGTTGCTGGCCCGGATGGCGGCCCTCGCCGAATCCATCGATCCAGCCTCGATCACCACGATCGGCGAGACGTTCAGCGCCGCCGTGGGCGGCACCGGCACCCAACTGCAGCAACTCTTCGACGACGCCGACACCCTCAGCCGGATGCTCGACGAGCACGCCCCCGCGCTGGCGAACATCGTCGACCGTTCGGTACCGATACTGGATACCCTCGCGTCCCGCTCGGACGCGCTGCCAGGAGCTGCGCGCGCCGCCGACGACGTCACCCAACAACTGCTCGCGCAGGAACCGTCGTTGATCTACCTACTCGATCGATCACCCGACGCCCTGGCACGAACACAGCGACTGCTCGACGACACGCGCGGAACAGTAGGCGCATTGATGACCAACCTCGTCACCGTCACCGGAGTCCTCGCAGACCGCACCCCTGCACTGGACGCACTGCTGATCGCGATGCCCGAAACGCTCGGAAAACTGACATCCATCGTGCACGGCGACCGAGGCGACTTCACCCTCGTCGGTACCCAAGGCCCGGTCTGCTGGTACGACACACCACGCCGCGTCGTCGGCGACACCACACCGCGCGAGGCGAACCTGAACCTCTACTGCCCACCCGGCGACGACCTCGAGCAGCGCGGCGCCCAGAACGCACCGAGACCGAACGACCTCGGACTGTCCGGGTCGACCGTCCCCGGCAGCGTCACCGGGCCCCCGATCGCCGAAAATCCCCTCCTCGTCCCGACCGGTGTGGAGGCACTGAACTACTGGAAGCAACTCCTGGAAGGAGTACGGAAATGACACTCCGCACACGCGTCGTCGCAGTCGTGATCGCCGCTCTCACAGTGGGTGTGGCCGTCCTCGGATACCTCCACCTGAACGACCGCGAGCAGAACGACCTCCGGTCCACGGCACTGGCGTCGGCGACGCAGTACACCGAAGAACTCGCAACGTACGACTTCGGCGATCCGGGTGCGAACCTCGACCGAGTGACCGCCGCATCGACCGAAGAATTCGCCGGCACCTACCGCGACGTCTCCACGAAACTGCAGGACCTCCTGACGACCGGACAGGGCACCGCGACCGGGCACGTCGTCGCCGCCGGAATCGTCGAACTGACCGACGATCGAGCCACCGTCGCGGTGTTCCTCGATCAGCAAGTACGGAACCTCGCGGCACCCGACGGCCGCACCGATTCGTCGCGCATGATCATCGAGCTCGAGCGGAGCGGAGACCGGTGGTTGCTGGCGTCGGCCGAGCCTCGCTGACACCCGTCGCGGGGGTGCTCGCCGCATGATCGCAGGCCGCCGGATCGGGCCCAACTGCTGGTCGGGGCACACCCCGAAACGCAAAGGACGTAGCCTGGCGGGGAAGGAACGGTGGCTCTCGTCGAATCACACGCGTGTTGGTTCGATAGATTGTCGGAGCCACCAGGCACGATGCAAGAGGGTCGAAGACCATGTCAACAAAGCGACGGGTCACCACAATCGAGGAGAACAGGCCATGGCTTTACCAGTATTGACTCCGGAACAGCGCACCGCGGCTCTGGCCAAGGCTGCCGAGGCACGCACCGCCCGGTCGAAGCTGCTGGCCGCCGTCAAGTCCGGCGAGCTCAGCGTCGCTGACGTTCTCGCAAAGGCCGAGAACGACGAGATCGTGAAGAAGACCAAGGTGTCCGCCCTGATCAAGGCACTTCCGGGTGTCGGTTCGGTGCGCGCCGCACAGCTGCTCGAGCAGCTGTCCATCGCAGACACCCGCCGTATCGGTGGACTCGGCGCAAACCAGCGCGAGGCACTTCTGGCGGCTGTCGCGTCCTGATACGACGCTGGATCGGCCTGCAGGGTTATCGAGGACATATCTCGCTCGTGCGGGGCTAGCATTTCCCCATGAACGTCGAAGTGACCCTGCTGCCCGGGATCGGGGTGCGGAAGGATTTCGCCCTCGCATCCGGGCGCCGCATCGGTGTCATCACCCGCAAAGACGGGGCGAACGAGCTGATCGTTTCGCGTAAAGACGACCCCGACGCAACACAAGCGTCCATCACCCTGAGCAATGAGGAGGCGGCGGCGCTGGGCAACCTGCTCGGCACGCCGCAACTCATTGCTCAGCTCGGGGAAGAGCATCGCGACCTTCCCGGCATCAACACACGCCAACTGCCCATCAAACTGGGCTCGCGATTCGACGGCCGAACCCTCGGCGACACCACCATGCGCACCAAGACCGGTGTGTCCATCGTCGCCGTCATGCGCGCAGGCCAGGTGCAACCGTCACCCAATCCCGACTTCACGCTCGTCGCGGGCGACCTGCTCGTCGCCGTAGGAACCGCCGACGGCCTCGACGCCGCAGCCAAGCTGCTCGGCAGATAGCGACATGGCCGAGAGCGCGCTCGCGCTGATCGAACTCGGCGCGGTCTTCTTCGCACTAGGACTTCTCGCTCGCCTCGCCGGCAAGATCGGCGTGTCGCCCATCCCGTTCTACCTGCTCGGCGGCCTCGCATTCGGCAACGGCGGATTCGTCACCCTCGGCGGAATCGACGAATTCAGCGAAATCGCCAGCGAAATCGGCGTCATCCTTCTCCTGCTGCTCCTGGGGCTCGAATACACCGCCGCCGAACTCGTCACCGGACTACGCCGGTCATCGCTGGCCGGAATCGTCGACATCGTCCTCAACTTCACCCCGGGCGCGGTGCTCGCACTCGTACTCGGCTGGGGCGGCGTCGGCGCGCTCGTCCTCGGCGGAGTCACCTACATCTCGTCGTCGGGAATCGTCGCAAAAGTCCTCACCGACCTGGGGCGACTCGGCAACCGCGAGACGCCCGTCGTCCTGTCGATCCTCGTGTTCGAAGACCTGGCGATGGCGATCTACCTGCCGATCCTGACAGCGGTGCTCAGCGGCGTCAGCTTCCTCGGCGGCCTCGAAGCGCTCGGCATCTCCCTGCTCGTCATCACCGTCGTGCTCGTCGTCGCCCTGAGGTACGGACGATTCGTGTCCGCGATCGTCGACAGCCCAGACCGCGAAGTCGTGCTGCTCAAAGTGCTCGGCTCCGCGCTCCTCGTCGCCGGAATCGCCTCCGAGCTGCAAGTCTCCGCCGCCGTCGGCGCGTTCCTCCTGGGAATCGCGATCTCCGGCTCGACGGCCGACAACGCCACCCGCGTACTCGAACCCCTCCGCGACCTGTTCGCAGCAATGTTCTTCGTCGTCTTCGGACTACAGACCGACCCCGCGACAGTGCCACCGGTACTCGGCTGGGCACTACTGCTGGCCGCCGTCACCACCATCACGAAAGTGATGACCGGCGCATGGGCCGCCGGACGTCAGGGCATCGGCAGACCCGGACAACTCCGCGCCGGCGCCGCCCTCGTCGCCCGAGGAGAATTCTCGATCGTGATCGCAGGCCTGGCCGTCGCAGCCGGAGCCGTCGAAGGCGAACTCGCCGCCCTGGCCACCGCCTACGTACTGCTCATGGCCGTCCTGGGTCCAGTAGCCGCACGAGTCATTGCAGCTCCACCCGCAGTCCGTGCAGACTGACAACCCATCATTCCGCAGGCTCCCCTCCTGCTTCGACTCAGTCATTCCGCAGGCTCCACTCCTGCGACGCCTAAGCTGACCGAATGGCCCAGCAGCGTCGATCACCAGCGGACGGTGCCCCCGCATTGCGTCGGCGCCCACAATTGTCCGAAGACGTCGCCAACCACGTGCGGCACATCGTCATGTCCGGCGCGGTCCGTCCGGGCGACTTCATCCGACTCGACGAGACGGCTGCCGAACTCGGTGTCAGCGTCACCCCGGTCCGCGAAGCACTGCTCACGTTGCGGGGCGAAGGAATGGTGGAACTGGTGCCGCACCGCGGCTACGTCGTCTCCCCGCTCACGCCCGAGGACATCGTCGACATCTTCTGGCTACAGGGACAGATCGCAGTCGAACTGGTCCGCCGGGCGGCACCGAAGATCACCGACGACGTCGTTGCCGAGCTGGAGAAGTTCAACAAGTCCCTGGCCGCGGCGGTGGAAAAGAATCAGGCCGAGGAAGTCGAGATCGCCGAGTTCGAGTTCCACCGGGTTCTCAATCGCCTCACCGGTGCAACCAAGCTGGCGTGGTTTCTCAACAACGCCACCCGCTACACCCCCACCCGGCTGTACGCGTCGGATCCGGAATGGGGGCGAGCGGCGGTGCGTAATCACGAACAGTTGATCGACGCTCTCCGTGCGGGCGACGTGGATGCGGCCTGCACGCTGATGCGCCGACAGTTCACCGATGGCGCGGAACGCCTGATCGCGTACCGCGCCCTGTGAGTGGAAATGTGTCCCAGGGGACACATTTCCACTCACCTAACGGAGCGAGTCCGGCGCGGTGAACCGCTCGCCGTACTTGGCAGCCAGCTCGTCGGCACGCTTGACGAACGCAGCCTGACCGAGGGAACCGTCCTGGGCCTCGTAGCCGACGATGTACTGGTGCACACCACCGGTCCAGGCCGGGTAGCCGATGCCGAAGATCGAGCCGATGTTGGCGTCGGCGGTGGTGTTCAGGACACCCTCGTCGAAGCACTTCTGTGTCTCGATGGCCTCGATGAACAGCATGCGCTCCTTCAGATCCTCGAACGGGATGTCCGCGGTACCTGACTTGAACGCGTCACGCAGGCCAGGCCACAGGCCGGCGCGCTTGCCGTCGGCGTACTCGTAGAAGCCTGCGCCCTTGGCCTTCGACGGACGCTCGAACTCGTCGACCATCTTGTCGATGACTGCGCCGGCCGGATCCTCGGGAGGAGTTCCACCCGCGGCCTTGATGGCGTCGTAGGTCTCCTTGCGGATCTTCTGCATCAGGTTGAGCGTCAGCTCGTCCGACAGCTGCAGCGGCGCCGCCGGGTAGCCGGCCTGCAGACCTGCCTGCTCGATGGTCGACGGCTCCACA
The DNA here is from genome assembly GCF_002259345.1 of Rhodococcus sp. 06-156-4. Classification (NCBI taxonomy): domain Bacteria; kingdom Bacillati; phylum Actinomycetota; class Actinomycetes; order Mycobacteriales; family Nocardiaceae; genus Rhodococcus; species Rhodococcus sp. 06-156-4. Next base: position 123,185 of record NZ_NPGB01000028.1, on the reverse strand, counting down.
CCTTCACCGAGCATCGCGATGGCCTCGTTGATGAAAGTGCCGATGACGCGCGAGGTGAAGAATCCGCGGCTGTCGTTGACGACGATCGGAGTCTTCTTGATGACCTGTACCAGGTCGAAGGCCTTCGCCAGCGCAGCGTCCGACGTCTTCTCGCCGCGGATGATCTCCACCAGCGGCATCTTGTCGACGGGCGAGAAGAAGTGGATTCCGATGAAGTCCTCCTGACGCTTCACGCCCTGAGCGAGGCTCGTGATCGGCAGCGTCGAGGTGTTGGAACCGAGCAACGCCGACGGGTCGACGAGGTCCTCGATCTCCTGGAACACCTTCTGCTTGAGCTCCTCGGATTCGAAGACCGCCTCGATGACGAGATCGGCGCCTTCGACGTCCTTGGCATCGGCGGTCGGATGGATCCGCGCGAGCAGCGCGTCGGACTTCTCCTGAGTGGTCTTGCCACGCGAGAGTGCCTTGGCCTCGATGGCCTCGGAGTACGCCTTGCCCTTCTGCGCGGATTCGATGGCGACGTCCTTGAGGACCACCTCGATGCCCGCTTTGGCACACACGTAGGCGATACCGGCGCCCATCATGCCTGCACCGAGCACTGCGACCTTGGTGAACGTCGTCTTCTCGATGCCGTCCGGGCGGGACTTGCCTGCATTGATCGCCTGCAGATCGAAGAAGAACGCCTGGATCATGTTTTTCGATACCGAGCCGGTGACCAACTCGGTGAAGTAGCGGGACTCGATGGTCGACGCATTGTCGAAATCGACTTGAGCGCCCTCGACTGCGGCCGACAGGATCGCGCGCGGCGCCGGCATCGGCGCACCCTTGATCTGCTTACGCAGGTTCGACGGGAACGCAGGCAGGACGGCAGCGAGCTTCGGGTTCGACGGGGTGCCGCCGGGGATCTTGTAGCCCTTGACGTCCCACGGTGCGACGCCACCCTCGGGGTTGGCCTTGATCCACGCCTTCGCCGCGGGCACGAGGGCGTCGATGCTGTCGACGAGCTCGTGCACGAGGCCGATCTCCAGAGCCTTCTCCGGACGGAACCGGGTGCCCTGGGCGAGGACCGTCATGAATCCGTTCTGGATGCCGAGCAGGCGCGTGATGCGTGTGACGCCACCGCCACCGGGCAGAAGACCGAGGGATACTTCGGGCAGACCGAGCTGAACGCCCGAGACATTCGCGGCGATCCGGTGGTGGGTCGCAAGAGTGATCTCGAGTCCACCGCCGAGTGCAGCACCGTTGATCGCGGAGACGACGGGCTTGCCGAGCTTCTCCAGGCGTCGCAGCTGCGCTTTGACTTCCTGCACCTCGTCGAACACGCGCTGAGCGTCCTCGGGCTTCGCGGTGATGAGGCTGTTGAGGTCACCACCGGCGAAGAACGTTTTCTTCGCCGAGGTGATCACGACGCCGGTGATGGAGTCGAGTTCCTTCTCCAGCCGATCGACGGTCGCGCCCATCGAGTCCTTGTACAACTGGTTCATCGTGTTGGCGCCCTGGTTGGGGTCGTCCATCGTGAGCACGACGATGCCGTCGGAATCCTGGTCCCAGGTGATCATGTTTTCGCTCATGGTGTGTTCCTCAGACTCGCTCGATGATGGTGGCAACGCCCATGCCGCCGCCGATGCACAGGGTGATGAGTGCGTACCGGCCGCCGCGACGCTCGAGCTCGTCGAGCACGGTTCCGGTGATCATGGCTCCGGTGGCGCCGAGCGGGTGGCCCATCGCGATGGCTCCACCGTTGACGTTGAGCTTCTCGTTCGGGATCTGCAGATCCTTCTGGAAGCGAAGGACGACGGACGCGAACGCCTCGTTCAATTCGAAGAGATCGATGTCGTCGACGGTCAATCCTGCGGTTGCGAGAACCTTCTTCGACGCGGGCGTCGGGCCGGTCAGCATGATCGTCGTGTCTGCACCGGAGGTGGCCGTCGCGACGATGCGCGCACGCGGAACCAGGTTCAGGTCCTTGCCTGCCTGCTCGCTACCGACAAGGACGAGGGCTGCACCGTCGACGATGCCGGAGCTGTTACCACCGGTGTGGACGTGATCGATCTTCTCGATCCAGTGGTACTTCTGCAGCGCGACGTCGTCGAATCCACCCATCGCAGCGACACCGGTGAAGGCCGGGTTCAGTTTGCCGAGCGATTCGACCGTGCTGCCCGGACGCATGTGCTCGTCGTGGTCGAGGATCAGCAGGCCGTTCTGGTCGGTGACCGGTACGACGGACTTGGCGAAGTAGCCACCCGACCATGCAGCGGCGGCACGCTCCTGCGACTGCACTGCGTAGGCGTCGACGTCTTCGCGGCTGAACCCCTCGATCGTCGCGATGAGATCGGCGCCGATGCCCTGCGGCGCGAAGTACGTGTCGTAGTTGGTGGCCGGATCCATCGCCCACGCGCCGCCGTCACTGCCCATCGGGACGCGGGACATGGACTCGACACCACCGGCGATGACGACCTCGTCCCAGCCGGAACGCACCTTCTGCGCAGCCAGGTTGACGGCTTCGAGGCCGGACGCGCAGAACCGGTTGAGCTGGAATCCGCCCACGGTGTCCGGCATCTTCGCGGCCAGAACCGCGGTGCGCGCAATATCGGCACCCTGATCGCCCACCGGGGAGACCACACCGAGGATCAAGTCGGAGATGCGGTTCTCGTCGAGGTCGGGGAACCGTCGACGCAACTCGTCGATCAGGCCGGTGACCAGCGAAATGGGCTTGACGGAATGCAGTGAGCCGTTCTTCCCCTTGCCGCGTGGGGTCCTGATGGCTTCGTAAATGAACGCTTCTGTAGTCACAGCGCGGTCGTTCCTTCCACGTACTTCTGACTCGGCGGCGGCACCCGAGGGCGCCGCAGGACTCGAGGATCACACCTCGGCTCCTCTCACACTAGAACGCGGTACACAACCCGGTGAAGGACCGAAACGAGCGCGGTCCGTGACCGGCGCGTGCGTTTCAGCTCGACGAGACAGGGGTAGAGATAGCATCACCACTCGGGGGGATATGGGAGTGGAGCCAGCGGAACGAACCGGTTCCACAGAGTGGAGCCTGCGGGGGAGGTTCGAGCTCGGCCAGTTACGGAGATGATGACCATGGACACCCAGAAGCCGCTCGCGGTCGGAGCGCACGTCAAAGTGCGCTACAGCTCCGATTCTTCCCTGCCACGCGACCAGTGGCCCAAGGAATCAGGCGTCGTCAAGGAAGACTTCGGTGAGCAGACGGCATCGGTCGACCGCACCTGGGCCCGGGCTCACCGCTACGCCGTCGCCCTCGACGACGGCCGACTCGTCTTCGTCGACCCCGAGGACATCGAAGCAACCTGACCAAGGTCGGTCATGTGGTCGACTCAGCACCCTTTCTACCGACCCAGCACGCCTTCTATCCGCGGACTGGGCGTGTCAGCTCGGCAAGAAGGGTGCTGACTCCTACTCCTTGAGCGGAGTTGCTCCGAGTTCTGCCTGCAGCAGTTCCATGGCCACCGTTTCCGGGTCGCGCCGCACCGACGGGTCGGCAGGTTCGGCGGCCGCTTTGAGCAGCTCTTCCTCGTCCTCCGGTGTTTCCGGGGGCGGTGGACCGGCCGGCTCGGGGTCGTCGGGATAGTCGGGCGCCTCGGGGGGCGGTATGTCGTCGTATCCGTGGTCGGTCGCTCCCGACTCCCGCGCCGTCGAAGCCGGCTTGTTCGCCTGGCTCGGACGCGAGAACTTGGTCGGAGGCGCTTTCGGAGGCTCGGGCGCGGCCTTGGCGACCGGAGCTTCCTCAGCAGGAGCTGCTGCTCCGACGACGCACGTCACCTGCCAGTCGACACCGAACACATCACGCAGCGCATCCCTGATGACGTCGGCATTCCGTCCTTCCTGCAGCCGCTTCGCGAGCGGCGCGGAATCGTGGCCGAGCGTGATCGAGCCGTCGCTCACCGCTCGAACCGAGGCACCGGACAGCATGACCTCGACCGTGCGGCTGCGCTCGCGCACCTTGGCTCGGACCTCGGACCAGACCGCACGAATCGCCGCGGCGTCCGGCTGAGTGGACGCCGCCGCAACCGGCTCGGGCTCCGGATTCGGTACTGGTTCAGGGGCTGGTATCTGTTCCGGGGCAGGCTCGGGCTCGACCGGCGCAGGGAAGTCGAACGCGCGGGTCGGTTCGGCGACCGGACGCTCGGGCTCTACGGGCGCCGCTTCAGGTTCCGGGGTCGGCTCGGGTTCCGGGGTCGACACAGGCTCCGGAACAGGCTCGGGTTCCGGGGTCGGCTCGGGGTCCTGCTGCGGCACCGGAGTGGGCTCGGGCTCAGGAGTGGGTTCGGGCTCGGGCTGCGGCGTCGGCTCGGGTTGCGGCGTCGGCTCGGGTTGCGGCGTCGGCTCGGGCTCAGGAGTGGGCTCGGGCTGCGGCGTCGGCTCGGGCTCAGGAGTGGGTTCGGGCTCGGGCGTCGTCGGAATGCTGGCGGCAGGTGCCGGAGGGACTGCGGGAGCGGTCGGAACCACGGGAGGTACGTCAGGCGCGGGCGCTGCAGGCTCGGGGGCCGCAGCCGCCCGTTGGGACGGCCGGACGAACTTGGGCGGTGTGTCGTCGACCGGCGGCGCGCTGGGGGTCGACGGCTCAGCACGACGCTGCGGAGCCTGGTCGACGGCTGCTTGCTCGCCGGCGGGCAACGTGACGTCCAGGCGCCGCTCGAGACGCTCGAGACGCTGCAGCACAGCAGATTCGGCGTCGGATGCCGAGGGAAGCAGCATCCGCGCACACATGACTTCGAGCAGCAGGCGCGGTGCGGTGGCGCCGCGCATCTCCCCCAGACCGGCGTGGATGATCTCTGCATAGCGCGCCAGGGTCGCCGAGCCGATGCGGCCCGCTTCGTCGCGCAGACGTTCGAGAACGTCACCGGGAACATCGACCAGCCCGCGCTCACCTGCGTCGGGGACGGCGCGCATGAGGATGAGGTCGCGGAGCCTTTCCAGCAGGTCCGTCGCGAAGCGGCGCGGATCGTGTCCGGCGTCGACCACTTTGTCGACCGTCCCGAACAGTGATCCACCGTCCCCGGCCGCGAGTGCATCCACGGCTTCGTCGATCAACGCGACGTCGGTGACGCCGAGCAGGGACAGTGCCCGCGGATACGTGACGCCTTCGGGTCCTGCGCCTGCGAGCAGCTGGTCCAGCACGCTCAGCGAGTCACGCGGCGATCCGCCGCCGGCTCGAATCACCAACGGATAGACGGGATCCTCGACGGGGACAGATTCCTGCGCGGTGATCTTCTCGAGCAGCCCACGCATGGTCGACGGCGGGAGCAGCCGGAACGGGTAGTGGTGCGTACGCGAACGGATGGTCGGGAGCACCTTCTCCGGCTCCGTCGTCGCGAAGATGAAGACAAGGTGCTCCGGCGGCTCTTCGACGACCTTGAGCAGTGCGTTGAAGCCTGCTGTCGTGACCATGTGGGCCTCGTCGATGATGAAGATGACGTAGCGCGATTCGGCGGGCGCGTAGACCGCCTTGTCTCGGAGATCTCGTGCGTCGTCGACGCCACCGTGGCTTGCCGCGTCCATCTCGACGACGTCGAGGTTGCCCGGCCCACCCGGCGCGAGAGCGACGCAGGAGTTGCAGACGCCGCACGGCGTGGACGTCGGGCCTTCGACGCAGTTCAGCGACCGCGCGAGGATGCGCGCCGACGACGTCTTACCGCAGCCTCGGGGCCCGGAGAACAGGTATGCGTGGTTGATCCGATTGGAGTTGAGCGCGGTGCTCAACGGTTCGGTTACGTGCTCCTGCCCGACGACCTCAGCGAACGTCGCAGGACGGTACTTCCGGTAGAGAGCCACGCATGGAAGGGTACCGGCGCGCACCGACACCGGCACAACCCCGTCGGGCGGTCGAGCATGCCCGCCGCCATGGCCGGAGCGCGTCTCACTTGTTCTTCGCGGCTGCCTTCGCTGCCTTCTTGAACTCGCGGACCTCGAGCAGGGATTTCTCGTCGACGACATCGGCGATGGAACGCCTGGAACCGTCGTCGCCGTAGGCCCCTGCGGCGTCCCGCCAGCCTTCGGGAGTGACGCCCATCTGCTTCCCGAGGAGCGCGAGGAAGATGCGGGCCTTCTGGTCGCCGTATCCCGGTAGTGCTTTCAGCCGCTTCAGAACCTCGGCGCCGTTCGGGTCGCCGCGACGCCAGATCTCGTCGGGTTTGCCGTCGTAGTTCTCGGCGACGAACTCCGCGAGACCCTGAATCCGCTTGGCCATCGAGCCCGGAAAGCGGTGCACTGCAGGGGTCGTCGCGCACACCGCGGCGAACTCGTCGGGGTCGGCCTGCGCGATGGTGTCGACCTTCAGGTCACCGAGACGGTCGACGAGTTTCTTCGGGCCCGCGAATGCCGATTCCATGGGCACCTGCTGATCCAGCAGCATCCCGATGAGCAGCGCGAACGGGTCCTCGGCCAACAACGCGTCGGCTTCCGCGTCGCCAGTCAGATGCAAGGTGGGAGACATGTCGTCGATCATGCCACCTGTGGATCGAGGCTCCTAGGTGATGGATACCAGTTGAGTGATGTCGTCGAAGGGCAGTGGTCCGTCGACGACGGCCCCGACGACTGCGTTGTTGAGCGTGATGGAACCGCCGTGGTTGTCGAGGAATGCCGTGTCCGCGGCGTCACGACCGGTGGCGATCCGCACCAGCGTCGACCGCGGAGCCAGGCACGTCGCGTCGACCACACGCCACTGGCCGTCGACGAATGCCTCGGCGACGGCGTGGAAGTCCATGGGGTCGCATCCGGGTGCGTACACCGCGACGAGCCGTGCCGGTACGTTCACCGCACGCAGCAACGCCACGACGAGATGGGTGTAATCCCGGCACACACCTGCACCTGCGAGGAGGGTGTCCACTGCACCGTCGATCGGGTCACTGCTTCCCGGAACGTAGTTGAGCCGTGAGCCGACCCAGGACGACACCTCGGCGAGCAATTTCTCCGACGCCGCGTAGGAACCGAATTCCGTTGCCGCGAAACCGAAGAACTTGTCGGCCTCGGCATATCTGCTGGGACGTAGATACAGCGAGAGATCGTAATCCGACACAGGCGCCGGGTCGGTGTTGCCGTACACGGTGGCCGAGTACGACACCTCGAGCTTTCCGACGCCCGCATGCAACTTGTGGATTCGGGTGCCGTGCGCGCCGCTGATCTCCTGGAAATCGACCGGCTGGCCATCGAGAGTGAACGACAGCGCTTCCCACACTTCGGCGCCCGGGTGTGGAGCGATGGCGATCTGGAATTCCAGGGTGCTCGCCTCGGTGACGTCCACGTCGAGGTAGGCCGAGACTTCGCGTTTCATTGTGATGATCCTGCCACCGTTCATTCGATCCTGCAGATCGGACTCGAGCACCCTCAGGACTCGTCGGGGCGGAATTCGCCCGTGACGAGAAAGATGACACGCTTGGCGACTTCGACCGTGTGATCGGAGAAGCGCTCGTAGAAGCGTCCGAGGAGCGTCATGTCGACGGCGGCGGGGACACCGTGCGGCCAGTCGGGAGACGAGGTCAGGGTGAACAGGCTGCGGTGCAGCTCGTCCATTTTCTCGTCCTTGACCTGCAGCTCGGCGGCCAGGTCCGCGTCCCTGGTCAGCAGAACCTCGCGGGTGGCGTCGGCCTGCTCGACCGCGACGCGGCCCATCTCGGCGAAGACGCTCTCCACCTCGACGGGGAGGACGTGAGCGGGGTGACGTCTGCGCGCGAGCTCGGCGATGTGGATGGCGAGGCCACCCATTCGCTGCAGATCGGCGACGATGTGGATCCCGCTCACCATGATTCGCAGGTCCAGCGCGACGGGTGACTGCAACGCGAGTACCGAAAATGCTTTGTGCTCCCACGCCGCGGCGAGTTCGTCGATGCGTTCCCGGCTGCTGATGGTTTCCTCGGCCAGCGCCAGATCGGCCGTCAGCAACGCCTGCGTCGCCGACGCCATCGCCTTCTCGGCCAGGGTGCACATGTCCGCGAGGTCGGCTCGGATCTCGACGAGTTGCTCGTTGTAGTTCTCACGCACAGCGAGCCCACCTGTCCATCGAGATCCCCATCCGCCGTCCTCTGCCTGTCGAAAGTCCTTCAGTCCTGTACCCGGACCTTGATCTTTCTACACCAGGCGCTGTGCTGGTGGGATCGCCTACGTCAGCAGTTGGTCGGGGCGGGCACGCCGTAGAAACGGTCCTTGATCCAGTTCTGCGCCTCGCCGAGTCCGAGGAGGTCCGGAATGATATGTCCCGCACCCGAACCGGGGACGATGGACGGAACATTCGCGGCGCTGAACTGAACCGTCGCTCCCCTGCTGCACCAGGCACCCGCGAGTTCGACGGCTTGACCGTGCGGGACGATGTCGTCGGACGTCCCGGACTGGACGAGCACCGGGGCGGTCGGCGTGCGCAGGCCGATCTTGTTCTTCGCGAGGATCTCCTGGGCCTTGGGAAGCCGATCCAGGACGACCGACATCGGCTCGCCGGTGCGGGTGTACTCGGTGGTCCGATGCAGTCCGACGGTCAGGATCGTCTCGCCCACACATTGATTCGCCACCTGCCGCAGCATGGCCTGGCCTGCGTCGTTGATGTTCTCGTCGATCAGAGGTTGAAGGTCGGGATCCGATTTCAGCAGACCGTTGAGGGTGTACCCGATGACGCCGGTGAGGATGGTGCCGTCGACCTGTTCGAGGGTCTGCTTCAGGTCGGCAGGCGGAGCGCCTGCGTAGCTGCCGACGAGGTCGAGTTCGGGAGCGTAATCGCCCGCCACCTCGGCTGCGGCCGCTACTGCGCCACCGCCCTGGGAGTATCCGTACGTCGCGACGGGTCCGCCCGCAGCGATCTTGGTGCCGGGTAGCTGCTGGGCAGCGCGGGCGGCGTCGAGAACAGCGTGCGCCTCGGCCGCGCGGTTGACGTAGGTGTGCGCGCCGGGTGTTCCGAGACCGTCGTAGTCGGTGATCACGACGCCGTATCCCTGCGAGAGCAAGGAGTACGCGGCCAGGACCTCGTACTCGACCATGAATCCGAGTGGTGGCGTGTACGTGATCAGCCGATTCAGCATGCGCGACGGTGCACACTGATCTCCTTGGCCTTGCGTCCCCGGTGCCAGCACGACGAGCGGCCGCGGGCCGGGTCCCGTCCATTCCGCCGCCGGATCGATATAGGTCCCGGTGACCGCGTTGGGTGCGTCGTTGGAGTCGGTGCTGCGGTACATGATTCGCGTCGCCGTCCCCGGGAGCGGTCCGCCGATACCGGGAACCGACAGCGCCAGAGGCGACGGCTCGGTGCGAATCACGTCTCCGGCACCGCCGTCGGGCAAGGGGGTGGGCGGGAGGTAGAAGTCGGACTCACCCGTCGACCCGGTGGACGATCCCGCTCCAGGCTGCGCCGACGCGAGCGGGACTCCCGTCACCGCCGCCAGCAGTGCAACGCCCACCGCAGTGCCCAGCAATCGTGATACTCGCATCGATCGTCCAACCCCCGTACTTACCCACCGGTAGTGATATCCGACTGGGACCATACGTGACAGGGGACACACTTGGGAAGAGTGGGGTAGCGCATCACCGAGAGTGCGTCAGCGTCGTCGGCGATGCATGTCCGCTTTCGCGATCGAGATCTCCTCCGCCGTCAACGGCCTACCGGGTAGCTCCGTCGCGGCGCCCGGCGTCGAACGCAGGCCGTCGAGCACGATCGTGAAGTACCGCTTCCAGTTGTCCGGCTCTACCGTCTTCATGAATTCCGAAGCCGCACCGATCATTCCGATCAGCGGAAACAGGTCGTTGACCTCCACGTCGGCGCGCAGTTGGCCGGAGTCGCGCGCACGCATCACGATACGGTCGACGTACGGGTCGATCCGCTCCCTCATCTGGGCGATTCCGTTGCATCCTTCGTCCGTGCCGAGCACGACCTCGCCCAGACCTTTGTCCGCCGACATTCCTGCGAACAGATCCGCGAGAAACAGAACGAGTCCGTCCCACGGATCTTCAGCAGCCAGAGCGCTTTCCGCGGTGGCCAGCATTTCCTGCATACGCTGCTCGAACACGCCGTCGATCAGCTCCTCCTTGCAGGAGAACCGCCGATACACCGTCCCCACACCGACTTTCGCATGAGCAGCAACGTCGTCGAGCGTGATGTCGATTCCGCGCGAGGCGAACAGTTCGCGAGCCGCGTCGACGATTCGTCGGCGGTTGCGTTCCGCGTCCGCTCGCAACGGTTTCTTCACGCCTGTGTCGGCTCTCACACTCATTCGATGTCCGTTTCACCCGAAAAGCGGAGGACATTCCTCCACTTAGCTGCTACCTTCGTCTTCGTAACCGGAGGGTACACCTCCGTATAGCCGAATCGAAGGATGACCATGACCGCATTGTCACCGGACGACACCTCGTCGTCGACCTTGGCGACGGAGGAGACCACCGACGCCAGGGCACACCGAAACCGCTGGCTGATCCTCGCCACCCTCGGCCTCGCCCAGCTCATGGTGGTGCTCGACGCCACCGTCGTGAACATCGCTCTGCCCGCCGCCCAGCTCGACCTCGGCTTCGACAACGCCAACCGCTCCTGGGTCGTCACGTCCTACGCCCTGGCATTCGGCAGCCTCCTGCTGCTCGGCGGGCGACTGAGCGACCTGTTCGGACGCCGTAACACCTTCCTGATCGGGCTCATCGGATTCGCCGTGATGTCCGCGGTGGGTGGCGCAGCCGTCAACTTCGGCATGCTGGTCGCGGCACGCGCCGGCCAGGGCGTGTTCGGCGCCCTGCTCGCACCCGCGGCGCTCTCGCTCCTGGCCACCACGTTCACCGACCCGAAGGAACGAGCAAAGGCGTTCGGTATCTTCGGCGCCATCGCAGGCGGCGGCGGTGCACTCGGCCTACTGCTCGGCGGAATGCTCACCGAATGGGCCAACTGGCGCTGGAGCCTGTACATCAACCTGGTGTTCGCCGCACTCGCGTTCGTCGCCGGATTCCTCCTGCTCGCCAAGCACAAGGCCGACGTCCGTCCACGCCTGGACATTCCCGGAACGCTGACCGTGTCGGCAGCGCTGTTCGCCATCGTCTACGGCTTCGCTCACGCCGAGTCCGACGGCTGGAGCAACACGGTCACCATCGCATTCCTCGCCGCCGGCGTGGTGCTGCTCGGCGTGTTCTTCGCCATCCAGCAGCGTGTGTCACACCCGTTGCTTCCGCTGCGCATCATCCTCGACCGCACCCGCGCCGGATCGTTCCTCGCCGTCTTCGTGACGGGTGCGGGCATGTTCGCGGTGTTCCTGTTCCTGACGTACTACCTGCAGAACACCCTCGGGTTCACACCGATCAGCACCGGTTTCGCGTTCATGCCGATGATCGCCGCCCTCATCGTCACCGCGACGCTGTCGACGGCAATCGTGCTGCCGCGCTTCGGACCTCGCGTTCTCATGACGTCGGGCCTTCTCGTCGCCGCACTGGGCATGGGACTGCTCACCCAGATCGCCGTCGACTCCGCGTATGCGACGCATATCCTGCCCGGCCTGATCATCATGGGCCTCGGCTTGGGCGCGACGATGGCTCCGGCCATGCAGGGCGCGATCTCGGGAGTGAACCCCGACGATTCCGGTGTTGCCTCGGCAACGGTCAACACCATGCAGCAGGTCGGCGGGTCCATCGGTACCGCACTTCTGAGCACCATCGCGGCCACCGCGGCCACCAACTACGTGACCGACAACCTGGCGTCGGCGTCGAATGCAGCCGCACTCCAAGCCAACGCTGAAATCGCCAGCTACACGACGACGTTCTGGTGGGCGACGGGCATCTTCCTGCTCGGAGCCGTCATCTCGGCCATCGTCGTCAAGCCCGGTCTGCTCCCCGCAGCCCCGGAAGGCGCAGTCGTAGTAGGCCACTGATCCGCTGTGAGTACTTGTGTAGGCCCTGCGGCAGGAGCGAAGCCTGCGGAGCGACCATGGGCGCTACACAAGTACTCACGTGGTGCGGAGGAGTTTTTCTGCCGCGGCCAGAAGTACGCAGGTCGCAACGCCGTTCATCGACTTCTCCAGCTCGGAGAGCGACGGGAAGCTCGGCGCAAGGCGGATGTTGCGGTCCTCGGGGTCCTTCTTGTACGGAAAAGCCGAGCCTGCGCCGGTCAGTGCGATGCCCGCGTCCTTCGCCAGAGCGATGGACCGGGCTGCCGTACCGTCCAGCACGTCGAGCGAGATGAAGTACCCGCCCTTCGGCTCCGTCCAGGAGGCGATCTTGGACGCTCCGAGGCGATCTTCCAGAATCTGTCCGACGAGAGCGAACTTCGGTGCCAGGATCTCGCGATGCTTGGCCATGTGGGCCTTCACACCGTCGGCATCACCGAAGAAGCGAAGGTGGCGAAGCTGATTGAGCTTGTCCGGCCCGATGCTCTTGGTGCCGAGACGCTTCAGGTACCACTCGAGGTTCGCGTCGGAACTTCCGAAGAAGCTGACGCCTGCACCGGCGAACGTGATCTTGGAGGTCGACGCGAACACGAACGGGCGGTTGGGATACCCGGCCTCGGCTGCCCAGCCCAGAATGTCGTACGCGGGTGCGAACTCCGCGGTCAGAGGGTGAACGGCGTAGGCGTTGTCCCAGAAGATCCGGAAGTCGGGTGCCGCAGCCGGGACGGACGCCAGTGCGCGCACGACCTCTTCGGAGAACACTGCACCCGTCGGGTTGGAGTAGTTCGGGACCGCCCACAGGGCCTTGATCTGCGGATCCGACGCCACGAGCCGCGTGATTTCCTCGACGTCGGGGCCGTCCGGGTTCATCGGGACCGGGATCATGTCGATGCCGAAGCTCTCGGAGATCGCGAAGTGGCGGTCGTATCCGGGAGCTGGGCAGAGGAAACGGATGTTGGGTTCCGCCGACCACGGCCGCGGTGAGTCCGGCAGGCCGTGCAGCAGGGACCAGACGACGAGGTCGTGCATGATCTCGAGGCTTGCGTTGTTGCCCGCAAGGAGGTTCGAGACGGGAATCCCGAGCAGCTCCCCGAAGATCGCGCGCAGTTCCGGCAGGCCGGCGAGGCCGCCGTAGTTGCGGCAGTCGGTGCCGCTGCCGTCGCGGAAATCGCCACCGGGCAGTGTCAGCAGATCCGAGGACAGATCGAGCTGCTCGGGCGACGGCTTGCCTCTGGTGAGATCGAGGGAGAGATTCTGGGCCTTCAGCTGCTCGTAGCTCGCTGCCTGTCGCTCGTGCTCGGCGACGAGCTCCTCATGGTTCATCAACCCGAACTGGGTTTGCGCTGACATGCGGAGCGGCCTCTCGTGATGCTGGTCCCTTGACATAAAGGGGACCCCGCGCACCCGGCAGAGCCCGTTGACCCTTGCTGCCTTCCGGCCCTGGGGGAGTTCACAGGATGCGCGCCGCGCGGGATCCAGTGAAGAGTGTAGCCGCACCGTCGACGACGGGTGACCGGCAGGGTTCCACGACTGCCGCGAGGCCCCGCTACAGGCCTCCGAATCGGCCCACGAGCAGCCGGTTTGGGATCGGACGGGGGTAACCCGGTATGCTTCCCCACGGAGGATTCGCCTAGTGGCCTATGGCGCTCGCCTGGAACGCGGGTTGGGTTAACGCCCTCAGGGGTTCAAATCCCCTATCCTCCGCGGTGAGAAAGCCCCCTGCACGTGCAGGGGGCTTTCTTCGTTCTCGGGTCCGCGAGCATCACGTCCGGACGTGACGGGCGACAGCCCTATCGCGCCGACCAACCACCGTCCATGGTGTACGACGCGCCGGTGACCATGCCGGCATCCGAGGACGCCAGCCATCCGACGAGGGATCCCACCTCTGCCGGTTCGACGAGTCGTTTGACTGCGCTCTCGGTCAGCATGACCTTTTCCAGCACCTGGTCTGCGTCGATCCCGTGCGCGGCCGCTTGGTCGGCGATCTGCTTCTCCACCAACGGCGTTCGCACGTAACCGGGGTTGACGCAGTTGCTCGTGACGCCGTGTGGGCCGCCTTCGAGTGCCGTGACCTTGGACAGTCCTTCCAAGGCGTGCTTGGCGGTCACGTACGCGACCTTGTATTCCGATGCGCGGAGGCCGTGCACCGAGGAGACGTTGACGATTCGTCCGAACCCTCGCGAGTACATGCCGGGCAGCGCAGCTCGGATCAGCAGGAACGGGGCTTCCACCATCAGGGTCTGGATCCGCCGGAACGCGGCTGGGTCGAAGTCGACGATCGAGGCGACGGTTTGAATTCCCGCGTTGTTGACCAGGATGTCGGTGTCGAGGTGCAGCTCTTCGAGCGAGGCCACGTCCAGCAGGTCCACTGCCCAGGTCTCGCCGTGGAGCTCGGACGCAAGTTCCTTCGCCGCTACTTCGTCGACGTCGGCGATGGTGACGGTCGCTCCGCGCGAGGCCAGTTCGCGTGCACACGCTGCCCCGATTCCGGACGCACCACCGGTGACGAGTGCGGTGCGTCCGGTCAGGTCGGTCATCGCTTCACGTCCGGTTCGAGCAGCCCTGCCTTGGCGAGCTCGGCTTCGGTGGCCAGATTCTTCGCGTCGGCGATGTCGATGGTCTCCAGTGCCAGGCCCTTGGTCTCGCGGGCGGCGATGACGGCGATCAACGTGACCGCGCAGGACGCCGCGAGGTACCAGGCGATCGGAACGCCCGAGCCGAAGCGGTCGAGCAACGCAACTGCGATGATCGGCGCCAGCGAGCCCGCGACGATCGACGTCACCTGATAGCCGAGGGACACGCCGGAGTAACGCATACGCGTCGGGAACATCTCTGCCATGATCGCCGGCTGCGTTGCATACATGAAGGCGTGGAACACAAGGCCGATGATGATCGCGAGCATGATGACCACGTTGTGACCGCTGTTGAACATCGGGAAGGCGAAGAAGCCCCAGGTTCCTGCGGTGACTGCGCCGAAGAAGTAGACGGGACGGCGGCCGACGCGGTCGGCGAGCCTGCCCACCAACGGAATCACGCAGAAGTGCACGGCATGGGCGACGAGCATCCACCACAGAATCGTCTGGGTGTCGGTACCGACCTCGACCTTGAGGTACGTGATCGTGAACGTGACGACGAGGTAGTACATGACGTTCTCACCGAAGCGCAGGCCCATGGCCGTGAAGACGCCACGCGGGTAGCGCTTGAGGACCTCGAAGACACCGTACGACGCTGCCTTGATGACCTCGGCCTGCTTCTGTGCTTCGACGAAGATCGGGGCGTCGGTGACCTTGGTGCGGATGTAGTAACCGACGAAGACGATCACTGCGGAGAGCCAGAACGCAACGCGCCAGCCCCAACTGAGGAAGTCGTCCTCCGGCAGGACGGTGGTCAGAATGAGCAGCACCACGGTGGCGAGCAGGTTTCCGGCGGGTACGCCTGCCTGCGGCCAGCTGGCCCAGAATCCACGGCTCTTGTTCGGGCTGTGCTCTGCGACGAGCAGAACCGCGCCACCCCATTCGCCGCCGACGGCGAAGCCCTGGATGAACCGGAGCGCGACGAGAAGAGCAGGCGCCCAGTAGCCGATCTGGTTGAACGTCGGCAGACATCCCATCAGGAACGTTGCGCCGCCGACCAGGACGAGGCTGAACTGCAGCAGCTTCTTTCGGCCGTACTTGTCACCGAAGTGACCGAATACGATGCCGCCGAGCGGACGTGCGACGAAGCCGACGGCGTACGTGACGAATGCAGCGAGAATGGCGTCGAGCTCACTCGTGCCTGCTGCGAAGAAGATCTTGGAGAAGACCAGCGTGGCCGCGGTGCCGTAGAGGAAGAATTCGTACCATTCGACGATGGTGCCCGCCATCGATGCACCGACGACCTTCTTGAGGCCGCTCGGAGTGGCGTCGGGGTCGTTCCCCGGTGATTCGGTGCGTTCTTCGACGCTCATTGCTACTCCTCGTGTTCTGGGACATGCGCGGGCTAGATTGTGACTACCACCACACATATCGGTATCGCTGAGTATCGATGCAGATCGGACCGCCCGCAATACCCAACAACGCATGTGGGATCTGCAAGAATGCACATGTGTCGCATGCTCACCCCGATCATGGTCGGCCGCCCAGCGCAGACGACTTGCTGATCCTGTTGGCAGTGGGCAGAACCGGCCGGTACAACACCGCGGCGGACGACCTCGGGGTCAACCACACCACCATCTCCAGGCGTATCGCCGCGCTCGAAGCACGCCTGGGCGGCAGAGTTCTCGCCAGGTCCGGCAACGGTTGGGAACTCACCGCCCGCGGCAAGGATGCACTCGCCGCCGCCGAGAACATCGAAGCCGCGGTCCGTTCCCTGATGGGACCGGACGACGACGCAGAAGGCGTGGTCAGAGTGTCCGCGACCGACGGGTTCAGCGCATACGTCATCGCTCCCGCAGTCGCCCGAGTTCGGCTTCGCCACCCCGGTATCGCCGTGGAGATCGTCGCGACAACCAGGCGCGCCTCGCAGCAACGCTCCGGAATGGATGTGGAGATAGTCGTCGGCGAACCTCAGGTGCACCGCGCGGAGGCGATGAAGCTCAGCGACTACCACCTCGGGCTGTATGCGTCGACGAGTTATCTCGAAGCCCACGGCAGACCGGCCACCGTCGACGATCTCGCTGCTCATCCGCTGGTCTACTTCATCGACTCGATGCTGCAGGTCGACGACCTCGACATCGCTCCCGGCTTCGCACCGCTGATGCGGGAGTCGGTGACGTCGACCAACGTGTTCGTGCACGTCGAGGCGACCCGTGCGGCGGCAGGGATCGGACTGCTCCCCTGTTTCATGGCCGATCGGCACGACGATCTCGTGCGGTTGCTGCCGCAGGAAGTATCCGTCCGGTTGGATTATTGGCTGGTCTCGCGCGCCGAGACTTTGCGACGCCCGGAAGTCGCCCGAGTCGTCGAGGCCATCAAAGCCTCCGTCCTGGACCAGCGCGACGCGCTGTTGGGTCGCGCGTAGCTCGAACTTCGCGCAACTGCCGCTCCACGCCCGCGGTGTCCTAGCATCGAGACTGTCCTAGCATCGAGCCATGCCTGCCGGCCGATTCGCCCCGAGCCCGTCGGGCGACCTGCATCTCGGCAACCTCCGTACCGCGCTGCTCGCATGGCTGTTCGCGCGATCCACAGGACGACAGTTCTTGATGCGCGTGGAGGATCTCGATCGCGTGCGCGAGGGCGCCGAGGCCCGTCAACTCGCCGACCTCCGCGCCATCGGCCTCGACTGGGACGGCCCCGTTGTTCGACAGTCCGAGCGCACCGCGCTGTACGACGACGCCATCGCCCACCTCACCGCGGCGGGAATGACCTACGAGTGTTTCTGCACGCGTCGGGAAATACAGGAGGCAGCGTCGGCACCCCACGCGCCCGACGGCGCCTACCCCGGAACCTGCAGAAATCTGACGGCCGCAGAACGGGCAACGAAAACCAGGCCTCCCGCAGTGCGCCTGAAGGCCGACGTGACCGAGTTCTCCGTTCACGACGACGTGCTCGGCGCATTTCACGGCCAGGTCGACGACCTCGTACTTCGCCGCGTCGACGGTGTCGCGGCCTACAACCTCGCGGTGGTGGTGGACGACGGCGAACAAGGCGTGGATCAAGTGGTCCGCGGGGACGATCTCCTGACGTCGTCCCCGCGTCAGGCGTACCTCGCGTCGCTGCTCGACATCCCCGCTCCCACCTACGCCCACGTGCCGCTCGCACTCAATGCTCAGGGAAAACGATTGGCGAAGCGCGACGGCGCGGTGACGCTGGAGGACCAGGCTGCGCTGGGTCTCGGGCCGCGAGACGTTCTGCACCTTCTGGCTCGATCACTGGAACTGGCCGAAGCCGACGAGCAAGTGTCCCCGGGCGACATTCTTCGGCGATTCGACCCGCAGAAGCTTCCGACGACCCCCTGGGTATTCGAGACATAACGGACTCGGTCGGTCGATCCTGTGCACTTCCGATTCGGACCTGGGGATTTCCCGTGTTTGGATGAGGCACGTGACAGCTCAGAAATCCGAAGACACGCCAGGCGCCGTTGCGCAGTTCGCGCACGTCAGCCGCGGCTACTACCCGACCATCGTGGCCTTGTTCGCCGCAACCCTGATCATCTCGAATGTGACGGCGAGCAAAGGCGTCGCGTTCTTCGGTGACAGCGAAGTATTCCTCGGCCCGTTCCAGGTGCTGCCGATCAACACCGACGGCGCATTCTTCCTCTTCCCACTCGCCTACATCCTGGGCGACGTCCTCAGCGAGGTGTACGGCTTCAAGGCGACGCGACGCGCGATCTACCTCGGGTTCGGGTCGATCATCCTTGCTGCCGTCTGCTTCTGGATCGCCATCGAGCTCCCCGCAGCCAGCTTCTACGAGAATCAGCAGTCACTCGAAACCGTCGTCGGCGTGGTGCCGCGGCTGGTCATCGCCGGTCTCGCCGGATACTTCGTCGGGCAGATGCTCAACGCCCTCGTCCTCGTCAAGATCAAACAGCGCACCAAGGAAAAGCACCTCTGGGCGCGACTGATCGGCTCGACCGTCGTCGGCGAATTCTTCGACACCCTGATCTTCTGCTCCATCGCCGCCGGCGTCATCGGCATCTCGACATGGGAAGACTTCGTCAACTACGTCATCGTCGGCTTCATCTGGAAGACCCTCGTCGAAATCCTCGTACTTCCCATCACCTACCGCGTCATCGCCTACATCAAGAAGCGCGAACCCAGCTACCAGGAATCCGTCGCGGCATAGCTTCCGGCCTGGTACCTCTCACCCCTCGGGCGTGACCGAACGACACATTCGGTCACGCCCGAACTCGTCCATACACCTTCCGCGCCTATTGAGCCATTGACAAATGGCACAATCAGTATGAGTCTGAACGAATGAATCCGTCGTACAACGCTCGTGCCGTGGTGACCGGAGCGGGCAGTGGCATCGGCCGTGCGTTTGCGCTCGAACTCGCGAAGCGAGGTGGTGAGGTGATTTGCGCCGATATTTCCCTGACGCGCGCCGAGGACACCGCTGCTCTCATCGGCGACAAAGCGCATGCGGTGAAGTGCGATGTCTCTCGACGTGAGCAGGTCGAGGACCTTGCCTTGTTCGCAGAACTGACCCTCGGCCGTCCTCCGACTCTCGTGATCAACAATGCGGGCGTCGGGATCGGTGGCACACCCGTCGGCGATATCGGGTTCGAGGACTGGAACTGGGCGCTGGGGATCAATCTCTGGGGAGTGATCCACGGATGCGAGATCTTCGCGCCTGCAATGAAGGCGGTCGGCGAGGGCGGGTTCATCAATGTCGCGTCCGCAGCCGGATTCGGTGCTGCGCCGTTGATGGCGCCGTACAACGTGGGGAAGGCCGGCGTGATCTCGCTGTCGGAGACCATGGCTGCCGAAGGCGTGCGAGTCACCGTGCTGTGTCCGACGTTCGTGAAGACGAATGTCGCCAAGGACGGACGTATCACCGCTGCCGGCAACAAGATCGCCGAAACACTGATGCGCACGACGGGGTTCACGCCGGAGAAGGTCACGGTCGACACCTTGAACAAGTACGACCGCGGACGCCTCTACGTCGTGCCGCAGATCGACGCCAAGGTCATCTGGCGCCTCAAGCGCATCGCCCCTGCGCTCTACACCCGAACGCTCGGGTTGCTCGCTCGGTTCGCACCACAGGAAACCACACAGGAAGCAGGAGTCTGACATGGCATTCGACTTCGACGAGATGCTCGTCAAGATCAAGGACAAGCAGTGGGCGTTGGCCGACATCGACTGGGACGCACCGGGAGCGGAGACCATCGGTCCTGAACTCTGGACCAAGCTGAAGCCGTTCATGTCGGACCTGATGTGGATCGAGAACGTCGGCGCCCGCGGCTTCGCGGCCATGGCGAAGAAGGCTCCGACGGACACCCTGAAGGAGATCTACACCTACTTCCACGCAGAGGAACAGAAACACGCCAACGCCGAACTCGCACTGATGCGGCGGTGGGGCATGCTCGACGGCGACGAGATCCCTCAGCCCAATGTCAACGTCAAACTCGTCATCGACTGGCTGGACAAGTACTCGGATCAGACGTCACTCGCCGTGCTCGGGACCGTCATCCCGATGCTCGAGGTCGCACTCGACGGCGCACTGGTCAAGTTCATCGTCGACGAGATCGACGACCCGGTCTGCCAGGAGGTCTTCAAGAAGATCAACTCCGACGAATCACGCCATCTTGCAGTCGATTTCCAGGTCATCGAACTCCTGGGGCACGCGACGATGCGCAAGATCCTGGTGGAGACCGTCGGAGCCTGGATGAATCCGTCGCTGATCATCGGCACCCTCCGCTACATCCCACTGCTGAACAAGATGCGCGACAACATCGTGGCCATGGGTGTCGACGAGGAACGCCTCTACACCGCGATGCGGAGGTTCAAGAAGGTCGGCGAGAGAAGCGAATTCCCGAAGCGTCTGCCCATGTACCGCTTCATCAGCTGGCACTCCGGCGTCGTCATCAACCGCGCGCACCCGTACCACAAGTTCGCCGACGCCCTGGTCCGAGCAACGGCCAAGTACCCGAAGAAGCTGCTGCGCCCCCAGCCCACCTGGTCGAAGGAACTCACCTACGAGCCAGTCGCATGAGCGAAACGCAGCTCTCATCCCAGCAGGCTCCACTCCCGTCCCATGGGTCATTCCAGCAGGCTCCACTCCCGCTCGATGTAGCGATCATCGGCGGCGGCTTCGCCGGGATCGGTACCGCAATTCGACTCAAGCAGAAGCGAATCGAGAACCTTGCGATCTTCGAGCGGGGATCGGCTCCGGGCGGCACGTGGCGTGACAACACCTACCCCGGCGCGGCGTGTGACATCCCGTCGAGGCTGTACTCGTACAGTTTCGCCCCGAATCCGGATTGGTCGCACACGTATTCCGGTAGCGCCGAGATCCTGAAGTACATCGAGCGGATGGTCGACGATTTCGCCCTGCGTCCGATGCTGCGCTTCGGGCACAACGTCACCGGTGTCCATTGGGACGAGGCATCGTCACTGTGGGAGGTCACGTTCGACGATCACCCCTCGGTACGTGCACGGTCTGTCGTCATGGCGTCGGGCCCGTTGGCGAACGTCAGCTTCCCGGGCATCCGCGGCCTCGACACATATGAGGGCCACAAGACCCACAGCGCTCGTTGGGATCACGAGTTCGACTTCACCGGCAAGAAGGTGGCCGTCATCGGGACCGGGGCGTCGGGTGTTCAGATCGTGCCGGAGCTGGTCAAGGTGGCGCAGTCGGTCAAGGTCTTCCAGCGCACGCCGGGCTGGGCACTCCCCCGCACCAATCTGACCACTCGTCGGACCACCAAGGATCTGTACCGAAAGTTCCCGGCTGCGCAGTCGATCGCACGCAAGGCCTGGTTCTGGGGTCACGAGTCCGTCGCCCTCGGCGTCGTCTGGAATTCGCCGCTCACCCGCGTCGTCGAAGCCGTCGGCAAGCTGCACCTGCGGCGACAGGTTCGAGATCCCTGGCTTCGACGGCAGCTCACTCCCGATTTCCGGGCCGGATGCAAACGACTGCTCATGACGAGTGAGTTCTATCCGGCACTGCAGCGGGACAACTGCACTCTGGTGACCTGGCCGATCGCGCGTCTGGCACCCAAGGGAATTCGCACCGTCGAAGGTATCGAACATCAGGCGGACGTGATCGTCTTCGCAACCGGATTCGACGTGTCCAAGACGGGCACGCCGGTTCCCATCACCGGACGCGACGGCCGTGTGCTGGCCGACGAGTGGAGCTCGGGCGCGAAGGCCTACAAGTCCATCAGCGTCGCGGGCTACCCGAACATGTACTTCACGTTCGGCCCCAACTCGGGTCCGGGGCACAGTTCCGCGCTGGTCTACATGGAGGCACAGATCGACTATCTCGTCGACGCCATCTCCCACGCGATCGCACGGAACTCGGTTCTCGAGGTCAGGGCGGACAGGCAGCGCGAGTACAACACGGATCTGCAGCGTCGGCTGCAGCGGACGACGTGGAATTCCGGCTGCTCGAGCTGGTATCTCACCGAGGACGGTTTCAACGCGACCATGTTCCCCGGCTTCGCGAGCCAGTACGTCGGGCAGCTGAAGTCGGTGAACTACGACGACTACACCGTCACCGAGTACCGGGCGAGGGTGACCGCCGCCCGTGCGGCTACCGTGTAACCGACACAGGCAGGCTGTCGGGAGGATCACGGGTGGAGTATCGGATCGACGATCTGGCCCATGCGGCCGGTACCACCACCCGGAACGTGCGCGCCTACCGTGAACGTGGCTTGTTGCCTCCTCCCGAGAAGCGTGGTCGCGTCGGAATCTACGACGACACGCACCTGGCGCGTCTGAAGTTGATCGACATTCTGCTGCAGCGTGGTTTCACGACGTCGCACATCAGCGACTTCATCAGTGGGTGGGAGAACGGTAAGGATCTCGCGGAGGTCCTCGGGTTGCAGAATGCCGTCACCGAGCAGTGGTCCCGCCAGGACTCGGTGGAGATTCCACTGGCGCTGGTCGACGAATTCCTCGGTGAGGGTGACCAATTGGCGCGGCTCGAGGCGCTGGGCCTGGCTCGGGTCGAGGGTGAGAAATGTGTGTTCACCGACCCGGAGTTACTCGAGGGGTTCTCGTCGTTGTCGGGCCACGGCTTCACCGTCGGGCAGCTCATCGACGTCCACGAACGTATTCATGCAGCGGTCGACGGTGTTGCCAAGGACATGATCGCCACGGCGAAGCAGCACATCGTCGACCAGCACGGTGAAGGGTGGCTACCGGGCGAGACCGAGGTGGGCGCGACGGCGGACATGCTCACCCGCATGCGCGAGCTGGCCGTGTATTCGGTGAACTCGACGCTCGCCCGGGCTCTGGACGAGAATCTTCAGCGCGAGCTCGGTGACTATCTCACGACCGCGATGCGTAGAAACGACCGAGAAACTCGTCCTTGAATTCGTGGAATCTGTTCTGCTGGATGGATTCACGGATGTCGTCGACGAGTTTCACGGTGAATCGTTCGTTGTGTATGGTGCACAGCGTCGACGCCAACATCTCCTTCGCCTTGAACAGGTGATGGATGTAGGCCCGGGTGTAGTGCGCGCAGGTGTAGCAGTCGCAGTTCTCGTCGATCGGCGTGAAGTCTCGACGATGCTTGGCGGTGTTGATGTTGAATCGGCCGGTTGGTACGTAGATCGCTGCGTTGCGGGCCACGCGTGACGGGTTGACGCAGTCGAACGTGTCCGCGCCGTTCTCGATGGCAGTGAAGAAGTCGTCCGGTTCGCTGATGCCGAGCATGTGGCGCGGTTTGTGTTCGGGCAGTTCTTCGTTCACCCACCGGGTGATGGTGCCGAGGTTCTGCTTCTCCAGCGCGCCGCCGATGCCGTAGCCGTCGAAGCCTCGGCCGGTCTCGCCGGTGATGGTCTCGAGGTCGTGTGCGGCCTTGCGGCGCAGATCCTCGTACTGCGCGCCCTGCACCACCCCGAACAGTGCCTGATACGGCTTCCCGACGCGCTCCGCCGTCAGCCGCTCGTGTTCGAGGACACAGCGTTTCGCCCATGCCTGTGTGCGGTCTACCGACATCTCCTGGTAGCCGCGGGTGTTCATCAGGGTCGTCAACTCGTCGAACGCGAACATGATGTCCGCGCCTAGTTGGTGTTGGATCTGCATCGACACTTCGGGAGTGAACCGGTGCCGCGATCCGTCGAGGTGCGATTTGAACGTGACTCCGTCGTCGTCGACATGGGCGAGGCGTTCCTTGCCCTCGGCGATGACGTCGTCGGATTCGACGCGGCTCGCGTCCATCGAGATGACCTTCTTGAATCCGACACCGAGCGACATCACCTGGAAGCCGCCGCTGTCGGTGAACGTCGGACCGTCCCAGTTCATGAACGTGCCGAGGCCACCGGCTTCGTCGACGATGTCGGGGCCGGGCTGAAGGTAGAGGTGGTAAGCGTTGGCGAGCACCGCCTGCGCACCGAGGTCCTTCATGGCCTCCGGCAGCACCGCTTTCACCGTCGCCTTCGTGCCGACGGCGATGAACGCGGGCGTTGCAATGTCTCCGTGGGGCGTGTGGATGGTCCCCGTACGTCCCAGGCGGTCCTCCAGCCGGGTGTCGATGCTGAAGAAGGGATCGTTCGGAGTGCTCACAGGCCCAACCCTAAACGTCCTTCCCTGGCTAGCTGAATTGAGAGGCGTACAACCGCCCGTATGCACCGCCCGCGCCGACGAGCGAGTCGTGGTCGCCCTGCTCGACGATTCGGCCGTCCTCCATCACGACGATGAGGTCCGCGTCGCGGATGGTCGAGAGCCTGTGGGCGATGACGAAGCTGGTCCTGTCACTGCGTAGAGCGGCTGTTGCCTTCTGCACGAGCAGTTCGGTGCGAGTGTCGACGGAGCTGGTGGCCTCGTCGAGGATCAGGATCAGCGGTTTCGCCAGGAACGCGCGCGCGATGGTGATGAGCTGCTTCTCGCCTGCGCTGACGTTGTTGCCTTCCTCGTCGATGATCGTGTCGTAGCCGGCCGGCAGCGAATGCACGAACTTGTCGACGTAGCTGACGCGCGCGGCTTCGAGAATTTCTTCCTCGGTGGCGTCGGGATCTCCGTAGGCGATGTTGTCCCGGATGGTTCCACCGAACAGCCAGGTGTCCTGCAGCACCATTCCGGTGCGCTCGCGGAGTTCGTCTCGCGTCATGGAGCGGGTGTCGACGCCGTCGACGGTGATCCGGCCTGCGTCGATGTCGTAGAAGCGCATGATGAGGTTCACCAGTGTGGTCTTGCCTGCGCCTGTCGGGCCCACGATGGCGACGAGGTGCCCCGGCTCCGCGACGAGCGAGAGATCCTCGATGAGCGGTTGATCTTCGCGGTAGCTGAAGGACACGTTCTCGAATTCGACGCGGCCGTGATCGGTGGCCGGGAGGGCAGGGCGAGAAGGATCGGGGTCCTCGTCGTCGGCGTCGAGGAGGTCGAAGATGCGTTCCGCGGACGCCACTCCCGACTGCACCAGGTTCACCATGGAACCGACCTGCGTCAGTGGCTGAGTGAACTGTCGCGAGTACTGGATGAAGGCCTGGACTTCACCGAGGCTCAGGGTGCCCGACGCCACGCGCAGTCCGCCGACGACGGCGATGATGACGTAGTTGACGTTCCCGAGGAACATGATGGCGGGCATGATCATGCCGGAGATGAATTGTGCTCGGAAGCTGGACTCGAAGAGCTTGTTGTTTCGTTCGCCGAACTCGCGCTCGACCTCGGCTTGACGGCCGAACGCCTTCACCAGTTCGTGTCCGGTGTAGGTCTCCTCGATCTGACCGTTCAGTTTGCCGGTGTATTTCCACTGGTTGACGAAGTGCGGTTGCGAGCGTTTGGCGATCACCGCGGTGACGAGGAACGACGCCGGAACCGTCAGCAAGGCAACGAGAGCCAGCAGAGGCGAGATCCAGATCATCATGCCGAGGATGCCGACGACGGTCAGGATGCCGGTGATCAGCTGGCTCAGGGTCTGCTGCAGGCTGGTCGAGACGTTGTCGACGTCGTTGGTGACTCGGCTGAGCAGTTCTCCTCGGGTGTGAGAGTCGAAGTACTTCAGTGGAAGCCGATGAATCTTCCGTTCGACGCTGCCGCGAAGGTTGCGGATGGTGCGCTGCAAGGCAATGTTCAGGATGTACCCCTGAGCCCACGCCAGCAGTGCCGAGACCACGTACAGCGCGAGGACGAACAGTAGGACGTTGCCGACGGCGGAGAAGTCGATTCCGATGCCGGGCGTGACGTCCATTCCGTTCACCAGGTCGGCGAACGTGTCCTGCCCTTGCGCGCGAAGGCCGTCCACCGCTTGCGCTTTGGACTGTCCGGGCTCGAGTTGACCGCCGATCACGCCGTTGAAGATCAGGTTGGTCGCGTGTCCGAGGATCGTCGGTGACGCCACCGACAGTACGACGCTGGAGGCCGCGAAGACGAGCATGATCGAGAGCAGCATCTTCTCGGGAGCGAGAAGGCCGATCATGCGTTTGAGCGACGGCTTGAAGTTCTTCGCTCTCGTTCCCGGCACTATCGTCTTGCCGGGTTTCGCCGGCGCAACCGGTGCATTCGGCGGTGCGGGTGTGGGCTGGCTGGTGGGAGGGACCGGTCGCGTCATGATGCAGCCACCGCGTGCTGGGAGTCGACGATCTCCGCGTACGTCGGGCACGTGGCGATGAGCTCGTCGTGTGTTCCGAGCCCGACGGGTTGCCCGTCGTCGAGTACGAGGATCTGGTCGGCGTCGATGATGGTGGAGACTCGTTGGGCGACAACGATCATGCAGGCGTCCTTCATGACCGGCTTCAGCGCGGCTCGGAGTTTGGAGTCGGTGGTCAGGTCGAGGGCGGAGAACGAGTCGTCGAACAGGTAGATGCTCGGCTTGCGGACCAGCGCTCGTGCGATGGCCAGGCGTTGACGCTGGCCGCCGGAGACCGTCGTGCCGCCTTGTGACACTTCGGTTTCGAGGCCTTCCGGCATCTTGCGAACGAAGTCTGCGCCCTGCGCGATCTCCAGTGCTTCCCAGAGTTCGTCGTCGGTGGCGTCGGCTTTGCCGTAGCGGAGATTGGATCCGATGGTGCCGGAGAACAGGAAGGGCTTCTGCGGGATCAGGCCGATCTCCTGCCGGAGCGCATCGATGTCCAGGTCACGAATATCGGTGCCGCCGACGAGAACCTGGCCGGCGGTGACGTCGATGAGCCGTGGGACGAGGTTGATCAGAGTGGATTTTCCGGATCCGGTTCCACCGATGACGGCAGTCACCTTGCCGGGTTCCGCTGTGAAGTTCACGCCGCACAGAACCGGGAACTCGGCTCCGGGGTAGGCGAACTCGGCGTTTCGCATCTCGACGATTCCGGGCGCTGTTGCGAACGGTTTCGGCTGGGCGGGCAGGACGACGGAGGACTCGGTCGACAGGACTTGGCTGATGCGGTCGGCGCACACCGAGGCGCGGGGCACCATCATGGCGATGAACGACGCCATCATGACCGACATCAGGATGAGCATGATGTAGCTGAGCAGCGCGGTCAGTGCGCCGATTTCCATGGTGCCGTTGTTGATCGCGTGCCCGCCGAACCAGATGACGGCGACGCTGGTGACGTTGGAGATCAGCATGACCGTCGGGAACATCAACGCCATCAGACGGCCGACGTGCAGTGCTGCGGCGGTGAGCGAATCGTTCGCGACGCCGAACCGGTCGATCTCCTTGCGTTCGCGGACGAAGGCCCGCACGACACGGATGCCGGTGATCTGCTCACGGAGTACCCGGTTGACCGCGTCGATCCGCACCTGCATGGCGCGGAAACCTGGGACCATTCTCGCGACGATCAAGCCCATGGCGATGGCCAGGCCAGGTACGGCGATGAGCAGAATCCAGGACAGTCCGATGTCTTCGCGCAACGCCATCACGACGCCGCCGATGCACATGATCGGCGCCATCACGACGATGGTGAAGCCCATGACGATCAGAAGCTGGACCTGTTGAACGTCGTTGGTGTTACGAGTGATCAGTGAGGGTGCACCGAACTGGCCGACCTCACGAGCGGAGAACGTGCCGACGCGGTGCAGAATGGCACCGCGCAGATCCCGGCCTGCGCCCATCGCGGCCTTGGCCCCGATGAGTACCGCCGCGACCGAACACACGATCTGCACCAGCGACACGAGCAACATCCACCCACCGGTCGTGAGGATGTAGCCCGTGTCGCCGCGCGTGACGCCGTTGTCGATGATGTCGGCGTTGAGGCTGGGCAGGTACAGCGACGCGGCCGTGGCCACGAGCTGCAGGGTGACCAACCCCGCGATCGCGCCCTTGTAGGGAGCGAGAAATTTCTTGAGAAGCGGGATCAGCATGATGGCCGAAGATTACTCGTACACATGGGTAACAGTCTCCACATTTCTACCGGTGAACATCAATCTTCGGCCATCGAGTCTGGTCAGGACTTCGGGGGCGCCTTCTGCAGCTTGGCACCTTCGATGTCGACGTCGGGCAGGATCTTGTCCAGCCACTTCGGCAACCACCACGCCTTGTCGCCGAGCAGTGCCATCACCGACGGGATGATGACCATGCGGACGACGAACGCGTCGAAGAACACTGCGGCCGCGAGGGCGAAACCGATCGACTTGATGAACGAGTCGGGCTCGGCGATGAAGGCCGCGAAGACCGAGATCATGATGACCGCTGCCGACGTCACCACACGGGCTCCGTACTTGAACCCGTTGACGACGGCGTCCTTCGCCGGAGTGCCGTGGACGAACTCTTCGCGCATTCGCGACACCAGGAACACCTGATAGTCCATCGCGAGGCCGAACACGACACCGATGAGGAAGATCGGCATGAAGCTGACGATCGGCTGCGGGTTGCTGATCAGCCCCAGCCCGCCTTCCTGGAAGATGAACACCGTCGCACCGAACGTCGCGAGGACGCTGAGCAGGAATCCGAGTGTCGCGGTCAGCGGCACCAGGATCGACCGGAACACCACCATCAGCAGTACGAACGCCAGTCCGACGACCACGGCGAGGTACGGCACGAGTGCATCCTGCAGACGCTCGGACACGTCGAGTTCGAGCGCGGTCTGACCGGTCACGCCGTAGGACACGCCGTCGGTCTCGGCGAAGCCCGGCTCTGCTGCACGAAGGTTCGCAACGAGGTCCTTCGTCGCATCGCTGTTGGGCGAACTGTCGGGCGTGACGAGGATCTGTGCCGTGTCGCCAGCCTGGTTCACCGCGACGATCTGCGCGTTCTCGACGTCGTCTTCCTCGTAGATCGACTCGATGACCTTGCCGAATCCGGCCGTGCGATCCGCTTCCGGCGTTGCGGAGGCGTCGGCGATGACGAGAAGCGGTCCGTTGCGGCCGGGCCCGAAGCCCTCGTCGACCAGGTCGTACGCCTTTCGGACCGAGGTCGACGGGTCCGACGTGGCGATGCTGGGCAGTGCCAGCGACAGGCCGGTCGTCGGGCCTGCGATGACGGCGAGCAGTACGACGCCGCCGATCAGGCCGATCGCGGGACGCTTGACCAGCGCACGTGCCCAGCGGAGACCGTTGGTGGGCGGTGCGTTCGGGTCCTCGGGATCGGTGGTGTTGACGAACTTGATCTTGCCGCCGAACGCCTTGCCCTTGAACACACCGAGCAACGCGGGGAGGAACGTCAGCGCGATCAGGACTGCGACGAACACTGCGAAGCCGGCTGCGTAACCCATCTGCGACAGGAACGGGATGCCGACGACACGCAGTGCGACGAGCGCGATGAGCACCGTTGCGCCGGCGAACACGACCGCAGATCCGGCGGTACCCACCGACCGTCCGACGGCTTCCTCTCGGTCGTCGGTGAGCGTGAGCTCGTGCCTGTACCTGGCGAGAATGAAGAGGGAGTAGTCGATCGCGACGGCCAGGCCGATCATCACCGCGAGGATCGGGGTGAAGGTGGACAGGTCCGCAAATCCCGACGCCGTGGTGATCGTCAAGCTGCTGATGCCGATGCCGACGATGGCGGTGACGAGCGGGAGGCCGGCCGCGAAGGCGGAACCGAACATGATCAGCAGGACGACGGCGGCGACAGCGAGGCCGACGAGCTCGGACGTGCCGCCCGGCGGCGATGCATCCTGGGCGACGCTGCCGCCCAGCTCGACGGTCAATCCGGCGTCACGTGCAGGCTGAGCAGCCTCGTCGAGCGAGGTGCGCAGGTCCTCCGTGACGTCGGCGAGCTCGACGGACAGCGGAACTTCGAGCGTGCCGATGTTGCCGTTCGGGCTCAGCGGCGACAGTGCAGCCGCGTTGGCTGCGGCGGTGTCGGCAGGGGTTCCGTCCTGCTCGGCCAGCGAACTGTACTGCTCGACGATGGCGGTGTTGCCCGCGACCGGGTTGGCGAGCGGTTGCGCCCCACCGGGCTTGGCGGCGGCGTCGACGGCGGCGATCTGGTCGATGTCCGCGATGGTCGCGTCGATCGCGGCGGTGTACGCCGGAGTGTCGAGAGTCTGGCCGTCCGGCGCCTTGAAGACGTACTGCGCCGATACCGCCGTCAGCGGATCCTCGGCGTTGCCGAATCGCTCGCTCTGCAGGTCGAGAGCTTCCTGCGCCGGAGTGCCGGGGATGTTGAACGAGTTGGCCGTCGGGCCGGACAGAGTGGCGGCGCCGACGCCTGCCAGTACGAGAATCGCCAGCCATAGGGCGAGGACAATGCCTTTTCGTCGGAAGGCGAACTTACCGACTCGATAGAGAAATGTAGCCACAGGTCAGCTCCTGAAGTCTGTGTTCGGTGCGCTGGTTTTCGTTTCGCGAGGGTCCGGAAGCCCGGCCTGCAGTTGGTCGAATGCGTCTTCGACGAGCTGTTTCGGCGAAGAATCTCCTTCAGGGTCGGCGGTCCAAATCGTCAAGGCAGCTGTGACGGCATTGCCGACGGCAGCTTGGAGAAGGTTCGGGTACAGGTCACGGTCGATGTCCGTGCCGGTACGCGCGGCAATTGCTTCGCCGAGAACTCGGATGAGCGAGTGGTGAACTTCGAGCTTGCGGGCCATGACACTCGGCGTCGCTTCGATCAGTTGCGCAACGGCGAAGGTCTCCGCGAGGTCCTTGTCCGGATCGGACACGATCGACACTGCCACGTGTCTCATCGCGTCCCAGATGGGCTCGTCGGCAGGGCGATCACGCAGCATCTCGAACCATTCGAGCGCCGAAGCCTCGATGTGGTGGAGAACCGCTTCTTCCTTGTTGGCGAAGTAGTTGTGGAAGGTCCGCGTCGACACACCCGCCTCGGCGGCGATGGCGTCGGCGGTGACGGCGTCGAGTCCCCGCGCTTTCGCCAACTGAACTGCTGCGAGGCCTAGAGCGTCGCGCGTGGCGGCCTTCTTCAGATCACGAAGGCCAGTGCGGGGAGCGGTCACGAACTCCAAGGTACGGAAGTTGCAGAGTTCTGCACTATTGCAGAAGGGTGCAAGTTTGACGATTGAGTCACACCCAACGCACACGGGTGTGTCAGCTCACACCCCGACGTGAGTCAGCGTCGCGCCCAGGCCGCCGGGTCGGCAGTCAGCTCGAACACGAACGCGGGAACATCATCGGCAACGATCTCCGCCAGCGACACTTCCTCCAACACCGCGCGCATGTTCGCCCGCACCGCCAGCCACACCAGCTGCAACGGCTTCGCGGGGCCCGGGTAGTCGACATCCTCCGGACGCTGCCCGCGCACCGACGCCAACGGCCCCTCCACCGCCCTGATCACATCCGCAACCGAAATCTCCGACGCCGGCCGAGCAAGCCAATACCCTCCGTCGGGCCCTCGCCGACTGCGCACCAGGTCAGCACGCCGCAGATCCGACAGCACCGACTCCAAGAACTTGTGCGGAATCTTCTGCGCACCCGCCAGCGCCTCAGCCTTCCCCGGAACCCCATCCGCGGCCGCCAGCTCCAGCAAAGTCCGCACGGCATAATCCGCCTTGGCGGTAATGTGCACAGCAATCTCCTCGGCCGACGAATGGTTCCTAATTCCTACCATTCGAATAGGAAATAGGCGAATCCCGAACCCCCTCGGGACCGAATGAACCGTTCGGTCACTCCAAGTGACCAAATGCCACGTTCGGTCTCGAAGAGGGTCGGCAGGGTGTGTTCCACGACACGTCGAAGCGTTACACTTCAGCTACAAGTGTCACGCAAAGGAGTCGAATGGTGGGCGAGTGGGTTCAGTCGGCCTGGAATGCACTCCCCGAGCCGCTACGCGATCCGGTGGCGTTGGCGATTCCGGCGTTTGCTCTGCTTCTGGTGATCGAGTGGTGTGCCGCGATCAAGCTCGAGGACGGTGACCGGGGCAGCTACAAGGGGGCCGATGCGCGGGCCAGCCTCGGGATGGGTGTTGTCTCGATTGCGACGACGACGGTGTGGAAGACGCTGGCTCTGTTCGGTTACACGGCCTTGTACGTGTACGTCGCTCCGTGGCATTTGCCGGCCGACGCCTGGTACACGTGGGTGATTCTCATCGTGGGCGTCGATGTCCTCTTCTACGCGTATCACCGCACTGCGCACCGCACGCGGATCATCTGGGCGACGCATCAGGCGCATCATTCCAGTGAGTACTTCAACTTCAGCACCGCTCTTCGCCAGAAGTGGAACAACAGTGGCGAGATCGTCATGTGGCTTCCGTTGCCACTGTTGGGGATTCCGCCGTGGATGGTGTTCGTGGGTTTCTCGATCAACCTGGTGTATCAGTTCTGGGTTCACACGGAACGGATCGACAAGCTGCCTCGCGTGATCGAGTTCGTGTTCAACACGCCGTCGCATCATCGGGTCCATCATGGGAACGATCCGCAGTATCTCGACAAGAACTACGGCGGCATCTTCATCGTGTGGGACAGGCTGTTCGGCAGCTACGCCGACGAGGTGGCGCGGCCGCATTACGGCCTGACGAAGAAGGTCGACACATTCAACATCTGGACACTCCAGACACACGAATACCGCTCCATCGCACGGGATGTAGCGGCATCGCGGTCGTGGCGTGAACGGTTCGGTTTCGTCCTCGGCCCGCCGGGGTGGACGCCGAGCAGGGCCGAGGCGAAAGAGACTAGTTCGAGTTCAGGTTGATCAGGAAGTCGACCGATCCCGAGCCCTCGACGGTCACGAATCCGAGCGATGGAGGCTCGATGCCGAAGTCCGTCCACGTTGTCGGAATGCTTCCCGACGCGATGAGCGTGTCACCGGACTGCAGGACCTCCATCTCGACGGAGACAGGACGGGACTGGTCCTTCAGGGTCAACGTTCCGTTCGCGGTGACGGTGGCCGTAGTTCCGTCCTTGGGAAGTGATGCCAGGTCCACGGGCGAGTCGAAGGTGAAGGTCGCCGTCGGATAGGTGGCGGTGTCGAAGATGTTGCCGCGGAACTGGTTGTCGCGACGGTCGCTGTCCGTGGTGATCGACCCCGTCTGCACTGTCACCTCACCTTCGGTGAGGGTGTTGTCCGTGATCGTGACGTCGCCGCTGACCTCGGGGGTCGTGCCGACCACTGTGACGTCCGAGCCGTTGAGCACTTCGTCGACGGTGTATCCCGCGGCCGTGGTGTTCGACGCGTCGCCTGGGACGATGGTCCATGTTCCGTCCAGGTCGTCGGTGGAGGCGGCTTGCGCTCCCTCGGTCGAGACCGTCGCGGCGGGCGCGTCGTCCTCTTGGAACGACGCATAGATCTTGGGGCCGAAGTACGCACCGAGCGCGATCACGACGACGAGTGCGCCGGCTATCCACCATTTCTTTGTCATGCCTCGCAATGCTAGTTGCACCTTCAACCCTGTGGGGGTTCGTGCACCTGGCAACTTGCTGAGAAGTTTGTCCGATACCGCCGTGTCGGGCTGCCACCCCGCTGCTGGACAATAGGGACATGGACCCGATCGAAGCTCTGCGCGAGATCGCCTACTGGCTCGAGCGCTCGCGCGCGGACACTCACCGCGTCAAGGCATATCGGCGTGCAGCCGACGTGGTCGAATCGTTGAGCGAGACTGCGCGATCCGAGCGTCGGAAGGCCGATTCGTGGTCCGCGTTGCCGGGCATCGGAGCCAAGACGTCGCTCATCATCCGTCAGGCCCTCTCGGGCGACGTACCGGACTTTCTTGCCGAGAAGCGTGCCGAGGCCGAGCCGATCGGCGACAACGATCTCCGGTCTGCCCTCAGAGGGGATCTGCATACCCATTCCAACTGGTCCGACGGCGGCAGCGGGATCGAGGAGATGATGCGCACTGCAGCCCGGCTCGGTCACGAGTACTGCGCGTTGACCGATCATTCACCCCGGTTGAAGGTGGCCAACGGATTGTCGGCCGATCGGCTGAGGAAGCAACTCGACGTCGTTGCCGAACTCAACGAGGAACTCGCGCCGTTCCGCATTCTCACCGGTATCGAGGTGGACATCCTCGACGACGGCAGCCTGGATCAGGACGAGGGCTTGCTCGCCGAACTGGATATCGTTGTCGCCAGCGTGCATTCGAACCTGCGGGCCGACTCCGAGTCGATGACCCGCCGCATGGTCAACGCAATCGCCAACCCCCACGTCGACGTGTTGGGACATTGCACCGGCAGGCTCGTCGAGGGTGGCCGGGGAACGAGGCCGGAATCGAAGTTCGACGCCGACGTGGTGTTCGAGGGATGCAAGCAGTTCGGTACCGCGGTGGAGATCAACGCCAGGCCCGAGCGTCAGGACCCGCCGGAGCGCCTCATCGACGTCGCCCTCGAGCGGGGCTGCCTGTTCTCGATCGACACCGACGCACATGCGCCCGGGCAGCTCGACTGGCAGGGCTACGGGGCCCTACGCGCCGAAGCTCGGGGCGTGCCGGCTGAACGCGTCGTCAACACCTGGTCGGCCGACGAACTTCTCGCCTGGACCGGTGGCAGCCGTTGAAATTCACACGACTAGCGGCCTTCCTCGTGACGGCAGCGTTGACGGCTGGATGCAGTGGATCCACCGTGCATACGCCGCCCCCGATTCCGACGCCGTCTCCCGCACTGATCCCGGCCCTGGCGGATCCGCCGATCAGACTGCTCTACGGCGCCGACGAGGACAACGTGGGTGACCTGTACCTGCCGGACAACGGCGCGGACTCCCTGCCTGTTGTCGTGAT
Source organism: Rhodococcus sp. 06-156-4 (assembly GCF_002259345.1). Classification (NCBI taxonomy): domain Bacteria; kingdom Bacillati; phylum Actinomycetota; class Actinomycetes; order Mycobacteriales; family Nocardiaceae; genus Rhodococcus; species Rhodococcus sp. 06-156-4. Next base: position 88,729 of record NZ_NPGB01000028.1, on the reverse strand, counting down.
GGTGCACGGTGGCGGGTGGCAGCAGCGGTACGACATGTCGTACTTCGGACCGATCTCGGAAGCCGTGGCCGATCGCGGAATTGCCGTGTGGAACATCGAATACCGCCGTGGCACCGGCGATTACCGCGACACGCTCGCTGACGTCGACAACGCGACGGAGGCACTGGCCAACACGGTCCAGGAGGCTGCGGGGGGCCGGTTGGACCTGGGCCGCGTTCATGTGGCCGGCCACTCGGCCGGCGGCCAGCTGGCCGCGTGGTTGGCGGGGCGTCACACCCTGGATGCGTCGGCTCCTGGCGCGCAGCCGAAGATCATGCCCCGCAGCGCGACGATCATGGCCGGCGTCTTCGACATGGCACGTGCCGCGAACATCGGGGGCGACAAACTCGTGCCCGCGTTCCTCGGTGGTATGCCCGATCAGGTTCCGGACCGGTATCGCGTCGCCTCACCGATCGAGCATCTGCCCATCGGCACACGGGTGACGGCAATCCACGGCGACGCCGACAAGACCGTGTCCGTGAACCAGAGCACGGCCTATGCCGACGCCGCACGTGCCGCGGGCGATACCGTCGACGTCGTCGTTCTGCCGGGAGCCGGGCACGGGGATTTCACGAACAGCGGTTCGGTTGCGTGGCGCACGACGGTCGACGCCATCGCTGCCCACGCGGCCGATGTCGAGTGACGTCTGGTACACAGTTGGCCATGAAGCGGACCATCGTCACCGGCGCAGTGTTGATGCTCGCCCTCGCTGGATGCGGCTCGGACGAGCAGTCCTCGGCCGCGCCCAGCACACCCTCCACGTCGACGACGACGGTGACGGTGACGGTGACGGTGACGGCCGCCCCTTCCACGACTGCGGAGCCGCCGCCTGCCGCTCCGGCCGAATCCTTCGTACCCGAGACCACACCGGCGGACGCTCCCCCACCGGCACCCGTGCAATTGCCCATCGACCAGGGCGACGGATCGAACCGGCCCACCGGCGAGCAACTGTACGTCGAGACCTGCCAGCAGTTCCTTGCCGCGATCGATGCCCTCGCCGTCACCGGCGCTCCGCGGAACGTGACCGTCGACGGGATTTCCGCACAGCTGCAGGCCAATCCGAGCTGGTCGACGGTCCCTCCCGAGGACCAGCAGCAGATGCTCCGCGGTTTGGACGCAGCCGGCCTCGGCAGCTGCTGAACCGAGGCGGCAGGAGTGAAGCAGCTGTCAGGTGTACAGCTGTCAGGTGTACAGCCTGGCGATGAATGCTTCGATGTTCTCCTGAACCCGTACGACGCGCTCCTCGGTGCTGAGGTTCTCGCGGTACCGGTTGCCCAGCGCCGGGGTCTTCTTGCCTCGTGCGTACAGAGAGCACAGTAGGTCCGTGCACATGTAGGTGCCGACGGTGTTTCCGCGCCGCCCTGATTCGCCGGTCTTCTTGGCGGTCATGAGCGATACGTCGCCGCGTGAGTGCGTCGTCGTGCAGATGGTGCACATCTGCGCGCGGTCGGATCCGCCGGATTCGTGTTTGAGCGCGACGCCGACCAGCTCGTCGTCCTTGGGTAGGACGATGTAGCTTCGACCTGCGTACGACGGGTCGGACCAACCGAGGAAATCCAGCTGTTCCCAGTCGGTGTCGGTCAGAGTGGATGGCAGGTTCATTCGTTTGGCGTCGCCCTTGGAACAGTTCACGAACGACTGTCTGATTTCTTTCTCGGTGATGGACTGCATGTGTGTTCTCCCGGAACGTCAGGCCTTCGGCCAGTTTTCGAGTGCGTGGTGGAGTACGTCGAGTACTCGCTGCCACGTCTGTTCGGATTCTCGCGGGGGGATGCCGTAGCCGAATCCCCCCGAGCTCTCGATCTCGATGAAGCCATGAAATGTGCTGCCCAGCAATCGGACTGCATCGGTTTCGTCGGGTTCGGGCAAGTTGTACGCGCGTAGGATCGCGCGCGACATGTGCGAGTGTTTGCGTGCGTCACTCGCGAGCGCTACGTCCGCGTCGAGCTCGTATCGAGTCGAGTTGTATCGCCCTGGATGTTGACGGGCGAAATCGCGGTACGCGTTGGCGAACGCGACGAGCGCATCTCTGCCCGCCCGCCCCGCCACGGCGTCGGATACCCAATCGGCCAGTTCGGACAGCGAGGCGACAGCCACCCGTTGCCGGAGATCTCGCAAGTTCTTGATGTGCGAGTAGAGGCTGGCGTCTTTCACGCCGAACGATTTGGCCAGGGCAAGAACAGTGACGTTCTCGAACCCGATCTCGTCCGCCATGTCCGCGGCCGCCGCGGTGAGGCGAGCAGCATTGAGGCCTGCGCGTGCCATCGTTACCTCCTCCCTAGCCGGAACCGGATTTTGCCTAATAACACTAGGAAATAGTAGACGCGGGCAAGGTTTGCTGCAAACCATTTACCCCTGCACACAGCGACCGCTCGTAACAGACCTACCGGTTTTCGAGGTTAGCCTTGCCTACCGAGAATGTGTAAGGATCTAATCCGACCGGTGGGCTGGTGCCCGTGAAGAACAGAAGATTGCGAGTGCGCATGACGGTGCAATCCGAACCGCTGACCGCGGACGATGCAGGCAACAGCCTTCCGCGGACGGTTGCTCAGCAGAACAAGAAAGACCAAGCGCATGCCCGACGCGCAATCCTCGCGCCGGTCGGTCGCACCCTGACGGTGGCCAGTGTCATCGCAGCAGTTGCCGCGGTGTGCGCCGTCGCCCCGTTCATCGTGATCGTCGAGATGTGCCGTGAGCTGCTGGACGAATCCACCGATACCGGGCGCATCTGGGTGCTGCTGTTCGTCGCGTTCGGGGCACTGGGTGCGCAGATACTTCTACAAGCGGTAGCGATGACTCTGTCCCACCTCACGGATGCGGGGTTTCAACTCTCGTTGCGTAGAGCGTTGGCGCTGAAACTCACCAGGGTTCCACTCGGCTGGTTCGCATCTCACAATTCCGCGGAGATCAAGGGCTATCTACAGGACGACGTCGACGCACTCCACTACCTCGTCGCGCATGCGCGGCTGGAGTTCGTCGGGGCCGTGGTGATACCTCTGGTCACGCTGGTGTACCTCTTCACTGTCGAGTGGAGACTGGCATTGTTGCTGATCCTCCCGCTGCTGGTCTACGCAATTCTGTTGAGCCGCATGATGGATCAGTCCAGTCGCGACCGTCTCGCGGTGTTCAATCGGTGGAATCGTCGGCTGCGTTCCGCAACAATCGAATACGTCGACGGCATCCAGGTGGTCCGCGCATTCGGCCAGGCAGGGAAAGCACACAGGTCGTTCCAGGACTCCGTCGACGGTCAGGCCGACGCCCTCGGCAAGTTCAAGACACCGATGATCCCATTGCAGGCGACTGCGGACGTCGTCATCTCTCCGGTCTTCGTGATGCTGTTGACGGTCGTAGGCGGGTTGATCGGGGTGTCCCAGGGGTGGTTCGACGCCATCGACGTCCTGCCGTTCCTCCTCGTCGGCCTCGGGATAGGCAGCGCTGCAATGGGACTCGGCTACAGTGGTCAGGCCCTGAGGGACGGCGCCGTTGCCGCGCAGCGACTGCACGCTCTGCAGGAGGAGTCCGAACTGGCCGTCGCTACCACCGATGCGCCCGGCATCGTCGACGGGACGGTCGAGTTCGAGTCCGTGAGCTTCGGCTACCGACAGGACCGTGCCGTTCTCCACGACGTATCTTTCGAGCTCTCGCCGGGAACCATCACCGCTCTGGTGGGCCCGTCGGGATCGGGGAAGTCGACCCTCGCGGCCCTGTTGCCTCGGTTCTACGACGTGGAGTCCGGACGAATCACGATCGGCGGCAGGGACATCCGCGCCATCGGACCGGAGCAGCTCTACCGCACAGTGGGGTTCGTGTTCCAGGACGTCCGCCTCATCGCCGGAAGTATTCGTGACAATCTGCTCCTCGCACGTCCCGACGCCGACCAAGCGGCGCTGGAGGTCGCAACTCGCGCGGCTCGGATACATGAGCGCATCGCTGCACTCCCGCGCGGTTACGACTCGGAAATAGGCGTCGACGCCTCCCTGTCCGGCGGTGAAGCCCAGCGGCTCTCGATTGCCCGCACCTTGCTCGCCGACACACCGATCCTGGTTCTGGACGAGGCGACCGCGTTCGCCGATCCGGAGTCCGAGGCCTCGGTGCAGGACGCTCTTGCGGTGCTGGTCTCCGGAAGAACCGTGTTGGTAATAGCACACCGCCTGCACACCGTTACCGGCGTCGACCAGATCCTGGTGTTGGAGAAGGGAGCGATCGTCGAGCGCGGCACGCACGACGATCTGGTCCACGGCGGTGGGCTCTACCAGAGGCTCTGGGATGTCAACGAAGCTGCGTTGGGCGCCGCCGTACACGTGGAGGAGAACCGATGATCGCTGCAGTCTTCCGTCTCGTACCCGACGAGTACGCACACCTCAACCCCCGACTGATCGCCGTCACGGTCGCGCAGGCACTATCGCAGGCAGCGGCGTATTGCTTGCTCGTGCCGCTGCTCGAGGCATTGTTCGACGGCGACACCGGCCGCGCATGGCGCTGGGCGGCAGTCATGGCCGTTGCCGTCGCTCTGATGGGCGGGCTCACGGTCCTGCAAGCAACGCTGGGTCTGAGAATCGCCATCGGAATGCAGTCGGGACTGCAGACTCGCTTGGGTGATCGGCTCAATGCGCTCCCACTCGCGTGGTTCGAGACCCACAACGCTGCATCGGTGTCCCGCATCGTCATCGACAACGTCCTCGACATCCAGCACGCCGTCGCGTACCTCACGGCCAAGCTGATCACCAGCATCCTCGTTCCCGTCGGAGTTGCCGTGGGAATGCTGTTCGTCGACTGGAGAATTGCTCTGTCCATGCTCGTCGCCGCACCGATTCTGTTCGCTGTCAACCGTCTCGGGAACGCAGCGTACGTCCGAGCGGACGAGCGAACACATGCAGCTGCCACCGAGGCGGACACACGCGTCGTCGAATTCGCGCAGGCTCAACCCGTTCTGCGTGCGTTCGGCGCTGTCGGAGACGGCAACCGCGCGCTGGGCGCGGCCTTGGAAGCGCAGAAGTCCGCGGCAACTCGTAACGTCGTATCGGCCGTCACCGGCGTGATCATGTTCGGCCTTCTCGTGCAGGCCGCATTCCTGGCTCTCACCTATGTAGTCGTCGGCCAAGTGACGGGCGGTGCGATCTCCACCGCCGCAGCCATCGCGCTGATCGCGGTGAGTGCGCGTTTCATCGAACCACTCAATCAGGCGGCACAGATCGGAACCGCGTTGCGGTCGGCATCGACGTCGATCGCCCGCGCGACGGAGTTGCTCGTCGAACCTGCTCTGCCCGAGACGAATTCGTCGGTCCAGCCCGACGCGCCCGCCGTGGAATTCACCGGTGTCACCTTCGGCTACGGTGAGACCCCCGTCGTCTCCGACGTGTCGTTCTCCGTCGAGGCCGGTACGACGACGGCAATCGTCGGCCCCAGCGGATCGGGCAAGACCACACTGCTTCGGCTTGCTGCTCGATACGCCGACGTCGACGAAGGCAGCATCACGGTCGGCGGCCACGACGTGCGTGCGCAACCGTCGGAAACGTTGTTCGGGCAGTTGTCACTGGTGTTCCAGAACGTCTACCTGTTCGAGCGGTCCATTGCCGAGAACATCAGGATCGGGAGACCCGACGCTTCCGACGACGACATCCGTCGAGCCGGCGCGATCGCGTGCGTGGACGACATCGTCGAACGACTCCCCGACGGATACGACAGCGAAGTCGGCGAAGGCGGAACCACCCTGTCCGGCGGCGAGCGTCAACGTGTGTCGATCGCCCGGGCGTTGCTCAAGGACGCACCGATCGTCCTTCTCGACGAAGCAACCAGTGCCCTCGACCCGCACAACGAAGCCGTCGTCGTCCGGGGCATCCATGAGCTGACTCGGGACAAGACCGTCATCGTCGTCGCACACCGACTCGCCACCATCGCGCACGCGGATCAAATTCTGTTCCTGCACGACGGGCGCATCGTCGAACGTGGAACACACGACGAACTCCTCGCCCTCGACGGCCGATACGCCGGCTTCTGGCACGAGCGCTCGCGGTCCAGCGGCTGGAGGTTGGAGCGCAATCCCTCCATCGCTTGACGTGACCCCGGAACGGAGGGCCGGCACTACTTCCAGTACGCCTGTGACTTGATGCGATCCTTCGCGAAGCCGTGGACGGTCTTGAAGGTCTTGACGATCGAGCGCGTGGTTCGGCCGTCGCATGCGACCCAGGCGAATGCGTCGGCCGCTGGGGTGAGAGCTTCGGCTTGCTCGCGCAGGAGACGACCGTCGTCGACGCGCTGGAGCCAGGTCACTTCGGTGTTGGGTCCTGCATGGACGGGGAGGGACGGGTCGGATTCGTACTGCCATTCGAGCCATACCTTCGCCGGAGTGTCGCCGAGGGTGTCGAGGATGGTGTTGATCGCCGGGAGCGATGCGGTGTCGCCGAACAGCAAGAACTCGGACGGCGCAGGCTCGGGGATCTCGAAGCTGGAACCGTTGTTTCCGCGCATCAGGGTGGCTTCGAGGACGTCACCTGCTTCGGCGGTTTCGGCCCACTTCGACGCGGGGCCGTAATGGACGGCGAATTCGATGACGAATGTGTCCGTTGCGGGGTCCTGCTCCGTCAGCGTGTACCCACGCTGGCGTTCCTTGCCGGTGCCGTCGTCGATCCACAGGCGGACCCATTGTGTCGGGTGGACCGGGTGGTTCTTCAGCAATCCGCCGCCGTCGAAGCCGACGCGAACGTACTTGTCGGTGACGTGTTCCCTCGACGTGACGGTCAACTTGTAGTCGTCCGTCTTGTACGCCTTCATGATGATGCCTTCAACGCCTCTGCTCATGAGGGCAGGGTACCCTAATCAACCGAGTGGTTTGTTGTGTAGATCGACGCGAGACAGTGACAAAAAAACTCCCCACCTGCGTGATCCAGGTGGGGAGTCTTGGCGGTGGCGGAGGGATTTGAACCCTCGGACGGGGGTTACCCGTCACACGCTTTCGAGGCGTGCTCCTTAGGCCGCTCGGACACGCCACCGCGGAGAACAATACCGCAGTAGCGGCCTGTGGCTAAATCGCCTGGTCAAGCGGCCGAATCAGTGTCCGGTGAGCTTGTCCTTGATGTTGGAGGCTGCGTCCTTGACCTTCTCGGCGCCGTCCTTGACAGCGGACGAGAGCTGATCGCCCTTGCCTTCCTGGCGGAGCTCTTCGTTGCCGGTGGCTGCACCGGTGGCTTCCTTGGCCTTGCCGCCCAGATCCTCGGCCTTGTTACCGATCTTGTCGTCGAGTCCCATTTTTGCCTCCTGAGGATGCGTCGTTCAGAACGCGTGTTCCGCGTTCCCCGACGACGGTTTACCCACAGGTAGAGGCCACAAACATGAGAGTTTCATAAGCGTCTGGCGTCGAAGAACCGGCGTAGGACGTCGCCGCATTCGTTCTCCAGAATGCCGCCGCGGACTTCGGGGCGGTGGGCCAGCCGCTGATCCCGCACGACGTCCCACAACGAGCCGACGGCGCCCGTCTTCGGTTCCCATGCTCCGAACACGACGCGCGAGACCCGTGCGAGCACCAGAGCTCCCGCACACATCGTGCACGGCTCGAGGGTGACGGCCAGCGTGCAGCCTTCCAGTCGCCAACCGTCGCCGTGGAGTGCCGCTGCGGCGCGGAGTGCGAGAACCTCGGCGTGCGCCGTTGGATCGCCGGTCGCTTCACGGGCGTTGGCCGCGCGGGCCAGTTCTCGCCCGTCGGCGTCGTACACGACGGCACCGACGGGTACGTCGAGGTCGGACGCTCCCTGCGCAGCGGTGAGCGCTGCGCGAACGAGGTCCTCGTCGGTCACCGAGGCAGCTTGTCCAGCACAGCGGACAACTCGTCGGCGAATCCGAGGCGGCCTGCGATGGAGCCGAGCTGCTCGTCCGGGTACAGGTCGGTCTCGGCGACGATGATGCCCATGACGGCCTCCGGCAGCCCCAGATCCGACAGCAGGCCCATGTCGCCCTCGGGCCACGGTTCGATGTCGTCGAGTTCGTCCGGGTCGAAGTCGGGAATCTCGATGTTGAGTTCGTCGAGAACGTCGGCGGCGATGTCGTACTCGCCTGCAAGACTGGCGTCTGACAGAAGAAGACGGGTGCCCGACGGTGCGGGCCGCAGCACCACGAAGCATTCGTCGTCGACGTCGAGGAGTCCGAAGACCGCCCCGGAGCTGCGCATTTCCCGCAGTTCGGTCTCAGCTGTCGACAGGGAGGACAACGCAGCCGTGGTCAACGGGGTCACGCGCCACTTGCCGTCCTCGCGGACGACGGCAACGCCGAACCCTTCGAGGTCGTCGAATGTCTCCTTGCTCGGACCGTCGAACTTCTTCGCCTTGGCGGAGTTGTTACTCCCGCGCTGTGCAGCCATGCGCGCAACGGTAGTCGCCTTACCGCCTCGAAATGAAGTCCACCGTGTCCACCTGTGAAACTGGGTGCCGTGACCAACACTGATGTCTGTGTACTCGGGCTCGGGCTGATCGGCGGATCGGTCCTGCAGGCTGCTGTTCGTGCGGGACGAACCGCATGGGGATACAACCGTTCCGCCGACGCCATCGCCGGCTCGGCCGACGCCGGGTTCGACACCGGCACCGACCTGACGGCAGCACTCACCCGGGCGGCAGAGACCGGCGCATTGATCGTCGTCGGGGTGCCGATGCCCGCCGTCGACGGCATTCTCGCCGCCATTGCCGAGCACGCCCCGAACAACCCGATCACCGACGTCGTCAGCGTCAAAGCAGAGGTCGCCGCGGCGGTCGCGCGTCGCGGGCTGTCGCCGCGTTACGTGGGCGGGCACCCGATGGCAGGAACGAATCGATCCGGCTGGGCGGCGGCCGATCCCGACCTCTTCCAGGACGCGGTGTGGGTCGTCGGCGTCGACGACGGGGCCGATCCCGATGTGTGGCGTCAGGTCGCGTCGCTCGCCGTGGACTGCGGATCCGTCGTGATCCCGGTCGAGAGCGTGGAACACGATCGCGCCGTCGCACGCATCTCGCACCTGCCTCACCTGCTGGCCGAGGCATTGGCCCAGGTCGGGGCAGCCAACCCTCTCGCGCTGGGGTTGGCCGCCGGCTCGTTCCGAGACGGGACGCGAGTGGCGTCGTCGGCGCCCGATCTGGTTCGGGCCATGTGCGAAGGCAACGCCGTCGCCCTCACCGACGCGCTCGATGCGGCTCTGGACCTGCTGACTGCAGCCCGTAGGGAACTCGTCGACGAAGGGTCGACCCGCACGCTGGTCACCGCCGGCCATGCCGCGCGCGGACAGTACGAGCAGCACGAACGTTTCGACATCACCGGCATCGAGCCGGGCGACGAGAACTGGATCGAAGAATTCCGGGCAGCCGGCCGACGGGGCGGCGTCGTGCGTCAGATCCGTTCGGCAAGCCCCGGGTAGTCGAGAACGAAGCCGTCGGCGTCCACGGTCACCGACGAACTGGACACCGGCGACAGCACGTGAATGCCGTCGGCGCCGCTGCTGTAGGTCAGGCCTGCTTCCTGGATGCTCAGGTCCAGAAGGTTGACGTACACGACCGGTACGACGATGTCCGACGAGTCGGTGTGCAGACCGAGCCTGCGGATCGGCAGGGTGTTGAAGAACGGGCTCAGGACCACGTCGACGTCGAGCGCACCGTTGTAGGTGGAACGCTGCGACGCGTGGGACCCCTCGATCATCCAGTAGCCCTCGTTGTCGCGGCTGACCGATGCCTGCTTCTCGCCGCCGGCGACCGCGGTGCGCAGGGAAAGCCTGCGGGTGATGCCGTTCTCGTCGGTCACCAGGTCGTACGACGCACTGAACGCCGGATGTTCGTCGCAGGCACCGCCGATGATGCGGCCCGACGCCTTGATTCGGTTTCCGTTCAGCTGGACGCGGACCGACTCCATGCGGGGTACGTCGTGTGCTCGCCAGGTCAGAATCGCCGGCCAGGTCGAAGTGGTCACGGAAGGGGCGGCTTCTGCACCCGAAGTTGGAGTGGTCACCCGACTACGTTAAGCGACAGGGGGGCCATCGGAACAAGCTGTGGTGATTTTTCGTTCTCGAGGCGCATTATTGTGATCGACATGACTGGAGGTGGCTTCGACTTCGCGCACTCCGAACAGGCCGCGAAATCGCGACAGGACAAGGCAACGGCGTTGGCGCGCTACATCTGGGAGCGCGGTATCGACGGCAGCGAACTGCTGGCCATGACCGACGCCGCCCGACGCAAGCTCGCGAGGGCCGCGGACATCACTCCCCCGAGCACGCTGGAGACGTGGACGATGACCGCGGAACTCCTCGACCGCAAGAACGAGTGGGCGGCGTCGAATTCAAGTCACCCGTCGGCCTCCCCGAAGCACGCCGACGAGAAGATCATGTGGGTCAAGCCGCCCATCGCACCCTGGTGACGACACTCAGGTCGACGCCACCGCGAGCTCGTGCAGGTCGGCGAATCGCCCCTTCTCCTCGATGAGTTCCGACGGCGTACCGTCCTCGACGATCCGCCCGTTCTCCATCACCAGCACCCTGTCGGCGATGGCGACGGTGGAAAGCCGGTGCGCGATGATCAGCGCCGTGCGGCCCTGCAGAATCGTCTCCAGCGCGCGCTGGACCAGCCGCTCGCTGGGGATGTCGAGGCTGGAGGTGGCCTCGTCGAGCACGATCACCGCGGGCGCCGCCAGGAACACCCGCGCGAACGCGACGAGTTGACGTTGACCGGAGGAAAGCCGTCCACCGCGTTTGCGGACGTCGGTGTCGATGCCGTCCGGCAACGTGGAGATGAATTCCGTGAGCCCGACGGCGTCGGCTGAGGCCGCCACCTCGTCGTCCGTCGCCGACGGTTTGCCGAGGCGGATGTTGTCCGCGACCGATCCGGAGAACAGGAACGACTCCTGCGTGACCATCACGATGTGTCGCCGCATGTTCTCGTCGCCCAGTTCTCGGAGGTCGACGCCGTCGAGACGGACAGTTCCCTGCGTCGGGTCGTAGAACCGCGCGAGCAGCTTGGCGAGCGTGGACTTTCCGGCGCCGGTGGCACCGACCATCGCGACGACCTGCCCGGCCGGGATGTGCAGCGAGAATTCCGGTAGCACGACGCGGTCGCCGGTGTAGGCGAAGCGGACCGCGTCGAATTCGATGTCCCCTCGCGCACTGTGCAATTCGACCGGATCCGTCGGCGCGTGCACCGACGGTTCTTCTTCCAGCACACCCGAGATCTTCTCCAGCGCGGCCGCTGCCGACTGGTAGGCGTTGAAGACCATGGCGAGTTCGTCTAGCGGGCCGTAGAACCGACGCAGATACAGTACGTACGCGGCGAGCACTCCGATGTCCAAGTGTCCGTTGATCACTCGGTAGCTGCCGAACACGAGGATGATCGCGAGAGTGACGTTTCCGATCCATCGGACGGCGCCGGTGTAGGTGGCCATGCCCCGCAGAGCAGCCGTCGTCGCGTCGCGATATTCGGTGTCCTCGGTGTTCAGGATCGTGTTGTTTCTTCTCTCACGCCGGAAGACCTGAACGGCGCGAATACCACCCATCGACTCGACGAAGTGGACGACGACCTTCGCGATCGCCACTCGCGTCCGCCGGTAACCGGTGCGCTGCCTACGCTGCGACCACCGAGTGATCAACACCAGCGGCACGAACCCCGCGAGCACCACCAACGCAAGCGGCACATCGAGATACACCAGGATGATCGCGATACTGACGATGGACAGCACCGCGGACAAGGCGTCGTTCAGGGCACTTTCGAGCAGCGTCTGCAGCGACTCGACGTCGCTCGTCAGCCGTGAGATGAGCTTGCCCGACGTGTAACGCTCGTGGAAGGACAAGCTCAACCGCTGGGCATGATCGAACACACGGCCGCGGAGGTCGAACAGAATTGCCTGGCTCAGCCGTCCGGACACCATCAGGAACGTGTACGTGGTGATCGTTCCGAGGATGCCGAATGCGATGTAGCCGAAGACGGTCCACGCCAGCGGCGCCCACCTGCCCTCGCTCGCAGCCGACACTCCGTGGTCCAACGCGTACGCGATGAACAACGGACCGGCGACGAACGCGATGTTGTCGACGACGATGATCGCGAACGCCAGCAACGCCTGCTTCCGGTACGGCCTCACCAGCGACGCCAACAACCGCCTCGATCGGCCGGCGAGAATCGAGTTGCCGGTGCGGTCGATGTCGGATTCCTCGTTCGCCACTCCGCGCCAATCGACCGTGTCGTCGTGCGGGCTCTGATCGTTCTCGTTCTCGTCAGTCATCGAGGGACCCCATCACGTGGCGGTACCGCGTCGACGTCGCCAACAGGCGCTCGTGCGTACCCTGCTCCACGATTGTTCCGTTCTCCAGGTAGAGCACTCGGTCTGCGAGTGCGGCAGTCGACGGCCTGTGCGCGACGAGCAGAGTCGTCGAGTGCGTCAGTACGCGTCGTAGATCGCGTTGCACGAGGGCCTCGGTGCCCACATCCAGCGCGGACAGCGGGTCGTCGAGCACGAGGATTCGAGGCTTGCCGAGAACGGCTCTGGCCAGCGCGAGTCGCTGACGCTGTCCGCCGGACAGGCTCATTCCCTGCTCACCGATCCGGGTGTCGAGTCCCCACGGCAGTGCGTCGACGAACTCGCGTGCGTGCGCGACGCCGAGAGCCTCGTCGACGTCGGCGTCGGTCGCATCGGGTCGACCCAACGCGACGTTCTCGCGGACACTTGCCGAGAACAGCACCGGGTCCTCGAACGCGACCGACACCACCGACCGAAGATCCGCGAGCGACATGGTTCTGATGTCGATGCCGTCGACGGTGATGGAACCCGAGGTGACATCGAACAACCGGGGAACCAGATTGGTCAGCGCGGTCTTGCCGCTACCGGTGACGCCGACGAGGGCAACCGTCTCACCCGGATCGATCCGGAAGTCGACGTCGGTGAGCAGCGCTGCGTCGGAGTCGGGGAACGCGAATCCGACGCCGCGGAATTCGAGGACACCGCGCGTGCCCTGCGGGAGGGTGACCGGGTCGTCGGGTTCGGTGATGGTCTCCGCCGTGTCCATGATTTCCCAGTACCTGTCCGCGGCAGTGCGCGCGTTGTTCAGCTCGGCCAGCAGGAACCCGAATGCTTCGATCGGCCAGAGCAGGAACGCGACGATTGCCATGGCCGCGACGAGCATGCCCGCCGTCATCGTCCCCTGGACGATCGAATACGCGCCGAACGCCAGCATCGCACCGATCCCGAGCGGTGGAATCCCGACGATCAAGGACCACAGAATGGCAAGGTAGCGAACCTTTTTCATCTCCGTCCCACGCAACGTCGCGGCCTCTCGCAGGAAGCGACGCCCGAGGTGGGCGCTGCGGCCGAACGCCTTCAGCACCCGGATGCCCTGGATGGACTCCTCGACGGTGGTGGTCACGTCGCCTGCCTGATCCTGCGCATCGCGGGCGACGACCCGGTACAGCGTCTCGAACCTGGTGCAGATCACGACCAGCGGAACGGACGTGACCAACATGATCAGCCCGAGCTGCCAGGACTGGAGAAACAGCACTCCGAGGCCGACCACCAACGTGACGCTGTTGATGATGATGAACGGCCCGACGAACGCGACGAACCGTCGCAGCGAGGACAGGTCGGCGATGGCGCGGGAAAGCAGCTGACCCGATTCCCAGCCCTCGTGAGCGGATACCGACAACCGCTGCAACTTCTCGAAAACCGTTGCTCTGGACGATATCTCGAACTGACTCGACGGCCCGGACACCAAGTAGCGCCGGATCCAGATACCCACGGCATCGATCGTGCCCAGCAACAGCACCAACGCCGCCGGCCACCACACACCGGCGAAATTGCCGTCGGTGATGGGGCCGTCGATGACGCCCTGCAGCACCAGCGGAATCACCAGACCCGTCAGCGTGGCGACGATGGACGCAGCGATCGACCCGATGAAGTACCACCTGTACGGGGCCAGAAACGGTACGAACCTCGCCAGCGAACTGGGTGCGTCCTGCCGAAGGTTCGGCACTGCAGCCGTCGTCTCCTGCGTTTCCAGTACACCCGTCGACACGTTTGCTCTCCCTACTCGGCCGTGCGTGAATGGTTTCATCGCGACAGCACTTCGACCAACCGATTTTTCGACTGCTGAATTCCATCGTCGAACCTGAACCATTGTTCAGGTCAAGCACGCCTCGGCCCTGCTACCGTGCGCCTGCGAAAACCTGTCGTACTTCTCGAGTAACGTTCTCCACGAGTTTCGGTTACGGGAGAGAAGGGTGCACGTGGGTTCGCGATCGATGGTCGGGCTGTTCGCCGGGATCGGCGGGCTCGAGTTGGGGCTCTCGGAGCAGGGCTGGTCGACGGAATTGCTGTGCGAAATCGACCCCGGCGCCGGCGCGGTTCTCGCTGCTCACTTTCCCGATGTGCCGCTTCACCGTGATGTCACCAAGCTCCGAGCGCTGCCGTCGGGCACCGAGCTCGTCGCAGCCGGATTTCCGTGCCAGGACCTGTCGCAGGCGGGGCGCACGGCGGGCATCACCGGGGAACGCTCCGGGCTCGTCGACGAGGTTTTCCGTCTAGTCAAGCGCCGGAACGGGCCTCGATGGTTGTTGATCGAGAACGTTCCCTTCATGCTGCAACTCGGCCGCGGCGCCGCGATGCGTCACATCACCGACGCCCTGTCGGATCTCGGGTACATGTGGGCCTACCGCGTCGTCGACGCCAGGTCGTTCGGTCTTCCGCAACGCCGTCAGCGAGTCCTCATGCTCGCATCCCGCACCGAGGACCCCCGCGAAATCCTGTTCGCGCAGGACGAAGGCCCGCTTCCCGACGGTGACCCGTCGGAGCAGCCGTGCGGTTTCTACTGGACCGAGGGCACCCGTGGGCTCGGCTGGGCAGTCAACGCCGTTCCGACGCTGAAGGGCGGCTCGTCCCTCGGTATCGCCAGTCCCCCGGCTGTTCGGTTGCCGTCGGGCGAGATCGTCACGCCGGGGATCGTCGGCGCGGAGCGACTGCAGGGGTTCGACCCGGACTGGACTGCACCGGCGCTCGGTCTGCCGGGGGTCAGGGCCGGGCACCGATGGAAGCTCGTCGGCAACGCGGTGAGCGTTCGGATGGCGTCGTGGGTCGCCGCGCAGATCGAGCGCCCGCAGGTCCACGACGACTCCGACGACGTTCAGATCCTCCCCGGTCAAGCCTGGCCCGCCGCCGCGTGGGGCGCGAAGGGCTCGGCGTACCGCGTGCACCGCTCGACGTGGCCGGTGCACGAGCCCTACGAGAACCTCAGCGACTTTCTCGACGATTCCCAGCTGCTCTCGGCTCGGGCGACGGCCGGATTCCTCAAGCGCGCTCGGATGGGCAATCTTCGGTTCCAACCGGGATTTCTCGACGACGTCGAGTCCCACCTCGACCGTATGGGCGGGCATCCCAGCCCGACGTCTCGTGCAGTCCCGGCCGCATGAGCGACCACCTGTTCCCCGATCCACCGGCACTCGCCCGGCCGCTTGCTCTCGCCGGAGACAAGCCTGCGCCGGACGCCGATCGCAGCGACAAGAAGAACTACGCGCAGCGGCTCTCGAACCACCTGGCGCAAACCGTCGCCGACGCCCTGCGCCCGCACTATCCCAACATCACTCCCGACGCGATGGGCGTCGGCCAGGAAGCACAGGTCGACGTCGCGAAAGGCCGCAAGCGGCTGGACGTGAAAGCGCTCGACCCCACGCTGGGACTGATTCTGTGCGTCTCCATCAAGACGTACAGCTTCCGGGACTTCAGCCCGCGGACCGGCAAGTTCGGCCGCTGGACCAAGAACATCGTCCGCAACGACCACGAGCTGCGCGGTGAGGCCATGGTCCTGCACCAGCGCCAGCCGTACAGCGTGCTGATCGCCGTGATGTTCGAGCCCTTCGCCACGTGCGACGACGGTGACGCCTCCAAGGCCAGCGACATCGGCAAGTCCTCCTTCGCGCACCACGTCACGACGCTGTCCAAGCGGTCGGGTCGCGGCAAGCGCGCTGTCGTCGGCGGACCCGGCAAGATGTGGGTCGACCTCGGCGCCGAGGACACTCGGTACGACCTGTTCGAGAAAGTCTTCATCGGCCTCTACGACCCGGACGGTGAAGTCCGGTTCTTCGACGTCGACGAATCCCCTCCCCGCAACGGCAGGCCGTCGGACACTCAGACCTTGTCCTTCGACGACTTCGTCTCCGTCGTCCACGGCGAAGTCGAGCGCCGCAACAAATTCGCGCCCACCTGGTCCGAGCCCGAGGACAGCGAAGACGGCTAGGTGAGACCGTAACGTGGGGGTGTGGGGAGACCGGTTACCGATGCCGCTACGAGTGCGCGGCTGAGCAAGCAACGGCGACGCGACACCAAGCCCGAGGTTGCGCTTCGACGAGAACTGCACCGGCTCGGCCTGCGCTATTTCGTCGACCGTGCCCCGCTGAAGGGTATGAGGCGTCGGGCCGACGTTGTTTTTCCTCGCCGAAAGGTTGCCGTGTACGTCGATGGCTGCTTCTGGCACAGCTGCCCCGTTCATGCGACGAAACCGCGCAACAACGCCCAGTGGTGGGCGGACAAACTCGCCGCGAACGTCGCGCGTGATCGCGACACCGACGCGCGCCTCGAAGCCGAAGGGTGGACCGTCGTCCGAGTCTGGGAGCACGAACCCGTCACCGACGCCGCAGCACTCGTCCTGCACGCCCTCGAATCCTCGCCCCCCTTCGGGAGCGAACGTGGCGTTCGATCAGTCTGACTGACCGAACGCCACGTTCGGTCCGGGAAAAGGTGCACCCACCACAGCGGGTGAGCGTGGAACTACTGTCGATCGAGTGGAACGACGGAGGATCACTGCGCTGACGGTGTTGCTGGTGCTGGCGGGGTTGTTGTATTCGGCGTGGGTGGCGGAGTTCTTTCTCGATACGGGATTGGACCCTGCGCATTCGTTCCTCAGTGAACTCGATGCGGCTGATCAGCCGTATCGGCATTTTTTCAGTACGGCGGATTTGGTCACCGGGGTTCTGCTGATCGTTGCGGGTGCGGCGGGGTTGACGTTGCCTCGTCGGCGGTTGACGAATGTCGGGTGGAGTGCGCTGGTTGTTTTCGGGGCAGCGACGATTGCCGATTCACAGTTGCCGATCGAGTGTGTTGCGGAGAACGATCCGTCCTGCCCGGTGGAACCGAGTGGGCTGTTTCCTCAGTTGCATCACATTCACGCGTTGACCAGCACAGTTGCTGTGTTCGCGGTGTTCACTGCCATGGTTGCGTTCACCGTTGCGGCGTTCCGGTACCGCAGTCTTGCGCTGCTGCGCACGGTGGGACTCGTCGTGTTGATCGTGACGTCGCTGGCGACAGCGTGGTTGATGATCGCCGACAATCTTCCGGGCTCGTACGGCCTCGGTATCGCTCAGCGGCTGCAGGTGACCGGCATGTCGCTCTACCTCCTGACGCTCGGTTTCGCGGTGCGCGCGAGGCTCCGAAGCGCCGATACCTAGAATCGGGCCATGTCGTTCACCGCAACTGCACTCGAAGGTACGAAGTCCGAGCAGTACGCACAGCTGACGCAGCAGGCGCGGGCACTGGTCGACGGCGAGTCGGATCGGATTGCCAACGCCGCCAACCTGTCTGCCCTTGTTTTCAACTCCGTCCCGGATGTCAACTGGGTCGGGTTCTATCTGTTCGACGGCACAGAACTGGTCGTCGGACCGTTCCAGGGTCTGCCTGCATGTGTGCGGATCGCGCTCGGCAAGGGAGTGTGCGGTACCGCGGCGTCGTCGCGACAGACCCAGCGCGTGGAAGACGTGCACGCGTTCCCCGGTCACATCGCGTGTGACGGTGCGACCCGATCCGAACTGGTGGTGCCGCTGTACGACGGGGACACACTCGTCGGAGTATTCGACCTGGACAGTCCCCTGCTCGCCCGCTTCGATGCCGACGACCAGGCCGGTCTCGAACAGATCGCCGCGGTCTTCGTCGAATCCCTCGCCTGACCCGGGTGTGGTGTGACAATCGCGCCTCTGACAGGCGGGATCCTTCCTGGGGAATGCGCAACTGTTACGCCACACCCAACCTCTAGCCCCGAACAGCGTCCGCGGCCGCTTCGAAGAACCACGCAATGACCAGCGCACCCGGATCGACGACGCCTCGGGCGGCGTCACCGACGTAGGACGCTCGCCCCCTGTTGGCGGTGAAGTTCTCGGTCGACTGCGCTCCTTCGGTCGCGGCGCGAGCTGCGTCGGTCAGGCCTGTGCGCAAGTCCGTCGCGTTGTCGAGGGCGTCGACTGCCGGGGCGATGGCGTCGACCATGGTCTTGTCGCCGACGCGGGCGCCCCCGAGTTCGGTGATTCTCTCCAGTCCGTTGCGTGCGGCGGTGGTGATCGCGGCGAGGTCTTCGGCGTGCAGTGCGAGGTAGAACTGTCGGAACCAGATACCGAACAGTGCTCCGGAGGTGCCGCCCGCATGGCCGAGGTACGCAGCGGACACGGCTTCGAAGATCGTCTGCGCGGAATAGGTTTCACGGATCTGCGCCAGATCCACCTGTCCGAGCGCGGACACCATGTTGGTCCCGAAGTCTCCGTCACCCGCGCGGCGGTCGAGATCGGTCAGTGCGGGTTCTTCGGTGAGCACTCGCTGCACCCACGACGCCATCCAGTCCGACACCCACTCGCTTCGCGGCGAGTCGTTTTCGCTCGGGGCGAAGCTCGGTCCGAATCCCGTACGCTCCCCCAGCTCTGTGTCACGCACCAGAGCGGGCCATGCCGGAGCGTCGGTCGGGGCGTCGAAAAGTTCGAGAACGGAGTCGTCGACGCGGACGAGCGTGATCGATGCGCCGGCCATGTTCAGGGCGGTGACCAGGCTGCCGACGAGTGGACGCGCCACCTCGATTCCTCTGTCGGACAGGTATTCCGCCAGTTCGCCGTACAGCAGGTGCAGCTCCATCGGGTGGGTTGCCCCGAGTCCGTTGACGAAGGCGATGACGGATTCGCCGCGTTCCAAGCCCAGCGAATCGATTACCGGTTGCGTCAGTGCAGCAACGATGTCCTGGGCGGGCATGTCGGGTACGCGTGAGGTGCCCCGTTCGCCGTGGATTCCGATGCCGAGTTCGATTTCGCCGTCGGGCAGGTCGAAGGAGGGTTCGTTCGAGCCCGGTGCCGTGCATGCCCGAAGTGCCACCGCCATACTTCGTGAATTCGCCGCGACTCGGCGTCCGAGTGCCACGACGTCGGCGAGTGTGTCTCCGCGTTCGGCCGCGGCGCCGCAGATCTTCTCCACGATCACCGTCGCTGCGGTTCCGCGTCTGCCCGGCCCGTCACCATCGGCCCGCTCGGTCGCGACATCGTCGTCGATCAGTACGTAGTCGGATTCGATGTTGTCCTCGCGCAACAGCTCTCGCGCGATCGAGAAGTTCATGACGTCACCGGTGTAGTTCTTGACGATGTGCACCACGCCGCCTCCGACGCTCACGGACTTCGATGCCTCGTGCACTTGGAGTGCGTTGGGTGAGGTGAACACCAGCCCCGGGCAGACCCCGGCGAGCATTCCGGCTCCGATGAATCCGGCGTGCATCGGTTCGTGGCCGCTACCGCCGCCGGACAGGAGAGCTACCTGTCCCGCTGCGAGTGGTTCTTCCCGGGTCAGGAAGCCTGGATCGGGATGCCAGGAGATGTCTGCGGTGGAGGCGACGAGCCCTCGAATGGCGTCGGCGACGAACGTTCGGGCGGAGTTGACGAACATTCCTCCACCCTAACGATCCGTCAGGAGACCGCGAAGGAGCGTTTCGCCAAACCGAATTGGAAGCCCGTGATCTCGGTGTGCACAGGGGCTTCCGGATCCGATGCGGCCCCGAGCGTGACGAACAGCGGTGTGAAGTGCTCGACGGTGGGGTGCGCGTACGGCATTCCTGGAGCTCGGGTGCGGAAGTTCGCCAGCGCGTCGACGTCGCCCCGGGCCAGCGCCTCGGCGGACCATTGATCGAAGTCGCGTGACCAGGTCGGAACGGTGTTGGTGAAGAAGTTCTCGCGTGAGAGGAACGGCAACCCGTGGGTCATGAATCCGGAACCGACGACGAGTACACCTTCTGCGCGAAGCGCTTTCAGCCGTCGCCCGATGTCCAGCAGGGCGTCGGGAGAATCCGTCGGCAGGCTCAGCTGGAGGACCGGCACGTCGCCGTACGGGTACATGACCTTCAGCGGAACCCACGCACCGTGGTCGAGTCCACGCGACGAATGCCTGTGCAGGTTCGCCGATGCCGGAATCATCGCGGCCACTCGGTCGGCCAGCGCGGTGGCGTCGGGCGTCGCGTAGGTCATCGAGAAGTATCGCTCCGCGAAGCCGCCGAAGTCGTAGACCAGCGGTGCGTCGATGGCGGACAGACTCAGCGGCGCTTCTTCCCAGTGCGCACTGACGATGAGGATGGCTCTGGGCTTGGGCATGGCCTGTGACCAGGTGAAGAGCTGGTCGATCCACAGGGGGTCGTCGAATACCGGCGGTGCACCGTGGCTGATGTACAGCGCGGGAAGCGGTCCGTCGGCGGCTGTCCACAGCTTCTGGCCGAGACTCGCGGGGGCTGTGTCGGCGAGAAACGCATCGAACGCACCGCCGGCGACCGGCGGATTCATCACAGACGTCATGGGCTGTCCTTCGACTACTTAAGTTGAAGGTTCAACCTTAGCACGAATTCAGACGAGCGCTACTCCCGTTGCGTCCTCCACCTGAGTACGCGTGACGTCGGGCGCCAACTCGACGAGCGAAAGTGTCCCGTCACCGACGACGTCGAGGACTGCGAGGTCGGTGATGATGCGGTTCACGACGCCTTGGCCGGTCAGCGGCAGGGTGCAGGCGTCGAGGATCTTGGGGTTGCCCTCGCGGTCGGTGTGCTCCATGACGACGATGACTCGGCGTGCACCGTGCACGAGGTCCATGGCGCCGCCCATGCCCTTGACCATTTTGCCGGGGACCATCCAGTTGGCGAGATCGCCGGTGCGCGAGACCTGCATGCCGCCGAGAACGGCCGTGTCGATGTGACCGCCGCGGATCATGCCGAAGGACAACGACGAATCGAAGTAGGCGGCACCGGGATTGACCGTCACGGTTTCCTTGCCTGCGTTGATGAGGTTGGCGTCGACGTTCTCCTCCGTCGGGTACGGGCCTGTGCCGAGGATGCCGTTCTCCGAGTGCAGGACCACTGTGACGTCGTCGGTCAGATAGGCGGGTATCAGTGTGGGCAAGCCGATTCCGAGGTTCACGTATTCACCGTCGACCATCTCCGCTGCTGCGCGTTGAGCCATCTGGTCTCGTGTCCAGCTCATGCCTGTCCTCCTGCAGTGACGGTGCGCTTTTCGATGCGTTTGTTCTGCGGTCCTGTGTGGACGATGCGCTGGACGAACACGCCGGGCAGATGCACTGCGCCCGGGTCGATCTCACCGGGTTCGACGAGCGTCTCCACTTGGGCGATGGTGATTCTTCCCGCCATCGCGGCCAGAGGGTTGAAGTTCATCGCCGTCTTGTCGAACACGAGATTGCCCTCGGTGTCACCGATCTCGGCGTGCACGAGCGCGTAGTCCGCATCGATGGCTTCTTCGAGGACGTAGCGCTTGTTCCCGAACACCCGGGTTTCCTTCGGCGGCGACGCCACCGCGATGCCGCCGTCGGCCTCGTAGCGCCACGGCATTCCGCCGTCGGCGATGGGGGTTCCGACGCCTGCGGGTGTGAAGAATGCGGGGATGCCGGTGCCTCCGGCGCGCAGTCGCTCGGCGAGGGTGCCCTGGGGGGTCAGTTCGACTTCGAGTTCGCCTGCGAGGTATTGCCGCGCGAATTCTTTGTTCTCGCCGACGTAGGACGCGGTGACTCGGCGGATTCTGCCGAGGGACAGCAAGGTGCCCAATCCGTGGTCGTCGACGCCGCAGTTGTTGGAGAAGACCTCGAGTTCGGAGGCGTCCGTCTCGCTGATCGCGTCGATCAGTGCGTCCGGGATTCCGCACAGTCCGAATCCTCCGACCGCGATCCGCGCGCCTGTGCCGATGTCGGCCACGGCAGCGGCGGCCGACCGGTACACCTTCCTTGCCATCCGAATACTCCTCACGTGTTCATTCAGTAAACGCACCTTCAGTAGACCCTGACGTGGCGATGATCCGGAAGGATTGACCGAAACTGCTCGTTCACCGAAAAGCGTCGAGCATTGCGTTCGTTGAATGAACGCAGTGGGTAGGGTTGCCCGTATGCAGCCCAACGTCGTCGCGCGCTCGACCGCGCTTCTGAAAGCCGTCGGTGCGGCCGAACCGGCCGGGGCGTCGACCACGGAACTTGCACGCGCCACCGACCTTGCCCGACCGACTGCGCACAGGTTGCTCACTTCGCTCGCCCACGAGGGGTTTCTCGACCGCGACTCCGCCACCGGTTCGTGGACCCTCGGACCCGAGATGTATCTCCTCGGCGCTGCGGCCGCCAGCAGATACGACATCACCGGCCCAGCGCGCGGCGTCGTACATGCTCTGGCTGCGGCCAGCGGTGAGAGTGCATTCCTGTCTGCTCGGCGTGGAGACGAGACCGTCTGCCTTCTCCGCGAGGACGGCAGCTTTCCCCTGCGGTCACACGTGTTGTACGAGGGGATTCGGCTGCCGCTCGGAGTGGCGTCGGCGGGCCTGGTGATCCTGTCGCATCTACCGGATCGCGACATCGATCAGTACCTGACGAGTGTCGACCTGGAGCCGGCGTGGGGCCCGCAACACGCGACTGCCGAGCTCCGGCGGCGCATCGTCGCAACACGAACGACGGGTTATGCCGTCAACCCCGCGCTGCTCGTCGAAGGCAGCTGGGGCATCGGTGCCGCGGTGTTCGACCGATCAGGAAAGCCCGCATGGGCCCTCAGTCTCACCGGCGTCGAGACTCGCTTTCGCCCGGATCGGCACCACGAACTGGGCACCCTCCTGCTGGAACATGCCCACGCACTGACCGGCCTCCTCAGGTGAGTGGACGGGCTGCGCGGTGCTGCTTCAGTAGTTCGCGGTAGACGGCGGCGTTGAGTCCGTTGTGGTTCACCTCGTCGTCGGTGAGTTCGCGCCGAACTTTCGCGGGCACACCCGCGACCAGTGAACGCGGCGGCACCTGGGTCCCTTCGAGCACCAATGCACCGGCTGCCACCAGGCTGCCCTCGCCGATGACGGCGCCGTTCATGACGATCGCGCCCATTCCCACGAGGCTGCCGTCGCCGATGGTGCAGCCGTGGAGCACAGCATTGTGGCCGACGCTGACGTTCTCACCGACCGTCAGCGGAAAGCCTGGGTCGACGTGGGCGGCGACGCCGTCCTGCAGATTGCTGCCCGCGCCGATGGTGATGTCCTCGAACTCGGCACGCAGCACCGCGCCGTACCAGATTCCCGACGTCGGGCCGACCTTCACGCGGCCCACCACGGTAGCCGTCGGCGCGATCCACGCGTCCTGGTCGATGTCCGGGCTTCCCCCTTCGAGTGCCCACAGCTGTCCTGCCATCGTCACATCCTTTTCTAGTACACCGTTGTGTCGACCACTCTGCACCATGGCCACTCTGCCGGGTTCAGTCGAGCAGGCTGGGGTGCCCGGTGTCGTCGACGGGAACAGGATCCGGGTCGTCGGTGTGTCCGACGACGGTCATCTGCACCAGCATCAATCGCGGGCTCGACTTCTCACGCGGCAGCAGCGCCGCGCGAGCGTCGACGACGGTCCATCCTCCGCCGATGCGACGGAGGCGGATGCCGTCGACGGAGGTACTGGTTTCCGTGCCCGCGTACATCCCCGACGCGGCGGCGAAGATGCGTGTGACGTCGTCCGGGTGCGGAGTGTCTCTGTCGTCGACGATGCCTTTCCACTGGATCTGTGGCACCGGATCGGTCAGCCACCGAATCAGTCGGTTGTGGGTGACGTCCATCAGGACCAGCGCCATCTGCGGAGACACCTGCCCCAGAGCGGCGAACGCCGCGGTCTCGAGCCGCGGCTGTGCCACCGTCTCGGACTCGACGGCGTGGACCAGGCCCCGCCATGTCGACCCGTCGTCGTCGGCGGTGAACACGAGGTCGAGGCGGGAAACGCCGGGCAGGTGCGTCGTCGACGCCAGGCCGGTCCAGGTCGCGCCGTCGTCGGGAGCGGGTTGGAGAAGCGCGCCGATGGCGCCCACCGCGTCGTCGACGTCGATCTTCCGGAACACTTCGGGCGAGGTGAAGCTGGTTCGGATGTCGGAGGGCAGGTCCGTGGCAAGTGCGCGGAGGCAGTCCGCGTCGACGACGAACGCGCGGCGCTCGGACTCGAACGTCACGGCGAGCGCGTCCTCGGGCCGCTGCGGGACGGCGGACTCTGCGTCGCCGACCCACAACGCAATGCCGTGCACGGCACCCGACGGGCCGACGACGGGATGCAGTACGACGCGGGTGCGTCCGCTGCCGGTGGGGATCGTGACGTCTCGGGAGGTGGCGTGTTCACGGACGACGTCGATCGACCGGGCGACTTCCGCCCAGACCTGTGCCGACGATCGACCACCGACCGTCGACCTGACGGCGCGCGGCAAGGACGACATCTCGCGTAGTCGTCCGCCGAGGGAGACCAGAGTCGCTCTGTCCTGATGTAGCGTCTCCACCAGCATCCATGGCTGTGCCCCCGCGTCGACGTTGCGCTGCGGCGCCGCGGCATCCGGTTTCGATTTCACACAGCCACCCTAGTGCGAACCGACTGTTCCGAATGATTTCCCCGGGGGACTCTTGACTGGCCGAATCGTCACCGCGACCATCGCCGAGGCCGCCACCTGCGCCTCGGTTCTGGCCGACGCCTTCCGCGACGATCCGTTGATGGCGTCCATCTGGCCCGGCCGCGCGCGACGGCACGCGGCTTTGACCGGCTACTTCACCGCGTCGCTGCGGCACTTTCACATCGCCGGAGGCGGGGTGCGGTTCGTCGAGGAGGACGGGGCAGCCGTTGCCGTCGAGGTGTGGGATCCGCCCGGTCGGCAGCACTCGTCGCTGCTGCGCACCGCGCGCGCGTTGCCGGCGCTGCTTCCCGCGTTGCGGACCCGAGTCGGCGCGGCGGTGGGAGTCAGGTCGACGCTCGATGCCCATCATCCTTCCGAACCGGCGTGGTATCTGGCGAATCTGGGTAGTACCCAGTCGGCTCGGGGCCGAGGCTTCGTCTCGACGCTCCTGCTCGACCGGCTCGCGCGCTGCGATTCGGACGGCGACGACGCCTATCTCGTGTGCACGTCGGCCGACAACGTCACCTTCTACGAGAAGTTCGGGTTCGAGGTGACCGAGACGTTCCCGTTGGCGTCGGGCGCCGTGATGACGTCGATGTGGCGGCGCCCGGCCGGGAGCTGAGGTCAGCCGTTGTTCTCGGGAAGTCCGCTCTGCCAGGACACGTCGTGCACATCTGCGGTCAGAGCCAGCACTGCATCGAGGACGTCGGTGTCGATGGGTTCCGTCGCGGCGCGGATAGCGGAATCGAGGTGATGGACTTTGGTCGTGCCGATCACGGTTGTCGGGCAGCCGGATCGTTGCAGCGAGAACTGATTGGCGAGGAACGAGATGTCCTGTCCGTTGTCCGCCGCCCACTGGCGAGCCCGTGCGGCCGCCGCCTTGACGTCGTCGGTCGCGGGAATGTGCGGCTTGACGCCTCCGGGTGTCAGCAGGCCCAATCCCACTGCCGCAGCGTTGATCACGCCGACGCCTCGCTCGTCGCACACGGGCTTCAATTCGGTCGCGAGTTCGGTGTTGAGCAGCGTGTAGTGCGCGTAGGACAGAATGACGTCGAGGTCGGTCTCGGTGACAGCGCGCGTCAACGTGTGCATCGGGTACCCGGTCATGCCGATGTATCGGCACAATCCCTCGTCCTTCAGCTTCACCAGTTCCGCGTAGGAGTCCTCGAACACCGGGGACAACGGCACGAATTCGATGTCGTGGAGTTGCAGCACATCCACGTAGTCCGTGCGGAGCAGCTTCAGGCTGGTGTGGATGCTTTCCCGTAGTTTCCGTGGCGAGAAGTCGAAGTCCTCGTTGCCGTATCGGCCGGCCTTCGTGCCGATCAGGACGTCCTCGCGCCTGCCCGCCAAGGCTGCGCCGAGCCGTTCCTCCGCCAGGCCCCCGCCGTAGTACGGCGACGAGTCGAAGAAATTGATCCCGGCATCCAGGGCATGGTGCACCGACGCGATGGCCTGATCCTCGTCGGCAGATCCGAACATGTCTCCGAGCGGCGCGGTCCCGAAGGACACCTCGGACACCTCGAGGTCGGTCCGACCCAGCTTGTTGTAGCGCATGGTGAGCAAGTATTCAGCGCCGATCACCGCATTCGCAACGTCACAGTCCCTCAAATTCCCCTCGAGGCGACACCCGGCAACTTGCCACTCTTTTTCCCGACCTGACACGCGTCCTCGGACCTGAAAGCGTGTGCGAACTCCGGAAAAACTGTGCGAAGACCACCGGACCAGAAGCGCCGCAGGGATGCTATCGAGCCGGTGCCCGATCGATGACCTGACCGCGCCGGTGTAATGCGCTCGGTAGAGGAATTCTCCATGTCGTAATCGCGGGATCCGTGGTTGCATCGTGAGCGACCCGAAGGAGTGCCCATGCCCACCGTCGTCACCAACGACAATGTGACCCTGAGCTACATCGACGAGGGCGTCGGGCCCGTGATCGTTCTGATCGCAGGTTTTTGCGCTCCCGCGACGACGTGGGTGATGCAGCAGGACGCACTGGTGAAAGCCGGATATCGAGTTCTTGCTCTGGACCGCCGAGGGCATGGTGACTCGGAGTCTCCCGAGCACGGTGCCACGATGGCCAGGCACGGTCAGGACGTCGAGAATGTCCTCGCGTCGCTTGGCGTCGACGATGCTGTGCTGTGTGGTGGCTCCATGGGCGCGAGCACCATCTGGTCGTACGTCTCGCAGTTCGGCACCGGCCGTGTGAAGGCCGTCGTGTCGGTGGATCAGACCCCGAAGATGATCAACGATGCCGAATGGTCCAACGGGTTCTACGGATTGACCGACTCCAACAAGGACACGTTCTTCGCCGACGGGGTTCCGGACACGGGATGGGGTCTGCCGAAGTGGAAGTCCGCGTTGCCGATCCTGAAGCTCGTCACGAAGCTCCGCGCGATGCCGAAGATGGTCTCACCCGATACGCCACCGATGAAAGCCCTTCTGCACGATCACGCAGTAGCGGACTGGCGCGAGGTCGTTGCCACCGTCGACGTCCCGGTACTGATGGTCGCCGGTAGGGAGAGCCAGTTCTGGCCGTGTACGCACGCAGCGGACTCCATTGCCGGAAACCCACTCGGACGCTCCGTGGTGCTCGAGAACTGCGGTCACGCGTCCAACATGGACCGCCCCAAGGAATTCAACGCTGCACTGCTGGACTTTCTCGGTTCACTTCCCCAATAGATCCGCGCTTCGTCGGAGTCGCATCAGCACCTGCAGGTCCAGCGCCTTGTCCGGGTCACGCCATTGGGAACCGATGAGCCGGTCGATGGCGTCGAGTCGTTGGTAGAGCGTGTTGACGTGCACTCCAAGGCTTGCGGCGGTGGCCGAATGGTGACGCCCGTGGGCGAGGTACACCGACAGCGATTCGAGCAACGGAACGCCCCGCTTGCTCTGCTCGGCCATCAGCGGACCCAATTGCTCCTCGGTCAGTTCGTCGAGATGCTCACGAGCCATGTGGCTCAGCAGGATTCGGTAGATACCGAGTCCGCGTGCCGACGACACCTCGCCATCTCGTCCGAGCGTGATCAACACGTCGACGGTCTGCTGGGCCTCGCGGTAGGCAGCCGCCAGCGCGACCGCCCCGCGGGCAGGCTCCGAGATCCCCACCGTTGCACCCGTCGTGAACATCGGCCGAACCACAGCCGATTCCTGCGCGGGCACCGCGACCAGCACCCTCCAACCATGTTCTGCCACAACCGTACCCACCGGGAATTCCGATCTGCCGATCTCGGTACGGGACACCATTCCCTGCGCGACGGCGATGCAGTACGAAGCGCCCGGGGACAGGCCGGCAAGGCGAAGTTGCCGTCGCTCGTCGTCGGTGGTCGACGCCGGATGAGAGAGCAGATCGACCAGAAACGCGTCCTGCGCCCGCCTGGCAGCTTCGGCCGCCGCGCGCTCCTCGGCGAGCGACAACGCGATGGCGGGCACCGCGCGGTCCAGGAGCAGCCGCGTCTGCTGATCGTCCGGACCCACCGAGATAAGGACACCGAGAAACTCGCCCGCAGCGGCAACACGGTGGGCAATGACAAAGTCGTCGGCGACGATGTCGGCGCCGTCGCGGCATTGCCCGAACAGGATCTCGACTGGAACGACCCGTTCCTCCAGAGACTCCGGAACAGACGAGGCGTCGGTGAGAAAGAACGCCGGTCGACCGGACAGTGTCGCCACCTCCCGAACGAGACGACCCACCCCACCCCCGCGCAGCACCACCTGAGTCAGCGTCCTGTCCCACTGCAGTGTCTGTTCCAGTTCGGCGGTCCGTGCCGACAGCTCGGCGTTCACCACTTCGAGCCGTTCGATGGCGCGGACGTTCTCGATGGCAATCGCAGCGTGCGCGGCAAGAGCGGACAGCAATGCGATCTCACTGTCCGCGAAGTCACGCTCCTGACGCTTGCACGCGAACAACGCACCGATGACCCGATCCCCTACCTTCAGCGGTACCCCGAGCAGCCCCCGCATGTTCTCCGACCGCGCCGCGCTGTCCGCACCGGTGATGTGCCGGAACGCCGGCTCGCTCTGATAGTCGGGCGTCCACGACGGAGACGCTCCGCGCACGATGACGCCCACCAACCCCTCGTCCTGAGCCAACCGGATCCCGATCAGATTCGGAGTCAGAGCACCGCTGGTGACCTCGATGACGAATTCGTCGTCGTACACCGAGCCCATGTAGGCGAGGTCGACTCCCAACAACCGGCGCGCCTGGTCGACGACCTCCTGAAGCAGGACACGGTCGTCACGTGCCGTCGTCAACCGCACTGCGATGTCGTTCAGAGCCGCCAGCTCGGTGCTGCGTTGGCGACGCTGGTCCAGCAACGCACGAAGCCGCAGGGCAGCGTGCGCGTCGGGACCGGGGAAGGCGAGGCGATGCGCCTCGAGCTCGTCGATCGAAGCGTCGTCGAGCAGCAAATCCATCCATGATCTATCCGACGCCATGGACAGAACCTACATTGGTGGAGACCCAGCTCACAGATAAACTCGGAGACATGACGCTCGTCGAACAGCTGTTGGACTCCCTTCCCACGGACCGCATCGTCGTCGATCCGGACGTGATCGCGTCCTACCAACACGACGAGGCCGAGTGGGCTCCGTACGCCGTGCCGGTGGCGGTCGTCCGGCCGCGTACCGCAGAAGAAGTCCAGGCCGTCGTACGAGCCTGTCTGACGCACGGCGCCCCCGTCGTCACGCGCGGCGCCGGCACCGGACTGTCCGGCGGAGCCAACGCGACCGAAGGGTGCGTCGTTCTCGCCCTCGACGGTATGGACGCCATCAAGGAGATAGATCCGCTGGAGCGGTACGCCGTCGTCGAACCGGGCGTCGTCAACGACCACCTGCGGGCCGCCTGTGCAGAACAGGGACTGTGGTATCCGCCGGACCCGGCCAGCGCACCCTGGTCCACCATCGGCGGCAACGTCGCCACCAACGCCGGAGGCCTGTGCTGCGTCAAATACGGCGTCACCCGCGATTACGTCATGGGCATGCAGGTGGTCACCGGAACCGGCGAGCTGGTCCGGCTCGGACGCAAGACCGCCAAAGGTGTTGCCGGATACGATCTTGCCGGACTGATGGTCGGGTCGGAAGGAACCCTCGGCATCATCACCGAGGTCACCGTCAAACTGCGGCCCCTGCAAGATCGCCAGCGGACGATCGCCGGATACTTCGACTCGATCGTCGACGCCGGAAGAGCCGTAGCTGCCGTTGCCGCAGCGGGACTCACGCCGTCCGCGCTGGAACTGATCGACAAACAATGCCTCATCGCCGTCGACGCCTGGAAGAACATGGGCCTCTCGGTCGAAGCGAACGTCGTCCTGCTCGGCCGGATCGACGACCCAGGAATCGTCGGGGACCAAGAAGCAGAGAAGATGCTGTCCTGCTTCGAGGAAGCAGGTGCCACGTGGTCGGCCGTCTCGACCGACCAGGAGGAGGCCGACGCCCTGTTCGCAGCACGGCGACTGGCCTACCCCGCGATGGAGCGCCTCGGACCGGTCCTCACCGAGGACGTGTGTGTCCCGAAGAGACATGTGCCGGAAATGCTCTCACGGATCGAGCAGATCGGCCGGCGGTACGAGACCACGATCGCCAACATCGCCCACGCGGGCGACGGCAACCTGCACCCTCTGCTGATCACCCCGCACGACGATCTTCCTGCGCGCGAACGCGCGCAAATTGCTTTCGCCGAGATCATCGACGCAGCATTGGAACTCGGCGGCACCGTCACCGGTGAACACGGCGTCGGGTTGCTCAAGATGGACGGACTGGTTCAGGAACTCGACCCGATCGTCCTCGACATGCACCGCTCGGTGAAGAACGCCCTCGACCCACACGGCATCTTGAATCCGGGCAAGGTTTTCTCCATGTGAGTGGAAATGCAGGCCCTGGCCTACATTTCCACTCACATAGGGGGGTCAGTGCGCGTGCAGCGGCTTCCCCGCCAGTGCGAGGTGAGCTTCCCCGAAGGCCTCGGACTGCGTTGGGTGAGCGTGGATCAGGTGCGCGACTTCCTCGGGGTATGCGCCCCAGTTGACGACCAACTGCGCCTCACCGATCAATTCGCCCACGCGTGCGCCGACCATGTGAATGCCGACGATGGAGCCCCCGGCCCGCACCAGCTTGACCCCGCCCGACGCGCCGAGGATCTGACTCTTGCCGTTGCCGGCGAGGTCGTAGACGACGGAATCCGCAGAACCGTGACGCTCGATCGCCTGCGCTTCCGTCAGTCCGACGGACGCGATTTCGGGGTTCGAGTACGTGACCCGGGGGATGTTCTCGTCGGGGACTGCGGTGGGCTTCAGACCCGCGATGTGCTCGGCGACGAAGATGCCATGCTGAAATCCTCTGTGCGCCAGCTGTGGTCCGCGCACGATGTCACCGACGGCGTAGACGCCGTCGTCCGAGGTCATCAGGTTGCCGTCGACGCCGACGAATCCCGAATCCATCGAGACGCCGCCGAGGTCGGACGTAGTGGGCCCGCGCCCGACCGCGACCAACAGAACATCGGCATCGAGCGTCTCCCCGGAGTCGAGGGTCACCGTCACACCGTCGGGGGTTTCCTTGACGCCGGTGAACGGCGACGATGTCCGTGCGACGATGCCGCGTTTTTTGAAGGCGCGGGTGAGCTGTTTGGACGCCCACTCGTCCTCGGCTGCAACCAGTCGGGGCAGTGCTTCGACGATGGTCACCTCGACGCCGAACGATGCCCACACACTGGCGAATTCGACGCCGATGACTCCCCCGCCCAGCACGATGGCCCGCTTCGGGACGTAGTCGAGGGTCAACGCCTGGTCGCTGGTCAGCACTCGCGGCCCGAGTTCGATTCCGGGGAGCACCTTCGCGTACGACCCGGTCGCGAGGACAACCGATGATCCGGTGATCCTGCGGCCGTCCACGTCGACGGTCTTGTTTCCGACGTATTTACCTGTACCGCTGACGAATTCGATTTTGTGAGCCTTGACGAGGCCCTGCAAGCCCTTGTACAGCTTGGAGACCACGCCGTCCTTGTACGCGTGGACGCCGCCGATGTCGATACCCTCGAAGTTCGCACGAACCCCCACCGACGAGCTCTCCCGGGCGGTGTCCGCCACCTCCGCCGCGTGCAGGAGGGCTTTGGTCGGGATGCACCCGCGGTGCAGGCAGGTTCCTCCGACCTTGTCCTTCTCCACCAGGGTGACCGAAAGTCCCAGTTGCGCAGCACGAAATGCAGCTGCGTACCCGCCCGATCCGCCTCCGAGGACGACGACGTCGCTCATGCCAACGCCACCAGGTTCATCGGGTCGGCGAGGATCGACGCGATGTCGGCCAGGAATCTCGATCCTTGCTCACCGTCGACCAGACGGTGATCGAACGACAGGCTCAGCGTCGTGACCGAGCGCAGAGCGATCTCTCCCTCGAACTCCCACGGCTGACGACGGATCGCGCCGAAGCAGAGGATCGCTGCCTCCCCTGGGTTGAGGATCGGGGTCCCCGAATCCACACCGAAGACACCGACATTGGTGATCGTGATGGTGCCGTCGGCGAGGTCGGCCTGGCCGGTCTTGCCTTCCTTGGCCGTCACGGTCAGTTGGGTCAGCGCGTGCGCGAGGTCTTTCAGACCGAGGGTGTGTGCGTCCTTGATGTTCGGCACCATCAGGCCTCTGGGCGTCGCCGCAGCGATTCCGAGGTTGACGTAGTTCTTGGTGACGATTTCTTGGTTCTGCTCGTCCCATTCCGAGTTCAGGCTCGGATTGGAGCGCAGAGCCACCAGGAGTGCCTTGGCGACGAGAGCGAGCGGGGTGAGCTTGATGTCGCGGAAGTGCTTGGTGGCGCGCAGTTTCTCCAGCAGTTCCACCGACGGGGTCACGTCGACGGTGATGAACTCGGTGACGTGTGGCGCGGTGAAGGCGCTCGACACCATGGCTGCCGCGGTGTGTTTGCGAACTCCCTTGATGGGAGTGCGGGTTTCGTTCTTGCCCGTACCTGCGACCGGGACGGTGCCGCGTTCGGTGTACGCCGCCAGGTCGTCCCGGGTCACCTCGCCGTGTGTACCGGTGGCCGGTACGTCCGCGAGGTCGACGCCGTGCTGCTTGGCGACGAATCGGACCGGTGGGGACGCCAGCGGTCTGCCGTTCGTGGGGGGCGGCGACGCCGGGGGCGACGGGCGACGATTGCCTCGTCGGCTCGCGCCCTCACCGGCTACGCCGTACCCGACGAGGACGGGGACGCGTTCTTCCTTCTCGGCGGGCTCTTCGACTGCGATCTCGGCCGAGCCGTCGGTTATGTCGATGATGACGTTGCCCACCTGGACGGTCGAGCCTTCCTCGGCGTGCAGCGCCGTGACGGTCCCGGCGAACGGCGATGGGAGCTCGACGGACGCCTTGGCGGTTTCCACCTCGGCTATCACCTGGTTGAGTTCGACGGTGTCACCGACCTCGACCGACCAGCTGATCAGTTCGGCCTCGGTGAGTCCTTCTCCGAGGTCGGGTAGGCGAAAGCTGTTCGTCATGCCGGGAACGTCCTGTCCACTGCGTCGAGGATCCGGTCGGCGTCGGGGAGGAAGAACTCCTCGAGCTTCGCCGCCGGGTACGGGGTGGAGAATCCACCGACGCGTTGGATGGGCGCTTCCAGACTGTAGAAGCACTGATCCTGTACTCGTGCGGCGATTTCTGCGCCGATACCCATGAACGTCGCTGCCTCGTGGGTGATGACGAGTCTGCCGGTCTTGCGGACCGATTTCGCGATGGTGTCCATGTCCAGTGGCGAGAGCGAACGCAGATCGATCACCTCGAGCGACCGACCCTCGCCCGCAGCGACATCCGCTGCTTGGAGGGCGGTGACGACCAGTGGGCCGTACGCGATGATCGTCGCGTCCGTGCCCTCACGGACAACCCGAGCTCGGTGCAGCGGGTACGCATCGTCGATCGGCGCAGTGACGTCGACCTCGCCCTTCTGCCAGTAGCGTCGCTTGGGCTCGAAGAACAGAACCGGGTCGTCCGACGCAATGGCCTGGCGCAGCATGACGTTGGCGTCGGCGGCATTGCTGCAGCTGACGACGCGTAGGCCGGCTGTTTGCGCGAAGTAGCCTTCCGGGGATTCGGAGTGATGTTCGACGGCACCGATTCCGCCGCCGTACGGCACTCTGATGGTCAGGGGCATCGTGACGTTGCCACCGGTGCGGTAGTGCAGCTTGGCCACCTGCGAGACGATCTGATCGAACGCCGGGTAGATGAAGCCGTCGAACTGGATTTCGACGACCGGCCGGTATCCGCGGAAGGCGAGTCCGACTGCGGTGCCCATGATTCCGGACTCGGCCAGTGGAGTGTCGATGACGCGGTTGGGTCCGAAGTCCTTCTGCAGGCCGTCGGTGATGCGGAAGACCCCGCCGAGTTTGCCGATGTCTTCGCCGAGCAGCACTACTTTGGGGTCGTCTTCCATCGCCCGACGCAGGCCTGCGTTCAGCGCTTTACCGAGCGGAAGCTGCGGGGCGGCAAGTGTCGCGGTCATGACTGAGCTCCTTCGAATCCGGCGAGATAGGTGGCGTAGGCGTCTCGTTCCTCGGCGATCAACGGATGGGGGTCTGCGTACACGTTGTCGAACACCGACATCGCCGTCGGCTCCACGGTGCCGAGGCATCCGCGGCGGAGTTCGGCTGCGGTCCAGTCGGCCCGATCCTTGACGCGTGCGCGGAGCGCGTCGTCCATCGCTCCTTCGGCGTCGAGCAGTCGCTCGATGCGGTCGATGGGGTCCTTCTTCTTCCATTCGTCGTCGACTGCCGCCGACCGGTAGCGGGTGGGATCGTCGGAAGTGGTGTGCGGTCCCATCCGGTAGGTGACGGCTTCGATCAGCATCGGTCCGCTGCCTTCGCGTGCGCGAGTCAGTGCCATCCGGGTGGCCGCAAGGACGGCCAGCACGTCGTTGCCGTCGACGCGTAGCGCGGGAACACCGAATCCACGGCCACGTTCGGCGATCGTGATGTGCGTCTGCAGAGTCACCGGCTCGGAGATTGCCCACTGGTTGTTCTGGCAGAAGAACACGACAGGGGCGTTGAAACTTGCCGCGAATCCGAATGCTTCCGAGATGTCGCCTTGGCTCGTGGCGCCGTCACCGAAGTAGGTGATGACGGCGCCGTCGGCTCCGTCGAATTTCATTCCCAGCCCGTATCCGGTGGCGTGCAGGGCCTGAGATCCGACGATGATGGCCGGCGTTGTCATGTTGTACTCGTACGGGTTCCAGCCGGATTGGGTGGAACCGCGCCAGAACCGCAACATTTCCGTCGGGTCGACGCCGCGGCAGTACGCGACCCCGTGCTCGCGGTAGCTGCCGAAGACGAAATCGTCGGGGTGCAGTGCGCGGGCGGATCCGACCTGGGCGGCTTCCTGTCCCAGCAGAGGTGCCCAGAGCCCGAGTTCTCCCTGCCGCTGGAGCGCGGTGGCCTCTGCGTCGATCCGTCGTACGACGATCAGGTCCTCGTAGAGGTCGCGGAGCTTGTCCGTCGTGATGTCCTCGACGAGGCCGGTGAATTCGGAAGGCTCGGTTCGCGTGCCTTCGGGTGTGACGAGCTGGATGAGGTCGTCATCGCTCGCTCGTGAAATTGCGGTGTCCATCTCGGCCTCCGTACAGTTGCACTGTTACCTGGAACACAATCAAGAATCATCAGAAGGATCAATAGTTCGGATTTGGATTGAGCACGTTGCACGTTTCCTGGTCACGAAAACGTGCTTATCTTGTGCGCATTGATTCCTCGCGCGGTGCGGCGACGGGGCTGGGTCGGGCGCCCACACGACCGCGAAGTATCAGAACCAACGCGACGGCCAAGAGCATCACCGCGCCCACTACCCACAGCCCTGCGCGCGCGTTTCCGGTGGTGTCGAGCAGCCACCCCGTCACGTAGGGAGCGCCGAAGCCGGACATGTTGCCGACCGAGTTGATGATCGCGATTCCAGCGGCGGCACCCGCGCCCGTCAGGAACGTGCTCGGGAGGTACCAGAACACGGGGAGCGCGCAGAAGACACCGACGGCATTGACCGTCACCGCGAGCATCGTCGTGAACGGTGAGTCCATGTACAGCGCGAACGGGATGGAGACAGCGCCGACGAGGGTTGGAATCGCGACGTGCCAGGTACGTTCACCGGTCCGGTCACTGTGCCTGCTCCACAGCACCATGGCCACCGCACCGACGGCGAACGGAACGGCGACGATCAGACCCGTTGTGACGAGCGAGAAGTCGGTGTCGAACGTCTGTTTGAACCCGGCGACGATGCTGGGCAGGAAGAAACTGAGCGAGTACAGCCCGTAGGTGATACCGAAATAGACGAGGCCGAGCATCCACACCCTTGCATCGCGCAGTGCTCGAGTCGCCGAGCCACTGACGTGTCCACCCTTCGCGGAGTCCTCGGACTCCAGTTCGGCCGTCAGCCATGCTTTTTCGTCGTCGTCGAGCCACTTCGCCTGAGCAGGCCGGTCGGTCAGGTAGAACCAGGTGACGACGGCGAGCAGAACCGCGGGAAGGCCTTCGACGAGGAACATCACGCGCCATCCCGAGAGCCCGAACAGCCCGTCCCAGTACTGGATGATCGCGCTGGACAGTGGCGCCCCCAGAGCCGAGGAGATCGGGAGCGCCAGCAGGAAGAGGCCCATCAACCGCACGCGGTACGCACGCGGGAACCACATCGTCATGTAGAGCAGCACGCCGGGGAAGAAGCCGGCTTCCGCGATACCCAGCAGAATGCGCAAACCGTAGAGCCAGCCCGCGGTGGGCACGAAGGCCATGCCCGCGGCGATCACTCCCCACGTCAGCATGATGCGGGCAATCCAGCGCCTGGCACCGAACCTGTGCAGCGCCAGGTTGCTCGGCACCTCGAAGAGCAGGTAGCCGATGAAGAACAGTCCGGACGCCAACCCGAACATCGTCTCGGTCAGGCCGAGCTCGTCGCTCATGGTGAGTTTCGCGAGCCCGATGTTCGTTCGGTCGAGGTAGTTGACGAAGTAGGCCAGGCCCAGGAACGGAATGATCCGTCGGGCGACCTTCTTGACCACCCGCGTTTCGATCTCGGGTTTCGGTGCGTCTGCAGGCATGTGTCTCGGCTTTCTCGGTGGTGAGAGTGACCTGGGACACGTTATGGGTTGGTGGGCGCTTGGCCTATGGAGAAATCGACCATTCCCGCGGCGTCGACACGTGCAGTTTGTCCTTTCCGATCTCCGTGCTCCCCCCTGAGCGACTACGTCGATTTCCACTCGCCCTCAGGCGGAGCGGCCCGGATTGTTCACACCCGGCACCAGGTGGGTGGACACGCCGATGCGGTTCCAGGCGTTGATCGTGAAGATCTGAGCCAGCAGCTGACCGATCTGGTGCTCGTCGAAGTGCTGCGCGACACGCTCGTACACCTCGTCGGACACTCCTCCCTGCGAGATGAGCGTGACCTGTTCGGTCAGCGCGAGTACCGCCTGTTCCTTCTCGTCGAAGAAGTTGCTCGCGTCTCGCCACACCGCGACGAGAGCCAAGCGCTCCTCGCTCTCGCCTGCCTTCCTGGCGTCGGTGGTGTGCATGTGCAGGCAGAACGCGCAGCCGTTGAGCTGTGACGCTCGGATCTTGATCAGTTCGGCCAAGGCTGGGTCGATGCCGTTGCGGCCGGCGACGTCGAGAGCGACGAGCGCCGTGCGCACGGCCGGGGATGCGGATGCGAAGTTGATGCGTGTTGTCATGACCGGAACGCTACGACGCCTCGATGACCGCAATAAGGTTCAATTCCGTGGCAGAAATCGTGGTCGATTCGGGGATCGACCTTCACCTGGATCTCGCCCCGACCGGCTCGCGGCGGTCCGCGCTCGGACGCGCCCTGCGCGGCGCCATCGCGACCGGGCGGCTGGAGCCGGGCACCCGGTTACCGTCGTACCGCGCGTTGGCAGCCGATCTCGGCGTCGCCCGCAACACGGTCGCCGAGACCTACGGTGAGCTCGTGTCCGAAGGGTGGCTCGACGCCCGCCGAGGCTCGGGTACCCGCGTCGCGCATCGCGGAGCGGCATCGGTGCGCGCGGCGTCGTCGACGGTGCGGCCGGAGTTGCGTCCCGAGCACGACCTTCGGCCGGGCCGTCCTGATCAGTCAGCGTTTCCGCGCGCGGCGTGGATGGCCGCGGCACGCCGAGCGGTCAGCGGCGCGCCCGTCGACGCGTTCGGCCCGGGCGATCCGCACGGCCGACTCGAACTGAGACGCGCACTGGCCGGGTACCTCTCCCGTACCCGCGGAGTTCGCAGTGATCCGCGACGAATTCTCGTGTGTTCCGGCTTCTCTCAGACAGCGCAGATCCTCACGTCGGTCGTCTCCGGACCGTTCGCGGTCGAGTCGTACGGCCTGCCGTTCCACCGGCGCCTGTTCGACACCTCGGGCCCGACCGTGCCGATCGGCGTCGACGAGCACGGTGGCCGAACCCATGAGCCGATCGAGGCAGCTGCGCTGGTGCTCACGCCAAGCCACCAGTTCCCGACGGGCGTCTCCCTCCACCCGCAGCGAAGAACCGCGGCGGTGGACTGGGCCCGCGCCACCGACGGACTTGTCGTCGAGGACGACTACGATGGCGAATTCCGCTACGACCGAACGCCGGTGGGAGCAATGCAGGGCCTGGATCCGGATCGGGTGCTTTACGCAGGCTCGATCTCGAAGTCTCTCTCACCCGGCGTACGTGTTGGGTGGATGGCGGTGCCGGAGCACCTGCTCGACCCGATTCTGGACGCGAA
The DNA here is from genome assembly GCF_002259345.1 of Rhodococcus sp. 06-156-4. NCBI lineage: Bacteria > Bacillati > Actinomycetota > Actinomycetes > Mycobacteriales > Nocardiaceae > Rhodococcus > Rhodococcus sp. 06-156-4. The sequence goes on along the minus strand of NZ_NPGB01000028.1, from coordinate 50,354 downwards.
GGGCGTCAGGGAGGCAACGGTGAGTGCTCTGGATCAGTTGACCCTCGCGGACTTGATCACCACCGGCGCCTACGACCGTCACGTTCGGGCGATGAGACTGAAATATCGCAGACGAAGAGACGCGCTCGTCGATGCCCTGCGGGAGCGGGTACCCGAAATCGGAACGATGGGAATCGCCGCCGGCCTACAGGCCGTCCTGACGCTTCCTCCCGGCTCGGAGTCCGACGTGCTGGCCGGTGCGAGTGAGGCCGGCCTCGCCGTCGAGGGTCTCGGCTGGTTCAGGCATCCAAGCGCCGCCGAGGTCGAGTCCGACGTCATGCCCGACGGAATCCTGGTGGGATTCTCCGCACCGAGCGACCGTGCCTTCCCTCGCGCAGTGGAGACGTTGGTCTCGGTTCTCGAACTCACAACCCGAGGCCGGCGGCGAGGGTAGGCCAGCTCTTGGGCAGTTGATCGACCCAGTACGCCCACGAGTGGGTGCCGACGTCCTCGAAATCGAAAGTGGCGGGGATGGCGAGCTCACGCAACCGGTCGTCCAGTCGATGCGTGCAGAAGTTCGATCCCACCTCGATGAGGCCACCCACCACAACGACGTCCCAGTCCTTGGCGGTCTCGAATTTCTCGTGCGGCCCCGGCAACCCGGTTCCGACGGAGACGTAGATCGATGTGCCACGCAGCGCTTCGGCGTTGACCAATACGTCGTGAGCCGCCCAGGCCGGGTCGAGCGGTCCCCCGAACATGTTGTCCGCGTTGCCACCGAAGGCCGTGACGATCCCGCGCATACTGCCCTGGCCCAACAGTTCCGCCGAGGCGAAGCAGCCACTGTACGCACCGACGGCCGAGTAGAGACTCGGGTTACGCGACGCCAGCATCATCGCCGACTGCGCACCCATCGACAAGCCGGCGATACCGTTGCGGCCGTTGCCGTCGAACTCCTCGTCGATCAGCGGCGGAAGCTCCTGCGTCAGAAAGGTTTCCCACTTGTACCGCCCGAGCTTCGGGTCGTCGCGCTGCCAGTCGGCGTAGAAGCTTCCCGGCCCGGCGAGCGGAAGCACGACGTTGACGTTCTTGTCGCGGAAGAACTCGGCAGCTCCCCCCTTGCGCAGCCACATGCTGTTGGTCGGGTCCTCCTCACCGATGCCGCTGAGCATGTACAGCGACGGACGGGGGCCGCTCTCGGTCTCCGGGGTCAACACCTGGACGTCGATGATTCGATCCATGCTCGGCGAGTACACCGCGAGCTGGGTGAGGGTGGTGCTGACGTCCACTCGACTGTCGATCCTCGGGGCCGACGGTTCCGCGGCAGCGAGGGTGGGGATACCGGCCCAGCCCACGACGAGGACCGCGCAGAACACAACGAAACGCCATGCGTGAACCATGAAACCCCCGCGCTCGAGACGGCTCCGACGACCGTGTCCACCGGCAGTTTTGCACACCAAAACGATTGTGGGGCAACTTCGTCCACAGACCGGGTGGCAAACCGGCGAGTCTTCAATCGAAAGCGGGTGTACCAATCCATTCGATTGTTATCGGCTACGCTCCCAGCCCGGCCCCGGCGCGGGTGACCACCAGGCGAGGTACGACTGCACGGGAGGAGAGGGACAGGATGCCGGCCGCGAGTTCGACGATGTCGTCGACCCGAATCATGGAGTCGCCGGGGATCTTGTCCTTGGTCCAGTCACTCATGTCGGTGTCGACGTAACCGGGCGCGATGGACGTTCCGCTGATGCCGTTGGCGCTTTCCTCGGCGTTCAGGGTTTCGACGAGCGACAGCATGGCCGCCTTGGTGGCGCCGTAGACGGCGAGTCCTGCTTCGGAGTAGACGCCCGCCATGGATGCGAGGGCGATGACCTTGGCTCCGTTGTCCGGGTCGGCGTCGACGGCAGTGCGCATGAGCGGGATCGAGTTCTGCAGCACGTGGAACGGCGCCCGGAGGTTGACGTCGAGTGTTTTGTCGAAGCGGCGCATCGGGTAGTCCTCGATGCGGCCTGCCGTTCCGACGCCTGCGTTGAGGACCAGTGCGTTCATGGATCCGTACGCGTTCGCGTGCGCGCCGGTGATTCGGTCGGCGGCGTCCCGGTCGGCGAGGTCGGCGGCCACCGTCACCACCTGGGAAGCACCTGCCTTCCCGAGGTCTTCGGCGACCTCCTCGAGAGCGGCGGCATCGCGCGCCGTGATCGTCAACGAGTAGCCCAGGTGCGCCATGCGAGTGGCGATTCCCAGACCGATGCCGCGCGATCCACCGGTGACCAGTGCAGATTTCACTTCTTCCCCTCGATCGCGCGGAGTCCCGACGCCATGAATTCCTGTGTTGCTTCTGCTGCCGACGCTGCCCCCGGCCCGGAGTCGGAGCCGGACAACGCTCGGTGCGTGATGCCTTCGCCGATGACGCCGAGTTTGAAGTTGGCGAGGGCCAGGTAGAAGTTCCAGTCGGACAATCCGGAACCGGTTTCTCGGCTGTACATCTCGGCGAGTTCGTCCGCGGACGGGTAGCGGTCACTGGTCCACGCCGCAGCCGTGCCGAGGACCGCGTCGAACACTGGTTGCCGGTACACGCACATCAGGGCGACGTCGGTGAGCGGGTCGCCGAGGGTGGACATCTCCCAGTCCACTACTGCGGCAACGGAACCTGGATTCCCGCGCCGGAGGATGACGTTGTCGACCCGGTAGTCGCCGTGCACGATGGACGCACCGGACGACGACGGTACCGCCGCTTCCAGTTTGTCCCGTAGCTTCTCGACATCGGGGAGGTCACGCGTCTTGACGGCTTCCCACTGGCGAGCCCATGTCTTGACCTGGCGCCCGATGAATCCCGCGGGCTTGCCGAACGAGCCGAGGCCCGCTGCGTCGTAGTCCACGTGGTGCAGGCGGGCGAGTACGCGGATCAGTTCGGACGTGTTGGCCGCGACGTCGTCGTCGGACAGGGCGTCCAGGTCCTCGCGGGTTCTGATGACCGTACCCGGGTCGAACTCGACAACAGTTGCCGGAGCGCCCAATACGTCTCCGTCGCGGTCGAAGGCCACGGTCCTGGCGACGGGTACGGCGGTGGATTGCAGCGCGCTCGTCACTGCCCACTCGCGGGCCATGTCGTGTGCCGACGGGGTGAGACCGCTCGTCGGGGGACGGCGAACGACCCAGGCGTTCGTGTCGTCGAACGCCTTGTAGGTGAGGTTCGATCGGCCGCCACTGATCAGTTCGACGCGCAGCTCGCCGTCGAGTGCCACTCCGTTCTCGCCGAGAAACACGGCGAGAGCGGGAGTGTTCATTCCTGGGAGTTCGGTCATTTGTCGGCGGCCTGACGCGCGGCCTTCTTGGCTGCGCCGACGACTCGTTTGGCGATGGCCCAGCGGTGTACCTCGGAGGGTCCGTCGTAGACGCGGAACGGGCGGACTTCCCTGGACAACCTGGCCAACGGCAGGTCGTCGGACACTCCGAGTCCGCCGCACATCTGAATGCTGCGGTCGACGATGCGGAAAATTGCCTCGGCCGCGTAGGTTTTGGCGATCGACGTCTCGTTCCCAGCGTGTGATCCCTGGTCGAGGGCGAAGCAGGCCTGTACCAGCAGCGCGCGCGTCGCGGCGATGTCGATCTCGTTGTCCGCGACCATTTTCTGCACCATACCGAGATCGCCGAGCGTGGATCCGAATCCCTCTCGACGCGCTACGTGATCGACGGCGATGTCGTGGCCGCGGCGGGCGGCACCGAGCCATCGCATCACGTGGGTCATGCGCGCCGGTCCCAGGCGGACCTGCGCGTAGGAGAAGCCTTCGTCGACGGCACCGAGCACGTTCTCGTCGGGGACGAAGACGCTGTCGAAGAACACCTCGCAGTGTCCACCGATCATTGCTTTGTCCAGGGTTCCGATGTGCCTGCCGACCTTGATGCCGGGGGTGTCGGCCGGCGCGAGGAACATCGTCGCACCGCCGCGGTCACCCGGCTTGCCCGCGGTCCTGGCCATGATGATGAAGAACCCGGCGCCGTCCGCGCCCGTGATGAAGTACTTCTGCCCGTCGACCTTCCATCCGCCGTCGACTTTGACTGCGGCCGTGGTCAAGGCCGACGGGTCGGAGCCTGCACCGGGGGCCGGCTCGGTCATCGCGAACGCGGAGCGCACGTCGCCGGACGCCAGGGGCGCGAGGAACTGTTCCTTCTGGCCCTGGGATGCGATGTGGGCGAGCATGTGCACGTTGCCTTCGTCGGGGGCGCCGATGTTCAGTGCAGCGGGACCGAACAGCGAGTAGCCGCCCTCTTCGAACACGGGAGCGCGATCGCTCATGTTCAGTCCGAGCCCGCCGTATTCGACGGGCGCGTGCGGCGCGAACACGCCTGCGTCCTTGGCTGCCTGCTGCAAAGAAATCCGCAGTTCGTCTCCGCCCGCATCGGCGATGTTTCCGAGGAACTTGTCCTCGATCGGCAACACCGTCTCACGAACGAACGTCCGAGTCTTGTCGATCACGGTCTGGACCTGGGGCGAATACGTCAGATCGATCGACACCGGCGCGCTCCTCGAAGTTGGGCCGACCGAGCGATCGCTCGGTCACCGTTTCAGGTTCGCACAGCCCGCCGAGAGGAGTCAAGAAATCAGCTGAGCTTCCCGACAGCCGGCCCGAGCACGGTGCTCCGCCAGTTGCCACCACCGTCGCCCTTGGTCCGATAGAGCATCGAATCGGCGGCCTCGACCACCGCCTCGGCCGTCCTGCCGCTCCCCGCCGGCACGATGCACACTCCGACGGACATCCTGCCGTGGACGGAACTCTGCTTCCCGACGCAGCGGCGCGCGAGATCCTCGATGCCGTCCACCGTTGTCCTGGTGGCGACGATCCCGAATTCGTCGCCGCCGAGTCTGCACACGAGGTCACCGTCCTCGACGCATTCACGCAGGCACGCAGCAATTTCCGTCAGAACGCGGTCGCCGACGAGGTGGCCGTGCCCGTCGTTGACGGCTTTGAAGCCGTCGAGATCGCAGAACAGGAATGCGACGAGGTCGTCCTCGGCCTGATGCTCGAGCCGATCACGAAGTTCCGTCATCGCGAGGCTCTTGACCCCGAGTCCGGTGAGGTCGTCGCGCTCCGCGCGCAGGCGCAGGTGGTCGAGAGCGAGGTGTGATGCGCTGCGATCCTCGGCAGTGCACACGAACCTTGTGCCGTAAGCACTTTCGATGCGCTGGACCCGGACGTGCGCCCATCGTTCCTCGTCGTCCACACGCAACACGCGACGGTCCTCGACGCCTGCGTGCCTGGTCTCGGCGCCGAACACCGCGGTCAGATCGAGACCGCGGAGCTCGCACTCGATCCGCCCCGTGAGCTCCTCGAACGCCCTGTTGACCTCGACGACGGTGGAGTCGAGCCCGAGCATCGCCGTCGGAATCGGCGAATCGAGAAACACTGCGCGGTACTGCAGTTGCTGGTCCTCGGCATCACCGATCCTCGCCGCTTCCGCGATGGCTGCGCCGGCCTGGCCTGCGAACAATTCCAACATCGCGCACTGCTCGGCGTCCGGGATCAGCCCGGAGATCGGGAGATCGACGCTCAGAACACCGAGCAGCGCGTTCTCCCCGGCCCACATCGGTGCCAGAAGCGCGTACTCGGGCTGCCAGATCCTCCGCTCACCATCCGGCGATGCGGAGAGGTAGTGAGTTCGGTGCGGGTCACGATAGGACACGCCTCCGAGAGCATCGACCTCCGCCAGGTTCTCGTGGAACCGTAGTTCTCCCCACCGCTCGCATGCGTCCAGCAGACCCAGCCACACCTCGTGCGTCATCGTCTCGCCGACCATGTCGCGGACCTCGGGAGGGCCTGTCGCCGTCGAGACGACGAGGCCGCCGCCCGGAACCTTGACGTTGACGACGACGGCACCGAAACCCAGCACATCGACGACGGCTGCAGCGACGCGCGCGAGGGTGACTTCCAATCCCTCGCCGACGCCCAGGCCGCGCACGACCTCCAGGATCCGCACGAGCGAATCCCGTCGTAGCCCTACGTCGTCGATCATCGGTCGATTCTTGCAGATCCCGGGCCTGGCCTGCGGAGAACCGTTTCGATCTCACCTGCGCGTATGGCACTGTAGGTCCGTGCACGAAGCGGACAAATACCCCCAAACGACGGCCGTCGGGCACCGCACCCGCAGCCCTCGCGATATCGAATGGGTATTGACCGTCGGAGTTGCGCCGCTACTCGTTCTGGTTCTGACGATGCCGGTCGTAGCACTGATCGACCATCAGGATCTTCTTCCCGGCGCACTGGGCGACTGGAATCTGTATGCGGTGTTCGGCCTGACGGTGTTCGCTCCCATCATGATCGTCGCCTGCGTGGCGGCACTGGTGATGATCGGCGATTTTCGGGCCGGCCGGGCGGTGTCGACGTTCGGCAACATCACTGCAATCCTCGGCATGACCGTTCTCGTCACCGCCGAGATCACCGACCTGTTCCGCCCCGTCGTCGACGGCGACCCGGCCGACTGGGTCTCGGCGTTGACACCGTCGGGCACGCCGTTGTTCGTGGTGCCGTACATCGCGGTTCTCGTCGCGAACACGTACGTCGTCCTGCGATTGTGGCGCCGACGCCAGTAGTCTTTCGCCATGAGCGCAGACTGGCGGATCGACACCGTGGACACCCTCCGAGGACTGATTCTCGCCGCGGCCCCAGGCGTCACCGAGGAAGTGAAGTGGCGCAAGCCGTCCAACCCCGACGGCGTGCCCACGTTCAGCCTCGACGGGCTGCTCTGCACGGTCGAGACCTACAAGGACAAAGTCAAGGTGACCTTCGCGAAGGGCGCGTCCGTAGCCGATCCGTCGGGCATCTTCAACGCCAGCCTCGACGCCGGAACGCGCCGTGCGATCGACATCCACTCCGGAGACGTCGTCGACGAGAAAGGCTTCTCGGATCTCGTCCGCGGCGCCGTCGACGTCAACCAGCGCTAGCCCGGCGGTGACCACCGCACGTCGCGACGGGGACACGCGTGCGCGATTTGCCCTGCGCACTGCCCTCTGTACGGTGGACGGGACGACCTGACGACACGTTTCCGACGGAAAGGACCATGTATGCCGCAGCCCACACGACTGGAGAAGAATCCGGAGAAGGGCTACGTCGCACTACTGGGCTGGAGTCTCGCCGCGGTGGAGGCCCTGGATGCATTCGACCGTCGGTACGTGGTCGTGGCACCCGAATGGGCCGAGCAGTACTGCACCGAACACGACATTCCGTACATCTCCTGGAACTTCGAGCGCATCAACGACCGTTCGCTCGAGATCGCCGAGGCACTGCAGGGTCGCGGTGTCGACGTCGCGATCCCGCTGTACGAGGAAACTGTCGAGTGGGCGGGTGCCATCAACTCCGTTCTGCTCGGTAATCCACGGTTGTTCGGTCAAGCGATGTTGCTGCGAGACAAGGCGCTGATGAAACGTCGCGCGCAGCTCGGCGGCATCCGCGTCGGCATCTTCGAGGAGGCGCACGACCGAGAGGACGTCGTCCGATTCCTCCGCCGGGTCAATCAGACACTGCTCAAACTCGACGGTGACCCCAACGATCCCATCCACCTCAAGGCCTTCGACAAGGCCGGATGTCTCGGGCACCGCGTCATCCGCACTCCCGACGAGGTCGACTCCATCCCCGACGACGAGTTCCCGGTACTGATGGAATCGCATCTGGACGGTTGGGAATTCGCCGTCGAAGCGTGGATCCACAACGGAAAGATCAAGTTCCTCAACATCTCCGAGTACGTGACGCTCGGATACTCGGTGTTCGTGCCCGCAACTCCGGAGCTCGAGAAGTACCGGCCGCAGATCACCGCGCAGATCGAGAAGCTCATCAAGACCTTCGACATCGAGTTCGGATTCGTTCATCCGGAATACTTCGTCACCAGCGACGGCGAGATGTACTTCGGTGAAGTCGCGTACCGGCCACCGGGCTTCAAGGTGTTCGAGCTCCTCGAGCGTGCCTACGGCTTCAACGCCTACCAAGGGCTCGCGCTGGCGTTCGACCCGAAGACCACCGAGGAAGAGATCGACGCGTTCTTCCCGACCGAGGTCGAGGACGCCACCGGCATCGCCGGCTGTTTCGGCGTGTACCCACGCCGGCGCGTCGTCAGCCACCTCGAGATTCCTGCCGAAACCGCCGAGCACGACTACTACGAAACCAACGACCTCTCGGCACCCGTCGAGGAAACCGTCACCAAGCGAACAGCTTTCGGCACGCACTGGGGTCTGCTGTACTTCTTCGGCGACGACCCGTACCGCATGCGTGACCTGCTGAAGCATCAGGAAGAACTGGACTTCTACGTGTGAGGCAAGACTTCGGGGACTTCTCGACCGGTCCGTCACAGACATTGGACCCACCCGTCGACCAGGCGCTGGTCAGTCGCGTCGCACAACTCGACCACGCCACCGAAGCATTGGCGGGGGCCCCTGAATTCTCCAAGACCACCAAGGTCAAACGTGTCCTCGACGCGCTGCATCGAGTTCTGTTGCAACGCGGTGGATGCGCAGCAGTCCGTGAACGTGCCGCAGCGTTGGACGAAGCGGGGCTGTTCACCGGTACCGACTGGGCGCATCCGGACATCCTGGTGCCCGGTTTCGTCGGGCCGTCCCTGCGCAGTGGTGTGATCGATACCGTCGTCCTCGAGGCAACGAGCGAGCTTCGGCTGGTAGCAATCGCTGCAGGCGAATACACGCACCCTGCGGTCAGTGCCGAGGACGCGAAACACTTTCTGTCGCAAGTGTTGGCGATGAACCTCGAGGTGCTGTTCTCCGCACCGTCGGAGGCCGAGCGCGTGAAGCTCGGCCGGGTCGCGCACCTCATCCGAGATCTGTTCGGCTACGTCGCCGACCAGATCGGATACGACAGCGTCCTCGACAAATTGGGCGACGAGATCTGGCGGGTACTGCGGCAGAGGCCCATTCAGGTCGACCACATCAAAGCCATGGTGACCCGCATCGCGGTGTACCGCGAAGACCCCGAGGTGGATCTCGGGGCATCGGGGCAAGGTCTCGATCGATTGATCTCGGCATTGTTCGGTCCGACGGAGGCGTGCCGCGAGGATCCGGGCGTCGACGTGTATCGCTCACGCCTCGACGCCATGGACGCCGAGGGTCTCGAGTTCGAGGCTCGCGGGTTCGCCCGGGCCATGCACGACACCGGTCTGGTCTCGCCGTACCACGCGACGCTGGTTCGATTCCTGATCGAGCACAACACCTATCTGCTCGGTGAAGCACTCGGCGTCTCCGAAACCGGACGAACCTGCCTTCAGCGGTACCCGGAGCTGGTCCACTGCTTGATCGTCGAAGCCGTGCATCCCGATGCCGCGCAATGCCTGTACGGCATCGCCCTGATGCTCGACCGCGGCATCCTGCACCAACCGCCGATCGTGCCGTCGCTGTGGCGGCAGCTGGCGCTTCGACTGGAACCAGGCGTACGTCAGCGGCTCGTCGACGTGTTCGGCCCGACGCCGGAGCCCGAATCCCGTTTGCTCGGTGGGCTTCTGTCGATGCTCGGGCAACCGCTGGGCGTCGGGCAGGGCGACAATCCAACGTGCCAGTCCGCTCGCGCGCTGTCGATGTGGGCGTACAACGACCCGGACTACCTCCTGCAGATGGTGGTGTGGGCCGCGCGCGACGACGAGATCGTCATGCACTTCGAGGGGCAGCCACTGTCGTCGAAGGACAGCTCCGGTGGCGTGGCCACCACTGCTCCCCTCGACCTGGATCCTGTGTCGCAGCTCCTGGTTCCGCATCTGGATCGCATCTACGCAGAGATGATTCGTAGGTGCGCCGACCGCCCCGGGGATCCGCACAAGTGGGTCAACCCGGAGTTCCACGGCTGGTGGTCCGCACGCGGATTCAACATCGACGTCGATGTCGCAACGGGCAACCTGATCGACCTGGACGACTTCGTTCGGCAGTTCTACGCGTCGTACCATCTCGAATACAACGGGGGCCAACCGCTGGTGCACCCCCAGCCTGCGGGTGTCGCCGTCACCGACAGCGCCGCACGGTACATCGGGTGGCACGCCATCACGATCCTGCGCGTCGCCCCCGACCCCGACGCTGTCATGCGGGTCTACTTCTTCAACCCTAACAACGACAGCGGTCAGGACTGGGGCGACGGCGTCGTCGTCGGCACGGCCGGTAACGGCGAGAAAGCGGGCGAAGGCTCACTTCCGTTCGAGCAGTTCGCGTCTCGGCTGTACATCTTCCACACCGATCCGCTGGAGAACGGCGAGCCGGACAAGGTCCCCGCATCGGCAGTGCAGGACACCATCGGCTACATCGAACGCAGCTGGGGTGCAGACCGGATGCCGGGTACCGAGAGTTAGCACCGGATTTGCCTGTCAGCTTCGGAGCAGCCTACCCATCAGCGTCTCGAGTTGACCCAATTCGTCGGACGATAGATTCGCGAACTCCGCGGGCGGTGCGTTCAGTGCAGCATTCGCCCGGTCGGCCACCTCACGTCCGGAGTCGGTGAGTTCGACGACCCTGCGCCTCCGGTCGGCAGTGTCTTCGGTGCGTACCACGTATCCACGAGATTCCAACTCTTTGAGCGTCACCGAGAGATACGGCGGGTCGGTGTTCAGTCGTTCCGCGAGCGCTCCGGCCGACAAGGGGCCGGGCACCAGTCGCCGAAGTACCTTGCACCGATAGAAGCTCTCTCCTGTCGCCGAGACCACGGCGCGGTGCGGATCGGCTCGGTCGAAGACAAGCGTACGGATGTCACCCCACACGTCCTCCGCGCTCATGCCACGAGCTCCGCGCTCATGCCACGAGCTCCGACGACCGATCCGCAACCCGCTCTGCTGTGCCGCGAGCCCACGAACCGGTCGTGACGAAAGCAAGTGCGAGGACGATGATTCCGGCACCAGTCATGACGACCCACGCCGAACGGGCGGCGTCGACGAACCCGTCGGCGAAGGTGCCGACGAGACCGGCGGTGACGATCGACCCCACCACTGCGACACCGAGCGATTGGCCCACCTGCCGCGACGTCGATGCCACCGCCGACGCGACTCCTGCTTGGCTACGGGGCATTCCGGACACAGCGGTGTTGGTGATGGGTGCGTTGACCATCCCGAATCCGATACCGAACACGAGGTAGGGAAGAGCAAGCCACGCGAAGGACGTCGTCGCCGTCAGCTGAGTCAGCATCAGGGACGAAACGATGAAGCCGACTCCTGCCACCACCAGTGAGGTTCGAGGTCCGCGAGAACCGGTGAGCCGACCCGATATCGGCGCGAGGATCAGCGTCATCAACGCCATCGGGAGTGTGTAGAGGCCGGCGTGCAGCGGCGAATATCCGCGCACGTCCTGCAGATACAGCGTGTTGAGGAACAGAAATCCGCCGAGTGATCCGAACGCACACACGGCGATGACGGTCGCCCCGGAGAACGGAACGCTGCGGAAGAAGCTCAGTTCCACAAGGGGTTCGGTCCGATGAGTCTCCACGTACAGGAAACCGAGGAGTGACGCCACAGCGATGGTGGCAGTGGCAAGGATCGTCGGCGAAGACCATCCCTTCGTCGGCATCTCGATGATGGTGAACACAACGCTGGCAAGCAGCACGATCATCAACACCTGCCCGGCCGGGTCGAAGCGTCGTGCATGCGCTGCTTTGGATTCGGGAACGAATTTCCACGTCATGAACAGCGCGATCAGGCCGATCGGCACGTTCACCCAGAAGATCGACTCCCAACCCGCCGACGTGACCAGTGCGCCGCCGATGAGCGGGCCTCCCGCCATCGAGATTCCGACCACGCCACCCCACACTCCGATCGCTCCTGCGCGTTCTTTCGGATCGGTGAAGGTGTTGGTGATGATCGACATGGCCACCGGGTTCATCATCGACCCTCCGACGGCCTGCACCATGCGGAACGCGACGAGCCAGCCCAGCGACGGCGCGACACTGCACAGCAACGATCCCGCGATGAACAGTGCCGTACCGATCATGAAGAACTTCTTGCGGCCGAACCGGTCCGCACTCGAGCCGCCGAGCATCAGCAGCGACGCCAGCACCAAGGTGTATGCGTCGATGATCCACTGGAGACCCGACACCGATGCCCGCAGGTCGGACCCGATCGCCGGCAGCGCGACGTTGACGATCGTGTTGTCGATGCTGACGAGAAACAAGCTCATGCAGCAGATTGCGAGCACCAGGTAGCGGTGCCGCTTGGTCAGTTCGCTCATCGAAATCCAATACTTGTAGATACACAACTATTAGTTCGAGTATCGACCTCGGCAGGCCGCAACGCAAGTCAGCGGCGAACGACGAAAGCGGCCAGGGCCAACCCGATACAGGCGACGACCGCGGCCACGAGGGGACCGAGTCGGGGTTCGGCGTGAATCGACAGGGCACCGGCGAACGATCCCGCGACCAAGGCGGCAATTGCGCCCAGCCTGAGCGCAAGATGCTCGGTCCTGCCCCGGGCCAGGTCGTCGGCTATGTTGACCATCGTTCCGGTGACGAACGTCGAGGACAATCCTCCCTCGGGGAGTGACGAGCGCGCGACCACCGTCTGCAACGCCATCGCCGCCGCGGACATCGCCACCAGAGCGACGACGGCGCCTACATCGAGCCACCACGCCACGAGGGTGAGCACCTGGACGGCCGCAGCCGTCCCCAGCAACGGCAACGTCGGGACGCGCACGGAGCGGTGCGCGTAGCGGAACCCGGCCAGCAGAACCACGAAGAACACGGCGATGGCGATCGCGGCCCCGACCAGGCTGGCAAGGTAATCGTCCCGGCCGACCAGTCCGACGAGCACCAGATTGCCCGTCATGTTCGCGGTGAAAACGCCGCCGAGTGCGAGGAAGGCGAACGCATCCGTCGCACCTGCGCCGAACGAGAGCATCAGAAGCAAGACCCCAGGTGAGTGAAAATGTGTCCCCCAGGACACATTTTCACTCACAGCCGGCGGCCCAGGACCGCCATCGTCGTCGACCACGCCAGCGCGAGAAGGTCACGGACCGCACCGAAGGACGACGCCGTCGACCAGACCGTGGTGACGCCCGACGGCGGCACCGGGCGTCCGTCGAACCGGTCCTGTAGCCAGTCGAGGGTGAGCGGCGCGGACAGGGGGTGCAGGGACAGATGTTCGCTGAGTCGGTCCCGCAGGTACGTGACGTGGACCCCGTTGTCGAGGTAGCGGTCGACCTGTCCGTCCACATCGTCGACGGCAATGATCTGGTCGTGGACGGCCTGCACCACGAGCATCGGGACGGTGGGAGCGGTTCTACCGGGCTGAATAGCCTCGAACACCTCGAGGATTTCCGGTGTGGCCAGCAGATCCGCGAGCGGAATGTCGATGTACCTGTCCAGATCGTGCTTCGCGAGCTTGCGCACGGCAGCGACGGTGGTCAGGTCGTCCACCGACTCGAGCAACGCCAGCCCGTCGGCATTGACGTGGGCTCTGACCACCCTGTCCAGATCCGGGTACGTCCTACGCAACCCTTCGACCACCAAGGTGGGCAGACCGGCGTGCAACGTCGCGTTCAGCCTGGTGAAAGCCGACGCAGGATCGCCGACGGGTGAGCCGAGGGCCGCCCCGACCAGTGCGATCTCCGGTGCGTACTCGGGGGCCATCTCCGCAGCCCAGGACGTCGCGAGCCCTCCGCCCGAGTAGCCCCACAGACCGACCTTGGTGTCGTCGGTCAGTCCGGCCGGTGCGAACCGCAACGAGGCTCTGACCCCGTCGAGGATGAAGAAGCCGGGCTCACGGGGCGAGCCCCAGTGCCCGTCCGGACCCTCGTGGTCCGGGATCGAGATGACCCAGCCGCGGCGCAGCGCATGCAGCACCAGGACGAACTCGAATTGCGGAACCGCGCCCCACGCTTTTGCGCCCCGCTGCAGCGCGTACGACGGAAAGCACGTGGCCGACACCGCGTCGATCGCGCACTGATACGACAGGAGGCGCGGAGTTTCGGCAACCGCTCCGCGCTGCATCAAGACGGTGGTGACGCTGACCTGCGGCGATCCGTGGAGATCGGACGTCCGATACAGCAGTTGCCACGCGTCGACCTGCTGCGGAATCTTCCCGTACAGCGCCACCTCGACCTCACGGAACCGCAGGACATCACCCGGCGCAGCCTCCTCGAAGCCGTCGGGCGCGACGTAGAACGGGTCCGCATCCGGCCGTGCTGCCCGGTTCGGCCGCGGCATCTCCTGCGGTTCCCACGGAGATCTACCGGCTTTTTCGTCGACGACGCTCATCCCACACCCTTTGTCCGAGTCTCCGGGTCACACTAACCCCGGACCGGACGCCGCACGCCGTCGGCGTACCGCACCGGCACGCTCATCTGGACAATTCGGGAGCAAAACCCGCCGTCCGGTCGTACATTTCTTCCCATGACAACCACGTCGACGGCAACGCGCATGCGGCTCAACTGGATCACCCTCGTGATCGGTATCGCACTGACCGTATTGGCGATCTACGACATCACTCACGGCGAACGTTCCACCAGCGAGTGGATCGCCATCGTGTGTTGGCCCATCGTGGCAATCGGCAGCGCTGTCCAGTTGACGAGGCTCAGAAAGCTGTAGAACGCCGTTCAGCACTCTCTCGTCGCGGCGGACAGGCGTCTAAGATCCTCCGGAGGCGATTCGAGCAGCGGAAGTCGCACTGCCGCAGAGTCTATGACGCCGATCTCCGCCAGCGCTGCCTTGGCCATGATCGCGCCCTGAGACGTACGCATGACGGCGTCGGTGAGCGGGAGCAGTTCGTTCTGGATTCGACGAGCGGAGACGAGGTCACCTCGCCGCACCGCATCCGCGAGGGCCGCGTTCCGATCGCCGACGAGATTGCCCACCACACTGACGAGTCCTGTTGCGCCGATTGCCAAGTACGCCAGGTTGAGCTCGTCGATTCCGCAGTAGTAGGCGAGAGATGTCCGAGACATCACCGTCGAGGCCTCGTACAGGTCACCTTTGGCATCCTTGACCGCTCGGATTCGCGGATGCTCGGCCAGCAGAAACAACGATTCGGGCGAGAACGCCGTGCCGGACCGCGCCGGCACGTCGTACAACATCACCGGGAGATTCGTCGCGTCGGCGACGGCAGTGCAGTGCGCGACGATGCCCGCCTGCGTAGGCCGCGAGTAGTAGGGACAGACGACGAGCAGCCCGTCGGCGCCCGCCGCTTCCGCGCGACGAGCCCGCGCGACGCTGGCCACGGTGTCGTGGGTTCCGACGCCGGCCGTCACCTTCGCTCGTCCGTCGACTCGCGACACCACCGCGGCGACGAGCTTCTCCGTCTCGGCGTCCGTCAGCGTGGGCGCCTCCCCCGCCGTGCCTGCGACGACGATGCCGTCGCACCCCGTGGCGACGAGATGGTCGACGAGCCTGCCGAGGGAGCGCTCGTCGAGCTGTCTATCGCTGGTCATTGGCGTCACCATGGCGACGCAGTTGGTGCCGAAGAGCTGTTCGGTGATCATGCACAGAAGTGTGCGACGCAGTAAGCCTTCGGTCCAGCGATGGTTTTTCGCCGATAATGCGTAGCATCGCTTCATGGTCGACGTCGCATCGCTACACGCTCTGAGGTCGGTGGCCACCCTGGGCACCTTGGCGAAGGCCGCCGACGAACTCGGCTTCACGGCCTCTGCCGTCTCACAGCAGATCAAGCGACTCGAACGCCAGCTAGGTCTTCGGGTTCTCGCGCAGTCAGGGCGCGGTGTCGTGCTGACACCGGCAGGCCAGGCACTCGTCGACTCCTCTCCCGACGTCTTCGATGCACTGGAACGATGCGCCGAAGCCGCACGTTCCGTGGCCGACGGTGCACCGCGCGGCACTCTGCGGGTCGCAGCCTTCTCCACCGCCATCCGCGGTGTGCTTGCTTCGGCGATGCACGCCCTCGGCGCGGCATGCCCACAGCTGAGCCTGCAGATCACCGAACAAGATCCAGACCGCGCGATTCACAGCATCGATTCGGGTATCGCCGACGTCGCCCTCGTGCACGACGCAGACGGACTCATCGCCCCCATACCGCCGTCTCTGAACCGACGTTCGTTGCACACCGACATCGGCGACATCGTCGTCCATCGAGATCACCCACTCGCCCGCGAAGCTCACGCGTTGCCCGCCAGCGCACTGACCGGTCTCACCTGGGTGACGAGTCCACCGGGAACCGTGTGCCACCAATGGTTTCGACGCGTCGTCGCCGACCTACCGGACAGTCCCGACGTCCGGCACCTGGTCGACGACTTCTCCAGCCAACTCGCCTTGGTGGCGTCGACGAACGCCGTCGCACTCATCCCTCGACTCGCACGTCCCCCTTTGGGCGAACACCTTGTATCCCTCGAACTGCGTCGCCCACCAACCCGTGAACTGCACGCCGTCTGGCGTCGCAGCGCTGACTCCAGCCCGGCCATCCGAGCACTCGTCGACACACTCGTTGCCACATAAACGACGCGGCGTGTGCCCGAGTCCGTGGTGGTGAAATCGACGCGCCGGGCCGGTCGGGCGGGCTGATGAGCCCTTCGATCGAAATCTGTTCCGGCAGAGCTACTTCGTTCATGGACTTGCCGTGCGATCAGCCGTTGCGAAGGAGCTCTTCGCGTCGTTCTTCCTTGCGCTCTTCGCGACGCTCGTCCTGGCGGGCCTTCTCGTCGATGTCGGCCTGTACTTCGTCGCAGCGGAAGCTGCTGTACAGCAACTGCTCTGCCCCGTCGTCCTGGACGACCAGGCAGTAAGCGCCGCCGTTCATGGCCGGGACAAGCTCGGTCACCGTATCGGCCGTGGCGACTGCTGCGCCGGCGGCACCGAACCCTCCGATCAAGGCAGCGACAGTGGCGGTGCGGATGGCGAGCTTCTTCATGATGACTCCTTTTATCGTGTTCTGCAGCATGGCTTTCGGTCACTTACGATCTTGTCGTCGGCAATTGCCTGGCAACAGTGCGCAGGATCACGAGCTCGGCTGACATCGTCACGGAATCGAGATGACATTCGTCATGGGCCGACGGATCGGCACCGCGTGGCTTAGTCTGTGCGTGACCGGAGGGCCGCCGAATCGAGGAGACGCCCATGAGCACCGACAGCTTCTGGAGCGACGCCGATCGCCACCTGATTCGTTACGGCGTGACGTTCACGCCCCGCATCATCGAACGGTCCGAAGGCACGTACGTGTACGACAGCGACGGCCAGGCAATACTGGACTTCACCTCGGGCCAGATGAGCGCAGTCCTCGGCCATTCCCACCCGGACATCGTTCGAGCGGTGTCGCAGTCCGTCGGATCGCTGGACCACCTGTTCAGCGGGATGTTGAGCAGGCCCGTGGTCGACCTCGCCACCAAGCTCGCCGACACCCTCCCGCCGGAACTCAGCAGGACGCTACTGCTCACCACCGGCGCGGAGGCCAACGAAGCGGCTCTGAAAATGGCCAAGTTGTACACCGGCGGATACGAGGTCGTCTCGTTCGATCGGTCCTGGCACGGTATGACGTCCGGCGCGGCGGCCGCGACCTTCTCCGCCGGACGACGAGGATACGGCCCGGTGATCCCCGGCAATCTGACCTTGCCGACGCCTGATTCCTACCGGCCTCGGTTTCGGCGTGCCGACGGCTCCTACGACTGGGAGACCGAGCTCGACTACGGCTTCTCGCTCATCGACAGACAGTCCACCGGCGCACTTGCGGCCTGTCTGGTCGAACCCATCCTGTCGTCCGGCGGCATCATCGATCCGCCCGTCGGCTACCTGGCACGGCTCAAAGAACTCTGTGTCGAACGCGGAATGCTGCTCGTTCTCGACGAAGCGCAAACCGGCCTCGGCCGCACCGGCCGGATGTATGCCTTCGAACGCGACGGGGTCACCCCGGACATCCTGACTCTGTCCAAGACCCTCGGCGCAGGGCTTCCCGTCGCCGCGGTGATCACCGGCGACGAGATCGAGAACGTCTGCAACGACAAAGGTTTCCTGTTCCTGACCACCCACGCATCGGATCCGTTGGCTGCCACCGTCGCAAACACCGTGCTCGACGTCATCGAACGCGACGGACTCGTCGAGCAAGCCGCAAAACTCGGCGAACAGCTCTCCGACCGCCTCGACGCACTGCGCGACACCTACGAAGTCGTCGGCGACGTCCGGGGCCGTGGCCTGCTACGCGGACTCGAATTCGTCACCGACAAGGAGTCGAAGACCCCCGCCGACGACCTGGGCAAGAAAGTGACCACCGCCTGCCTGGAGCGTGGACTGCACCTCAACATCGTCCAGCTACCAGGAATGGGCGGCATCTTCCGCATCGCTCCCCCACTGACGACAACCGAAACCGAACTACACGACGGCATCGACATCCTCGACGCCTCCATCTCAGCCGTCCTGGCCGGTAGCTCTTCTTCCTGACGACCGGTCTCAGATCCTCGATCGGGTCACTGAGCTCAGGCGCAGGACCGAGCCGGGTACTTTCCGTAGAATTCACCGAGGGGTCCGCATGAACGGTCGTCGAATTGGTTCTTTGTCGCTTCGATTGGATGCTGCCTACTGTGCGGGGGCTGCACTGAGCATTGCAGCATGCTCGCGTTTCATTGCCGATCATCTGTCGGTCGGCCCATTCCCTGTTCTCCTCGTCGCCGCGCTCGTAGCGGTATGGGCGACACTTCTCTGGACAGGCACAGCACACGTCGCGTTACGTCCGATGCTGCTTGCCGTCATGTCGGCAAATGTCTTTGCCGCGTTGGGCATCGGTGTCTTGGCCTTCGCCGTTCCCAGCCTTGCGATGTCGCTTCTCGTTGCAGCCGTCGCCGTCGAAGTAGCCGCCTTCGCTCTCAGTCAGGCTCTGGCGTTTCAGGCGCTGTAGACCCAAACAGGTCGATGCCTTTATGGCCTGAATGTTGCGAGTAATGGCTCGAAGGCCACTGTTACGACGCTGAAAAGTCACCCATGATTGACAGACTGCCGTCGACGAAGGAGTTGCCATGGTCGGTCGAATCGACGAAGTCCATACGTTTCGGTCACGGGTGTCCGACGCAGATCTGGACGAACTCGTACGCAGATTGGCCGCAACGCGGTTCCCCGAACCCGAGACCGTTCGCGATTCGGTGCCGCGTTCACTCCGATGGAGTCAGGGTGTGCCGCTCGATGACCTCGTCGAAGTTGTTCGTTACTGGCACACAAGTTACGACTGGCGGTCCTTCGAATCGAGAGTCGCAGAAATCGGCCAGTTCTACACAACAATCGAGGGTCTCGAGATCCACTTTCTCCACCGACGCTCGAGCAGGCACGACGCCACCCCGCTGATAGTCACACACGGCTGGCCGGGCAGCATTGCCGAGTTCGTCGACGTTGTGGACAAGCTCGCAGAGCCCGTATCACCTGATTCTCCGGCCTTTCACGTCGTAGTCCCATCGCTGCCGGGATTCGGGTTCAGCGACAAACCGAGCTCCACAGGGTGGGGAACCGACCGGATCGCGACTGCCTGGGTCGAGCTGATGGACAGACTCGGCTACAGCAACTTTGTTGCGCACGGCGGCGATTGGGGAGGGATAATCACGACCATACTCGGCGGACGCTTCCCGGAACGCCTGTTGGGGATACACACAACTCTGGCCCAGCCTCCGCCGGGCGTGACGACCAACGGCCTCAACCCTGCAGAGCTCGAATGGGTATCACAGACAAAGGCTTTCAAAGTCGGAAGCATTGCTTACGCCAAGCAGCAGGCAACCCGCCCGCAAACCATCGGCTATTCCCTGGTCGATTCACCTGTGGGGCTGCTCGCGTGGATTCTCGACAAATTCGCTGAATGGACCGATAATCGAGACTCTCCGCTGGAATCGATTCCGCTGGACAAACTCCTCGACAACGTCACTCTCTACTGGCTCACACGGACCGGCGCCTCATCGGCTCGGATCTACTACGAGAGCCACGACTCACTCGATCCCGAACTACGCGTAGATGTCCCCGCCGCAATTACAACGTACCCCCGCGACATCGAGAAGAACCCACGACCATGGGCGGAGCAACGCTTTCGAAACATCGTCCATTGGCAAGAACCCGAGTCGGGTGGGCACTTCCCGTCATTGGAACGCCCCGACTATTTCGTCGCAGACCTGAGAGAAGGCCTGGCGGCCGTGATTCTGGCTACCGAACAGGGAAACAGCTGACGCCTCAGAAAGCGAGAGATTCGACAGGCGAAATCCTCGCCCACCGTGTTCCTCGCGGTTCTGGTGTAACACTTGCGTCGTGTGCAGGCGGAATCCCGCTTGCAGAATGCACAAGTGTTACACCCCGCCCAGCAAACCGCCTATCGACCGGGCGCGTTGATTCTCAGTCCGGGCGCCGAGGCGATGTCGGTCAGCTGGTCGATCGTCAACACCCCGAAGGACGTCACTTCGATTCGCGTTTCATCCGGTGTAATGGCGACGACCCGTCGGGTATCCCCGCGATCCTGGACATCGAAGACGGCGCCGTCCTGGGACGTGACTCGCTCGTCGACCGTCCCAACGAAGCACGGGCCCGGTGGCTGGTCGGCGCATCCAACGATTACATCCAGCAGACCAGTTCGACCGTCCGACGTAATCGTCCCGGATGCACCTGCATCGGCGGTCGAACCTGCGACACTGTAGGTCTCTCGGTCACCGGAGAATTCCAATCGCGAAGTGACGGAATTCGGTTCGACAACCGTACCTGCCGGCAACGCACCGACGAGCGCCTCGGTCATTCCATTCAATTTGCTGTCGGCAATCCACGGCTCGTCTGCACGAGCAACTTCAGCGCCCGTGGTGAATGCGTAGTTGATTCGCATCAGATCCTCTTCCTGAATCACCTCCTCGCAACCGGGAATCGCCAGATCGGTGGACGAAGAAGTGTCGGTGATCCCCGCAACCACTACTCCCGTTCCCACGATGGCTGCCACCACTGCGATATCGACCCATACGCCGCTGCGTCCTTTTTTGCTTCGCATGAACGGACCTTATCTGCGACGCTCAGAGGAAAATGAACTGACTCGGTCTGCCTTCGCGGACATAATGGCCGACGTGAACGGACTCGAAGTCGTCGTCGCGCACAGAGATCGCGCAACAGTACGTGTCGGCGACGTCTTCTTGAAAATCGACACCGATCCGTCGAACATCCACATCGAGGTCGATGCCATGGGTCGGGCGCCCGTCCCGACGCCGCACGTCCTGTGGCAACGCGCCCCTGTGCTCGCGCTCGGCGCTGTCCCGGGGACTCCACTCGGCAATCTCGGCACACCGGCAACGGCAACGCCGCGTTCCTGGGCCGCCGCCGGTGCGGCAATCCGCACTCTGCACCGCGCACCACTCCCATCACGGACCGGACCTAGCCCGGCCGCAATTTCGAACGAGCTCGACCGGGAATGCGCCTGGTTGAGGACCAGCGGTCTCGTGTCGAGTGAGATCGTCGAGATCAACCGTCGAATGGCCGCGAAAGCACTACGCCCATGGGCCCCTGCCTTCGTGCACGGGGACCTACAACCCTCCCACGTGTTCGTGTTGGACGACCGCGTGACCGGAGTGATCGACTGGTCTGAGGCCGCCCAAGGCGACGCTCTGTACGACCTGGCCACACTGACGATGGGACACCCGGAACACCTCCCGGACGTCCTCGAGGGATACGGGTCCGCCGTGGACAGGGAGGTCATCCGGGCATGGTGGTCGGTGCGAAGTCTCAGAGGAATTCGTTGGCTGCACGAGCACGGATTCGATCCAGCCGCCCCAGGGTGCGAAGTCGATGTCCTGATTCGCCTGGCGGGCCGGTGAGGAAGATTTTCGGATAGGCAACCTTCGTGTTCTAGTTGGTCCGTGACGTGGGTGGGAAGAGTGCTCGTTGTGTTCGCGGCACTTGGCGCTGTGGCGGGAGCTGCGGCGACGGTTCCGGTGATCGGAGTCGGCGGCTTCGTCGTCCCGGCCGTCGTCGGAGGACTGGCGGGCCTGTTCATCGGCGCGGGGGCGGTTGCGGGAGGGCACGTGGCGCTTGCGACCGATCGGATGTTGCCGGCACGCTCGGTACGGTTGTGGAAGCACCGGTTCGCGGTATGTTCGACAGCAGCGGTCGCTCTTCTCGCCCTCGGCGTGATGACGTGGGCGATGGCGAGTACAGGCGACATGTCGCTCGACCGGGCAGGTTTTCCGACGTCGGCCATAGTTCTTGTAGTGCTGCTGACCGCGAGTTACGTGTGTGCGTACACGGTTGCCCCGAACCGGAGGGAATCGACCTGGTCCTGACCGTACTCCGCGGTCAATCCAGCAGCACACCAGGATTGAGGATGCGGTGTGGGTCCCATGCGTTCTTGAGCAGCGCCATGGCTGCCAACTGCGTTTCACCACGTTGGCGGATCAGCCATCTACGTTTGGCTCGGCCGATGCCGTGTTCGGCGCTGATGGTGCCGTCGTGACTCAAAACCAGTTCCAGGACAGCATCTTCCAACGCTCCGGCAACGTCGTCTGCGAATGTACCGGCACCGGGCAGGATGTTGACATGGATGTTGCTCTCGGCGAAGTGACCGAACAGAACGGGCACAGCATCTATGTCGACTGAGTGGACTGCGTCCGTGATCGAGCCGACGAACTCTTCGAACCGCTCGGCTGGTACACCGACGTCGAGCTTGACGGGAACCCCAGCAGTAGAGATCGATTCGGTGATTCGCTCGCGGAACGACCACAGTGCCCGACGTTCCGCAGCGGATTCCGCGATCGCAATTCTGCTGCTGTCCAGCCCGCCGGACATCAACGCCTCCAGCACCGGCTCCGCGCCGACGAGAGAAGAACCCATCTCTGCGAACACCCAGAAACCCTCGGCGGGTAATGGCGTCGGTGTACCGGAGTGTTCCGCAACGCGGCTCACTGCGGCACCTTCGGCCCATTCGACGGCGTCGATCTGGGGCAGCTGCAGGATCGTCGGGAGGGCATCGACAGCGGCTCGGACGTCGGGGAACGACATCGCTATCACCAAGTGGTCGGTCAGCGGACGGACCAACTTCCAAGTGACGTCGGTGATGACGGCGAGCGTTCCTTCGGATCCGATCAGCAGATTCGTCAGATCGTAGCCCGTGTTGTCCTTCACCAGCGATGTCCGACGGTCGACGATATCGCCACTCGGCAAGACGGCTCGGAGTCCTGAAATACGATGGCGAGCCGAGCCGTAGCGCAACACGCGTGCCCCACCTGCGTTGGCCGATGCGGCGCCGCCGACGGTGGCCGACTCTCCCGACGCCAGTGACAAACCAGCGGTGTAGCCCGCCTCGGCGGCAAGCGTTTCGAGCTCGACGAGAGTGACACCGGCCCCGACCGTGACGGAACCGTCCGCCGAGACCGGTCCGTGTGAGCGCAACGCACGCGTCGACAGAACCACACTTCCATCGGACGGAACAGCACCTCCGACGAGCCCGGTGTTGCCGCCTTGCACCGTCACCGCAACCCCGTGCTGGGTGCAGGCTCTCAACACGTCCGCAACTTGCTCTGCAGACTCGGGGCGCACCACCGCACGCGGTCGTCCACTCCAACGCCGAGTCCAATCGACCGAATACGAGGCCATGACGTCGGCGTCTCGCGAAACCCGTCCCGGGGCGGCGGCGTCGAGCACGTCATCGAACTCCATACTTCGAAGGGTAGTGCGTCGACCGCTACACGGCCCGAACGCGGGAGTTCAACCTGCGCACACGACCCGCTTCGTCATGACGATCTCGAGCTCGTCCGGCGCCAAGGGATAGGGAACGGTCTCACCTGTGGTTGCGAACCCCATGCGTCGGTAGAAGGCTTGCGCCCGCCCGTTCGCCTCGTGGACTTCCAGGGTCAAGGTACGGTGCCCTTGCCGGTACACCCACTGCTCGATTTCGCGCAACAGTGCGTCGGCGACGCCCCCTCCACGCGCCGTCGGCGATACGTAGACGCCGAGCAGGAAGACTTTGCCGTCCTCGATGCGTGCGCGCATGATTCCGAGCCACGCGTCCGTGTCGTCCACTGCAGCGAAGCCGCAGGACAACGCCGAGTTCGTGCTCTCGGCGCGCTGTTGCCACTGGTTGTCGGTCTGGGCCGTCGCGGAGTCGAGCGTCTCGACGAAGGCCTTCGGTGAATCCGCCAGCATCTCCAACCGCTGATCGCGGAACGACTGCCAGGATCGTCCGTCGACAGGCATTATGCGGAAAGACACAGCGACCAGACTAACCGAGCGCCACCCTCGGCACTGCTACATTTTTCTGCAGGCGACTGGCGAAGGATGGGTCACCATCAGGGAGCCTGTGAACACGAAACATCGTCCGCCTGGGTGTTTCACCGATACCGGTGAAAGAGAGGACCCATGCTCGACGTGCGGGCCGCCCGAACAAACGATGCACCAGCTATTTTGGCTCTTCGACATGCTGCCGAGGACTGGCTGGCATCCCGCTCGATCGACCAGTGGTCTCCGGGTGAAGTTCCGCTGTCCACCGTTCGACTGCAGGTCTCGCGCGGTGAGTTCGTCGTCGCTCGGTATCCCGGGTCGTCGCCAATCGTGGCCGCAATGCGCACGATACGGTCGGACCCCGAGATCTGGCCCGACGACGGCGACGCGTTGTACGTACACGGACTCGTCATCGATCGCTGTCATGCGGGCACCGGCCTGGGTGCAGCCATGCTCGACCACGCGGCCCGCTCGGCAGCCGACGCAGGCATCTCGCGTGTTCGATTGGATTGCGCCGAAACCAATCCCACGCTCCGCCGGTACTACCTCGGTCAAGGTTTCACCGAAGTCGGTCGTCGCGAATTCGAGGACGGAAAATGGTTCAGCGTGACACTCTTCGAGAAACGTCTGAAGACGTGGCCATAGGCCTACTTTCGCGCTCGCAGTCTTTCGGGAGATGATCGCGTTCGCACGGTCATCGCTGCGCATACAACGACGACTGCACCACCCAGCGCCGACGACCAAGTCAAGTACTCGTGAAGAATGACTGCAGCCCAACCAAGACTCAGAACGGGCTGAACAAGTTGAACCTGGCTGACGTTGGTGATCGGACCGATGGCGAGGCCTCTGTACCATGCGAAGAAACCCAGATACATGCTGATCGAAGCCAAGTAGCCGAACGCAGCCCAGGCCTTCGGCTCGATCTCGGACAATCCGTCGAGCGATAAGAATGTCAACGGGACCGTTACCGGCAAAGCCACTATCAAAGCCCACGACACCGTCTGCCACGATCCCAATTCCCTTGACAGTAGCCCGCCTTCGGCGTACCCGATGGCCGCACTGACGACAGCGGCCAGCAGCAGTAGGTCGGACCATTGCGGCACAGACCATCCTCCGCTCCTCACGACAGAGAACCCCAACGCCGCCGTCGCCCCGAGAACAGCCATGAGCCAGAATGCTGTACGGACCTTCTCCTTGCCTCGCGCGACTGCGACCACTGCGGTGGTGGCGGGCAGAAGTGCGATGACTATTGCGCTGTGGCTGGCAGAGGCGGTCGTCAGGGCATACGAGGTCAGCAGTGGAAATCCGACCACCACGCCAGAGGCGATGACAGCCAGACGAGCCCACTGCATCCCGTTCGGTAGCCGCTGCCGAGTAGCTCCCAGCACCAGGACGGCGAGCGCGGCAGCGACTACGGCGCGCCCTACCCCCGCGAACAACGCCGGCATGCCGCCCAGGACGGCCACACGAGTGAGAGGAACTGTCAGGGAGAACGCCACGACACCGACTAACCCCCACAGAATTCCCGGGCCGGGTACGTACGATATCGCCGATGCGCGGTTACAAGTAGCGCTACTATGGGGACTCATGTCTGACGATAGCAGTTCGCGGATCGTTGCATCCCTACGTCGATGGATCGCCTCCGCCCCACCTGGCGCGCAGCTGCCGTCCACGCGCTCTCTCGTCGTCGAACACAGTGCAAGTCCGGTGACCGTACAGAAAGCGCTTCGCGTCCTGGTATCGCAGGGGGTGGTCGAGAGCAGGCCCGGCGTGGGCACGTTCGTGCGTGAGAACACATCGGTCCGAGCCAACGATTATCGTTGGCAAACCGCCGCACTCGGCGCCCCTGTGACACGGCTCAAACTACCGGCAGCGCTTCAGTCGCCGTCGAACGACGTGGTCTCACTTCACTCGGGTTACCCGGACCGAACGTTGCTGCCGGAGAAGCTCGTACGTAGTGCTTTCGCCCGGGCTGCACGAAGTGACGCCATTGTCGATCGACCACCGACCGCAGGTCTACCCGAGCTGCAATCATGGTTCGCTCGAGAACTCGCGTCGATCACTTCCCCCGGAATCAATCCACCGTCGTCGAGCGACGTGACGGTGATACCCGGCAGTCAGACAGGCCTGAGCACTGCGTTCAGAGCACTGGTCGGAGCGGGCCGGCCTTTACTGATGGAGTCGCCGACGTACTGGGGCGCAATCCTGGCAGCAGCCCAGGCCGGCGTCGATGTCGTTCCTGTTCCTTCCGGATTCACCGGGCCCGACCCTGAGGAACTTCGACGAGCGTTCGAGAGCACCGGTGCTCGTGCGTTCTATGCCCAACCCAACTTCGCGAGCCCGACCGGCGCGTTGTGGAAACCGGAACTCGCGGAGAAGGTTCTGAAGATCGCCGAACAACATGGGGCGTTCATCATCGAAGACGACTCTGCTCATGACTTCGGAATTTCGGCGCACCCGAGCCCCCTGGCAGCCCGAGACGACACAGGACGTGTCGTGTATTCGCGAGCATTGACCAAGAGCGTGTCACCCGCGGTGCGGGTTGCAGCAATCATCGCCCGCGGACCCGCTCGGGAACGGATCATCGCGGACACGAGCGCGGAGTCCATGTACGTGAGTTCGATTCTTCAGACCGTCGCCTTGGACGTCGTCACTCAGCCGGCATGGCGGACGCATCTCACTCGTCTCCACAGTCAATTGGCCGCCCGCCGCGATCTTCTCGTGACGAGCATCGAAGAGCACGTTCCAACGGGGAAACTCGAAGGCATACCGGCAGGTGGACTGAACCTGTGGCTGAGGCTCCCCGACGAGACGGATCTCGACGTCGTGGTCTCCGAGTGCAGGTCGGCCGGCGTCATCGTCGGCGCAGGAGACGACTACTTCCCGGCCGAACCAACAGGAAAGTATCTTCGCCTCAACTTCGCAGGTCGGAACCCCGGTGACTACCCGATTGCCGCACGCGAAATTGGCTCGGCTGTCGAGCGCTCTCGGTCTTCGACCTCCCGATTGTGAACGGGCTCAGTACTCTTCGATCGAGCTGCACTGGACGAAGCCCGTGACAGCAACGGAATTGGACTTCTCCATCGAGAAGACCAACCGGAGAAATTCGCCGCGGCACTTCGGGAATTCGTCAGCCTCGAAGGTAGGTGAGGACGGCGAGTACGCGCCGGTGCCCGTCGATGTCGCTGGGAAGGTCGAGTTTCAGAAAGACGTTTCTGATGTGCTTGTTCACAGCGGGGACGCTGAGTTCCAAGGACCTTTCGATTTCGGAGTTCGATCTGCCCTCGGCCATGAGGGCGAGGACCTCTTTTTCCCGTTTGCTGAGGCGGTCGAGCGGGCGCGTCCGTCGGTGAAGTAGTTGACGGACCACTTCGGGATCGACGATGGTCCCGCCCGATGCGATTCGTTCCACCGCGTCGTTGAACTCCGTGACTGCACCGATGCGGTCCTTGAGCAGGTAACCCACTGCGCCGGCGTTTTCTGCGCCCAATAGCTGTGACGCGTAGGACTGCTCGACGTACTGACTGAGAACCAGTACCGGAAAGCCAGGAATGCGCTCGCGCAGGGCGACGGCCGCCCTCACACCGTCGTCCGCTTGACCGGGGGGCATCCGGACGTCGGTGATGAGAAGGTCCGGCTCGTGCTCGTCGACCGCACGAGCGATCTCGTCGGCGCTGCCGACAGCGGCGACGACGGTGTGTCCGAAGCGTTGTAGGAGCCCGGCGAGGCCTTCCCGCATGAGCGTGGAATCCTCGGCCAGGATCACGCGATACGGCATGGGATCTCCACTCTCAGCGTGGTCGGCCCGCCGGCAGGGCTGGACAGTTTCAGTTGTCCGGCAACAACATCGAGACGGTCGGCAAGCCCGGTCAGACCGGTTCCGACTCGTGGATCCGCACCGCCCACTCCGTCGTCGGAAATTTCCAGCACGAGTATGTCTGCGTGGATGCGACCGTGAACTCTGGCTCGGGTCGCACGACTGTGCCTCGAGACGTTGGTGAGCGCTTCTGTGACAACGAAGTACGCAGTCGTCTCGACGCGGCGGGGAACACGCTCGGGCAGACGGATGTCGATCTCGGTGTCGATGGAGGACCGACTGGCGACATCGGCGACAGCCGCCGCGAGGCCGTTGTCGGCAAGCACCTGCGGATTCAGTCCACGGACCAGATCCCTGAGCTCCGCGAGCGCGACAGTGAGCTGGCCTTGCGCGTCGGACAACCGTGCGTCGAGTTCTGGATCGTTCGCATCCAGTCTTGCCAGCCCGAGGTTCATCCCGAGGGTCACCAGGCGCTGCTGTGCGCCGTCGTGCAGGTCGCGTTCGATTCGGGCACGCTCGGACTCGAAGGCGTCGAGCAAACGCTCGCGCGACTTGGAGACGTCGGTGAGGTCGACCCCGATCTCGTCGTCACGGGGCGCCAGGAAGATGCGTGTGAGTGCTGCGTGCGCACCTGCCCAGGCCGTCACCAGATAGGGCCCTGCCGCGAGTGTGACCACACCGATGAAACACCAAGGCCAGGCCGACGGGTCGTCCATGGGGGCACGGAAACTGAGGACCGGCAGGACGAAAGCGAAGGCAAGCACGGTGATGTCCAGCCAACAGAGCGCGGTCACGGAGAACGCCGCAAAACCGAACTCACGCCAGGTCACCGGCTCCGAGAATCGGGTACGCACCCAGGCGCGCACACCGGGGGAAAGGGGCCGACGGTGTGGATCGGCGATTCCGTCGAGATCGACCAGCCGTATCCGCATTCGCTCCACCCGGGCGACGACGATGCCCGACAGCGCCACGAGCAGCAGCAGGACGATGCCGACGACTACAACGAAGAAGATCACGCCCAGGACGGTTGCGGCTGCGAGCACCACGAACACGATCAGGTTGAGGATGCCGCCGGAAAGCAGATACAGGAGGCTACGCCATGGCCATGGCGTCAGCAGAAAACGTAAAGGATGGTGCGCTAGTGCCTGCCAGGCCGTCGTGACGCGCATGTATCGATCGTAGATTCTCGACGTGATCGACGCGGTAGTGCTGGCATACCCCTGTCGCATAGAGCGCGCGTGACTGTGCGAGTCAGGAGCAGCCGATTCACTGAAGGAATGTACAAGCACCACGACGCAGAAGCCGCGATCGAACTCGAGGACGTCCGCAAGGTGCATGGTCGAGGCAACCGCGCGGTGACAGCCCTTTCCGGGGTGTCGATGGACTTCGCCCGAGGAAGTTTCACCGCGATCATGGGCCCGTCGGGCTCAGGCAAATCGACCTTGCTGCACTGTGCGGCCGGCCTCGACACACCGAGTGGTGGCACCGTGAGGATTGCAGGTTCCGACATCACCGAGATGGACGAGAAAGCGCGGACCGAACTACGTCGACGACACGTCGGATTCGTTTTTCAGTCATTCAACCTGGTGGGCTCGTTGACTGCAGCTCAGAACGTCGAACTGCCTGCACGATTCGCCGGTCGGCGCGTACGCCCTACGGACGTGGCGGCAGCCCTGGCCGAGGTGGGACTCGCGGACCGTACCTCTCATCGTCCAGCTCAACTGTCCGGTGGCCAGCAGCAGCGCGTCGCCCTCGCGCGTGCCCTCATCACCCGCCCGGATGTTCTCTTCGCGGACGAACCGACAGGTGCAGTGGACACCCGGACTTCGAAACACGTTCTGACGCTGATGCGTGAACTGGTGGACCGGCAACAGCAGACCACCGTGATGGTCACCCATGACCCACTCGCCGCCTCCTATGCAGACACAACGATCTTCCTGGCGGACGGTCGAATAGTGGACTCACTGAGCATCCAGCGCGGTCGGTCCGACAGTGTTGCCACGATCGCTACTCGGTTGACCGGATTGGAGTCCTGATGCTTGCGTCGGCCAACCTACGCAGTCACTGGCCGAGTTATATGGCCGCGCTACTGGCTACCACTTTCGGTGTTGCGCTGATCAGTGCGACACTCGTCGTCTACGACTCGTCACGCCCCGTGGTTCAACCACGTTTGACCGAGGCGACTGCGCTCGCATTACCCCTTCGAGCCGACAACGAGTTCGGCAACACATCGGATTTCGTTCCGTGGAGTGCGACCGAAGCCCAACAGATCGCCGACGATCTCGGCACCCTGCCGGACGTGCGCGTCGTCGCCGACCGTTCGTTCTACGCGCAACCCGTGGTCGACGACATTCCGATCGAGGACGAGGGAGCCGAAGAAGCCGGACACGGCTGGGCGAGTGTCGATCTGAGCCCGTATCGATTGACATCCGGAACACCGCCGACCAATGGCAATCAGGTCGTCGTACCGGATGCGCTGGGCTTCGAACCCGGTGATTCTGTGTCGGTCAATCTCGCGGCGGGATTGGAGGCCTTCACCGTATCGGGGACGCTCAGCGGTGCTGGTCTGTATTTCGCCGACGAGCGTGCTGCGCAACTCGATCCGGGTGTCCGGGCGATAGGACTCGTGATTTCGACGGACACGCAGATCGACGCCGTCTCCGCTACGGCGCAACAGTACTTGGGCGACCGCGGCCGGATCGTCACCGGCGAGGATCGAGCAGCACTCGAGCCCGAATTCGTCAGCCACCGGAGGAACCTCGGTAATCAATTGATCATCGCGATGTCGTCCATCGGGCTGTTCACGACCGTCTTCGTCGTAGCCTCGACATTTGCGCTCGCTACGGCCGAACGCCGTCGGGAACTCGGTTTGCTTCGAACCGTCGGCGCCTCACCGGGGCAGGTTCGGCGCATGGTTCTCGGTGAAGCTGCTGCCATCGGTTGTATCGGTGGAATCATCGGCGCTACAGTCGGTCTCGCACTTGCTCCGGTACTGCGAATCGTGCTGTCGAGTCTCGACGTTCAGCCTCCTGACTTTCATCTGCGCATCTCCGCTTGGCCAGTGATAGTGGCAGTGGCCATCGGAGTAGCCGTGGCGGTGATCGGCGCCTGGACGGCTGCCGAGTCCGCAACCAGGGTGGCTCCGATAGAAGCACTGCTCGCCGCCGCCGTCGAGCGACATCCCATGACGAAGGTGCGCTGGGTATCGGGAATCGCCGCACTCCTCGGCGGTGTGGGCGCGACTGCGTTGACCGCGGGCGCGGCACCGGACAGCAGGACAACCAACGCAATCGGAGCAGCCATGTTGTTCACCGTCTCGGCCGCGCTGCTCGCGCCCATCGTCATCGGTCCGATCGCACAGCTGGTGACATGGCCCTTCGCGCGTTCATCCCGCTCGGCGGGACCGATGCTCCTGAGAGCAGAACTCACCACGAGTACGCGACGTGCCGCCGGCACGGCTGCTCCAGTCATTGCAGCCGTCGGATTCGCGGTGCTGTTGAGCGGGATGGTAGAGACGATGGCGGTGGCTTATCCCGCCGAGCAGACCGCGCAACTGCAGGGAATGGTGCTCGTGACATCCGACGGCACCCCAGGCCTCAGCGACCAGGTGGTGGCGGAATCAGGGGCGGGCCCGCTCGGGACTCGCGCAGGCCTACCGACCCGGTTGTTCGTACCTGGAACACAGGGCAGTACAACGGTCATCGACGCCATCGGAAGTCTCGACGAACGTTATGCCACAGCAGGGCATGCTGCTGTGGACGAAGCGACTGCGACTTTGCTCGACGTTCAGGTCGGACGGACGATCACGGTGCGCTTTGCGGACGGAATGTCCGAAAACGTGACCATCTCGCAGGTACTCCCACTCGATCCCGCGCGTGGGGCCTTCGTATTGCCGCGGGACCTGGTGCGCGAGCATGATCCATCAGCCCTGACCGATGTCGTCTTCCTGCCGCAGGAAATGACACCTTCTGAACTGCCTCCGGGCGCCACGGTGAAGGATGCCTACAGTTTCGCGCTGCAGGATTACGAAGTCGACGCTCGGCTGACCGATTGGCTTGCAGCGACACTCATTGCGATGTCCGTTGGTTACTGCGGCCTTACCGTCGCGAACGGCATGGCTGTGTCGGCGTACCGTCGTGGGCCGGACATCTCGGCTCTGCAATCCTCCGGCGGCACATCACGACAATTACTGTCGACGGCAGTCTTCGAGACGGTGATCATCGTCCTCATCGGTTCTGCACTCGGTTCGATCGTGACCATCCCACCCTTGTTGGGCATGGCCGCCGGGTTGAGCCAACTGACCGGCACCGAGGTCGGACTGCATCTCCCCTGGCGGACCATCGCCTGGGTCGTGACCGGCTGCCTGGTCCTGGCATCGGGCGCTACCGCACTCGTCACGCGGCGCACCCTGAGGCCTCGGCCAGAGGGTAAGTTCCGATAGTGGATTACCGCCGACGAGAACGGTTGCTCGTGCATGACATAGCAGTTCTCGCCTTTTCCCGACGCGTCTACTCGGCTGTCGATGATGTTCTGCACCAGAACTACGCTCGCCTCAGCGATACAGGGCATCTGACCAACTGAGCACGAATTCTCGAGCCGCACCACACGGACCAACCCGGCCGTCGGTAATCTGCCGGTATGTCCGCGCCTGTTCCGTTCAGTCCCATGATTACGTTGCTCACGGTGGCGAGGGTGTGGGATGCGGCGTTCGCGGAGGCGCTGAAGCCCTTTGGGCTGACGACGCGGAAGTACGGGCTGCTGGGCCATATTCGCGGTACGCCTGGGATTTCGTTCAGTGAACTTGCGCGTCGCTCTCGCATCACTGTGCAGAGCGCGCACAGTGCGGTCGCCGGATTTGTCAGTTCCGGCCTGGTCGACGACGGCACGGCGCAGGCCGGGGCCGCGTCGAAGCTGCGGGTGACGAACGCAGGTCTGAGACTGCTGGACGATGCAGCTCAGGCTGTAACCGCCCTGGATGTGCAGTTCGCCGAGAATCACCCCGAACTGACGGAGGCCTTACGGGAGCACATGCTGCGGGTGATGTCGGCCACGGAGTGATCGACACCGATGACCTTCAGCTAGGCTGAAGGTCATGGAATCGTTGTTGCTCTCCATCCACGTGGTGGCGGGAATCCTCTTCGTCGGCCCGGTCGCCGTCGTCGCAAGCCTGTTCCCGAAGTACGCGTCGCCCGGACACAGCATCGACGTCGCAAAGGCACTCCATCGCATCACCCGCGTCTACGGCCTACTGGCCATCGTCGTACCGGTCGTCGGACTGGTACTCGCTGCTGTTCAAGGGCGCATCGGTGAAGTGTGGATCAGCGTCGCTCTCGTGCTGACGATCGTGGCCGGCGGCCTGTTGGCCTTGCTCATCGCACCCATGCAGAGCGAGGCCCTGGCGACTCCCGACGACGGGGCAAGGCTGAAGCAAATCGGCATGGCCACCGGCATTTTCAACTTGTTGTGGGTGATCGTCGTCGTACTGATGATCGTTCGCCCTGGATCGAGTTACTCATGAGCATCCGTCACTATCTGCGTAGACCACCCGCCGTCTCGGCGGAGGAGGCCGTTCGCTTGGTGGAGGAGGGCGCGCTCGTCGTCGATGTCCGACGAGAGTTCGAGTGGAACCGGACGCACATCCCGGGTGCCGTGCACGCACCGCTGGAAGTCCTGCTGGACAAGTGCATCGATTTCCCGGAGGACCGGAAGATCATCACCTTCTGCACGGGCGGGCTGCGATCAGCGGGGGCCGCGAATCTTCTGGTGGAGAACGGTTTCGACGCTGTCAACATGAGCGGTGGCTTGATCCACTGGCGTTCTGCGGGCGGGCAATTGACGACCTGACATTACTCATGCGCGCGAGGTGAGGGCCCCCAGCGACGTAGCTGTGTAACGAGAAGCGAAGAGTGTCAAGCACACTGGGACGATCCACGCGAGTGCGAAGTATTTCGAGAACGGGTCGGCGACCGCTGCCGCAACGGTCATGCTCAGGGCTGCCGCGAAGGTGCACACTGCCCACGTGGCCGAGATCCGCACGTTGAGCGAGCGAAGCCGCGGCGCGCCCCAGTACTCCTTCGGCAGGCTTTCACGCGCGTACTGCTCGGTGAAGGTGACGCCGAGGGTCGACGTCGCCATCACGGCGGCGAGCACGAACAGCGCGATTGCCGACGCGTACTCCGACAGCCACGTCGACGACGGGAACGACACCAGGGAGGCTGCTGCGAAACCCGCGAAGATGAGCACCGCAGTGGCGCCGAGCCACTTGATTCCTGCCCGCCCGCGGGTCCAGTGGGTGAGCACCAGTGCAACGAGCGCAGTGAGGATGCTCGAGAAGAGCAGCGCGTGGTCGCCTTCGCGATGCGGCATCACGAGGAACAGCGCCCACGGCACGAAGCCGAGTGCAAGACCAGGCAAGCGCATCCCGGGCCGCCCTTCGCCGAAGTCCTCGATCTGACATCATCGATTCTGCCGGGGTACGTGGCGCTGAACATCGGTCACAGCACGCAACTATTCGTGCCACGCACCGGGAAGTTATCCGGTGACGCCCAGAATTTTGATCGCGAACACAAGACTGTCGCCAGCTTCGATTCCGGCGCGGGGCTGACCGTCCGGGTAGCCGTCGGCGGAGTTCATGGCCACAGCCACGGTCGACCCCGTCGTCTGGCCTGCGATCGCCTTCTGGAATCCGGGGACGACGCCGGTCAGCGGGAACTCCACCGGGGCTCCGCGCTGGTAACTGCTGTCGAACACCGATCCGTCGCGTCCGTTGACGCCCATGTAGCAGACCGAGACCTCGGCGTCGTCCGCCACGACAGGTCCGTCGCCGGCCTGCAACGTCTGCACCTGCGTCTGCGCGACGCTGAACGGCGCCTCGACGTCCACCACGGGAGCCGAGGAATCCGTGGAACCGATGACCGACACGCTGCCGGTATCTCCCGCCAGAGTCCACTCGGGGTCGCCCGCGTCGTCCGGTTCCGCGGTGGGGCATGTCGCTGCCTCCGCTACCGACGATGCGGCGGAGGACGTCGACGCCGCCGGAGCATCGGAGTCGGAGCTACATGCAGCCAACGTCAGGACGAGTGCCGCGCTGGACACGAGAACACCGGACACCGAAACACGAGTTGATTTCACCGCAGCAACGGTACATACACCCGTCCGGTCAGGTCCGCAGCACCTTCTCCATCTTCTTTCCCTTGGCCAGTTCGTCAACCAGCTTGTCCAGGTAGCGAATCTTCTGCATCAGCGGATCCTCGACGTTCTCGACGCGCACCCCGCACACCAGACCGGTGATCGACGACGCGCCCGGATTGAGCCGTGCGTCGGCGAAGAAATCCTCGAACGTCGTTTCGGCGGAGAGATGGCGTTCCAACGCAGCACTGTCGAATCCGGTCAGCCATTCCACGACTTCACGCAACTCTTCTTCCGTGCGTCCCTTGCGTTCCAGCTTGGTGACGTAATGCGGATACACCGAAGCGACGCTGGTGGTGAAGATGCGATGCATGCGACGAGTGTAGGGCCCGTCGGCCGTCACTGTTCGTCGTACTTCTCCCAGAATCGCGCGCGCAGGCGGTATCGAATTCCCTCGTCGAGGTCGTGATGCCCCATGGCGTCGGAGGCGTCGAGTAGGAGTGCCCGGTCGATATCCGGTGGGATGTTCGGCCTGGTGCGTTGCAGGCTCAGCTTGTCCTCGGGTGTGCTGCTCGCTTCCAACGATGCCAGGACGCGGGAGACCACTTCGTCGATCAGTTCGGTTTCCTCACCCGCCATCACGTACTCGGGTTGGACGGTACTGCCCGATCCGGTGGTTCCGCTGTAGACGAGAACGTTCGCGGGCCGAAC
Source organism: Rhodococcus sp. 06-156-4 (assembly GCF_002259345.1). NCBI lineage: Bacteria > Bacillati > Actinomycetota > Actinomycetes > Mycobacteriales > Nocardiaceae > Rhodococcus > Rhodococcus sp. 06-156-4. Next base: position 14,615 of record NZ_NPGB01000028.1, on the reverse strand, counting down.
GGGAGCGGGTGCCTGCGCGGTGGACGCGACGTCGAGCGGAGTGGGCACGCGGGGGCCGGGCTTGGGTCCCGGCCGGTGCGCAGGCTTGGGGACGCTCACCGGATCGGTGACGACGACGGGAGGCGGCTGCCGATCGATCTTCATGACGGCCGCATCCACGGCGGCGCCGTCGAAGAAGTCGAGTCCGTCGGACGCTCGGATCAAATGGCGACTGACGCCGTGGGGTTTGCCGTCGTTCGTCGGGACGGTCAGGAGCAGCACTTGCACACCGTGTGCCTGTGCCTCCTCGACGGCCTCGGTCAGATCGTCGTCTCCGGACACGAGGAAGAACACGTCCGACGCGTTGCTCCTCGCGTGAGCGACGAGGTCCAGTCCGATGCGCAGGTCGACGCCCTTCTGTTCACCGTTGACCCCGAACCGGCCGAGCCGGAGCTTGACCTTGGACAGTTCACCGATGCGCTCCTGTTGGGCGTCCGGAACTCCGTTCCGCGCGGAGTCGTACCAGTACACGCGGAGTATCGGTAAGCCCGATCGGGTCTCTGCGGCGTCGACCAGAGCGGCGATCAACGTTGCGTAATCCACGAAGATTCCGCTGCGCAGAGACGTGCCTGTCCTTCGAGTTGCGGCAGAAGCCAAGAGGTAGCCGGTATCCACGTACACAGAACAGGTCGGCCGCATGGGCCACTATCTCACGGTGAACGGCTCATGCCTCATTCCGCGGACGCGCGCTCCTCGCGTCGTTCTTCGCGGCGCTCCTCGCGATCGATATCCGACTGAGCGCTGGAGCAGTCGAGCGGGCTGTACAGAAACTCCTGCTCACGACCGTGGTCGTCCAACACCACGCACTGCGCGCCGTCGTTCGCTCGCGGCGTCAGGTTCTCGATCGTGTCCGCCGACGCTGCCGTGGTCCCGACGGCACCCGCGGTCCCGAAGAGCGCGGCAGCGGCCAGGGTGGTCAGCGCGAACTTGGTCGAATTCCTCATCTTCGTCTCCTTCGTGGATGCTGTGAGCCAGGTGCTCTTTCCATCTACGACTCTGTCGTTCATCGGAAACGAAAAACAGTGCGCCTCATCATCTTGTGCAGTGACTTCTCCATGAAAGCGTGATGACAGATGTCATGGCCGGCTGCTACTGACCACTTCGACCAATTCGACGCCGCCTGGTGCACTTGAAACCGTGCATCGTGCTCAGTCTCCCGTTCGTGCATTGTGCAGTACATCGATGTCTGATCGACTGAGCAGTCATGACCAGCATCACTCCCGCCGAACATCATTCGCCCCGGGGCGCTCGTGACGATCTGCACGAGATCGCCGAGAGGGTGCTGTGGCTGTCGACGTCGATCATCCATCACGCCAATCGAGTTCGGCCCAACCCGTCGGGACTCAAAGTGGGTGGTCACCAGGCCTCGTGCGCATCGATGGTCTCGATCATGACCTCGCTGTGGTTCGAACAGCTGGAAGCCGGGGATCGCGTGTCGGTCAAGCCGCACGCTTCTCCGGTTCTCCATGCGATCAACTATCTGCTGGGTGAGCTCGACGCGAAGTACCTCACCACTCTGCGCTCGTTCGGCGGATTGCAGTCCTATCCGTCGCGTGCCAAGGATCCCGACCCCGTCGACTACTCCACGGGCTCGGTGGGAATCGGTGCCACCGCACCCATCTGGGGTGCGATGTCGCGCCGATACGTCGAAACCAGCTTCGGCGATCCCGACGAGACATCACGACCGTCGGGGTTTTCCGGACGCCAGTACTCACTGGTCGGAGACGCCGAACTCGACGAGGGAGCCGTGTGGGAGGCGATCATCGATCCCGGTATCGCCGAGCTCGGCGAGATCGTGTGGATCGTCGACCTGAACCGTCAATCGCTCGATCGGGTGGTCCCCAACATCGCTGCACGGCGCCTCGAGAAGATGTTCGACGCCGCCGGCTGGCAAGTGATCACCGTCAAGTTCGGCCGCCTCCTCGAGGATCTCTTCGCCCGTCCAGACGGGGAAGCACTGCGCAGCCGAATTCTCGATATGCCCAACCCCGAGTACCAGCGGCTCCTCCGCTGCACCGCGGACGAACTCCGATCCCGGCTTCCCGGGACAGGCCAGGACGCGTCGGCGATCGCGGACCTGATCTCCGATCTCGACGACGCACTGCTCACCGAGTCCATCCGCAATCTCGGCGGCCACGACATGGCGGCGTTGCGCGACGCGTACTCCCGCATCGACGACACCAGGCCGACCGTCGTCATCGCCTACACCGTCAAGGGATTCGGCCTGCCGACCCAGGGTCACCCGCAGAATCATTCGTCGCTTCTGACCGTCGACGAGTACGAGGCTCTGGGTAGATCCCTCGGCGTCGATCCGGCCGATCCGTGGGCGACGTTCGCCCCGGGCAGCCCGTCGGACCTGGTGTGCGACGCGGCAGCTGCTCGCCTTCGTCGCGATCCCGTCCCTGTATCCGAGCCTCCCGCCGTGCCGGTCGACATCGGCCGGACACCGAAGGGCACAGCCACCACTCAGGCTGCACTGGGGCGCGTGCTCATCGATCTGACGCGGGATGCCCCGGACGCCGCGAGCAGGGTCGTCACCGTCAGCCCCGATGTCAGTTCCACCACCAACCTCGGTGGCTGGGTGAACAAGGTCGGGGTCTGGTCCTCGGCCGAGCGTCGCGACTGGTTCGAGGACGACGCCGAAACGATCATGCATTGGCGGGAAAAGCCCACCGGCCAGCACATGGAACTGGGCATTGCCGAGACCAACCTCGTCGGACTCATGGGCGAACTCGGCGCCACGTGGAGTCGGTGGGGACAGCCCTTGTTCCCGATCGGGGTCATGTACGACCCGTTCGTCGAACGCGCGCTCGAACCCTGGTCCTACGGCATCTACGCAGGTGGCCAGTCGATTCTCGTCGGCACTCCGTCCGGTGTCACTCTCGCTGCGGAGGGCGGCGCGCACCAGTCGATCAAGACTCCGTCGATCGGCCTGGAACAACCGGGGTGCATCACGTACGAGCCTGCGTTCGCCATCGATGTCGAGTGGACGCTGCTCGCCAGCATCGGCCGCCTCGGCAGGCCTGACGGCAGCTCCGCGTACCTGCGGTTGTCCACCCGTCCCGTCGATCAGACACTGGCCGACGTGCCCGCCGACCCCGCTGCCCGGGAACGGCGCCGACGCCAGGTCGTCGCCGGCGGATACCCCCTCGTCAGGCGCGACGGAGCCACGGTCACGATCGCCGCGATGGGGGCGCTGATGACCGAGGCACTCCAGGCTGCCGAACGACTCGACGGCATCGGCGTCGTCGCCGACGTCCTGTGCGTCACCAGCCCCGGCGAGCTCTACCGCGCAATCCAGGCACGCCAGGGGCACAGAGCAGGTAACTCCTGGATTCTGGATCAGCTACTGCCCGCGGATCGGGCAACGCCCCTGGTGACCGTGCTCGACGGCCACCCACACACCCTGGCGTTTCTGGCCACCGTCAACAAAGTCGCGTCGACGTCGTTGGGCGTCAGTGATTTCGGTCAGGTGGGCTCACTGGACGAGGTGTACAGATACCACCACATCGACACGGACTCCATCATCGGAGCAGCCCTGGACGTCATCGGTCGCTGATTCGTCGGGGGGATTCGATACCCGCAGCGGCGGGCCCGGAGGCACGAGTGTTTGAACCTCCGGGCCCTGGCTCGACCGCGGTGCCCGGGCGATCACGTCCGAACTCGGTCTTGTCTTCCACGTACCGGGGCCTTCGAAACATCGGCTCCTCAGCGGTCAGAGAATCCGGCTGAGAAATTGTTGGGTACGAGCGTTCTTCGGGTTGTCGAAGAACTCGTTCGGGGGCGCCTCCTCGACGATCTTGCCGTCGCTCATGAAGACCACACGATCCGCTGCGGCTTTGGCGAAACCCATCTCGTGGCTGACGACGACCATCGTCATGCCTTCGTCGCGCAGGCGAAGCATCACGTCGAGCACCTCGTTGACCATCTCCGGGTCCAGAGCCGAGGTCGGTTCGTCGAACAGCATCACTTCGGGTTTCATAGCAAGTGCTCGGGCGATGGCGACGCGCTGCTGTTGCCCACCGGAGAGCTGCGAGGGGTAGTTCTCGCCCTTGTCCGCCAAGCCCACCAGATCGAGCAGTTCTCGGGCTTGGCGACGTGCACGGTCCTTCTGTGTGCCGAGCACGTGCCGAGGGCCGGACGCCACGTTGTCCAGTGCCGTCATCATCGGAAACAGGTTGAAGCTTTGGAACACCATGCCCGTGTGGTGACGTTGCTTCGCAATCTGTGCTTCGGACAACGGAGTTCGATTCGCATTGTCGGAGAAGCCCATCATCTCCCCACAGACACGCACCGTGCCGGACTGGATGGTCTCGAGGCAGTTCAACGTCCGCAACAACGTGCTCTTGCCACTGCCCGACGGGCCGAGAAGCAGCACTACTTCGCCCTTGTCGACGGTGAAGTCGATGTCGTCGAGGACGACCAGATCGTTGTAGGCCTTGGTCATGTTGCGCACCTCGACCATCGTCGTGGTGACTTTCCTGGCGTCGATCACTTTCGCTGCGTCGATCATCGGTTCACGGCCTCGGCTTCCATCACACTGTCGTCCAACTTGTCGGTCTTCGTGCCACCTTTGCGTCGGTAGTCACGGTCGTAGCCCCGACCCACACGGACCTCGATCATGCGCTGAATCAAGCCCCACAGCGTCGTGAGGACGAGGAAGTACAGCGCGGCGGCACACAGTCCTTCCAACACCCGGAAATTGATCTGCACCAGGAACTGGGTGCGGCGGAGCAACTCTTGCACCGAGATGACCGACACGAGCGTCGTGGTCTTGAGCAGACCGTTGAAACTGTTGCCGAGCGGCGGAATCATCACCCGCAGAGCCTGAGGCAGAACCACGACGCGGAAGACCTTTGTCGGAGACATTCCCAGCGCACGCGCTGCTTCGGTCTGACCGGTCGGAACCGAGAGCAAACCGGACCGAACGATTTCCGACAGGTACGCGGCCTCGTTGAGCACCAAGCCGAGCAACGCCGCTTCGATGACACCGAGTTTGATTCCGACCTGAGGTAGGCCGGTGTAGATGATCACCAGCTGCACCAGCAGCGGTGTTCCGCGCATGAGCCAGACGTAGAACCCGGCGATCGCGCGCAGCGGCATCAGCTTCGACGACCTCGCCGCGGCGACGACGACCGCGAGAATCAAACCGAGGATCATGCTGACGACGGTGAGCCAGATCGTGACCCACGCACCCTCGAGGAGTTGCGTGCTGGTGAGAATGGAAAAGAAGGCGTCCCAGGACCACATGTGGATCAGCTGTCCAGCGGCCCGGTACTGACGGCGATGTCGCCCTCGTACCCGGTGACGTCGTATTGCTCGAACAACTCGGGGAGGTAGCCGTCTTCACGCATCTCCGTCAGCACACGTGCGACCTCGGCGGACGACGCGCTGCCCTTGGCGAATCCCATTGCGAGAGGGGCCTCGTTGATTCCACCGACGGCCGTCTCGAAGCGTCCGTCCTCCTGGTAGAAGGACGTGACCGATTCCACGATGGAGGTTCCGTCGAGCTGTCCAGCCGAAAGAGCCTGGTAAGCATCGGCATTGGTCTTGAAGGTCTGGACCGTCAGCGGCGGCTTGCCTTCGGACGCGAACTGCTCGGACAACGCAGTGAGCGTGTCGAACTCGTAACCCGGCGCCTCGACGCCGATGGTCTTGCCGGCCAGATCGTCGACGCTGGAAATCGACTCGGGATTACCCGACGGCACCGAAATCGACACCGCCTGAACCTCGTACGGCACCAGGTCGATCGTCTCCGCACGCGCCGGGGTGTAGAACATGCCTGTGTCGATCATGTCCCAGCGTCCGCTCTGCACTCCGGGGATCTGCGCCTCGAACTCGATGTTGACGAACTTCGGCGTCAGGCACAGACGCTTGGCGATTTCCTTGCCCAGTTCGACCCGCATTCCGACGACGTCGCCATTGGCGTCGACGTACTGCATGGGAGGCAACGTGGCGTTCGTTGCCATCGTCAACGCACCCTCCTCGGCCAGATCGGAGGCCCCGAGCGTCGGCGTACAGTCCGTCGGCGCTGCCTGCTCGTCCGCAGCGGAGCTGCAGCCGGTGAGCCCTGCTGCCACGACGGCCGCGGCGGCGATTCCGAGGAGCGGAGTCCGCGTGATGATCCTGCGCATGGGTGTGCCTTTCGTTCGTCAACTGCACTGCAGCAGTGACCATTCGAATGTTCGCGAGGTGCGAGCCGATCCCGATGGGATCGATTGCATAAAGCGTCTCAGAGCATTTCGTCAGCGTCAACGTGGTTAACACGGATGACACGCGATACATGAAGTTTTAACCATTCGAGGGTGGCGGCCCCACGTACCGCGCCGCTCATGTTGTGCCCGTCACCGCGCCACACGAGGCACGCTCGACCAGCTGGGCCCCGACTCGGTAGGTCCGCCTGTCCGGCACCGCGGCCCCGTTGATCTGCTGAAACAGCAGATCCATCGCCACATTCGCCAGTTGAGCCGCACCGTTGTCGACCACGGTGATCGCCGGCTGCCACAACGCCAACCAGGGCATGTCCTCGTGGCAGATGAGGGACAAGTCGTCGGGCACGGAAACCCCTCGCGACGCCAGGGTCGGCAGAATCCCGAACACCGCCTCATGGTTGGCCGCGTAGAGCGCGGTCATGGGCTCGGGCCCGTCCAACAGCGAGTTCACGGCCTCGGCGCCGAACTCGGTCGTGAACGGCCCTTTCCTCACGATGGCCTGGTCGACGTCGATGCCCGCGTCGAACAACGCAGACCGATATCCCTCGTAGCGCTCCCGGCCCGATGTCGCGTCCTCGGTGCCGCCGATGTAACCGATCCGGCGATGTCCCAACGACACGAGGTGAGCGATGGCATCACGGGCACCGTCGAGATCGTCGGCGAGGACCGTCGACGCCTTGCTGCCCTGCACGGACCTGATGAGGTTGACCACGGCTCGGCCCTCGGCGAGCAGCGCGTTCGACGCCGCAGCGCTTCGGCCACTGCCGATGACGATGGTGCCGTCGACTCCGTGGTCGCCGAGCATCGCGAGCACGTCGTTCTCCCGAGCCGGATCAGCGTCGGTGATGCACAGCAGAACCTGGAAGCCGCTCGCCGACGCACGCTTCTGCACCACTTCGGCAACAGTGTGGAACGAGGCGTTGATCAGGTTGTTCATGACCAGGCCGATCAGATGCGAACGATTGGACCGGAGGGCACTAGCGGCACGATTCGGTCGATATCCCAGCGAGCGCGCCGCCTCCTGCACTGCAGCGCGAGTCTCGGCCGAGATCAACGACGATCCGCTCAGCGCGCGGGACGCCGTACTCCGTGACACTCCGGCGGCGTCGGCCACGTCGATCAAGGTGACCGCCATCGGTCGCCTCACCTTCCTCTCGCTGTTCACTCGGACATTCTCGGTGGCCGGTAGGGATATTGGACAGTGCGCTCGTTACAAGTACGTTTCCGGCTTGACGATCGCGGCCACCCGACGGCAGTCTATGCAATCGATCCCAAAACTTCTCCGAGACGGTCGCTCGTCCGACCGATCTCGTTCGAAAGGTCTCCATCATGAATCGCGATGATGTCGCGTGGTCCGGCTACTGGCCCGCATCCCCCACCCCGTTCACCGAGTCCGGCGCCGTCGACGCCGACGGTCTCCGCGACCTGATGAACCTCTACGCCGATGTCGCTGTGGACGGAGTCCTCGTCAACGGAAGCACCGGTGAATGGTTCAGCCAGACCGACGACGAACGCCGACAGGTCGCCGAGATCGCGATCGACGCCGTCGCCGGACGCTTTCCCGTGGTCATCGGCGTCAGCGCCTACACCGCACGCGAGTCGAGTGAACTCGCGGCGCATGCCGCATCGGCAGGCGCCGACGGTGTGCTGTCCACTCCCCCGCCGTACGTGCACACCTCCGGCGAGGAGACCTTCCGGTTCTACGAAAAAGTCTCCACAGCAACCGAACTACCGTTCATGGCGTACAACTGGCCACGCGGTGTGGCCGTCGACATGGCTGCGGTACCAGGCTTGTTCTCACGCCTTGCCGACTTGGACAACGTCGTGGCGATCAAGGACAGCACCGGCGACTGGCTGAGGATGCTCGACACCGTCGAAGCAGTATCCGATCGAGTGCGCGTGTTCGGGAGCTTCCTGCACCGCCGAGGATTGGCCACGCTGCTCGAGCTCGGTGGCGACGGCAACATCGACGGCGGTGGCGTCGGCGCCCCGTTCGCCGTTCCCTTCTATCGAGCGGTCGCGGAACGTGACGCCGACTCCGCACGCGGCTGGGTGGACAAGTACCGCGCGTTCTCCGGAAGCCTGATCAACGGCGACTACAGCGGAATTCACGCATCTCCGATTCCTCAGCTGAAGGCCGTGATGAATCTGCTCGGACAACCCGGCGGATACGTTCGCGACCCACTGTTGCCGGTCACCGATCCCGAGACCCTCGACGTGCTGCAGAACATCGTCGTGCAGTCCGGCATTCAAGATGCGTACGCGCGGCCGGTAGGGGCAAGTCATGCACTCTGAGGTCGACGTGGTCGTCATCGGTGCCGGAATCGTCGGCGCCGCGACAGCCCTTGCACTCACGCGGGCCGGCTCCCGCGTCGCCGTGCTGGATCGAACGCTGCCCAACACCGCTGGATCCGGTACGACCGCCGGCAATCTGCACATTCAGACCATTCACACCCGACGCCCCGGTCAGGGAACGGCCGTCGACGTCGAACAGCTGCTGCCACTGCAGAAGTCGACCAGCGCACTGTGGGATGTTCTCGACGAGAGTGTTCCTGGCCTCGGCTTGAACCGCTGCGGCGGTTTCATGGTCGCGGAGACCGACGAACAGGCCCTCACGCTGCAGACGAAGCACACCTGGGAAGACGCAGCAGGGATCCCGACCGAGGTGCTGACCGGCGACGAAGCACGCCGCGCCCTCCCGTTGCTCGGGCCGAGCGTCACGGCAGCCACCTGGTGCGCGTGGGACGGGTTCGCCGAACCGGACCTCGCCGGACCGGCATTGCTGCGCCAAGCAGTCGCCGAAGGCGCAGTCCTGCACCCCGAGACCCCGGTCACCGGACTCGACCGCGTCGACGGTGTGTGGCACGTCGCCAGCCCGGCAGGCACGTGGACCGCGCCCGTCGTCGTCGATGTGGCCGGACCGTGGATGGCTCGGATCGCCGCCATGGCCGGGGTCTCGCTCGATCTGGTTCCGACATCCCTTCAGATGCACTCCCTGGACGCCGCGCCCGGCGCACTCGAGGTGCTGGTTCAGCATGTGGGAGAGGGAATGTCGATCAAGCAGGACCGACGTGGTCGTCTCGTCCTCGGAGGCGGTTGGCCGGCGGGGCCGTTCCACGACCATGATGCAGCGCCGACGCTGGCCGAGAGCACCGTCGGCAACCTCGCACAGGTCGCGCGGCTGCTGCCGTCCCTGCATCGCGACACGCCCACGGACACCTGGACCGGACCTGTCGTCACCACTCCTGACGAGATGCCCGTCATCGGCGAACTCGACGGTGCACCCGGACTGTTCGTGGCAGGCGGGACGTATTCGTTCACGTTCGCGCCACTGTGGGCGGAGGTCTTGACCGCTCTGGTGCACGGATCGACCCCGCAGCTGGACGTCTCCACCTTCTCGCCCGCACGACTCACCCAACTCACCGCTCACTGAACGCTCCACCCCGAAAGAAGGAAGACGATGGCTCTGGTCACCATGTTCGTCAACGGGCAGGCAATGTCCGGTGGCACGCTCAACGACGCCTTGAATCGCGCGAAGTTTCTCGGCGCGGTCGACACCGCACCGAAGTATCGCTTCTACTCTGTGCGCGACGAGTTTCCTGGACTCCATCCGGTGACGACCGCGGGCTTCGTCGTCCCAGGCGAACTGTACGAGGTCGAGTACGACGTACTCCGCGAGGAACTGTTGCCGCGTGAGCCCGCCGAACTGGAACTCGGTGTCATCGAATTGGCCGACGGCACGGGATCGTTGTCGATGCGGATGCGCGAGAACTCCCTCACGGCAGCGGGAGTCGTCGACATCAGCGACCGCGGAGGCTGGTTGGCATACCTGGAGGCACAGCGATGAAGGTCGTCCGCGGCGGAACTCTCGTCGAGCCCCATTGGGCGGGCCCGGCGGACCTACTCATCGACGACGGCAAGATCGTCGCCGTACTCAGCCCCGGCAGCGAGGTCGACGAAGCAGCCGAAACGATCGATGCGACCGGAAAACTCGTCATGCCGGGCGGTGTCGATCCGCACTGCCACGTCGGTTTCACCTCCGGTGAGTTCACCTCCCTCGATTCCTATCTCGAATGCACGACAGCTGCGGTGTTCGGTGGAACGACGACGATCGTCGACTTCGCCATTCCCCGTCCCGGCCAGGAACCGCTGGATGCAGCGGAGAAGCAACGCGCCAAAGCCGAGGAAGGTGTGTGCGATTCCGCGCTGCACGCATGCGTCGTGGACTGGAACGACACGACGGCCGATCAGCTCGCGACCATGGCCGACGCCGGCATCCGCACGGTGAAGATGTTCACCACCTACGCCGGTGAGACGATGGCGAACGAACACACCATCCTCAACACGATGCAGACCACACGCGACCTCGGCGGAATGGTGATCATCCACTGCGAATCCGACGCGATCGTCACCGACGCCCAGAACTTTGCCGCGGCATCCGACGGTGTGGACGCGGCCCACATGTCGCAGACACGACCCGAACTGGCGGAAACCGCGTCGGTTGCCGCCGTTCTCGCGATTGCAGAGTCACAGCAGGCACCCGTCTACTTCGTCCACCAATCCACTTCGGCAGCTGTGGAACTCGTCGCCGACGCCCGCAAGCGTGGGCTCGTCGCCTTCACCGAAGCCGTCGCACACCACCTGATCCTCGACGACTCCGCGTACGAGGGCGAGCACCCGGAACGTTTCGTGTGCTGCCCTCCGTTGCGCGCAGCCGATGTCGTCGAGGAATTGGGACAGCACCTGTTCACCGGCCACATCACCACCATCGGATCCGACCACTGCTGCTACGACACCGCCCAGAAGCAGGTGCACAGCCACGACGTCAGGCATATGCCGAACGGGCTACCCGGCGTCGAAACGAGATTGCCGGTGATCTTCTCGACGTTCGTGAACGGCCGTGGACTCACCCCGAGCCGATTCGTGGAGCTCACCTCCACCAATCCCGCCCGCACCAACGGCCTGTATCCCCGCAAAGGATCGTTGATGCCGGGGGCCGACGCAGACATCGCCATCTGGGACCCGGACCTCGAATGGACCGCCGGGACGGACACCCTGCACATGGCAACCGACTACACACCCTACGAAGGGACACCGCTGCGAGGGAAGCCCGTCACGGTCCTCGTCCGCGGTGACATCGTCGTCGACGGCGGTGTACTGGTCGACGCAACGCCCCGCGGACGGCACGTCGAAGCCGCGCCCCTCGACTTCAGCGGCGCGTTCAGTATGTAGAGCCCTGTTCTCACACGATTCGGGCGAAGCGAGGAGGTCAGCAGGCGAGCAGAATCGATCCTCAGTCGCCGAGCGCTGATGAGGAGCCATGGAACAACTGGTCGATGTGAAGGTGATCTCCACTGCGCGTGGGCCCATCGAGTACGCAGTCAGAGGCTCCGGAAAACCGGTGTTGGTGCTGCACGGTTCGCCGGGCGGGATCGACGCGGCCGACGCGATGGCGGGCTTCCTCCCCGTCGACGAGTTCCAGGCGATCTTGGTGTCGAGGCCCGGCTACCTCGGAACCGAACTGGGCGATCGCGCGACGCCGCGAGAGCAGGCTGATCTGTACGCCGCGCTGCTCGACGAGTTGGGGATCGCCAAGGTGGGCGTGCTGGCATGGTCGGGAGGCGGGCCGTCGGCCTACCAGTTCGCGGCCACACACCCGGACCGAACCGGTGCGCTCGTGGCCATTGCGTGCCTGAGCGAACACTGGGTCAACCCGACTCCGGACATCGCGTCGCGCATCTTTCAGACCACCAGGATCGGTGATTGGTTGATGCGCACACTCGTTGCGCATCAACCGCTTCAGGTGATCCAGGGCGCCGTGTCGGACGAAAGCTCCCTCAGTGGTGACGAATTCGACGAACACGTGAAATACATCGACTCCGATCCGGTGAAGAAGCAGTTCGTCCTCGACATGGCCCTCACCGCCTCACAGGTGGGCAGGCGCAAAGCGGGCTGGGACAACGATCTGGTGCAATTCGCCAAATCCGCCGACCCGGGATGGGGAGCGATCGAAGCGCCAACCTTGCTGGTGCAGGGCAGCGCGGATTCGGACGTACTGCCGGAGAACAGCGAGCACGCACACGTGGGTATCGCCGAGTCCGAATTGCTGACCCTCGACCGCGGCACCCACTTCGCGTTCTACACCCACCCCGAATCCGACGCCGCCCAAGCACGCGCACTCGAGTACCTACGGAACTGGTGACGCTCGGTCAGGCTCGAACCGGATCATGGCTGTCGGTGAAGGCCCGATGTGTCGACGAGCCCGGGCCGCAGAAGGTTCGGATCGGCGACGACCGTCCCCGCACCGAAGAGCACAAGGCTCGGTGCAGTGATCGCGCCGACCTCCGCGTCCGTGAAACTTCACCGCGGCCAGCGCAAGAGCGTATTCCTCGTCGCGGAGCACGGTACGAGGTTAAGGCCATTCGACGAGCTTCCGCATCCGCTTCTCCGTCGGCGCAATTCCGGCCGAGAGAAACTTCAGCAGCAGACCGATCCGCGGTCTGGCGAAGACTGGAGCGTCAGAGGACACCTTCGCCGCACCGCGAGCACTCGCGACTCTCGTCACCGACCAGCTCGCAGGTGCGCGCGGTGACGCCGAATCTCGTTCAGTCGCCGCCGAACTCGTACTCATGGCCGTCGGCGGACTCGCACAAGGCATGCTGCAGGGTTACAGCACAAGGCATTCCGCTGAGCAACTCATCGAACACCTCCTCGACCGGGTGCTTCAGTGATGCCTGACCAGCTAATTGAGCGAACCTGTCGGACCCTCTCGGTATATTCGAAAGTATGTTCGATACGGGGGTTTCGGCGGGATCGAGTACGGCATGCGTGGCCGGGTTGGCAGGCTACGCCGCGGTGTGTCGGGTACGGGAGAACATAGCCCGCGCCAGAACGGTGGAAGCGGTGTGCGAAATCGCCGACATCCGCCTCACCGACGCCGACAACACCACCGACGACAACGCCGGTGGTGATCCGTTGACCGTTCTGGCGCAGGTGGTCACCGAGGTGGCGGTGACGCTGGGTCTGTCGCAGAGCGCCACGAGACCGTTGCTGACCGTCGGGCAGGAGCTGTCGCGGATGCCGCTCACGGCGCTGCGGTTCGTCTTCGGCGGAATCGACTGGCCGCGGATCCAGGTGTTGACCGCCGTGTTGGGCAAAGCATCCGATGCCACCATCGCAGCCCTCGAACACGAGGCTGTCGCTGCGGCGGAACGGTTGACGCCGCGATCACTGCGACTGTGGCTGTGGCGACTGTGGCTCACCCACGACCGAGACGAAGCCGCAGCCGCGCAAGAGCGCACGGTGCGCGGTAGCCGGGGGATGCGGGTGCGCCGCGACTCCGGCGGGGCATCGATACTCGAAGCGATCGTCACCGACCTCGAAGGCGCCGAAGTCGACGCAGTGGTGACCGAGATCGCCGCAACGGTCTGCCGAGAGGACCCGCGGTCGAGCACGGCGCTACGGGTCGATGGGTTGATGGCGTTGATCCACGGCGAACACGCCCTCGAATGCCACTGCGGGCGCGGTGAGCATTGCCCGCTGGACGGTGCCGCGGACCGGCCCGATCCTCGGCGGGGTCCGCTGGTGCAGATCCTCCTCGACGCCGAAACACTGCTCGGATTACGCCAGAACCCCGCCGTACTGGCCGACGGAACCCCACTCGACCCGGAACTGGCCCGCCTCATCGCCACCGACGCCCACTGGCAAGGCCTGCTCACCGAACTCCACGACGTCCTCACCGCCCGAACACCACACACCCAGACACAAGGTGAACCGGACAAGGCCGACCCTCCCGGTGGCACAGCATCTCCCGACGACACAGTGACTCCCGATGACACAGTGACTCCCGATGACACGGGCCTGGGTGACACCGATACCGCCGACGACGACGAGCCAGCCGATCGGCGACAAAAACAGAAGACAGTGCTCTCCTCCCTACGGATTCGGGTACCACGCCTGATCCACCGCGGCCGGATCCGCCGAGCAGGAACCGTACCCACACCCACCAGCACAGCCACCAGCGGCAGAGGTCTGCCCAGCGCCACCGGTCTGCCCAATAACACTGGTCTACTCAGTGACACCCTTCGCGCGCAGATCACCGCGACGCTCTTAGCAGCGATCACCGCCGACCCCACGCTCGCTGCAGGACCCCACCCCGACGGCCACGGAGGCGACACCGAACCACCACCCGGCGCCCTGACCTACCGACCCACCACCGACCTCGCCGCCCGCGTACGCATGACCTACCGCACCTGCACCCACCCCGGATGCGACGTCCCCTCCACCGACTGCGAACTCGACCACATCGTCCCCTACGACCACCACACCCCCCACCGCGGCGGATGGACCATCGAGACCAACCTC